>NZ_JBECOX010000001.1:0-751869 GCF_040104525.1 Pseudoalteromonas sp. XMcav11-Q
ACTTCAACATACTGATGTTACTTAGGTATACCAAGTTCACTCAAGCAATTAGTATACACGAACGACTAACGCTGAGTTTAAAAGACGGTAATGCCGCATCAAACTCAGTGATAACAAAAAGCCCAGCTATTCTGGGCTTTTTGTCGTTTGAATTTATTATCTAGCCCTAACCTCAGCGTTCAAAGGGAGCACCATGGTCTTCCGTGCTCGTTAATCTGCGTGTGTAGATTTATACTAAGTTGATGCCGTAAACTCGTTGATACCCAAGCGACTTCAACATACTGATGTTACTTAGGTATACCAAGTTCACTCAAGCAATTAGTATACACGAACGACTAACGCTGAGTTTAAAAGACGGTAATGCCGCATCAAACTCAGTGATAACAAAAAGCCCAGCAGTGCTGGGCTTTTATCCTATAGTTCAAAGGTCTTATGCTGACACCGCTTCCGTTTGGTAATCAAAGGACAACTTGTTGTCTTTCACTGTGACTTTTACCGTCCCACCATCAGACAAATGACCAAACAAGATTTCATTGGCAAGAGGCTTTTTCAGGTTGTCCTGAATAACCCTCGCCATTGGACGAGCCCCCATTGCCTTGTCGTAACCAAGATCTGCCAGCCAATCTCGTGCTTGCGCCGTAAGTTCCAGATTAACAGACTTCTTATCAAGCTGCGCTTGCAATTCAACAATGAATTTATCAACAACTTGCAAGATAACTTCTTTCTCTAGGTGGTTGAACCAAATGATGTTATCCAAGCGGTTTCTAAACTCTGGTGTGAACACCTTATTGATTTCTACCATGGCATCATGAGAGTAGTCTTGCTGCTGGAATCCAATCGATTGACGAACAGTCTCTTGCACACCCGCATTTGTTGTCATCACCAACACAATGTTTCTAAAGTCTGCCTTACGACCATTGTTGTCTGTTAGCGTACCATGATCCATAACCTGCAATAGAATGTTGTAGATGTCTGGGTGTGCTTTCTCTATTTCATCGAGCAACACCACTGCATGAGGATGCTTGATTGCAGCCTCGGTCAACAGTCCACCCTGCTCAAAGCCAACATACCCCGGAGGCGCACCAATTAGGCGGCTAACGGCATGGCGCTCAGAGTACTCAGACATATCGAAGCGAATAAACTCTATGCCCATACACTTAGCAAGTTGCTTGGTTACTTCGGTTTTACCAACCCCAGTAGGACCTGCAAACAAGAATGAACCTACAGGCTTGTCTTCATTAGCAAGACCTGAGCGTGATAAGCGAATTGCTGATGTTAACGCGTCAATCGACTCATCTTGGCCAAACACCAACATCTTTAAGTTACGATCAAGATTCTTAAGCGTTTCTTTATCACTAGATGATACGCTTTGCTGTGGAATACGCGCCATTTTAGACACAATAGCTTCAATGTCCGACACATTAATCGTTTTCTTCCGTCTTGAAGTTGGCTGTAGCCTTTGACTTGCACCCGCTTCATCAATGACATCGATTGCTTTGTCAGGCAAATGACGCTCATTAATATATTTAGCGCTCAGCTCAGCTGCCGCTTTTAACGCTTTTTGCGTGTAACGAATACCGTGGTGCTCTTCATAACGCTCTTTCAAGCCATGTAAGATCTTCGTGGTATCTTCAACACTTGGTTCAACCACGTCGATTTTCTGGAAGCGGCGCACTAATGCTCTGTCTTTCTCAAAGATATTCTTGAATTCAGAATATGTTGTCGAACCCATACAGCGAAGCTGTCCACTCGATAACAGTGGCTTAATTAGATTAGATGCATCCATCACACCACCTGAAGCAGCGCCAGCGCCGATAATGGTATGGATTTCGTCAATAAATAATATCGCATGAGGCTTTGACTGAAGTTCTTTCAGTAGCGCTTTAAAACGTTTCTCAAAGTCACCGCGATATTTTGTACCCGCAAGTAATGCTCCCATATCCAGTGAGTAAACCACAGCGTCAGCAATTACATCAGGTACCTGATTATTGACGATCCGATAAGCTAAACCTTCAGCAATCGCGGTTTTACCAACCCCCGCTTCACCAACGAGTAACGGGTTATTTTTCTTACGACGGCACAGCACCTGAACCGTACGCTCAACTTCCTCATCACGACCAACCAACGGATCAATACGTCCAGATTCCGCTTGAATATTTAGATTAGAAGTGAAATTTTCCAGCTTGGTTTTCTCTTCCTGTTGCATTTCACCGCTATCGTCTTGCATCTCTTCATGATCGTCTCGCTCGTGATCATCTTCAATTTTAGAGATACCGTGACTAATGAAATTAACAATATCTAGACGACTAACGTCGGCTTTCTTAAGTAAATAAACAGCTTGGCTTTCTTGCTCAGAAAAAATCGCGACAAGCACGTTTACCCCTGTTACTTCTGAGCGACCAGATGATTGAACATGGAATACAGCGCGTTGTAATACACGCTGAAAACCAAGTGTTGGTTGTGTTTCTCTGTCTTCCTCTAAATCAGGAATAACAGGCGTTGTTTCATCAATAAACTCTGATAACTCGCGCTTCAAGGTATCCATATCGACACCACAGGCATCAAGCGCCTCACTAGCAGAGGGGTTATCGATCAATGCAAGTAATAAATGCTCAACCGTCATAAATTCATGACGGCGAGAACGGGCCTCGCGAAACGCGGCGTTAAGAGTAAGTTCTAAGTCTTTGTTTAGCATTGGCAACCCCCAACAAGAAATTTATAGGTTATTCCTGCTCACAACTACAGAGCAGCGGGTGCTCGTTGTCACGAGCATATCGGTTTACCTGCTCAGCCTTGGTATGGGCTATGTCAGCAGGGTATACTCCACATACCGCTTTTCCCTTGTGATGCACTTCAAGCATCACCTCAGTTGCTCTCTCGCTATCCATATTGAAGAATGTCGTCAATACCTCGACAACAAAATCCATGGGCGTGTAATCATCATTGTTTAAAATCACTTTATATTTTCGCGGCGGTTGAAGCTGCTGCTTCTGTTCCTCGCGAACGGCGTCCAATACACCCGAATCTTTTGTCCCACTCATAATAAATATAGTCTTGTCTTATATACTCAAGCAAATAGATTTGAGAAATAAATAAAATGTTAAAAAAAAGAGCAAAAAACTTGACTGCTTGCTCATATAAACTACAGTCTTACATGACTGTCTAATCTATGGGCAGTTTAGCAAAATTAAAAGAGTAGATTAACATTAATTTAGTCAACTTATAGAAGGATGTAGAAGTATGGCTTGCGGAAAAGTCAAATGGTTCAATAACGCCAAAGGGTTTGGTTTCATCGTAGAAGACGGCAGTGACGAAGATATCTTTGCTCATTACTCAACGATTGTAATGGATGGATACAAGACGCTTAAAGCTGGTCAGGATGTATCATTCGAGCTACAACAAGGACCTAAGGGTCTACACGCAACCAACATCGCTCCAATTACGGAAGATGTTGTTTAAGTGTTAACGTAGTTTTTGGCTAAAGCGGGTTACATGAGTGCTCGCTTATTCCTCTTTTTTGAATATCTGCACAATAACTAAAAGAAATCTTCAATCTCTCCTTATCACGTTTGTTATAACTTTTCACTTTTACACTTTAAATTTAATAATTAGCCCCCATATGCAAACACTGTTAGACTAAAGCACGCTTGCAAAGTCAATTTCAGGTTGATTAGATATTGCTACTTGATGCATTTCAATGCTGAATGAATACCAGTTATTGTAATAAGCCAAAAGTATAAATACCTAACAAACTTGCTAATGCTGCGCTACCTAGGCATCGATTCTAACGAGGATTGTCGAGGTTTTTTGCACCTTTCATTAATCGCTTAGTGAACTGGTCCCGTTTTAACCAGCGACAACGACACGTTGTTGAGTGTGAAAATTGCGTTGCTTAGTCCTATTAGCAATTGTTGAACGGCGTAACAGCCCACAACTATCTAGGAATGATGATGACATCGAAAATTATCTATACCAAAACAGATGAAGCCCCGGCTCTCGCAACTTACTCGCTATTGCCAATCATCCAAGCATTCACTAAGCCTGCAAATATCGAAGTTGAAACTCGCGATATTTCACTTGCAGGACGTATTATTGCGACTTTCCCTGAGTACTTAAAAGAAGAACAACGTATTGGTGATGCACTCGCTGAGCTAGGTGCACTTGCTAAAACGCCTGAAGCTAACATCATCAAGTTACCTAATATCAGTGCTTCAATTCCACAACTTCGTGCAGCAATTAAAGAATTGCAAGCTAAAGGTTACGCGCTTCCAGAGTATCCTTCTGAAGCAAAAACAGACGAAGAAGCCGATGTTAAAGCGCGTTATGACAAAATCAAAGGTAGTGCAGTAAACCCTGTACTTCGTGAAGGTAACTCAGACCGCCGTGCTCCAACTTCAGTCAAAGGCTATGCTCGTAAAAACCCACATTCAATGGGTGCTTGGTCTAAAGACTCACAGTCTTATGTTGCATCAATGGCTGACGGTGACTTCTTCGGTTCTGAACAGTCGGTAACGGTTGCTGAAGCGACTGATGTTCGTATTGAGCACGTAGCGAACAATGGTGACATCACCGTACTAAAACAAAGCACGCCACTACTTGCGGGTGAAATCATTGACGCCTCTCGTATGAGTGTACAGGCACTACGTGAATTCTTAGCAGTACAAGTACAAGAAGCAAAAGATAAAGGCGTTTTGTTCTCGCTACACATGAAAGCAACAATGATGAAGGTGTCAGATCCAATCATCTTTGGTCATGCTGTAAAAGTATTCTACAAAGACGTATTCGAAAAGCATGCGGCGACATTTGCTGAAATCGGTGTTGATGCAAGCAACGGTGTTGGCGACGTGTACTCAAAAATTGAGTCGTTGGACGATGCGAAGCGCAAAGAAATCGAAGCTGACCTTGCAGCCGTTTACGAGACAGCACCTGATATCGCGATGGTAGACTCAGACCGTGGTATTACAAACCTGCATGTACCTAGTGACGTGATCATTGATGCATCAATGCCTGCTGCAATTCGTTCAAGCGGTCAGATGTGGAATGCTGAAGGTAAACAACAAGATACGGCTTTTGTGATCCCAGATCGTTGTTACTCAGGTGTGTACGGCGCAACGATTGATTTCTGTAAAGAAAACGGTGCATTTGACCCACGTACTATGGGTACGATCCCTAACGTCGGTCTAATGGCACAAAAAGCGGAAGAGTACGGTTCACACGACAAAACGTTTGAAGCGCCATCAGCTGGCACAATCCGCGTTGTAAATGCGGCGGGCAACACTTTACTTGAGCACACTGTTGCAGAAGGCGACATCTGGCGTATGTGTCAGGTGAAAGATGCACCGATCAAAGACTGGGTAAAACTAGCGGTTAACCGTGCTCGCGCAACGAATACACCTGCCGTTTTCTGGTTAGACGAAGCCCGTGCTCACGACGCTGAACTTATCAAAAAGGTAAACGCATATCTGCCAGAGCATGACACTGATGGCCTTGAAATCTTAATCAAAGCACCAGTGGATGCAACACTATACTCTCTAGAGCGCATGAAAAAGGGCGAAGATACTATTTCAGTAACGGGTAACGTGTTACGTGATTACCTAACTGACCTATTCCCAATTTTAGAGCTTGGTACGAGTGCAAAAATGCTATCTATCGTTCCACTAATGAATGGCGGTGGCTTATTTGAAACTGGTGCGGGTGGTTCTGCGCCTAAACACGTTCAACAGTTCGAAAAAGAAAACCACTTGCGTTGGGACTCGCTAGGTGAATTCCTTGCACTTGCTGCTTCTTTTGAGCATTTGAGCCAAACAACGGGTAATGCTAAGGCACAAGTACTTGCAGACACACTAGACGCAGCAACGGCTAAATTCTTAGATGAAAACAAGTCACCTTCACGTAAAGTGAAAGAGCTTGATAACCGTGGTAGCCATTTCTATCTTGCAATGTACTGGGCTCAAGAGCTTGCTGCACAAGACAAAGATGCAGAGCTTAAAGCTAAGTTTGAAAATGTTGCTGCGGAACTAACAGCAAAAGAAGCTGATATTGTTGCAGCACTAAATGAAGCACAAGGTCAAGCAATGGATGTTGGTGGTTATTACCAGCCAGAAGATGACAAAGCGTTCGCAGCTATGCGTCCTTCTGCGGTATTTAACGACGTACTAGCGTCACTGTAATCTTCGGATAACAGTCAAAAAGCGGCCTGAGGGTCGCTTTTTTGCTTGCAGGCGACACTCAGGAGCAATTGCGCTAAAATGCCATTTTTCGTGAACCTTAGGAATGTGGCGATGAACACAAGTAGTAGAGCCAATACAAATAACAAAAGAAAATCACATGCTAATAAGCCCGCATTCTCTAGACACAACACAGCACGGAAAAAGCCAATAACTAATCGGCTGTCAAAACCCGCCCTACCGCCAGAGCAAGTAAAAGTCGTTCTATTTAATAAGCCTTTTGATGTTTTGTGTCAGTTTACTGATGATCAAAATCGTCAAACATTGGCTGATTTTATTGATATCAAAGATGTCTATGCTGCAGGTCGCTTGGATAGAGATAGTGAGGGGCTATTGCTACTTACCAACTGCGGTAAATTACAAAACACCCTGACTTCTCCTAAAAAATCGACATATAAAACCTACTGGGTTCAGGTCGAAGGAGAGCCAAGTAGCGAATGCCTAAACGCGCTAAGAAACGGTGTAGAACTAAAAGATGGTCCAACTTTACCTGCCAAAGTGGAAGTAATAACTGAGCCCAATGTTTGGCCGCGTAACCCGCCGATAAGAGAACGCAAAAATATCCCAACAACCTGGCTTTCTATCTCCATCAAAGAAGGGCGTAATAGACAAGTTCGTCGTATGACGGCGCATATTGGTCATCCCACGCTTAGACTTATTCGCGCACAAATAGGCAAATATAGTCTGGGCGATCTTAAAAACGGTGAATATCGAGTGCTTTAGCATTTCCTAGTGGGACTTTTCTCCTGCGCTTGAACAGCTCACGGACGTGCAATTTAAAGAGATTTGAGTATAATAAGCGCTTTCTATCTGAGCATTAAGATTAATAGCGAAATTATGAGCGATAATAGTCACATTAAAGTCATTGTCGGAATGTCCGGCGGTGTAGATTCTTCTGTATCTGCCTACCTTTTAAAACAACAAGGCTACCAAGTAGAAGGCCTGTTTATGAAGAACTGGGAAGAAGATGACAATGATGAGTATTGTGCAGCAGCTGAAGATCTAAAAGATGCTCAGGCAGTGTGTGATAAGCTAGGTATTGAGCTACACACCGTAAACTTTGCTGCTGAATACTGGGATAATGTGTTTGAACACTTCCTTGAAGAATACAAGGCTGGCCGTACACCAAACCCAGATATCATGTGCAACAAAGAAATCAAATTTAAAGCCTTTTTACAGTTTGCAGCAGAAGCGTTGGGTGCAGACTATATCGCAACTGGCCACTATGTTCGTCGCGCAGAGCGTGACGGTAAATTCGTTATGCTTCGTGGAGATGACGAGAACAAAGATCAAAGCTATTTCCTTTACACATTAAGCCATGAACATATTGCGCAAACACTCTTCCCTGTGGGTGAAATTGAAAAGCCAGAAGTGCGTAAAATTGCAGAAGACCAAGGCTTAATCACACACGATAAAAAAGATTCAACCGGGATCTGCTTTATCGGTGAGCGCAAATTTAAAGACTTCCTTGCCAAATTTTTGCCCGCGCAGCCTGGTGTGATTGAAGATTGCGAAGGTAATCATGTTGGTGAACATGAAGGCTTGATGTACCACACGCTAGGTCAACGTAAGGGTCTATTAATTGGTGGTTCTAAAGAAGGCAACGGCGAACCTTGGTATGTGGTAGATAAAGATATCGAACGTAATGTACTGGTTGTTGGTCAAGGTAAAAACCACCCTCGCCTGTTCAGCAATGGTCTAAACGCAAATCAACTACATTGGGTCGACCGCGTAGGTCCGCAAGGTACAACTCGCTGCACGGTAAAAACACGTTATCGCCAAACCGACATCCCTTGTACGTTATTAGTTGGCCAAGATGGTATGGCACGTGTGCTATTCGATGAGCCACAAAAAGCCGTAACTCCCGGACAATCTGCGGTATTCTACGCAAATGACGTGTGCCTTGGCGGCGGTATTATTGAGTCGGTGATTAAATAATGCAAAACCAATACGTAATGCCTCTGGCGGCAATGTGTCAGATCAGTAAACTGGTACAAAAATGTGCGCGTTACGGCACCTTCAATGAAAATGAAGTTGAGGGCTTTTTAAAAAGCATTATTAATACTTCTCCTGAACGCCCAGAGGACGTTTACCCAGACAAATTTGCCATCAAAACAGGCTGTCGAACGCTAATTGAGCAGCTTTCGGCTGGCGGCGAAAAAGACGTTGAAATGGTTAAATATGTTGGCGCGATGATGCAATTAGAGCGAGTGCTAAGTAACGATAGCAAATCTCTTGATTTGTTAGCACAAAAAATTCAGCAAGTTGAGCGCCAGTTATTACACTTTGATATCTGTGAAAGCCAAGTTGTTGCCGCACTTGCCAACATTTACGGTCAAGTAATAAGCCCTCTTGGCCCTAAGATCCAAGTATTCGGTAAGCCTGAGCTATTAAAACAAACAGCAACACAACAAAAAATTCGGGCGCTATTACTTGCGGGGATCCGTAGTGCAGTATTGTGGCGCCAGCTCGGCGGTAAACGTCGTCATTTCTTTTTTGCGAAAAAGAAAATCATTACTGCTGCAAAAAGTTATATGTAATACCAATTTGTCTTAATACTTGCTCAATTTGAAGGAGCAAATCTGACGCTAACAGGGCTAAGAATTTCTTATTTAGAACAACTAAATAGCAAAATTTTCGCCTTGCCTATATGGATGTAGGTACCTTGGCGTGAGCAGGATGCGGAAGCGGTGTTATCGACTAGATTTTATCGCCTCAAAGTAGACCACTTAATTAATCAAGTTGGTATAAAATTCGTAGTGGTTCTAATACCACTATCTAAGTATCGTTCAAAAACAAATAGTTAGGAGTTATTATGGAGCTTTCAGCGTTAACCGCTATCTCTCCTGTGGATGGTCGCTATGGTAGCAAGACCAAAGAACTGAGAAGCATCTTCAGTGAATTTGGCTTGATCAAATACCGCGTCATCGTAGAAGTTCGTTGGCTACAAGCGCTAGCGAGCAGCGACGCCATTAAAGAAGTACCTGCTTTCAGCGATGAAGCCAACGCACTTCTTGATAGCATCGTTGAAAACTTCAGCGAAGCAGACGCAGCACGCGTAAAAGAGATTGAGCGCACCACTAACCACGACGTTAAAGCTGTAGAATACCTTCTTAAAGAAAAAGTAGCTGACAATGCCGAGCTAAATGCCGTCAATGAATTTATTCATTTTGCATGTACCTCTGAGGACATCAACAACCTTTCTCATGGCCTAATGCTAACTGAAGCGCGTGACACGGTATTACTGCCATACTGTGATGAGCTACTGAGCGCAATCAAAGACAAAGCGGTTGAGTATAAGTCAATTCCAATGATGACTCGTACACACGGCCAACCTGCTTCACCATCAACCATGGGTAAAGAGTTTGCAAACGTGTATGTTCGTCTGCAACGTCAACGCCAGCAAATCGCTAACGTACAAATGCTTGGTAAAATCAATGGTGCCGTTGGCAACTATAATGCTCACCTAAGCGCTTACCCTGATTACGATTGGCATGCACACAGTGAACGTTTTGTATCGAGCCTAGGTTTGACTTGGAACCCGTTCACAACACAAATCGAACCGCATGACTATATCGCTGAGCTATTCGATGCGATTGCACGCTTCAATACTATCTTAATTGACTTTGACCGTGACGTTTGGGGTTATATCGCGCTAAACCACTTCAAGCAAAAAACCATTGCTGGTGAGATTGGTTCTTCAACAATGCCTCACAAAGTTAACCCTATCGACTTTGAAAACTCTGAAGGTAACCTTGGCATTGCTAACGCTATCTTTGCGCATCTTGCACAAAAACTACCTGTTTCACGCTGGCAACGTGACCTAACCGACTCAACGGTTTTACGTAACTTAGGTGTTGGTATGGGTTATGCGCTTATCGCGTATCAAGCAACGTTAAAAGGCGTTAGCAAGTTAGAAGTCAATGCTGATCGTTTGCTTGCTGAGCTTGATGATAACTGGGAACTACTTGCAGAGCCAATCCAAACGGTAATGCGTAAGTACGGTATCGAAAAGCCATATGAAAAGCTAAAAGATCTTACTCGTGGTAAGCGCGTAAACAAAGAAATCATGGCTGACTTCATCGATAACCTAGACTTGCCAAATGAAGTAAAAGCACAAATGAAAGAAATGACGCCAGCAAACTATATCGGTCGTGCTGAAGCGTTCATTGACGAACTAAACTAAGTATAAAGCGACACCAGCTTTTTACTACTTGGTATAGAATAAGCGAAAGAGTGCACTCTTTCGCTTTTTTATTACTGGAATTTCCCTATGTATCAACTGCAAATTAATGACCTTACCTTCGAACAATTTCTTGCCCAGTATTGGCAAAAGAAGCCATTACTCATCAAACAAGGATTCCGAGACTTTGAAGACCCAATTGAGCCAGAAGAACTTGCCGGCCTTGCAACTGAAGAATGCATAGAATCTCGAATTGTCACTAATCACGATAATAACTGGGAAGCTCATCACGGCCCTTTTGAACAATTTGATTTACTCACCGATAGTAACAGCACCCTATTGGTCCAAGCCGTTGATCACTGGCACCCACAAGCCGCACAATTAATAGAAGCGTTTAGATTCATACCAAATTGGCGCATAGACGATTTGATGATTAGCTTTTCGACTCCTGGTGGTGGCGTTGGTCCGCACTTAGATCAATATGATGTTTTTATAATTCAAGGACAAGGTAAACGTCATTGGCGAGTTGGCGAACGGGACAACAGCCTAAAGCAATTTGCGCGCAACAAGAGTCTATTACAAGTAGAGCAATTCGAAGCGGTCATTGATGCAGTTCTTGAACCGGGTGATATCTTATATATTCCGCCAGCTTGTCCTCACGAAGGTTATGCAGTTGAGGATGCTTTAAACTACTCAGTTGGCTTTCGAGCGCCTGATCAAAAAGACTTACTTTCAAGCTTTGCTGATCACGTAATTGATATGGAAGCTGGCAAACGCCGTTTTAGCGATCCAGAATTACAACTCAGAGCGTCTATTGGCGAAGTCACCTGCAGCGACCAACAACAGATAAAGTCTCTGCTCAATGCTTTACTTGAAGATAAAGCACTATACAGTCAGTGGCTTGGAAAGACACTCAGCGAACCAAAACATGAGATGGATCTCGCGCCATTAGACCCCATAATTGATCCTCAGGAGCTTCTCGAGATCGCCAAAGATAACCCATTGATTTATCGCGCTGGAGGAGTACGTGCTATTTACCAAATCTGTGACGATCATATTTTGTTCAGTGTTAATGGTGAAAACTATGAATTAGACCATCATTGTTTAGATGCCGTAAAGCAGCTAAGCGATCATGTTGTGTTTGAGTTTAATGCAATAATTCCTGCATTAAATAGTTTGGAATTTAAACAAACGTTAACTAAACTGATTAATGATGGGACCTACTTCGTTGAAGACAGTGATCCAGCCGATGCTGACTTCGATGAGGGCTGGGAGTAGAGCCTGTTAGAACAAGATAGCCGCGTTCACAAAAACAACAATATGCCGCGAGATCCTTGATCTTCAAGGTTTTCGCAAGCTCTAGCTTGTCGCTAAACAGGGAATGCAGGTGCAATCTGTAGATGGGGGCAGTATGAGTTATAGGATCAGTAGAGTAACTTGGCAAACCAAAAAATTGGAGCTAAAAGCGATACGCGAGCGCGTATTTGTGTATGAACTTCATATTCCTAAAGAAGTCGAATTTGATCAGCAGGATATCACTGCTGAGCACTTAATCATTATTGACGAATTCGATGGGCCAGTTGGCACAGGGAGACTGTGCGAAGACGGGTTATTAAGCCGCATTGCCATATTCAAATCTCACCGTAATCGAGATGCTTATGCTTCGTTGATCGGGGGACTTGTTGACTTGGCAAAAGACAAAGGCTTTGAAGATGTTTTTATCCAATGCATTTTGGATGAAGTGCCCGAATTTTTACAGTCGGGGTTTTCCACGCATGGGCACGTATTTATGGAAGCTGGCATTCCAAGACAGCGCTTGAAATGCCCTATTCAATCACTCAAAATGGAACCGTTTACGATGCTTCATTAGCCCAAAGTTCATCTTTAGCGAAAAGGTCATATAGACCATGAGCTCGGTTTACTAGTAGATTAGCAAACTGGGCTTGTGTTTTTTCTACTGGCTTTGCAGACATAATTTCTTCTGCTTTCATTTGCCAATGGAATGAAAAATAGCGCAGTGCTTCACGTGCTGTCGCTGCAGCGGAAGCCTCAATATGATCCGTCGGTAGATTACCTGTGATCACCCAATACTTTTTGCCGTTTTGACCTTTGATTTTCCAAAGCGCAACCAATGGCTCAATATAACGACATTCTTTTTCAATTATACTTTGCGGTAACACTCCTTTATCCGCGAGGTGTTTTTGTGCAGCTTGTACGCAGCTACGCTGCCATTGTATTGATCTTTGCTGCTGTTGTTCTGGTGTCAACGTCTCTTGCTGCGGTTGGTTTTGTTCTTCACTCATTGTTCACCCTTTTATTCTTTTTAGATTACCGAATAGCATTTTACTTTATCGTTATTTACGCGGTGTGTTTCAAAGCAAATTATTCAGCAAATCGGTTTTGATTCTTATACACCAAGCACTAAAACGCTTGCGAAGTTACCTGATACTAAGCTTTTGCAGTCATCACGGCAATACGAACGAAGGAATTTTGAGTTTATATGATTAATTACTGAGCTGTAAGTTTCGAGAAAGTTTCTTTTTCTATTCTAGCCACATCAACATGATTACTTAAACTCAAGGAATACTGACTATGGCTAGATTATTGTTACTTATCGTCTTTTCATGTAGAGGCTATTAGCGCTGCTCCAAACAGCGCCGTATGTATTGTAAAAAATTTTAATCAGTAGATTGAGACCTCAAATCAATAACCAAAGAAAACCAAAGCTTTGTGGTTTTGAACTGCTGTATCGAAAATGAAGTTTACCGTTTCTATATAGGAGGTTTCTTTAGTGTATGTTTCGTCACTGCCAAGAAAGACCTGTCGACCCTGCTCTAATTCTTCAAGAGGGACGCTGTAGAATTCAGGCCAATCATCATTTTTGGGGATAGGAATAAATGCTTTATGATTAGATGGCGTCACATCTTCCATTATGTCTAGAAAGTCATCATGGCGAACCATCTCACCAAATTCTTGGCACAGCATTTCATATAGATAACCGTAAATAAAGTTGTCTTCGTCGTCCTCATCCGTACTCGTTCCATTTATAATATTCGCCATGCAAGCGGCATATCCCTTAACATCCAGCTCGTCTTCTTGTCCTGCGATTTCATCTCGGTATTTGGATAAAAATCGTTGCAAAAATTGCTGATCTTTACTTCCCCACACCGCTTTTACTTTTTCTGCATCGACTTGATATGCAATGACATTATAACTCATTAAAAATCTCCTTTTTGAGTAAAATAGCTGGTTAACTTCTTTGCAGATGCTACAAGCGCGAAGCTATATCAGCAAAAAATAACCCGCCAGCGCAATAACGATTACACTGGCGGCAAACGTAAACACTTTGCCAGAGCTTGCCCCTCCAACTCCGCTGTTGTTACCCTCCCCTATGCGCTCAATAACTGTAGACTCTGCTCGTAAAGGCGTTGAAGCTGAACTAACATGGTCATTTGTTAAATCAACATAGCTATCGCCAGTTTGAGTACTAAGAGGGGGAGATTCATTTTTAAGCTGTGTGTCAATAACCGTGCTATCGGTTGCTTCAACTGCCGCTATGTCGTTATGCGCTTCTAAATTATCGCATGTAGCCTGATGAGAAGGCCTATTGAACTCGACCAGCGTAGAAGGTTCATTATCCAAAGCTGGATCTAACAATACTTGAGCTATTAAGGCATCAATATTATCTTCTTTCGATTCAGGAAGTGTAGTCTCAGGCCCAATATACTCGGGGTGATACAAAGTGACGATCGTTTCACCTGCAACGACTGCTTGCTCAAGCTTTTTGATAAAATCGCACACTACGCCATCATTGGGAGCACAAACTTCGAGGATGACCTTGTCAGTATAAACATCGCAAAGCCTATCGCCACAAGCAACCTTATCTCCTTCTTTGACATAGATTTCAATAATCGTTGCGCTATCAACAAAATCGGGTAATACATCGATCTGCACATCAATATTGCCTTTTCCTTTCAACTTATGGTCAGTTGTGATGCCTTCATTACTGAGCAACCGATGAACTCTCTTCGGCTCAAGTGCAACTAAGTGGTTTAATTCTGGATCTGGAGTGATTGACATAATAAGCGCATCGGCTTTCAAAACATCGCCTTCGTTCACCTCGATTTTACCGATACGGCTGGCTTCTGGCGCTCGTAGCTCCAATACGACCTTACTCGTTTCGATATCACATAAGACTTGATTTTTTGCAACTTGATGTCCTTCGGCTACATAGAGTGTTGCAATTTTTGCAGTATCTATTAACTCAGGCAACACGGGTACTTTCATTTCAACCGTCATAATTTCCCTATTACGTTTGAGTATTAAAAGATGAGGCTCGAAACCTCAGATGAAAATCACTGAGATATATCTGATTTAGTCGATTAACGTATTATAAAATAGGGACAGGCGCAAGCTTTTCACTGCTCCAGAGGAAAGGAAATAGTAAACTGACTACCTACGCCTTCTTGGCTCTGAACATCAATTTTCCCTTTGTGCTCTTTTACAATCGCATGAGTAATGGCAAGTCCCATACCCGTACCTTCACCGACAGGCTTAGTCGTAAAAAAAGGATCGAACAATCTAGGAAGCACATCAGCATCAATTCCAATTCCGTTGTCGCTAACGCTTAAGATAATATCTTGATCGTTACCCGGTGCGAGTAACACTTCTATTGATTTATGCGATTTATGGCTCATGTCTACCGCATATTTAGCATTCACCAAAAGATTGATGATCGCTTGTTTTAGCGCTCCCTCCTTGCAATAGATAGTTGGCACATCTTCGACCGCGACGGTCAGCTCGTATCCCTTAAGTTGACCATGAAGTAAACGAAGCGTGTCTTCAACAATAGACTTTAGAGACGCCCTACCGAAACTATCGTTATTGGAGCGGGAGAAATTCATTAAATCGTTTACTATGGTTTTAATTCGCTCGCAGCCGTGCAGCGTATCGTGAACGAGATCTGGCAAATCATTCGTAATTTCGTCAATACGTTGCTTTAAATATATATCAATAAGGCGAGCTTCCAATTGATCTCCTCTCAATTCATTTTGCTCAAGTAATTTTACTGTCTCAAGCAACTGTAATATGGGCGAGATATAATAATTAAGTGACTCAAGGTTACCTGCCACATATGCCAAAGGGTTATTTAATTCATGCGCAACGCCTGCTGACAGTGTCCCTAACGTCGCCATACGTTCGTTGTTTATTAATACGGCTTGTTGATTCTTAAGTTGCGCTAATTGACGTTCAAGTGTTTGATTGGCTAGATATAACGCTCGCGTTTTCTCTTCAAGTAATGACTCGACTTCATCACGTGCACGACGCTCTCTTAGATACGCCTTTTTATAGTCGTTATATTCAGACATCGAATTAATCCAAATGAAGAATGAGTACGCAATGTTTAGCGCCGCTGTGCATGCACTGTGGATGTTCAATTTTTAGTTTGCGACTGTAAAATTGGGCGGCACCATAAAGAAGCCCTTCCGCACAAAAACACAATTTACGATTCGAGCAATACTCTAATACGATAGTTTTGTCATCTTTCACTATCGCCGCAATTGAGGGGAGGTTCGGTTCATCGTAAAGCTTTTTTACCTCCATGTGTATCACGCTATCGATAGATAAAACCAATTCTTCAAACGACGTAAATTTTGATGAAATACCTTTGTGCTTTTCCGCTAAAAATCCAAATAACGACTGTCCGAAAATGGCCAATACATCTGTCAATGGCTTATTCAATTTGTCAGCAACGCCTTGCGCTAACGCAAATAACTCTGCATCTGGGTAGGATGTCGGGGAAACATAAACCCTTCCCTCAGGTGCATGTGCTTCGAGTAACTCATCCCAAGCTTGCATGCCAATCGCTTCTACAACTAATTCTTCTAAACCTCTAAATATCACGCCGCGCATTAAACTCTCCCTTAACAAAGTTGCTGCGTTATATAGTCAAGACTCAACTCGAAACAAGCCTTTGAATTAACTAGCTTGTTTCGTTCTTAATTAAGTGTAGAACAATATTTGGGATGTAATAGATCTTTCTCTATTCAGCTATAGGAGTTTGTTCGTCAAGTTCAGTTGTATCGAGTTCAATTCTTTCAAGCATAGACATATTGAGAAAGTTATCTAGTTCCTCATTATGCGCAAATACCTTTTCTTTTATGCCTTGATAGTAGTCATTTACAATTCCAGCTAAATTACGCTCCATCCAAGTTTCGACAGAATCTGAGCGTTTAAACGCACCGGGGTTTTCTTCAACATCTTCTAAAATAGATAGCCACATATTGAGCTCAGCTCGCACAGGCATACCTTCTGACTGCTCCATTACGTCATTCATCCAACCGAGCCCCTGATTTTCATAGGCTTTTATCAGCTGATTGTATAACCTACTTTTTTCGTTATCGTCAGCTGGTGCACCTTTAAATTTAACGTATTCTCGATTGTCAGTTCTAAAGTATTCTGTGTTCTCATTTTCGTAATTGAGTTTGCTCAATCTTGCGAACAGGTTATTCGGCTCCCGCGTATCCACTTCGTTTAACATTTCTATAAAAGTAGTTCGGTCATTTGCCTTAACCAAGGTTGCCATATCTAGCATGCCACGACTCGTATCAAAATCAGAATTTGCTATATGCGCGTTCAGATCTAAAAGATCACCGTCTGAGAATTTGTTATCAATGACAAATTTTGCATAGTCATTTAATAATTGGTTGTTCATGTCACCATACTCATTTACATCTTCAAAAAAGCCCAAATCTCTTACATTTAAATCGAAATCAGCATGGCCGTCTTTATCAAGCAGATAAGCTGGTAAATTTGGTTCTGCGAAGACTTTATTGTTAGCTTGCTCCATCAGCTTAGACATGGTCCTCACCGTATCTTTTAATACCTCATCTGACATATTGCTAAGCTTATTTATTAGCTTGGTAGAATAATCATCCTTTTTTGGATCAAGTATGTTGATAGACAACGACTCGACAATAAAATCGGTGAGCTGTCCAAGCTCCTCATCAGTTAATCTGTTAGCAACATCAAGAAGTGCTTCAGTTGGTTTAAAGTGGGAAAACTTTATTTTTTGTTCTTCGTCCAAACGATCGAAAATAGCTAGAAATTCGTCAATTTTCTCTCTTCCTTCAAAATCACCATAGGTATCTTTATAAATATGGCCATTTTCATCCGTCCCCATATGCTCTCGATGAATCCCATAGCGCTTAAGCCCAATCATGCTGAGGTCTAGGTTGAGAAAAAATTCTTTACTGTATGTGACTGGTGATTGTGTGTAAGAAAAATCAATAGTTAATTCATTGTCTGAACTAGGTAATTGATTGGGCTCATCGTCGGCCCTATTTGTCGCAACTTCTCTGACCTTTTCATGTAGTTTTTCTGACGATGTTGAGTTTACAACATTGCCGTTATTCATTTGATATGGTGGTCTTATATTCATAACCTATATCCTTGTTACAAATTCATTTTACCGCGGAGTTATTAAATGTTATCGACCCACATAGAATAAACTTTACCCAATTTTGCTCCTTGTTTTAGCCTTACCTAATGTAGCTTGCCAAAATATCGAACCCACTGACGCTATCTTCAAAGTATCGCGCTTTTACCTCTACATATTCAGCATCACTGAAGAAGGACTCCATTGAAGCTTGATCAGGAAAATATATGGTAAAAAGTCGATTAGCTTGACACTGTCCCTCTGTTAGCAAGGTTTCTGCAATATGAAAATCGTTACTAAATCCACCACCATATTGTCTTAAAATTGGCTTCATCGCTTCACGATATTTGGCATATCGCTCGCTGTTATGAATTTCCATCGCCACTAATATCTCATACATAATTTAACCCTTTTAGAGTAGTTAACTAACATTGCTCATAAAGCTCCAGCGGCAAACCATCAGGATCGCTGAAAAAGGTAAACCGTTTGCCTGTATATTCATCTATTCGAACAGGCTCTACAGCAACTTGATACTGCACAAGGTGTGCAATACAAGCATCAATATCTGATACACTAAATGCTAAATGCCTCAGCCCTTGCGCCTCTGGATGTGATGGTCGCTTGGGAGGATTTGGAAACGAAAACAACTCAACCTGGCTCCCATCAGGCAGCGCAAGATCTAATTTATAGGACGCTCTATCTTTTCGATAGTTCTCCCTGAGTACGTGCAAACCAAGTACTTCGGTATAAAACACTTTTGATCTTTGGTAGTCAGAACAAATAACAGCGACGTGATGTATTCCAGATAACTTCAAGCACTTCTCCTAACTAATTTAATGTCTTTCAAATAAAAAAGCGGCAATTTGCATTGCCGCTTCACACACTCAAGTAGGAACTTGGACTACAAGTTGTAAAACCAAGCCTATTTTTTCATTACAAGCGAATGCCGCCGTCAATCTCAACGACACGTCCCGTAAAGAAATCGTTTTCAATGATATATTTTGCAGTATGGGCAATTTCTTGCGCTTCGCCAAGACGCCCTACTGGCTTCATTTTCACTAGGCGCTCTTTGGCTTCAGGCTTCATTGCATCGGTCATTTTTGTACGGATCACACCTGGCGCAATTGCGCCCACGCGAATACCAAAACGACCTAATTCTTTAGCCCAACTGGTAGTCATCGCAACGACTCCAGACTTTGCCGCTGAATAATTGGTTTGTCCCATATTACCAGCGCGTGCAACGCTCGACATATTAATGATCACGCCACCATTACCCGCTTCTACCATTTTGACAGCAGCTTCGCGACCGCACAGGAAAACACCCGTGAGGTTGACATCAATAACGGATTGAAATTGCGAAAGCGACATTTTGTCGATGACTTGCCCATCTTTTGCTTTGAGTAGCAAACCGTCACGCAAAATACCCGCATTATTAATTAATACCGAAATATCGCCGAAGTCATTTACGATCGCATTAAACACATTTTCGACGTCTGATTCTTGACTAACATTAGCGACATACGTGTTAACTTGGGTGCCGAATTGAGCTAGTTCGTGCTTCGCTTCTGCTAAAACGTCTTCTTGCATATCAATCAGGGCAAGTTTTGCCCCATGCTTTGCCATTTCAGTCGCCATGGCAAGACCTAAGCCTTGCGCACCACCGGTGATCACAACTGTTTTATTGTTAATATCCATAGTGTCCTATTTCTCTGAATAAAGCTTAAAAATCGCACTAAAGTCTTCACTGCCTTTGCCTTGATTTTGCATCAAGTTATACAAATTCTTCGCCAGAGCCCCCATGGGCGTCGCAGAATTCGTTTGCTGCGCAGATTGCATCGCAAGACCAAGATCTTTAGCCATTAAATCAACCATAAAGCCCGGCTTATAACCGTTCGAAGAAGGCACATTTTCTAGTACGTCAGGACATGGGTTGTATAGCTCTAGCGTCCAGTTACGACCAGAGCTGTTTAGCATGATTTCGCTCAATACTTTAGGATCTAAGCCATGATCTACACCCATCTGCAGCGCTTCACTTGTGCCCGCCATTAGTATTGATAACAGCATATTGTTACATATCTTAGCGACTTGTCCGGCACCAATATCTCCAGCATGGAAGATATTCTTACCCATATTGGTCAGTACCACATGCGCACGTTCAAAGTCCGCTTTATTACCACCGACAATAAAAGTTAAGGTACCGGCCGCTGCACCTGCCACACCGCCAGACACTGGCGCATCGACAAATGAAATACCCGATTCTGCCAACTTGTTGCCAACAAACTGAGCAGATCCAGCATCAATGGTCGAGCAATCAATTACTTGTGTGTTTTTGCTAAGGTAATTGATTAATCCGTCATCACCGGTATACACTGCTCGAACATGTTTGCCTGCAGGCAGCATACTGATCACATAATCAGCTTCGCGACATACATCGCTCACAACCGTCGCCTTCGTCGCGCCACTTGCTTCAAGCGTCGCAACGGCCTCTGGGTTCAAATCGAATACACATACTTGGTGGCCAGCCTTTAATAGGTTAATGGCCATTGGACCACCCATATTACCTAAGCCGATAAATCCTACTTGTGCCATTTAAGTCACTCCTTATAAGTCACGCAATGGGTGATCGTTTTCATCCCAGCGAGGTGCAAAAAAGCGTTCTATTGCATCGTCTGTAACCTCGGCGACAGATTTAAATCGCCAATTGGGCTTGCCATCTTTATCGATAAGCAGCGCACGAACACCCTCTTGAAACTCACCAAACTCGCCAGCCGTTACCGACATTCCTAATTCCTGCTTAAAACAGTCTCTTAGTGTTTTGCCTGCACTTCTAGTGAGCTGAGCTTTAACCAATGCAGCACTTAATGGTGAACCATGCTTTAATGCAGCTTGTGCCTTGCTTAGCCATTTGTTGTCAGTGCTATCCAACGCCAAAATAAACTCAACTTGCTCTGATAATTCACGTTTATCATCAAGCGCTTCGAACACCTTGATAAGCGGTTTAATTTCGCTTTTTGGCGGCGCATGAGACGCTTCATCTAGTGACAACAGCAACTGAGTAAGCTTTTCATGATTTAATACATTGGTTTTGCCCCAGTTCACTTCAACTAGGTTTTGTAACAGTAAGCTCAGTTTTTCTGAGTCCATAAAATGATCGGCGAGCCCAACCAGCTTGGCATCCGCAGCGTTAATGTTTGCAGCGGTGAGACCCAAGAATAGTCCAACGCCTTTTGGCATCTTATTGAGGAAATAGCTCCCTCCCACATCAGGGTATAAGCCAATGGTAATTTCCGGCATCGCGATGCGCGACGTTTCGGTCATCACTTTATGGCTTGCGCCGGCCGTTAAGCCCAGTCCGCCCCCCATGATGATGCCATTACCCCAAAGTAGGATTGGCTTATCATAGTTATGGATTTGATAATCTAACCGATACTCTTCACTAAAAAAGGTTTCGATTAATGCGTTACTCGTATCAGACGACATTTCGCGATATAAACTCACGACATCGCCGCCGGCACAAAACGCCTTCTCTCCAGCACCTTTTAGCATAACCATTGCTATTTGCGGGTCGTTTGCCCAAGCGTCTAGTTGTGGCGCGAGCAAACGGATCATATCAAGGTTTAAGGCATTTAACGCTTTTGGTGCATTTAATGTCGCCAGCGCTATTTTCATCCCGTTATGGCACGTTGCCTGTTCGAATATAACCGGCGCCTCTTCGTGATTTATTAGCTCAAATTCAATCATTAGCCATTTACCCAATTCGCTTTGCGCTTCTCTAAAAACGCGTTTACGCCTTCTTTTTGATCTTGCGTATCGAATAGTGTTACGAAAAGTTCGCGTTCAAGCGGCAATGCGCTATTGATTGTGCCAGTGCGGCCTTTTTGAATTAGAGCCTTACAAGCCGTGACCGCAACTGGACTTTGATCTTCTACTTTCTTAGCAAGTTCAAGCGCAGCTTCCAGTGCTTTACCCTGCTCGACCACTTCTTCAACTAAGCCAATTTGCTGTGCTTTATCAGCTTTTAAGCGCTCACCGCATAAAATCATGCGTTTTGCCCAGCCTTCGCCTACAAGCCACGACAAGTTTTGTGTGCCGCCAGCACAAGGTAACAACCCTACTTTCGCCTCAGGGAGTGCCATTTGTGCTTGAGCTTCGGCGATGCGGATATCGCATGCTAGTGCTACTTCTAAACCGCCACCCATTGCAAAACCATTGATAGCAGCAATAGATACGCCTCTAAAGTCGCTGAGTGTTTCAAACGCTTCGCCAAATACTCGAGACATATCCGCAGCGACTCCTTTGTCACCGTCGGCAAATACGTTTAGATCCGCACCTGCTGAAAAGAACTTTTCACCTTCGCCAGTGATCACTAACGAATAGATTTCTTTATCTGCGTTCAATTCGATAACTAGATCTTTAAGTGCAATTAGTGTGTCTTTTGTCCACGTATTCGCAGGTGGATTTGACATAGTAACAACGGCAGTATGGCCTTGTTTTTCGAGTTTTAATTGTGCAGTCATGATACTCTCCTTATAGGACGCTTGCCGCGCCTTCAGCTAAGATCCGACGTGCAATAATTACACGCATGATTTCGTTTGTACCTTCAAGGATCTGATGAACACGTACGTCACGTAAATGACGTTCAAGTGGATATTCTTTGATATACCCGTAACCGCCATGAATTTGCAGTGCATCATCACACACCTTAGTGCCCACATCAGTGGCAAAACGCTTCGCCATTGCGCAATAAGTGGTCTTTTCTGGGTCGTTGCTATCCAGCTTAAATGCCGCAAGTCGAACCATTTGGCGTGCAGCCACAAGTTCTGTATTCATATCTGCAATTTTAAATTGCAGTGCTTGGAACGCCGCTAATGGTTTACCAAACTGAGAACGCTCTTGCATATACTGCTTGGCGGTATTAAGTGCTTGCTGGGCTGTACCAATCGAGCAAGTTGCAATATTAATACGACCACCATCAAGGCCTTGCATCGCAAATTTGAAGCCTTCGCCTTCTTGGCCTAGCAGGTTGGCAGCTGGGATACGGACATTTTCAAGCGTGATAAGGCGCGTAGGTTGAGCGTTCCACCCCATTTTTTCTTCTGCTTTGCCATAAATAACGCCATCAGCATCGGCAGGTACAACAAAGGCCGAAATACCTTTTGGACCTGCTTCACCAGTTCTTGCCATTACTACCAATACGTCAGTTTCACCCGCGCCTGAGATAAACATCTTAGAGCCAGACAAAACGTACTCGTCGCCTTCTTTTATTGCTTTTGTTTTCAGCGATGCAGCATCAGAGCCAGAACCAGGCTCTGTTAGACAGTAAGAAGCCAGTAGCTCACCTGTTACTAACTGATCCATATATTTTGCTTTGGTTTCTTCCGTTGCAAAGCTCGCTATCATCCACGTTGCCATGTTATGGATAGTCAACATGGCGGTTGTCGCTGTACAACCCATTGAAAGTTGTTCAAAAATAATACTTGAGTCAAGGCGAGATAAACCCAGACCACCTGCCTCTTCAGGCGTATATAGACCGCAAAAACCAAGCTCACCTGCTTTTTGAATTACGTCTTTTGGAAAAATGTGCTCTTGATCCCATTTTGCTGCATGTGGAGCAAGCTCGCTCATTGCAAATTGGTGCGCCATATCGGCAAATGCTTGTTGATCTTCGTTTAGGTTAAAGTCCACGCTAGACCTCTCTTGCTGTTCTGACACCCTGAATGTGTGTCGGTAATTCTTATCGTTTTGGTAAAAAATAGCGTGCTCCCCCTGCAGAGCACGCTATGCAATATGAGTTATCTAAGGTTGATACTCATATTTGGACCACTGACAGCCTCATCGTCAAACCAACGTGAGGTAATCGTTTTGGTTTCTGTATAGAAACGCACGCCTTGCTTACCATAGGTGTGTTGGTCGCCGTAGAATGAATTCTTCCAACCGGTAAATGAGAAGAACGGCAATGGCACAGGAATAGGAATATTAATGCCTACCTGACCCACTTCGATTTCACGCTGGAACTTACGTGCTGCGCCACCGCTTGCAGTGAATAATGAGGTGCCGTTACCGTATGGGTTGTTATTAATAAGCGTAATTGCTTCATCTAAACTATCGACAAATACACAGCAAAGGACTGGGCCAAAGATTTCTTCTTTGTAGATATCCATTTCAGTTGTGACATTTGAAAACAGGGTTGGACCTACCCAATTACCATTTTCATAACCCTCAACTGTAAAATCAGAACCGTCTAGCAAACACGTTGCGCCTTGTTGCTTACCGCTGTCAATCAGCGATAGAATGCGCGCTTTAGCCTGTGGAGTCGTTTGCGGACCATAAGCAGCTTCAGGATCATCCCAAACGCCAGGACGTACCTTCGCCATCGCGTCTTTAAGTTCCTCTACCCACTGTTGTGATTGCCCAACAAACACGGCAACTGAGATCCCCATACAGCGCTGACCACCCGCGCCAACCGAAGAGCCAACCAGGTTATTGATCACTTGTTCTTTTTTCGCATCAGGCATGATAACCATGTGGTTTTTCGCACCAACACATGCTTGAACGCGTTTGAGGTTTTGCGTACCTTTGCTGTAAATGTACTGACCAACACCACAAGAACCTACGAAAGAAATCGCGCGAATTTCCGGCGCTTCAAGGATTTGGTCAACCTGATCCTTACTACCGTGTACTACCTGTAGTACGCCTTTTGGCGCACCGGCTTCTTCAAACAATTCAACCAAGCGCATTGGCGTTAGTGGATCTTGCTCTGATGGCTTAAGTACAAAGGTGTTACCGCATACAATAGCCATCGGGAACATCCACAGCGGGATCATCGCTGGAAAGTTAAATGGCGTAATACCCGCACAAACGCCTAGCGGTTGGGTATATGAATAGGTGTCGATATTTCGGGCAACGTTTTCTACCGTCTCGCCCATCATCATTGAAGGGGCATTACATGCTTGCTCAACCACTTCAATACCACGCCATACATCACCTTTCGCATCTTCAAAAGTTTTGCCTAGTTCATGGCAAATGATGGTTGCGATTTCTTCTTGATGCTCTTTAAGAAGCGCTGCATAACGCATCATAATTCGCGCACGCTCAGTTACCGGAACATTACGCCACGTTTTAAATGCTTCTTGAGCTGAATGAATTGCAGCTTGTACTTCTTCGTTAGTAGCACAAGGTACTTTTGCTAACACTTCTTGATTAGCCGGATTAACAACGTCTAACCATTTGTCAGACTGAGACTGTGAAAATTCACCGTTGATGTATAAAGGTACTTGGTGCATGAAGCACTCCTCCCCATAAAACGAGTTTATGCGCTGCGTGAATGATTAGAATTATGGAAAACGCAGCGCCCCTTGAACGAAATAAATTGCAGTAACTTACACTTCTACCGCGAGCGCTACAGCTTCACCACCACCGATACATAGTGACGCTACGCCTTTTGATAAGCCGCGGTTTTTTAGTGCATGGATAAGTGTAACTAAGATGCGTGCACCGCTTGCACCGATTGGGTGACCTAGTGCACAAGCACCACCGTTGACGTTGACTTTGTTGCTATCTAACTGCATTTCGTTGATAGCTAACATAGTCACCATGGCAAACGCTTCGTTGATTTCCCAAAGGTCAACGTCTGCTGTCGACCAACCCGCTTTTTCAAGCAGCTTATTCATCGCACCGACTGGTGCCACGGTAAATTCAGCAGGCGCTTGTGAGTGAGTTGCATGGGCAACAATCTTACAAAGTGGTGTCAAACCGTGCTTTTTCGCTTCTGATTCACTCATTAAAATCAGCGCTGCTGCACCATCAGAAATAGACGAAGAGTTAGCAGCAGTGATAGTGCCGTCTTTTTTAAATGCTGGGCGAAGTGATGGAATTTTGTCTGGACGCGCGTTACCAGGTTGCTCGTCAGTATTAACCTCAACATCCCCCTTACGCGTACTCATTACATGAGGGGCAATTTCATTGCCAAAGCTGCCATTTTCGATTGCGGCGTTTGCTTTACTTAGTGAGCCAAGTGCAAATTCATCCATGTGCTCACGGGTAATGCCATATTCATCAGCAGTAGCTTGTGCGAAACAACCCATCGCTTTATTGTCATAAGCATCTTCTAAGCCATCAGCCATCATATGGTCTTTGATTTCGCCATGACCCATGCGCATTCCGCCACGGGCTTTTGGAATAAAGTAAGGTGAGTTAGTCATGCTTTCCATGCCACCAGCGATAGCAGAATTAATGCTACCTGAGCGGATGAGATCATGCGCGAACATCGCCGCTTTTAGACCCGAGCCGCACACCTTGTTAATAGTGGTTGCTCCCGTCGAGCGTGCAAGCCCCGCATGTAGCATCGCTTGACGCGCTGGCGCTTGACCTAGGCCTGCGGGTAGTACGCAACCCATGATAACTTCGTCTATACTCGCGTCACTAAGGCCTGTTTCATTCATTACTGCTTTAATTGCAGTCGCACCTAAGTCTGTCGCGGTTGCGTCAGATAGGCTTCCCATAAAGCCACCCATTGGTGTACGCTTAGCAGCGACGATGACAACAGCTTCGTTACTCATTGCAAAACTCCTGTTTACAAGCCAATCTTGGCTTGTTAAAAATTAACTCTGTATTCGAGCATACATAATATTTACGTTTACGCCAACGTAAATCTAAAATCAAGCCAAACGAGATCAGTGAAAGTGTAAAGCTAACTTGCACAAATTTGTTTCCAAGGCTTATTTTCTCTAGCTGTAATGAAGATTTGATGACAATTCGAACGGACAGATTATTCCTTTTATAAGACTAAAGAAGGATCTGCTATTCTTACTTTACCTTTACGTAAACTTCACTTATATTGGTCTAATCAGTGACGTTGTAAGTGTAAATAAAAATGCAAGAAATTAATGAACCTACCTATTCAATCAGCGAGTTAGCTAAAGAATTTGATATTACTACTCGCAGTATTCGTTTTTACGAAGACCAAGGACTCCTTTCTCCTAGGCGCCAAGGACAAACGCGTATTTACTCAAAACGTGACAAAGTTCGATTAAAACTGATCCTTCGCGGCAAACGCCTTGGTTTTACACTTGCTGAAACTGGCCGACTATTTGAGCTTTACGACGCCGACAAATCGAGCGAAAAGCAACTTAAAACCATGTTGCAACTCATTGAAGAGAAAAAAGCCGACTTAAGCCAACAGATGGACGACATTAAAGTTGTCTTAATGGAACTGGTGACGGCTGAGCGCCGTTGTCGCGACACCCTACACGAGCTCGAAAAATAAACTCTCACAACAGGATGAAGACCGATGAGCACAGTATCTTTATATAAAGAATTAAACTTTGGACTAGGCGAAACAGCAGACATGATCCGTGATCATGTGAATAGCTTTGCGACCAGTGAAATTGCCCCACTGGCTGAAAAAACAGATCAAGAAAATGCATTTCCAAACGAAATGTGGCCAAAGTTTGGCGAAATGGGCCTACTTGGGATCACCGTCGCTGAAGAATTTGGCGGCTCAAACATGGGTTATCTTGAACACGTTATCGCAATGGAAGAGATAAGCCGTGCGAGTGCATCAATTGGCTTAAGCTACGGCGCACACTCAAACCTATGTGTAAACCAAATTAACCGTAACGGTAACCAAGCCCAAAAAGAAAAATATCTACCAAAACTTATCAGCGGTGAACACATCGGTGCACTAGCAATGAGTGAGCCCAATGCTGGCTCTGACGTCGTGTCAATGAAACTGCGTGCTGAAAAGCAAGGTGACAAGTTCATCCTTAACGGTAATAAAATGTGGATCACCAATGGTCCAGATGCCGACGTTTTTGTGATTTACGCAAAAACGGACACCAATGCAGGCCCTCGCGGGATCACCGCCTTTATCGTCGAAAAAAGCTTCCCTGGTTTTTCAACGGCACAAAAGTTAGACAAACTTGGAATGCGTGGTTCAAACACCTGTGAGCTGGTATTCGAAAACTGCGAAGTACCTGCAGAAAACATCCTTGGCGAATACAACGAAGGCGTTAAGGTACTCATGAGTGGCCTTGACTACGAGCGTGTGGTGTTAGCAGGCGGTCCGCTTGGTATTATGCAGGCTTGTATGGATGTGGTAGTACCTTATATTCACGAGCGTAAACAATTTAACCAATCCATCGGTGAATTCCAGCTGGTGCAGGGCAAAGTTGCTGACATGTACACGCAAATGAACGCAGCACGCTCATACGTTTATACCGTGGCAAAAGCCTGTGACCGTGGCGAAACCACTCGTAAAGATGCTGCTGGTGCGATTTTATATGCCGCAGAACTTGCAACCAAACTTGCACTTGATGCCATTCAGCTACTAGGCGGAAACGGTTATATCAATGAATATCCTACAGGTCGACTACTTCGCGATGCCAAGCTGTATGAAATTGGCGCTGGTACGTCTGAGATCCGCCGTATGCTTATCGGACGTGAGCTATTCAACGAAAGTCGCTAGGAGTGCTACATGACGGTACTAAATTCTGCGGTTAATCCGCATGATCCCCAGTTTAAGGCAAACAGCGATGCGATGGCATCGCTGGTTGCTGATCTTAAAGAGAAAGTCGCCACATTGAGCCAAGGTGGTGGTGAAGCGCTTATTGCCCGTCACCAAAGTCGCGGTAAATTATTTGTACGTGACCGAATTGAAACCTTGCTTGACGAGGGCTCGCCGTTTTTAGAAATTGGCCAATTCGCCGCGTTTGGCGTTTACGAGCAAGATATTCCTTGTGCTGGTGTGGTCGCCGGGATCGGACGCGTCAAAGGCGTTGAATGCATGATTGTGGCAAATGATGCGACGGTAAAAGGGGGAACCTATTTCCCTATTACTGTAAAAAAACACCTACGAGCGCAAGAAATCGCTGAGCGCTGCCATCTTCCTTGTATTTATTTAGTGGATTCTGGCGGTGCGAACTTGCCAGAACAAGATGAAGTATTCCCAGATAAATTGCATTTTGGTCGGATTTTCTACAATCAAGCCCGTATGTCTGCAAAGGGGATCCCACAAATCGCAGTGGTCATGGGGTTATGTACCGCTGGCGGCGCATATGTACCAGCGATGGCCGATGAAAGTATTATAGTCAAAGAACAAGGCACCATTTTCTTGGCAGGGCCACCACTTGTTAAAGCGGCCACGGGTGAAGAAGTGAGTGCAGAAGACTTAGGCGGCGCAGATGTTCACTGTAAAGTCTCAGGTGTAGCCGATCACTATGCAGAAAATGACGAGCATGCGCTTTCTATCGCAAGACAGTGCGTGTCACGCCTTAACCATCAGCGCCCTACTCGCCCGTTCCTGCAAGATGCCAAACCACCACGTTATGACATCAGTGAGGTGTATGGCATTGTTGGTACGGATCTGAAAAAACCGTTTGATGTACGCGAAGTCATTGCCCGTATCGTGGACGATTCTCTGTTTGATGAATTTAAACGCTACTTCGGCGAAACACTCGTGACTGGTTTTGCTGAGATTTATGGTCACCCTGTAGGGATCGTAGCAAACAACGGTATTCTCTTTTCTGAATCCGCGCAAAAAGGCGCACACTTTATTCAGCTCTGTGCACAGCGCAATATTCCGCTGCTGTTTTTGCAGAACATTACTGGATTTATGGTTGGCCAAAAATACGAAGCGGAAGGTATCGCTAAGCACGGTGCCAAAATGGTAACAGCCGTTTCCTGTGCTGATGTGCCCAAGTTTACAGTATTGATTGGCGGCTCATATGGTGCTGGTAACTATGGCATGTGTGGTAGAGCGTACGAGCCAACCATGATGTGGATGTGGCCAAACGCACGGATCTCCGTAATGGGTGGTGAACAAGCTGCGGGCGTATTAACGCAGGTTAAACAAGATGGTTTAGCGCGTAAAGGCCTTAGCATGAGCGATGCCGAAG
This sequence comes from Pseudoalteromonas sp. XMcav11-Q, assembly GCF_040104525.1. NCBI lineage: Bacteria > Pseudomonadati > Pseudomonadota > Gammaproteobacteria > Alteromonadales > Pseudoalteromonadaceae > Pseudoalteromonas > Pseudoalteromonas sp. XMcav11-Q. Next base: position 29,743 of record NZ_JBECOX010000001.1, read on the forward strand.
TGAGCGAATTTAAAAAGCCAATTATCGAGCAGTACGAAAAGCAAGGACACCCATACTATGCCAGCGCAAGGCTTTGGGACGATGGCGTTATCGACCCTGCGGATACGCGCACAGTACTTGGTCTTGCCTTAGAGGCTGCGAGCAATGCGCCGCAAAAAGAGTCTAAATTTGGCGTCTTCAGAATGTAAGGAGCACTTATGCCTGTCACTTTAAATATAACAAAAAGCAAAGTGGCGATTTTAGAGCTAAGTCGCCCAGAAAAACATAATGCCTTCAATGCGGAGGTGATTGCCGAACTCATTAAGAATATCGAATATGCCAGCGGCCTCGATGTCAGAGCGCTGGTATTAAAAACCGAAGGTAAACACTTTTCAGCGGGGGCTGATCTGGCGTGGATGAAATCCATGGCAGACAACGACTATGACGAAAACGTCGCTGATTCTTTAGAACTTGCTAAATTAATGCAAGTGCTGGCCACTTGCCCTCACCCAACGCTGTGTTTGGTGCAAGGTGCAGCTTTTGGCGGTGCACTCGGATTAATCGCCTGTTGCGATATCGCCATTGCAGAGCACAACTCTAAATTCTGTTTAAGCGAAGTCAAGCTTGGTCTTATTCCGGCAGTAATTAGTCCTTATGTCATTAAAGCCATTGGGGAACGCCAAGCGCGACGCTATTTTTTAACAGCCGAAGTATTCGATGGTGAAAAGGCGCTAGAAATGGGTTTAATTCACGAATTGAGCGATGATTTAGCAAAAAGCGAAGCGGATTTTCTCGAGACCTTGCTTAACAATGGCCCTGCTGCTGTGAAAAGTGCCAAAGCACTGATCAGCGAAGTTGCTGGTAAAGAAATAAATGAAGCGTTGATCGCCCATACTGCAAAGCGTATCGCTGAAATTAGAGTTAGTGACGAAGGCCAAGAAGGGCTTAGCGCCTTTTTCGATAAACGAGCACCACGCTGGCAAACCGCCGCAAGCGAATAGGAGTCTACATGCTAACTAAAATTCTAGTCGCGAACCGTGGTGAAATTGCCTGCCGCGTGATGCGCACCGCAAAGAAATTGGGCCTAACCACAGTGGCAGTTTATTCTGATGCAGATGCCAATGCGATGCATGTGAAAACAGCTGACGAAGCCTATCATATCGGTCCGGCACCAAGTAAAGAGTCTTATTTGGTCGCAGACCGAATTCTTGAAGTCGCCAAAGCGGCGGGCGTCGATTGCATCCACCCAGGTTATGGTTTTTTGTCTGAAAATGAAGTATTCGCAAAAGCGTGCGAAGCGGCAAACATTGCGTTTATCGGTCCGCTGGCAAGTTCTATTGAAGCGATGGGTTCTAAGACTCGTGCCAAGGAAATCATGCATGACGCTAATGTACCTTTGGTCCCTGGGTATTATGGCGACAAGCAAGAAGATGATTTCTTACAGGCAGAAGCTGAAAAAATCGGCTTTCCGGTACTTATCAAAGCCGCTTACGGCGGTGGTGGTAAAGGGATGCGCGTGGTACGAGAAAGCAGCGAGTTTTTGTCGGCACTACATGGTGCTAAACGTGAAGCTGCAGCGAGTTTTGGCAATGACTTAGTACTGCTTGAGCGTTTTGTTGATAAGCCTCGTCACGTTGAAGTACAAATTTTTGCCGATAGTCACGGTAACTGTGTTTACCTCGGTGATAGAGACTGTTCACTACAGCGTCGTCACCAAAAAGTGATTGAAGAAGCGCCCGCGCCAGGTTTGAGTGATGCTATGCGCAAAGCTATGGGTGAAGCGGCAGTACGCTGTGCGCAAGCGATTAACTATCGCGGCGCAGGTACAGTAGAGTTCTTATTATGTGGCGATGAGTTCTTCTTTATGGAAATGAATACTCGCCTGCAAGTAGAGCACCCAGTGACAGAAATGGTAACTGATCTTGATTTAGTCGAGTGGCAACTGATGGTTGCTGCGGGTGAACAGCTACCGCTGACTCAGGAGCAGGTTTCGTTATCTGGTCATAGCTTTGAAGCGCGCATTTACGCAGAAGACCCTGAAGAAAACTTTATGCCGTTTTCTGGTGTACTTTCACACCTTAGCTTTCCTGAAGCCAAAGATGGCGTAAGAATTGACACTGGCGTGCAGCAAGGCGATGAGATCAGTCCATTTTACGACCCTATGATCGCCAAGCTTATTGTTCATGGCAAAAATCGTGAACAAGCATTACTCAAATTAAAATCGAGTTTAGAGCAAGTACATCTGTGTGGTTTAAAATCCAATATTGCATTTTTGCATCACTTAGCAGGCCACCCTACTTTCACAGCTGGTGCACCTGATACCCACTTTATCGACACGCAAACTGAGGTATTAACTCAATCGAATACGCCGCTGGATAAAATGGTGTTATTAGCAAGTGCGGCCTATCTTAGCCACCAACAACCATGTAAAAACACGGTGTGGGGAAACTTAGGCTTTAGGCTTAACCAAACCGCGAAAGTGGATTTACCATTTGCAGATCATGTCGCCTGTGCCTATCAATCTCAAGGTGGTTGGAAGGTTTCGTTTAACGAGCAAATCCACCAAATTGAATGTGAATTAAATGGACACCAGTTAACAGTGGTGATTGATGGTGCAAGGTTACACGCCAGTGCCATTGTGACCGAAACCGCGATCACTATTATGTATGGCCCGTATCAACATACCGTTGAACTCAAGTCAAAGCATTACATTAGCGATCATGAGCACGAAGCTGCACCGCTGGCAGCGCCATTGAACGGCACCGTGGTTAAGCATTTGTTAGCCGTCGGTACCCAAGTTAATAAAGGCGATGCCGTGGTGATAATCGAAGCCATGAAGATGGAATATACGCTCAATGCACCATTTGATGGCACGCTCACTTCATACTGCTTTGCAGAAGGCGAACTGGTTAGTCATGGTGATATGCTGGCGATTGTTGAGGAGCAAGACTAATGTCTCAGTATCCGGCTAACGTCAAAATTGTAGAAGTTGGCGCACGTGACGGCTTACAAAATGAGGTAAGTGTTGCCACAGAAGCTAAAATCTCGCTGGTTAACGCGTTAAAAGACGCTGGTCTCAAGCACATAGAAGCAGGCGCGTTTGTGTCGCCCAAATGGGTGCCACAAATGGCCGATTCTGCTGCGGTGATCCAAGGCTTTGAGCGTAGTGAAGGTGTTGAAATAAGCGCCCTAACGCCAAACCTTAAAGGCGCAGAGCTTGCACTAGAAAATCAGGTCGACGAATTTGCCATTTTTACTGCCGCCAGTGAGGCATTTACGCAAAAAAACATCAACTGCACGATTGAACAAAGTATTGAACGCTTTCGTCCCGTTGTTGAACTTGCACAAAAAAACAACATAAAAGTAAGAGGTTATGTTAGCTGCGTGGTTGGTTGCCCATATCAAGGTGAAGTACAACCAGAGCAAGTTTTAGCGGTATGTAAACAATTGTTGTCACTTGGTTGTTATGAAATCAGCTTAGGCGACACCATAGGTGTTGGTACGCCTAAAAAAGTCCAGCAGCTGCTCACCTTGTTACTGCAACATATCCCTGCTGACAAGCTTGCGGTGCATTTCCATGATACCTACGGACAAGCATTAACGAATATTCACACAGCCCTGCAAATGGGGATCGCAACTGTTGATAGCGCCGTTGCAGGTCTCGGTGGTTGCCCTTACGCCAAAGGCGCGTCAGGAAATGTTGCCACTGAGGATGTAGTTTACTTGCTGCAAGGACTTGGCATTGAGTGTGGAATTGATTTAGAAAGGCTAGCAAAAGCAGGATGGACAATTTGTGATGCGCTAGGCAAGACACCAAGCAGTAAAGTGTCTTTAGCACTCAAACAAACTTGTCAATCTTAAAACAATAACATTATTAGGAGTGGGCTTATGGCCGGTTTCGATAAAGTCGTATCAAGCTTCAGCGAAGCGATGGCGGGTCTTAAAGACGGCGATACCATCATCGCAGGTGGCTTTGGTTTGTGTGGTATTCCAGAAGGCTTAATTGCAGAAATTAAGCGCCTGCAAACAAAAGAACTTACCGTGGTTTCAAACAACTGTGGGGTCGACGACTTTGGTTTAGGTATTTTGCTTAAAGATCGTCAAATTAAGAAGATCATCGCCTCTTATGTTGGCGAAAATGCGCTGTTTGAACAACAACTTCTCGATGGCATTATTGACGTTGAATTAACACCACAAGGTACGCTTGCAGAGAAGATGCGCGCTGGTGGCGCTGGGATCCCAGCTTTTTACACGGCAACAGGATACGGTACTCCCGTTGCTGAAGGTAAAGAAGTAAAAGAATTTGATGGCCGACCATATATTTTGGAAGAATCAATTACCGGTGAGTTTGCTATTGTTAAGGCTTGGAAAGCAGATCGCTATGGCAACTTGGTGTTCCGCCACACAGCAATGAACTTTAACCCAATGGCAGCGACAGCCGGAAAAATCACCGTAGCGGAAGTTGAAGAAATTGTAGAGCCGGGTGAGCTTGAGCCGAGTCAAATCCACACCCCAGGTATTTATGTCAATCGCGTGATCAAAGGTGACTTTGAAAAACGTATTGAACGTGTCACTACGCGCAAATAGGAGGCAATCATGGGTTTAAATCGTGAACAAATTGCGATGCGCGTGGCGCAAGAGCTTGAAGACGGTTATTACGTTAACTTAGGCATAGGTATTCCAACCTTAGTGGCAAACTACGTACCACAAGGCATTGAAGTGATGCTGCAATCGGAAAATGGCTTGTTGGGTATGGGTCCCTACCCAACTGAAGACCAAGTTGATGCCGATATGATCAACGCGGGTAAAGAAACCGTGACAGCAGCGACAGGTGCAGCAATTTTTAATAGTGCGGAAAGCTTTGCCATGATCCGTGGTGGTCATGTAGACTTGACGGTACTAGGTGCATTTGAAGTTGATCAACAAGGCAATATCGCGTCTTGGATGATCCCGAAAAAATTAATCAAAGGCATGGGTGGTGCAATGGACTTAGTTGCTGGTGCACGCAACATCATAGTGACCATGACCCATGCTAGCAAACACGGCGATTCTAAATTGCTTGAATCATGCACATTGCCGCTAACTGGCGTAAATTGTGTTAAGAAAATCGTAACAGATTTAGCTGTGTTAGAAGTAAAAGACGGCGCATTCCATTTGCTAGAACGCGCACCGGGTGTTAGTGTTGATGAAATAATCAGCAAAACTGCAGGCAAGCTTATCGTCGACGGTGAGATCCCTGAAATGCAGTTTGAGGCGTCGTAAGACACACCCTAACTTACAAATGTACCGACCTCATTCCCAGTGCCAAAGGCGCTGAGTTACCCAAAACCCCTCGCAAGAGGGGTTTTTTTTCACATGCCATCAAAGAAAAACTCCTTAGTCTACATCACTCTTCATGTCTAGTTGATGAATGTGATGATTTTTAAATAAAAAATTCAGTAGCCATTTACTTTTCAATCTCACCCCCTAAACTAGTAGAGATAGTTTTGGTTGGCATTGAATATTCACCTGCCAGTACAACTTAAAACTAAAAAGTTGCTGCTTTGAAGCATCGACTGAATATCAAGTTGACACAATATATTGATACCATAGCTTAGTAGCATAACGGTTCGGTTGGTTTATCTTAATTACAAGTATTGAGGCAGTATACTGTCGCTGTAACTAACATAAACCCATCATATATTTAGATAGTCATTCGGCTGATGTGATTGAAATGCATAAATCGAATGAATACGCTAAATAATCTAAACTAGACTAAGTAGTTTTTGTGGCTTATGGCTAGCATATTTTACGACTGATAAAGTCATTCTAAGCCGCTAATGATTAGCATTAATAGCCAGATTACATTTTGCTTTGTTGCATAGTTAGTTTATGTCGAATTGTTATCACCCATTGTCTAGCGATTAATTCAGTATATCAGCTTGGTGTCGTATCACGATGAGAACAACAAGAGGATATCATGGGCAATCACCACGATAAGTACAGCATCGATAATACAGACTACACAGTTGGACAAGACAATGTTCAAAAGTGGGGATTTGACGTACATAACCCTGTATTTGGTGTAAGTGCTGGATTAATACTGGCGTTTTTAGTCGCCGTATTATTAGTTGATGCAAACACAGCTAAAACCACTTTAGACGGCATAAAGTGGGATATCATAGGTAACTTTGATGCCCTATTTATGTGGTCTGGTAATTTCTTTGTGCTATTTTGTTTGGTGCTCGTTTTATCGCCTTACGGTAAAATTCGTTTAGGTGGTGAAAACGCCAAACCAAGCTATACTCGGGCGTCATGGCTGGCGATGCTATTTGCAGCAGGTATGGGTATTGGTCTGATGTTTTGGGGTGTAGCGGAGCCTGTCGCCTATTACACTGGCTGGTACAAAACACCATTAAATGTTGCTGCAAACACACCTGAAGCGGCTGAACTTGCAATGGGCGCGACCATGTACCATTGGGGTTTACATCCTTGGGCTATTTACGCCGTTGTCGCGCTTTCTTTAGCATTCTTTGCCTACAATAAAGGCTTACCACTGTCGATCCGCTCAATCTTTTATCCTATTTTAGGAGACAGAGCTTGGGGTTGGCCGGGCCATATCATCGATATTCTCGCCGTTCTTGCTACCTTGTTTGGCCTTGCGACATCACTCGGTCTGGGCGCACAGCAAGCTGGTGCTGGGATCCAACATGTATTTGGCATAGAAGCAGGTCTCGGTCTAGAAATTGCCGTGATTGTGGGCGTTACTGCCCTTGCGATTATTTCGGTTGTTCGCGGTATTGATGGCGGTGTAAAGATACTTAGTAACGTTAATATGTTAATTGCATTTGTGTTATTAGTATTCGTTGGTATTGCAGGTTTTGCGATTGCCATGGGTAATATTCCGACGACTTTAATGGCCTATGTTGAAAACATCATTCCACTGAGTAACCCGCATGGTCGTGAAGATGAAGCATGGTTCCAAGGTTGGACCGTATTTTACTGGGCATGGTGGATTTCTTGGTCACCGTTTGTCGGTATGTTTATCGCACGCGTTTCTGAGGGGCGTACCATACGCGAGTTTATTACCGCAGTTTTATTAATCCCGACATTGGTAACCGTGATCTGGATGTCAATCTATGGTGGCCTTGCTATCGATCAGGTAAAAAATGGCATTGGCGCTCTAGGTACTGATGGCTTGACTGAAGTGCCACTGGCGATGTTCCAAATGTTTGAAAACCTACCGATGAGCGATTTACTCTCGTTCACGGCGATTGTACTTGTACTGGTTTTCTTCATCACCTCGTCGGATTCTGGTTCTTTGGTTATCGATAGTATTACCGCTGGTGGTAAAATAGATGCCCCAGTACCACAACGTATATTCTGGGCGAGTATTGAGGGTGCAATTGCTGCAGCGCTATTGTGGATCGGCGGTAAAGAGGCAATTGAAGCACTGCAAGCTGGTGCTATTTCAACAGGTTTACCGTTTACTTTTGTACTACTATTGATGTGTGTAAGCTTGATCCTCGGGCTTAGAACTGAGCCTAAAAGCTAACGGTCGTTAATCTCATTACAGGCGGAGCTTGCTGTATGCTCCGCCTTTTTGTTATTTGGGATTAGCTCCACCAGCGTTTCACCATGTCTGATGGGTCTAAACAATATTGAGCTTGAGCTTGAAATAACTCCGCCGTTGCTAACGCATCGGACAAGGCATGATGTGGCTGATAATAGGGAAGCCCATAGCGCTTTCTACAGTCAGCTAAGCGTACCGAAGGTATAGGTTTACATTTGAGCTTATCAAGCCAGTTTCTGGCGTTGTTTATCGCTGACTTTTCAATTTCCATCGTATCAATCACTGGAAACTCAATACCCTCACCCAATCTCGCTTTTAGCGCAGAATCGAAAAATGACTTTTCGACAAACTGATAGTGCACCACTATGACTTTACCATGCAGCGAAGCAAACACTTCCTCAAGAATATCTTGCAGATCTGGCGCGCTTTCAACTTGTGAGTGTGTGATCCGGTGCAGTACCACAGACTCCTCAGCCAGCGGACTGGTTGGCTTCACTAACCAATGCTTCGCTTGAGCCAAGCGGATCCGTCGTAAGTCAAATGGTACGACGCCAACGCTCACAATATCATCGGTGTTTGGGTCGAGTCCTGTAGTTTCAAAATCAAGGGCAACAAACTCACACTGACTCAATTGCTGGTAAGGATCTACCACGCCTTGCTGGTAAAATGCTTGAATTCTCGGGTCTTTCGACGTTTCTACCAAATGCTGAAAGCGATTTGGCCATGACATAATCTCGCCTTGCATATTACACCGCTACTTCATCATGGATTTGTTTTGATAGCGAAACTTTAAAAAGCTCTGTGCTTTGTCTAACACGCCAAAAGCTTCTTTAAGATTACGCTGTTCAAAATCAGAGAGTGTTTCAGGCGGCAAGCTGTTATCAGGCTTTTCGCCCTGCTCAATTTGCCATGCTTGATGGCGAATACGCATGATGGCAATATATTCAAGCGCAGCTTGCAAATCTAGCACCTTACCCTTTGGCAGTATATTTGCCTCATCAATATCTTCTAATCGCTCGAAGGAGTTTTGTTTTTTAGAACCAACACCAAGGGCATGCACTCGAACCAAGTCTGAAAGCGGTGCTGTGCCACGGCGTTTAATGTTCATCGAACGCCTGTGCTCACCGTCTTGCTCAAGGACAAAACCGTTAAAAAAGCCCAAAGGCGGTGTTCTTCTTAGCGCATTATGTGCCATCGCAGCCAAAAATTTAGGGGTGCTTTTGGCCTTTTTACTGATAAAAGCAGTGAGTTTCTCAGCCCATTTTGTTTCACCCCATACGCCTTCCAGATCAAAGAAAATCGAACTATTAAGTAAAGCCTCAGGACTGGGGTTTTCTATCCAGTCTTCAAATTGTGCTAACCATTGACTGTAAGTTAGACGCCAAGCTGGGTTGCTTGCCATGATCCCACCATCGCAATATTTATAGCCGCAATTGGCTAGACCATCACACACAAACTTCGCCAACTTTTCGAAGTAAGCGCCATGCTCAGCGGGTTGATAACTGTCATCCAAGATCAGTGCATTATCCTGATCGGTCACAATTAATTGTTCGTCCCGAGCCATTGAACCAAGGGCAATAAAGCAGTATGGGATTGGTGGCGGACCTAATTTTGCTTCCGCGAGTTCGAGTAACTTGTGTTTAAACGTTTTGCCTATAATCGACATCGCAGAACCAATCATGTGTGAGTTGGCGTCTTCATTCACCATCCGAGTAAAAATTGCAGGAAGCTGCTTGGCGTAACTACTCAAGTCTTCAACACTTTGTTGGTCCATTAGCCCTCTAACAAACAACAGACTGCTTTGAGACTCATAGCGCAAAATATCGGATAGCGCGACCACTCCTATCGGTTTACGCTTATGAACAACGGGCAAATGATGCACATTGTCTCTTAGCATCAGCATCATGGCTTCGAAGACATAGGCATTGGAGTCAACAATAATAAGGTCAGTCGACATAATCTCAGAGACCGGAGTTTGATAATTCAGCCCCTCAGCGACTACTTTTGTACGAAGATCTCTGTCACTGATAAGGCCAACCACCTGACCATCATCTTCATCTGGATCTTCGACAACTGGTTTCTCGGGGTCATAGATAAGTAGTGATGACACATGCTCTTTTGCCATCACTTGAGCTGCCTGCTGTACCGTGGCGTTGCGTTCAACGTACACCACATCGCGTAGCAATAGTTTACGCACTTTGGCCGTGGTCAAATCGTTGCTGTCGGCTTGCTCAGAAACCGTGATTTTTAGTCTCGCATTATCGTCTGCTTCAAAATAATCAGCAAACGCTTCATAAACGTCGCAATACTCATCAAAAATGCCTACAGGAATACAGTACACCAGCGTATCTTCAAGGCTTTGAGCGCCAAAACGAACTTTACGATTCATCAATAAACCACGCTGGCCAAAGATCCCACCTGTGGAAATACGATTGTATAGCTCACCTGAGCGCCGATAGAGCTCGACAGCACCAGATCGGATCACATACAGGTAGGTGATCTGCTCTCCATATTCCAAAATGCCGCTGCCCGCTCGGTAATAACCTACTTCGACTTGGCTTGCGAGTTTATGTAGTGCCTCTTGAGGCAAATCCGAAAACGGCGGGTAAGCTACTAAAAAATTGGCAATTTCCTGATGTTCAACTTCCATGGTTTGCCTTGATATAAAAAGGAATTTAACCCTATTGTGGGCAACGAGGGATAAATTTGCAATGAAAGCTGGTTTAACTAAGGCTGCAGCAATTGTTTTTTCCACTGTTCACCATTGTGATCAGGAGACTCGCTAGGATGCAGTCGAATTTAGTAAACGTGGGGAATTGCGTTGTAATAGGTTAATTCCAATTCCCTATTAATTTGTTTTGCAATGACTGCGTGCTAAAGCTAAATAAGTACAAACGCCTAATTTGACCTAAGTCACTTTAAAAACCAGTGAAACCGCCTCATACTAGTTATCTATAACTATTCGCAACAGGAACCGCACTCATGACTTATGAAGTCAATTTCGACGGCTTAGTAGGGCCAACACATAATTATGCCGGATTATCTTATGGTAATGTCGCGTCACTTTCTAACGCTACCAGCGTCTCTAATCCAAAAGAAGCGGCATTGCAAGGTCTTGAAAAGATGAAAGCAATGCATGATATCGGCCTAAAACAAGGAATATTCGCACCTCACGCACGCCCGAGTTTAGCCCCACTGCGTCGCGTTGGCTTTTCGGGAACTGATGCACAAGTACTTGAAAAAGCATATAAACACGACCCTATATTGCTTCGAGCTTGTTACTCTGCCTCTGCAATGTGGACGGCAAATGCGGCGACTGTATCGCCTTCTATTGATTCCAGCGATGGCAAAGTACATTTCACAAGTGCCAATTTAAACTGCAAATTTCACCGTTCAATAGAGCCAGAAACCACCACGAATTTACTTCGTGCTATGTTCGCTAATGCGCAATATTTTGCACATCACCAGCATTTGCCTGAGCAGCCTTTTTTTGGCGATGAAGGTGCTGCAAACCACACTCGCCTCGCCGATAGCCATGGCAGTAAAGGTCTACAATTATTTGTGTACGGTTCAAGTGGCTTTAACAGCGATATAAAGGGTCCTACTAAATATCCTGCTCGGCAAACATTAGAAGCAAGTCAAGCGATTGCAAGGCTACATCAATTAGATGATAAGCAAGCAATTTTTATCCAGCAAAATCCAAATGTGATTGATCAAGGCGTGTTCCATAATGACGTCATTGCGGTGGGCAATGAGAATGTGCTGTTTTGCCATGATCAAGCCTTCATTGATCAAACCTCCAGTCTAACCAAAATTAGACAAGCGTATATCGGCGAAAAGCCTTTACATATTGTAGAAGTTCCGACACATGCAGTGAGTGTTGAAGACGCAGTAAAAAGCTACCTATTTAACTCACAATTGATCACCTTGCCATCAGGCGAGATGATGCTGGTTGCACCGGAGGAATGTGCGAAGAATGATAACGTTGCCGCGTATATCGAATATATGCTCGGTGCAAAAAATCCGATTTCGCAAGTACGCTTTTTTGACTTACGCCAAAGTATGCAAAATGGTGGTGGACCTGCATGTTTGCGATTACGTGTAGCACTCAATGAAGCTGAGCTAAAAGCGGTAAATCCAGAAGTGATGATGAGTGAAGACAAATTTATTCAACTAAGCGCGTGGGTCAATAAACATTATCGCGATAAAGTCACAGAGCAGGATTTAGCTGATCCGAGCCTACTGCAAGAGTCCTATGCTGCACTAGATGAACTCACCCAACTACTTAATCTTGGTAGCGTTTATGACTTCCAACGCGCCTAATTTCAAGTTTTGCTTGTCAAACTGCAATTAATCTGAGATTTAAAGGGAGTGATTTCACTCCCTTACTTTTTAGCAAGTACGTTAACCGCCCACGTCTCAAGCATACCGTCGCTATTTAGCGTTACTAAGGTGTCTGGGTTTGGGACATACATATCGACTACCGTTGCCCCCTCATTCTCAGTATGAATAGACCAAGTACCTAATTCTTCCCCGCTCTCATAGCGCCAGATGGAGAGGTGAGACTTTGACGATGATGTCGCGAGTAAGCCTGAGTCAGAAATAAATTTAGCCTTTCTAAACATCTTAAAACGGGCCATATACTTTAGCTCACTGAGCTGTTTTCCAGACTCAAAGTCTAGTACATGTTGCGCATTCAACCCATCTGAGACGAATAAATGCTTGCCATCATGACTCACTGTTAAACTGGTAACACGATGACTAAATTGATGCTCATATAAAGGTTCTGGTGAGGCAAATTGCCAAAGGGCAACCAACCCATCTTGCGCGCCTGTAACAAAATAGTCGCCACTATTATCAAACGCCAAATGCTCTATCGGCCGAGTATGTGGCATAAAACGATTGTTTAACTTCGTGAATAGATCCGCCATATTGAGTGAGCCATCATCCATCGCAACAAGCAAACGCTGGTTGTTATGGGAAAGCGCTAAAGCAGAGATTGAAGCAAGTGGACTCACCCCAGCAAAAGGTACGTTCGTTATCAACTTTTGCTTTGGGACAGACCAAATTGAGATAAGGTTTTCACCTGCCACGATGAGCATTTCCTTATCATCTGACAATAAGACTTCTTTGACTGGTGTTTTTATTTTGTCTTTGGGTACTGAGAATATGACAGACTGATTGGCATTATCATAAATATGGATTTCAGCATTACTGTCTAATGTTACGCTCCACTTTCCATCTTTAGAAAAGTGTCCAAGTATTATGCCATTTTGCGTCAACTGGCTTGTTACCCCTTTACTAATTTCAGGTTGCGATCCACACCCTACTAAAAATAAAGCGAACCAAGCTAGTGATATTAAACGAGACATCTTAAACCCTTAGCACATAATACATTTATTTCATTTACTGGCTTTACATATCGGCCGTTAGCAGACAAACTTAACTTATTGTGAATAATTTTAGACTGCATATGATGTATTTTAGCATGACAAAGTCACTTATTAAGCAAACTTTCGTTGTCTTAGCCGCAATGATTTTACTCTCAGCGTGCGGCTCAGAGGATAATGTCAGTGGTGACAAGGACACTCCTGGATATGCCGCAACAATGTATTTTGACGCACTCTATAATAAAAAAGATCTAGACGCTGCAATGAAAATCGCCACTCCCCGTCACGCGCGTATCATGCGCTCTTACGGTACTGCGTCGCAATTCGCCAGAAATTTAGTGAATATGCAATACGATGAAGTCACCATAGAAGTTGATATGACCAATCAAAGTCTGCGCGAACAGTATGGCGACAGCGCAAAAATTAATTTAATTTTTACAGGTCAGCTCCACGGTGAGCAAGTAGACGACATGCGTAGTGTCAGTATGGTGCGCAAAAAAGGCAAATGGTACGTAGACAAGGTACTAGCCGACCCCTTTGCACGTTAACTCAAGAATAAGAAAGGAAAGCCCCGTTGTCGGGGCTTTTTTAACAAATTAGCCAAAATCCTCAGTCACAACAAACTAGTTGGGCGCTTTTGCATCAACAGCAATCGCTTTTGCAACCAGCGTTTCAATACAAAAGATGGTTTCAGAACTCTTATCATCAATCACCTTGTCGTCCATTGCGATACTGAGTTTTTCATTCAATGTCTTACCCACCAGTTTCACGCTATTTTGTTTACACCACTTACGATATTTTGCCATTAGTGGAGCATGCGCCTTTTCCAGTAAATAAGCATGCTCAACCGTATCTACCGCAGAGTGTTTTACCACGGCGCACAGGTGCGAGATACGTTCTCGGGTCGAGTTGTGATCAGAAACATTGCTACATACCTGAACCGCCAATTTGTCGCTTGGCGCTTTGAGCCACTTACCAACAGGAAACGCCAAACGTTTTAACAAAAATGCCAGAGGTGCTGCGGTAAAGTTATCGCAAAATGCATAAATAGCCTTACTTGCTTCGTTAAGACAGTGATCTAAGGCAAACTTTACCAGCGGTAAGTCCCCTTGCTGACGGCCATCATCTTCGTATTTTTTTAATACGCACGAGGCGATATAAAGAAAGCTCAGGACATCTCCTAATTTTGCAGAGAGCATTTCTCTACGTTTTAGTGAACCGCCTAGCTTTAACATAGCGATATCACTATACACAGAAAGCGCTTGGCTCAACCATGTTAGCCGTCGGTAATACGCCGCCACATCACCACTCACCGGCGCACGTTCGAAACGTGCAAGTGTGAAGCCATTAAAAAACGCCTTAAGCCCATTCACAGAGGTATGCTGCAAGTGTTTGCAAAGCACTTCATCAAACTCTTTCAATGCGATTAATTGATCTTCTTGCTGTACGATACTCATTTCTTTGAGTATGAAAGGATGACAACGCGTTGCACCTTGACCAAAAATCATCAAGCTTCGCGTTAAAATATTGGCGCCTTCAACGGTAATAGAAATCGGCATCCCCATATAATTGTGGGCAAGATAATTCATTTCCCCCATTTGAATGGCTTTACCACCATGAATATCCATCGCATCATTTAATGCCACCCTTGCATGTTCTGTGAGGTGATACTTGGCAATCGCAGTGACTACCGAAGGGCTTTGCTTTAAATCAATTGCCAACGCAGTGGTTTGTCTCACCGCTTCAATAAGATAGCTATAGCCGTAAATTCTGGCTAACGCGCTTTGCACTCCTTCAAAGGCAGAGATAGGTACACCAAATTGACGACGGACACCGGCGTAAGCCGAAGTCGTTCTGGCACTTAATTGAGCGGTTCCCGCGCTCAGTGCAGGCAAAGATATCCCCCGCCCAGCACTTAAACACGACACCAGCATGCGCCACCCTTTGCCGATACCTGCCTGTTCGCCTATCACCCAAGCCATTGGAATAAAAACATCTTCACCACTGGTTGTACCATTCATAAAAGCTTGCCCCAGCGGATTATGTCGATCTCCAGTTTTTACGCCTTCATGTGCCGTAGGAATAAGTGCACAAGTGATCCCAAGCTCTACTTTAATTGAAAGCAATTGATCCGGGTCGTAAACCTTAAACGCAAGTCCTAATACATCAGCGACGGGCGCCAGCGTGATGTATCGTTTTTGCCAAGTTACCGCAAGTCCAATTTGTTTTTCTCCCTCAAATTCACGCTCACACACAATCGCAAAGTCTTGAATGCTACCCGCATCCGATCCCGCCTCTGGAGAGGTCAATGCAAAACAAGGTAGCGCCTCACCCGAGGCAAGCTTTGGCAGCCAAGTATTCTGCTGTTCATTGGTTCCGTAATGAAGCAGTAGCTCCGCAGGGCCTAAACTATTTGGCACCATCACGGTCACTGCAGTAGATAAACTACGGCTGGCTATTTTTGCAACGATGGTGGAGTTTGCCTGAGCACTAAATTCCCGACCACCAAAAGCCTTTGGAATAATAAAAGCAAAAAAGCCCTTTTCTTTTAAAAATTGCCAAACTTCTTCAGGCAGGTCTTGAGCCTCAGATATTTTTTCTTCATCAAGCATTTTTAGCAGCGTGTGTAATTCGCTATCTATAAATGCCTGTTCTTCATCGCTTAGCTTTGGTTTATCATTACTTAACCACTTTCGCCAATTCGGCTTACCCGAAAACAACGCACCATCCCACCAGATACTCCCCGCTTCCATCGCTTCTCGCTCGGTTTGGGAGAGTTCAGGTAATGACGTTTTGAAATAATTAAAGAGCGGTTTAGTGATCAACTTAACCCTGATATCACGGACACAAAATACCACCACTATGGCCAAAATCACCAATAAAACAAAAGTCATATGCACTCCTTTTTGCAGGCTCCAAATACGGCCTTTTGATACAATTGACTGTCTTAATTATGGTTAATAATCACACTAACTCAACTTTTATCTGCGCTCGTATCTCTTTGTTTGTCCATCGCAAAATTGTCGTTTTAAAGTCGTCCTGCTATTATTCTTGCCACCACAGCAAAAAATGATGCTTTGCTGCGAGAAAAAGCCGCGCTCACTACGATTAGTTGTTCATACGACTAATACTAATTCGATTAATTTACTCGCTGATTTTTAGCAATTAACCCAATTAGTGTAGCTGGCTATAGATACTAAAATGCCGTCTAGCGTTAAGTCGGCTCGTGTATTAATTAAAACAACAAGTGAACCCTATGAAACCAAGATTTAAGTTAAGTGTTGGCGCACTCATTGTTGCCAGTACTTTTGCACTCTCTGCCTGCAAATCCACTGAAACTACAAATAAAGCGTTATCAGAAGCCGATGCAGTAGCATTTTTAGATAAGGCGTCAGAACAGTTGGTTGACCTTAACTTCCGCTCTAGCCGCTCAGCTTGGATTTACGCTAACTTTATTACTCACGATACCGCTTCATTTGCTGCGGACGTTAATGAGGAATACACCGCTGCGCTCGTGGAGCTTGCTAACCAAGCTGCACAATTTGATGGCTTGACGTTAAACGAAGATACTCGCCGCAAGCTTGACAAATTGAAGCTAAACCTGACATTACCTGCACCAAAAGATGCTGACAAAACAGCGGAACTTGCAAAGCTCACTGCAGAGCTTGATGGTATGTACGGCAAGGGCAAATACTGTAAAGATGATGGCACTTGCCTAAGCCTTGGCGACATGACGGCTAAGATGGCGAATAGTCGCGACTATGAAGAGCTTTTAGACATCTGGCAAGGTTGGCGAGAAGTGTCAAAGCCGATGCGTCCACTCTATGAAAAGCAAGTGGTACTTACCAATGAAGGTGCTAATGAGCTTGGCTACGCAGACACAGGCGCCATGTGGCGCAGTAAGTACGACATGCCAGCGGACGACTTTGCAAAAGAACTTGACCGTACTTGGAACCAAGTAAAGCCGCTATATGATTCGCTGCACTGTCATGTAAGAGCCAAGCTTGGCGAGAAATACGGCGAAGATAAAGTGCCTCAAGACCAGCCTATTCCTGCGCACTTGCTTGGCAATATGTGGGCACAAAGCTGGGGCAATATCTATGACTTAGTCGCGCCAGAAAACGCAGATCCGGGTTATGATGTAACGGCGCTACTGGCTAAACACAATTACGACGAAATCAAAATGGTAAAAGGTGCAGAAAAGTTCTTCACCTCAATGGGTTTTGCCCCATTACCTGACACTTTCTACGAACGTTCTTTATTTATTAAACCAAAAGATCGCGACGTACAATGTCATGCATCTGCTTGGAACTTAGATGCCAAAGACGACCTACGCATCAAAATGTGTATCCAACGTACAGGTGAAGAGTTCTCAGTTATCCACCATGAACTAGGCCATAACTTCTATCAACGCGCTTACAATCAGCAGCCTGTATATTACCAAGAAAGCGCCAATGATGGCTTCCATGAAGCTATCGGCGACACCATCGCGTTATCTGTAACACCTGGCTACTTAAAGCAAATTGGTTTGTTGGATAACGTACCGGATGAGTCAAAAGATATCGGTCTATTGATGAAGATGGCACTCGATAAAGTTGCATTTATTCCATTCGGTCTACTTGTCGACCAATGGCGCTGGAAAGTATTCTCTGGTGAGATTTCTCCAGCAGAGTACAACCAAGCGTGGTGGGAATTAAGAGAGAAATATCAAGGTGTTAAAGCACCAATTTCACGTACTGAAAATGACTTTGACCCAGGTGCAAAATACCACGTACCAGGTAATGTACCTTACACTCGTTACTTCTTAGCGCATATTTTGCAGTTCCAGTTCCACAAATCACTTTGTGAAATTGCTGGCAGCAAAGAAGCCATTCACCGCTGTTCTGTTTACAACTCGAAAGCAGCTGGTGAGCGTTTAAATGCCATGCTTGAAATGGGCAGCAGCAAACCTTGGCAACAAGCACTGAAAACGCTAACAGGTAAAGATGAAATGGATGCAACAGCAGTACTTGACTACTTTGCACCATTGCAAAAATACCTAGATGAGCAAAATAAAGGCCGTAATTGCGGCTGGTAATTGCTAGCAAATTTAAACTCAGAAACGGGCACACTCAATCGTGCCCGTTTTTTATTGGTTTAATTTTGTTACAGTTCAGTAACTTCCTTTTTTAGCGCCAATCATATACGCTCAAATCAAAGTCAGCCTACCGCTCTAGTAGTGAAAGTCTGTGTTGTCACTTGCAAGGATCCTTATGAATATAAAAAGAATTGGCCTAATTGCCATCTTTGAATTGCAACGCTTGTTTGCAACGAAACGCGGATGGATAGCCATCGCCGCATTTGTTTTGGTTTGGTACGCCATTTTGCGCTACGCCATTGCAGAAGCGGTATCCATTGTCAGCGACCCCAACTTCAAAAATATGATCCAGAGTTTTTCTGGCGTCGTTGGTATGCACCGTATTGCCCAATGGCCTGAAGTGGAACTTGCACTATACTTAGTTTGGTCAATCTTTCTATTTCCTCTTTTTGTGATCTTTTCAAGCGCAGATCAAACTGTAGAAGATAGAACCCGCGGCACACTGAGATTTCTAACCCTGCGCACATCTCGCGCGGAAATTGTTGTTGGCCGCTTTGTTGGGCAGGTATTCAATACGTTGCTGCTCATAGCGATTTCTGCTGTAGGTGCTTGGATATTAATGGTGGTGCGCGACCCAAGCTTGTGGCTCACAGGGCTAAGTCGGGCTACATTAATTGTTTTAGAGCTAACGCTTATTACTGCGCCATTTATTGCCCTGATGTCTGTTGCTAATCACTTTGCTAACTCAAGCAAAATGAGTATGATTTACGCAATTTTAACCTACTTAACGCTCGCCACTTTGGTCGCTTTTGCACTTGAGTACAGCGCTTACGCGGAGTATCTGTTTTATCTTTTTCCTGGATTCCAAGGCACAGAAACCATCGCACAAAATATCAACCTCACTCGCTTTGCCACACCGGTGCTGCATAGCCTCGTGTTAATTGCAATTAGTTGTGAACTATTAAGAAGGCGCACGCTATGAGTAGCATTATTGAAGTTAATAATTTAGTGAAAGAGTATGGACGAAAGCGCGCACTAGATAACGTATCTTTTACCCTAAACGCAGGTTCCCCCATTGCGCTTGTCGGCCCAAATGGTGCGGGTAAAACCACCCTTTTTAGCACACTTTGCGGATATCTAAATGCAGATGCTGGCAATGTTCAGATTTTAGGTCACAAACCTGGCAGCGCTGCACTTTTTGGTCGCCTTGCCGCACTTCCACAGGATGCTCAGCTTGATCCAAGGTTTTCTGTCAGTAATCAGCTACGTTTATACGGACAACTTCAAGGTTTAGATGCGAAAGCGGCCGAGAGTGAAACGCACAGAGTGCTTGCGCTTGTCGACCTCAAAGACTGTTATCACGCCAAACCTCATGAGTTATCTCATGGCATGCGAAAACGTATCTGTATCGCCCAAACGCTACTTTCAAAGCCTGAAATTGTACTGCTTGACGAAGCCACGGCTGGATTAGATCCCGTAAATGCTCGTGAGATCAGAAACCTAGTAAAAAGGCTTCAATCTGAAACGACCTTTATTTTGAGTTCACACGATTTAGTGGAACTCGATGATTTGTGCGATCAAGTATTACATTTACAGCATGGTAAATTAACCGCAGTTGACCGCATCCAAGAAGCGGAGCTTACCACGCTGACTGTAAAACTTAAAGAGTCTGGCACCAGTAGTCACATGGCGCTTTTGAAAACCTTACAAGGCGTTGAAGAGGTGACAGTAAATGCCAGTGGCGCCCTGCTTATTGAGTACCGTAGCGGCCAACAGGTTGATATTGACGTACTCCGACTTTGCCGTGAACAGGGTTGGCGTTACAAGTCGTTAGTTAACGGTAAAACACTAGAAGATGAACTGTTCGGCTAGCGCACGGTTAGTTTAGTAAATTAAAAAAGCCTGCATCTTACAGGCTTTTTAAATGATTTATAACTTCGCCAGAAGCAAAGAGCCAGGTCGAGGTAAGCGAGGTAATATTGCTGGTGTTTTCGCATAATGTGCTGGTAAACGCTCTTTCAGCTCATTCACCTTTGTCTGGTTATTCAGTTTTTCGTATACATAGTATCTTAGGATATCTTGATATGTTTGATTTTCAGCGCTGGTTACAACATCACTGTTTAATACAGCTAATGCTTTATCGTAGTCTGCCATTTCAATGTAAGCGCGTGCCAAATCAGTAGCGCTACCGATTTGAAAGCGACTTTGCATTTTTTCAGATAGACTCTCTAATTGCTCTGCTGCCTGCTGATATTGCCCAAGGTGCATATAAGCTGATGCCAATCTGTTTTTTAAAAATGGCGGTTGGGTAGAGCCTTCAGGAAACCAATTATTGTAAGCGGTCAAGATTGCTTCGTATTGAGCTAGCTTATGATAGGTTTGGTCGAGCAAGGTAAAGCTTTTTACTTTTATATCCAGCTCTTCAAAACCATTTAACGAACCGCGGTTACTATGCCAATTTAAAATGTGTGAAACCGCTGCTTTAAGCTGTGTTTCATCATTCGATTTCGCGCCTTTCGCCCCAGCGAGTAGCTCTCTCAATTGCTGTTGATATCGCGCTGACTTTTCACTCTTTTGTATACTCGCTCCTTGTGTTACCTGCTTTTCAGAGACGATTTGGTTAGCAGCTAAGGCACTACAAGACAGTGCTGCCGTGATAATCATTAAATGGGATAATTTCATTTTCTTTTCCTTGTTTAGTGTTTTAACTCTTTGAATATTGAAACTTTTCGAGTGAGATACGGCTAATACTGAATGACCTAATGACGCATGTTCATACCGGTATTGATGTTCGGACAACAGTAAACTGGCCAAATCGTATCTATATTTATCACTCAGTTTTTCCATACAGCTTTCATCGCAGCTGAGTTCGATTTGTTGTCGCGCCAAATTTGCTAACAACAAACAGAATGGATTCCAAAAGAAGACGCTTTCAGTCGCACATATTAGCCATAACCAATATGTGTCCTTATGCTTGATATGCGTTAACTCATGCTCAATCACGGAATCGAGTTCTGGTCGACCTTTCATCTTAAAATCTAACCAAATGGTGTGCTGTAATGGGCCTGTCGTAATTGCTGGGGTACTCAATTCTGTAAATTTTACGGTGCAAAACGTGTGTAGATATTGATGCTCTTCACTGGTGTAGGCGCCCTTTTCGATGCCTCTTAGTAATCTTTTATACGACCATACTCTCGCTAAAAATAGTCCTCCACCTACCACTGTCAGAAATACAAACAAATTTGAAAACACTTGGTTTATGGTATAGCCAGAAAGCCAGTTTGATTCGGTTTGCAAAGTGCTTTGCTTGATGCTGTTCGGTGGAGTTGACCCTGAGTCTGAAATAGAACTCACCTCAATAGTGTAAAGCTCCAGATCTATTAAAAAAGGGGGTGGGGAAAGTTGCTGCCATGGAATTAGCCAACTCAATAACCCTACTACCAACACATAAAAGCGCGTTCGTGCAGGCGCAGTTTTCAGAAAATAGCAGCTAGTCAAACTAAACATGCTGAGCAAGCTTGCGGTGAGTAAGTAATCAAACATTAGTCGCTCTCTTTCTTCTGTTTTTTGCTCTTAAGTAGGTTTTGTAAATACTCAATATCATCATCGTCTAAACTCTCTTCTTTAATGAAATGAGCTATCAGGCTGCGTGAACTACCTTTAAAAAAGCGATCCATAAAACGCGGTGTTGCCTGCTGTGAAAGCGCTTGCTGAGTCACTTTTGCTTGATAGACGATTGACCTCCCCTGCTGACCACAGCGCTCGACCGCACCTTTTTGCTCTAGTCGATCTACGATTGTTTTGACTGTGTTATAAGCCACTTTTTTTGTTCTTGTATCATCTGCAAGAAGATATTTATGAAGCTCACTGGCAGTACATGCATTTTGTTGCCAAAGTAACTTCATCACGTCTAATTCAAATTCACTTAGTTTCACTTATCACCTCTACCACTACATCTGTAGTTTTCAACCACTACAAATGTAGTGGTTAGTACCCATGAAGTCAACTAGAAATTTTTGGTGGGACACAGAAGGTTAAACCTTTACATGAAAGCTGTAGTACCTTGAAGGAAAGTGAAGGCTGTGCAACAACTCCTCCAAGAAGCAGCATAAAATAGCGACGAAGGAGCGCGAGCTTGCTATTTTTCGTTCCTTGGTTAAAGCCTTTGTATGGATAATAACAACTCAAATTAGGGTAAGGTGAGACTCAAGTTTTAGCTACAACTAAAGCTCTCTATGTTGTAGTTCTATTGATCGCTGACACCCACCACTAATGTGTTAAAGCGTTTGTATGGTATTGATTACCCGTGGTGTCGACGAATGTGCTTAACTAAGCCCGCTTGATTAAACTCAAGTGAAACAATATTGGTTTTACTATATTCAATAGTTTTATCTAAATGAGCAGGTTTTACTTTACCTGATTCGGTCATTTTTACAAAGACGACATTAGCGCCAACCATTACCTCATTTATTTCTATTGAACTATGAATGACTTCATCT
The DNA here is from genome assembly GCF_040104525.1 of Pseudoalteromonas sp. XMcav11-Q. NCBI lineage: Bacteria > Pseudomonadati > Pseudomonadota > Gammaproteobacteria > Alteromonadales > Pseudoalteromonadaceae > Pseudoalteromonas > Pseudoalteromonas sp. XMcav11-Q. The sequence continues at coordinate 52,240 of NZ_JBECOX010000001.1, forward strand.
TTTAATTTATTAATCATATCCTCTCGGAGTTTAGATTTATCTGTATAAGTAAATTTAAATTTGACGTGTTCATCGATAAAGTCATCAGAAAGCAGTGAGATATAGTTTTCTATCTCTTTAATTGTTGTATTTGGCTGTTGACGCGCATTTTTTGCCGCTACAAATACTTTTGCTTTCTCAATTAGTTGCTCTGACGTGAAATTCTCGTGTGCACTACTAGAAAATGAAAAAAGAAAACAAAATAACACTAATATAAATTTATTCACGGTTCTTTCCTGATATACCTAGACATATTGACTCCCACATGGCACTTGTCTCCACCTCTTCGTGGGTTAGCTTAAAGCCAATGCCATAATTAGTTTGTCAAATAACTAAACAGCAGAGGCTAACATGAACAAACATAACATATTTTTCATTGGCTTAGGTATTTATAAAGAGCTTGTTAAAGTCGCTTAACGAGGCGCCCAACCCGTTCATTTTGGTCAAGAGTCAAATCGCTCAAATCGCTGACACCCACCACTAATTTGCACCTTCCTAAGATTCCGCCTACGCTTTAATTCTGCACTCAAAGGATTGAGGAAACCAAACTATGGCTACTGCCCGTAAAAAACAAATTAGTTTAACCGACACCAAATACTACCACTGTATCTCCCGTTGCGTGAGACGCGCCTTTCTGTGCGGTGAAGATAAATTTACTGGAAAATCATACGAGCACCGCCGTGATTGGGTTGAAGAAAAGCTCCTGATGTTGGCAGATGTGTTTTGTATTGATATCTGTGCTTATGCCGTGATGAGTAATCACACCCACATTGTTTTATATGTTGATGATAAAAAGGCTAAGCGTCTGTCGGATAAAGCGATTGTGATACGATGGCACAAGTTATTTAAAGGCAATTGGGTAAGCCAAAAATTTACTGAAGGTGAGCCACTCAATGAGTCGGAGCAATTGATACTCGATGAGCATGTCGCCAAATACAGAGAAAGGCTCGCAGATATTAGCTGGTTTATGCGAGTGCTTAACGAAGACATCGCCCGCCGAGCAAATAAAGAAGATAATTGTACAGGCCGTTTTTGGGAAGGACGATTCAAATCCCAAGCATTACTGGACGAGGCAGCACTGGCTGCTTGTTTGGCATATGTAGACTTAAACCCTATTAGAGCCAAAGTCGCCGTAACGCCTGAAACCTCAGACTACACCAGCATCAAAAAGCGCATCGACCACGCTAAGCTGGGCAAACAACCAAAAAGCCTACTACGCTTTGCTGGTAGCCCACGAAAACATATGCCTAAAGGCCTGCCCTTTGAATTCAAGTCCTATATTGAATTAGTTGAGCTCACGGGCCAGTGTATTCGAGCCGACAAGCGAGGCTATATCTGTGAGTCTCAACCCATTCTTACTCGATTAAATATCGAACCTGAAAACTGGATAAAACTCACTACGCAGTTTTCTCGGGTATTTCACGGTGCTGTTGGCCGAGAGCGAACGATAACCGCTTACTGCGAAACACTGCAAAAACGACGACGGACAAACCTAACAAACTGCGAGCGCTTGTTGGCTTAGCAGAGCAAGCTTTTCAACTCTAGAATTTCTTACTGTTTTATTTACAGCGCGTTGTCGTGCGCGATAACCCGGTTTTAGTGTAGAGATAGGCTTACCCGCCAAAGGTCATCCTATCTAAAAACGCTTTTGTCCATCCTCGTTTAAGTGTTTCCGTACTTTTAAATCTTACTTGCCAGCATAGATACAAATGATGGTGGGTGTCATTGACTCCAATTGATGGTGGGTGTCATTGACTCCAGATTTCATTGACTCCAGATTCCATTAAATATAGAGCCTGAGAACTGGATAAAACTCACTACGCAATTTTCTCGGGTATTTCAAGGTGCCGTTGGTCGAGAGCGAACAATAACCGCTTACTGCGAAACACTGCAAAAACGACGACGGACAAACCTAACAAACTGCGAGCGCTTGTTGGCTTAGCAAAACTCACATTCTCAACTCTAGAATTTCTTACTGCTGTATTTGCAGCGCGTTGTCGTGCGCGATAACTCAGTTTTAGTGTAGAGATACGCTTGAGCGCTAAAAAATAACCTATCGATAAACGTTTTACAAAGTGACGGCTGTGCTTTCATACTTTTTTACTTCACCTCCTCAGTTTTGATGTTAATAGTGATGGGTGTCGCTTATTTTCTTATTTTCATTACTTACTGCGGACTATATTGGTTATTATCACAGCAAGTTCACGGCAAAAAATCCACATAACAACGCCATATGGTAGCGCTAATAGATCTAGGTATTCTGGGGCTAAATCATTATTTGATGCCCACATAATGTATTCATAAGATAGAAATGATAAAACTAGCGAAACTAAATAGCCCAACCACAACTTTTTCGTTGTATTAAGATTAACCGTTACCATCAAAGAAACTATTAAAACTGCAACTGATACGAAAACAGGGATAATTATGTAGAGATGTTTAGATATCCAGCTTTCAAAAGTTAATGCCAGCGTTACCGCCACAAATATCGCGAATATGTTGTCAACGAGGGATAAATCATGACCATCATGTGAAATCACGTTTGTTAGATAGTTTAATATTTTTTCTTTCATCGAAATCAATTTATCTCCATAAAACCTAACGCCCCAAGCAGAGACATATTTTGCGTTTTGAGTGCAGCAAAACAAAATATGTCCTACTTGCCTTGGATTGTTAGGTCTATTGTTCACGCCAAGCAGTTATAGGTTGCGAAGGCATTGCTTTTTTAAGCATTTCTACCGCATCAGCCATTGCATGTTCATGGCTGAAATATATTGCTTCCCTACCACAATAGGTAAGTCACCGTCCTTTTGGTAGAGTTCAATGAAGTACCGATTGGAAGTTTCGTCATATACTGTTTCAACTCTGAATTGAGCCATTAGCAATCTCCATAGTGATTTAGATTATTGAAAAGTTACTTTTCCTGATGCTGCTTGAGCAATAGCAATCAACTCAATTTTTGTTTTAGACTGGCAATTTTCTAGCGTAAGATTGCGGCGCTCCGTAATTGCTTTAGCAATAGCGACTAATTCAAGTTTGGTAAATTTCGAGGAATCTAATATTAAACTTGCTCCAGCCTCGGCTATTGCTATCAACTCCAATTTAGTTTTATTCATTTTTCGTTCCTTCTGTAAAAGTAAGCCTTATCCGCTATAAGACCTAACATTTTAGTATTTATGCGACACGCTGTTTGTGTTGCATAATCGCTTGTTGAACTGAGCCGCTACCTGCTCGGTGTGACAGTGTTGGTACTGTTTATGCTATAGCTTACTTAGAAAAAATAGGCTTTTTGAAGGCTTTCACTTTCCTAGCTAGTGTAATCGGTTTAGCTAGTGTTATGTAAGCTTTCCCTGCATTGCTCAGCGCTTATTATGTATTCATTACACCTAAATTTTCCTTAATAAGCAATTATATTTTTTAGCGTACAGAGGCCGCTAGCCTGAGCAATTAAGCAGGTTAACTAATTGATTTTAAACAACTTTCGAGCTACTAACTCGTTCGCTCTACTTTGGTCGTTATTACATCTAACTTGAATACGTCAATTAGCCGCAAGATATCTGCCTTACAATGCTGACAAGGCCAATGCGGTATCAGTGTCACGGTTTCTCCTGTCTTTGGCCTCTTTGCTCTGCATGTGCATGACGCCTGCGACCTTATCAGCGCTAACTTGCGCTTGCGACATGCATTGGCTAAAAAACCGTAATGCCGAATACACATAAATCCTTTCGGTAGTACATGCTGCAAATAACGCCGTAAGAATTCGTCATTACTCAGTGTCATCACTTTATCAAGATTATCATCTGCGTAATCTCGGTATTTGAAGCTCACCGACTGTGCATTCGCTGATACTAAACGTGCTTTGTTATACACGCAGCATTAGAAATGGCTGTCCTTCTTTCTCTCTTTCTCCTCCTTTTGCATCTACCTCCTCCTTTTATCCATCCCCATTTGTGATATCACTCGCTTGGCATTGTCGGCACACGCCATGTCACCCGGCTTGGCTTCTATGTCATTAAGGATGGAGTTTAATTGTCGTTTGTTGTCTGCAAGCTTTTTCTCCATCAGTTCAATATCAGCAAGTTTTTGACGTAAAGCGTTAAGTAACTGATCATGTTTCCAGTCACTTAGATCACTCGGAAGTAATTTACTCAACTCATCTAAACTAAAGCCTGCCTTTTGACCATTTGAAATTAAATGCAATACAGTTTCAGCTTCAGGGGGATAGATCCTATAACCATTGGCAGCGCGCTTAACTAATTTAAGTAGGCCAATATCCTCATAGAATCGAATTTTCGACGTCGCCAAGCCTGTTCTTTTTGATAATTCACCAATTTTCATAAACTCGAGTTCCTACTGCACTCAGTCTGCTACCTTAAATGAAAAAATCTGTGCTTATCCCAAACAATAGCAGATAACAGAAATTAAGTATTGACCTTCAAGTTTACTTTAACCTTATGCTTGCACAAAACAGATACAAATTAAGGTAATTTTTATGCAAACAATACTTGGAGCAAACGGCCAAATTGGTAGTGAACTCGCCCGAGCTTTAAAGAAAGACTTTACCGATAACATTCGTCTTGTCAGCCGAACACCAAGAAAGATAAACAACACGGACGAATTACTCAGCGCTAATCTACTTGACGGCAGTCAAACGCAAAAAGCAGTAGCAGGCTCTAAAATTGTTTACTTAACCGCAGGACTGCCGATTGACACAAACATGTGGGTTGAGCAATTTCCTATTATGATGCGAAATGTCATCGATGCGTGCACAAAACATAATGCCAAATTAGTGTATTTTGATAACACCTATATGTATCCGCAAAGCAATGAACGTCTCACAGAAGAAACACCTTTTTTGCCATATGGCGAAAAAGGCCAAGTTAGAGGCCTAATAGCGAATACGCTGCTCGATGCGATGAGTACAGGCCAAGTCAATGCGATGATTTGCCGCGCGCCTGAGTTTTATGGACCGGGTAAAACGCAAAGTATCACCAATACAACGGTTCTTGATAAGCTGCGAGCAGGCGATGCTGCGAAAGTATTTATCAGCGATAATACGTTACGTACCTTGATATACACGCCAGATGCTAGCAGAGCAATGGCGTTACTAGGCAATACCTCTGATGCGTATGGCCAGACATGGCATCTACCATGTGATGACAATCGACTCACTTACAAGCAAATCGTTAACTTAGCGAGCGAAATACTCGGCATTCAAGGCAAGTATTCAATATTAAAGAAATGGCAGCTATCACTGCTAAGCATTTTTAGCAAACCTATAAGAGAAACACGAGAACTGTTACCTCGATATGCAGTCGACAACATATTTGTATCAGAAAAATTTAAGCAGCGCTTTACGGAGTTTGAAATTACCACTTACCGAGATGGACTAACAACAACTCTCAAGGAATGACGACGTTATTTAATACCTAGCTCATTAGGCGTTAAGTTAAGTGCTACAACTAACACACGCTTTGGCGAGGAACAAACACTTAGATTGCTAAACTTGGACTCTGTACGGGAAATTGCCCCGCACAGAGTTGATGCTTTTTATCTCATCCCTTTAAGAATTTCGACAATTTCTAGGGTGTTTTCAAGTACCCTGATGACCCTGCCTTCAACGCTTATCGTTACTAAATCCCGATCTCTGTCACGATAAATCACTTTGCCATGGTCGTAGATATCTGGATCTAAGCGTTCTCCAACTTGGAGCTTTTTTTGCCAACCTGGTGGAAGTGGCTTGCCCTGCTTCAACTTTTTCTCAAGGCCCGGTGGTAACTTCTCCGGTTTAGCATTCGCCTGATTTAAACCTAAAGTCAGACTAAAGGTAAGTAGGGAAAGTACAATAACTTTATTCATAACAACCTCTCTTTTAGAGCGTGGCATCATGCGCTTTGTGAACACGATGCCATCTATAAAGTATTGTTAATAGTTTGAAATAAAGCTTATTGATATAAACTGAACAACAATCACTAATATTTAGATTGATTTAGCTTTGTTAACGCTTTAACGGAGAAACGTTCAATGGCGAGCCCCAACTGAAGTCCAAACTTCTCAGCAACGCCTTTTTTAGCTTTAAAAGCCACCTTATAAAGCTGGTGACTTTCATTTAGTGACATGAGTAAATCGTCACTGGTTGATATTTCATCAACTAGTTTAAGTTCTAACGCTTGTGTACCAAACCAATGTTCTCCAGTGGCCACTTTCTCAATATCGAGCTCGACACGATTATCAGAGACAAAGTGTTTGAACAGACCATGCGTTTCTTCAATCTCCTCTTTAAACTTTTCTCTGCCTTTATCCGTATTTTCACCAAACAGCGTGAGTGTACGCTTATACTCACCAGCGGTTACCATTTCAAAGTCAACGTTATTCTTTTTCAATAAACGATTGAAGTTGGGGATCTGCGCAATCACACCGATTGAACCAATAATTGCAAACGGCGCTGCAATAATCTTATCTGCAACACAGGCCATCATATATCCGCCACTTGCAGCAACCTTGTCTACACAGACGGTTAGAGGAATACCCGCTTGCTTGATACGCGTAAGCTGCGATGCACCAAGTCCATAACCGTGAACAACCCCACCACCACTTTCTACAGACACAATAACCTGATCCTTTTCTTTATCTGCAATCGTTAAAATAGCGTTGATCTCTTCTCTTAAACCCGAGACTTCGTGAGCGTCCATACTCCCGTTAAATTCAAGATAAAAAACATTTTTCTCTGTTTCTTTATCTTTATTTTTTTGCGCTTTTGATTGCGACTTATTTAGGGCTTTTAGCGCCTTTTTATCAAGCGTTTGCTGCAAAAACTGCTGCTTAGATTGCGCCAAGCTGTCGCTTAAATCGGTAACTTCTATTTCGCCCTTTTTCGATTTTGGTTTTGAGCTTGCTCCCACTATCAAAATAATGACTACTGCAATACCAAAGATAACGGTTACTGTCTTGGCTAGAAATAACCCATATTCAAACAAAAATGCCAAGTCGTTCTCCTCATTTAGCTCATAAAGGGGCCCATTTAACTCAATATTAAATAGACACAAAAAAGGCCGCTAGCTGCGGCCTTTTATAGTCTCGAAAAATGTCTTAGTTTGCAACAACATCCGGGTTAGATACTTGTAAAACCAAACCCTTTGACTTCAAGAAGCTTGCAACTTGTGTTTGCATTTCGAGTGAAGCTGCGGCGTGTCCTGCTGCTGTACCACCGGCTCTTTCATCAAAGCCTGTCGTCAAGATTGAACTATGATGGCCCTGAGAGAACTTCACTACATAACTTCCAGGTGTTCCGTCTTGACTCATTTGCGTTTCGCTTGCAGGCATTAAGCCCATGAAACCAGCAAGTGGTAAGCTACCTGACAAGAAGCTGCGTTCTGTTGTTGGAGGAATAACCAAGTCAGCAGCATTGCCATCAACACCACCCGTAACAACGCTCATATATACTGGCGTTTGTAGCGCTTTCACGGAAGCTGCATAGTTAAGTGGATCGGCACTGCCTAATGCCGTTTGTGCTGCAAAACCAAACTGCGTCACCGTACCATCAATCAGTGCAAGTGTTGCGGTATCTTCAGCCGCCTCTAGCCCTGCTCTAAAGGTTGCATAAGCACACGACACAAACTCACTTTGTACGGCAGCAAACGTACCACAGTCAGCAATTGCGCCTTCTTGCAGATAGGTATTAAACGCTTGCGATGCTAGGTTACCTGCAGAGCTCAACACTGAACCTTGTACAAACGGGCCAAATGATTTTGATTCAATCAAGAAATTAGCAATACCCGAACCACCACTTGCAAGCGCTGCTGACTCAACTTTAAAGAAGCCATCAATTGCTGGATTTAATGGTGTATTGGTTTGTGCAAGGAAGCTTGGGCCTACAATAGAACCAAGTGAGTGACCTAGGTAACTAACTTGTTGAGTATTAAAGTTAACTTGACCGCCAGATGCTAGATTGATGAAGTTTAAGCCTAAACGTAAACCCATTAAATCTGCTGCTGATTGCTTTAAGTTATCACGCGCAACCAACAACGATGTAAGGTTCATGTAGGATAACACGCTACCTGTTGAGGCATTAAAATCATCAGTGCCATCGCCATCGATATCTAAACCACGAGCACCATGCATTGGATGATCAATCGCAACTGTGGCAAATCCTGCTTGTGTTAATGACAACGTCAAACCAAGCATGTCTTCTTTTTTACTCGTGATACCATGTTGCAAGATAACAACAGGCCAGCCGCCTTCTGGGCGCTGAGACTCATCCGCAGGCATTGTGATTTGCACAGGAACATTAGCAAGCCACTGCTCTTTAGGGATTGGATTGTACTTAGTTAAGAACTTAGTACCATCTAAACCTAAATCTCTCAACTTTCCACCCGAAAGTGTATTACAAGCAATATCATTTGGTTCTGTTGGCTCTGGTAAACCACCAGCTTGCGCCGCATATCCAGCGACAGCTACCGCGCTGTCGCAGCGAGCTTGCCAATAGGTATCAGCTAGCGCAGAGATATCTTTATTTTTTGGTTGTGATAAGTACTGAGGTAGTTGTATTTGACCTTGCAATAAACGCACGCTTCTAAAAGCAGGTAAAATAGCATCAGGCACTTTTCCTACAAGGGCATCAGCAACGGTGATCACCGGTTGTGCAGGTACAGCGACAACAGGGTTAGCACCGCCCTGTAGTTTAGCGGCTAACAATTGCTTAGTCGCCGCCAATGCGTGACCAGTCGACTGTGTCGTCATTGCTGCAGTATATATAATCTCTTCTTTACTCACCGAACCCGCTGCAGTTACCGCCCCTTCATAGCTACGAATCACAGCCTGAAGAGACTTCTGAGCATCAGTTACCAATGGCGCGTCTTGGCGCAATAAGGTGTAAGTCGAAGAAGCATCTACACTTTGACCTTTTGAGTCTTTAAGACCTTTGGTCAAAACAGTAATGTACGTAGTTTCAGGTTTGAATGGTTTAACTGGGATAATAACTAAACCGTTACCTGTGCTATTAGCCATGGTAACGAAATCACCATCAGGGCCAAATTGTAATTCAGCAATTGGCTTACAAGCGATACCTGAAGGCACCTGAGCACAGTCTTCGTCGGTTTGTAATGGTCCACCCATTGCAACTTCAAAAATTCGTACAGAGCCCGGGGTCATGACGCTTTGCGCATCGAGTGTCAAACCATTCGGTGTCGTCATGTCGATAACGTAAGGCATTTGCGTCGACCAACCATCTAAGGCGCCAATCACAATACTTGGGTTTGCGTAGCTTGCACGCGTTACCAGAGGGTTACCTTCACCATCTTTCACTCCTAACATTTCGTCAGGTAGGTTTAAGGTACCGTCTTGAGTGCCGGATAAAAGAATATCGTTTGGAACTGAGATCACACCACCTGATGGATCAAATTTAACAGAAATCGTTGGAGAAACGGGTGTAGTATCATTTTTTACATCTTCTAACGTTTCACCGCCTCCACAGCCAGCGAGTGCTGCTGATACTGCGAGTGAGAGTAGCATTTTTTTCATTTTATAGGCTCCGACATAATCTTATTATTATTGTGATAATTCTCGTTAAATCTATGTAATTGCATTTTTAATAAGACATTAGACCAGTTAAACTTAACTCAAACTTTGTTATTTCGCCAGCCATATTTACAATAAATTCGCTAACTTGCTACGGCATTGTGATAAAATAGCCCAAACATCTTAATTGGAGTCCAGAATGCAGACTTATCAAGCTCCTGAAAACGCACTTGCGAATAAAACGATACTAGTAACAGGTGCCGGCGATGGCATCGGCCGTGTTGCGGCGATTAATTACGCCAAATATGGTGCAACGGTTATTCTATTAGGCAAAACCACCAGTAAACTAGAAGCCGTTTATGATGAAATTGTTAACGCCGGTTACCCACAGCCTGCAATTGTACCTTTAGATTTACGTGGTGCAACCAAACAACACTTCCGAGACTTGGCTGCCACCATCGAGCAGCAATTTGGTAAGCTCGATGGCTTGCTAAATAATGCTTCTATTTTAGGCTCTTTAGGTCCAATGGAACACTTTTGCGTTTCAACCTTTGAAAACATAATGAAGGTAAACGTAACAGCCCAAGCGGTGATCACTAAATCGCTATTCCCTGTAATGAGAAAAGCGCCTAATGCTTCTATCGTCTTTACTTCATCGGGTGTAGGACGTAAAGGTCGTGAGTTTTGGGGAGCGTATGCAATTTCTAAATTCGCAACCGAAGGTATGATGCAAACTTGGGCCGAAGAAGTGGGTAAAACCAATATTCGCATCAACTGCATTAATCCTGGTGCAACAAGAACAAGTATGCGTGCATCAGCATTCCCAGGTGAAGATAAAGATAAACTAAAAACACCTGAAGAATTAATGCCAACATACCTGTACTTGATGTCTGATGACTCAATCGGAGTTAATGGCCAATCTTTAGATGCCCAAACCTACTAACTAGCACTTTAAAGGCTGCAGATCCACAATTGCAGCCTTCTATATTAACCTGAGGTTTGGATAAGGAATGTTCCAACTCATTGTTGCTAAAGCACAACTTAGTTTTTTCCTTGCCTAGCCAGAGAGTTTTAGGGAAAACACCGCTTCCGCGTCCTGCTCTCGCTAAGGTACCTACATCCTGTAGGCAAGGCGAATTTACGCACCAATAGCTGGCTATTGGAAGTGAATTCAACGCAGTTAGCGCTAAAACTGGCTGCTAGAAAGGCATTAATTATCCGCAGCTCAGGTTATATTACTTAAGTTAATCTCTCGGCAAGGTTTCAAACGCCAGCACTTGCTCTAATTTTTCATCCCACTTCGCTTTACTCGCGATAAATAGGTGTGCAGTTGGCGTAAGACTCGGCGCATCATCTAAACTACCGGCAGGTACCACTATACCAACAGGCTGCTGGTTTGGTAATGCAGAGCCACAACAAGTACAAAAGGCTTTAACGTGCTTAGTATTCGGTAAAATAAAGCGGGTTATTAACTTTTCGCCCGCAAGCCAAGTTAGCACTGCATTTTGAAAAAATAAATTCGCAGCATGTGCGGAGCCTGTGTCTTTTTGACAATACTCACAATGACATAAATAAAAGCCCTGCGCGTTGCCCTCTACAAGATATTTAACCTGACCACACAGACAACTACCAGCAAACATCTCTTTCATTTGCATCTCCTTATCAAATACAAAAACACCAGCTCACTAGGCTGGTGTTTAATACCAATTAGTCTTAATACTTGATCAATTTGAAGGAGCAAATCTGACGCTAACTACGTTAAAAACTTCTCATTTAGAACAACTAAATAGCAAAATTTTTGCCTTGCCTATATGGATGTAGGTACCTTGGCGATAGCAGGACGCGGTAGCGGTGTTATCGACAAGATTTTCTCGCCTCAAAATAGCTCACTTAAATAAGCTAATTGGTATAAAAAGCTTAAATTACTTTCTTCTTGGGGTTTTGACCCTTTGATTATGCTTTTTCACTGCTTTGCGGATCTTATTAATTTTCGCGCGCTTGTCTTTGCGCTTTTCTGGCATAACCGACAACTTAGTTTGCTGCTCGGCCCTCATGCTTACCGATTTACGTAGGTAGTTAACATCTTCTAATTTTAATTCTTCCCATCCACCTTGTGGTAAACGCTTATTAAGCTCCAATTTACCATAGCGGATACGGATCAAACGCGACACTTCAACATCTTGCGACTGCCAAAGACGTCTAACTTCGCGATTACGCCCTTCGGTCAGTGTTACATTGAACCACTTATTCAGACCTTCACCGCCAAGTGGCTTAATCTTAAGGAATTTTGCAGGACCGTCTTCTAGCTCAACACCTTTGGTTAATGTACGCAACGTTTGGTTTGTTACTTCACCAAATACGCGAGCAGAATATTCACGTTCCACTTCGTATTTTGGGTGCATCAAGCGATTAGCTAGCTCACCATCATTGGTAAAGAGCAACAGGCCTGATGTATTGATATCTAATCGCCCAATAGCTATCCAACGGTCACCATCTAACTTTGGTAGCCTATCGAATACAGTACGACGACCTTGAGGGTCGCGACGAGTACACAGCTCACCTTCAGGTTTATGATACATAAGTACGCGACAGATGCGCTCTTCTTGCTGCTCTATTTTAACAATATGTCCATCTACACGGATCACCGAAGTCTCTTCCACTCGGTCTCCTAGCTTGGCAACTTTTCCATCTACACTTACGCGGTTAGACTCAATATACTTTTCCATTTCGCGTCTTGAGCCAACGCCTGCTCTTGCCAATACTTTTTGTAGTTTTTCACTCATTCAGATGGTTCTCTCACAGAAGGATCGTTTAATAACTGTTCTATTTTCTCATTATGTTGTTCAGGTAATCGAGGTAATTCCCCAAGACCAGATAATGAGAAGTAATCTAAAAATTGTTTTGTCGTTGCATACAATGCAGGCTTACCCGGTACCTCTTTGTAACCCACCACTTTTATCCACTCGCGATCTATCAAGCTTTTGATAATATTAGAACTCACGGTGACCCCGCGCACTTGCTCTATTTCGCCTCGAGTGATTGGTTGTCGGTAAGCAATCAATGCCAAAGTCTCAAGTGTAGCACGTGAGTATTTTGGTGCTTTTTCCTGCCACAGTTTACTTAGCCAAGGGCTCAAGCTCGGGCAAGCTTGAAAACGGTATCCAGTACCAACCTCAACCAGCCTTACACCGCGAGTTTGATAATGATTTACCAGTGTTTCCAGTGCCTGATCAATACGCGGTGATGACACGCTGATATCTTCCAGCACAGTTTCTTTTAAGCGCTTTTTAGATAACGGCTTATCTGAAACGAAAATCGCTGCTTCAACCAATTCAACCAGTTGTTCATCGCTAACGCGTCTTTTCATATTTTATGCTTGAAGATAAAAATGCGGAGTATAGCAGAGGCTGCAGCCATCCCCTAGCCTTTTAAATGCAGGTAAATCGCCGCTGCTGTTGCTGACTGAATATAGTCAACTAATTGCTCCTTAATGAGTTCGAGCATGGCAATAAAAGTAACCACCACACCACTGCGCCCTTCGTCCAAGGTAAAAAATCGCGCAAATTCTACCGGCTTATTCTGTTCTCGTAGCAATTGCAATATAAAGCTCATACGCTCTCGAGTCGAAAGTGCTTCTGCGGATATATGATGGTGCTCAAAGGTCTTGGCTCTAGCCATCACTTCCGACAGCGCCAAAAGTAATTCCCTCAGTTCAATGTCTGGGAATTCTGGCTCAGAGTCGGTACTACTGTCTACCAACGCATGAGCGACAAAGATATCACGCTCAACACGAGGGATATCATCTAAGTTCTCAGCAGCTTGCTTAAATTGCTCGTATTCCTGCAATCGCCTCACTAGCTCCGCTCTGGGATCTTCCTCTTCCTCTAACTCTTCGTGTTTTGGTAGTAGCATTCTTGATTTTATTTGTGCCAGCAAGGCTGCCATCACCAAGTATTCACCCGCAAGTTCGAGCTGCATGTCCTTCATCATTTCAACGTACTGAACATACTGCTGAGTAATACTAAAAATCGGTAATTCTAGAATATCTAATTTATGTCTTTTAATAAGGTAAAGCAGTAAGTCCAACGGGCCTTCAAAGGTCTCTAAGATAACTTCTAGGGCTTCGGGGGGAATATAAAGATCTTCCGGCTTTTCAATTACCGCTTCACCGTGTAAAAAAGCCAGCGGTAATTTCTGTTGGAGTGCTTCTGTCATCTCAACATGCGTTATTCAAAAGGCGACGTATCACCACAGCCACGACGCAAAATTTCAATGGTGTCTTCGGACATATCAATAACGGTGGTTGCTTGCTCGATTAAATAGCCACCATGGATGATTAAGTCTACGTGCTTCTCAAGACGCATGCGGATATCATCAGGGTCAGACTCAGTAAACTGCTCTCCTGGCAAAATCAAAGAGCATGACATCAAAGGTTCCCCCAGCGCTTCCAACAACGCGCAGGTAATTGGGTTATCAGTAACACGGATCCCGATGGTTTTTTTCTTCTCATTGAGCAAACGGCGAGGAACTTCTTTCGTCCCTTTAAAAATAAACGTGTACGGGCCGGGTGTATTATTTTTAATCATCCTAAACATTTGATTATCGACACGGGCATAGGTCGAAAGCTCCGACAGATCACGGCATAAAAGAGTGAAGTTATGGTGCTTTTCGATGCCGCGGATCCGCTCTATCCGCTCCTTAGCTTGCTTATTACCGAGGTTGCAACCAATGGCATAGCCGGAGTCGGTTGGAAACACCACTACGCCACCTTGTTCAATAATATCAGCCGCTTGGCGAATTAAACGCGTTTGCGGGTTATCTGGGTGAATATGAAAAAATTGACTCATAAGCTTATTCCTCTTTGCCTCCCCAATGACGCCAAACTCCCTGACAATCTTTAGGTAAATACAAGTTACGACCAAGGTCGACCCAAGGCATTGGGAAGTGGAAATCTGACCCTTGGCTTGCTAACAATTCAAACTCTTGACTTAGCCGCCCCAAAAATTGGCGCTCAGTAGGCGCTTGCTGCGGCTGTGCAACTTCCATTGCAGCTCCCCCAACCGCTTTAAATTCAGCGATTAACTTTCTTAGCCACTTATTCGACATCTTATATCGAGCAGGATGCGCCAACACACTTACTCCACCCGCAGCATGAATAGCAGCGACAGCCGTTTGTATATCGCACCATTGACTTGGCACATACCCAGTTTTGCCACGTGCTAAAAATTTATTGAAAACGCTTTGCACGTTTTTAGCCACACCTCGCTCAACCAGCACTTGAGCAAAATGCGCTCTGGTGATCTGCGCAGTTTGGGCAAGTGCAAGGGCATCTTCGTAGACATGCTCATAGCCCTTTTTGGCTAATCGCTCGCCGATTTCTTTTGCTCTGGCTTCTCGCTTTTGCTGCTGTTCGTGCAGCAACTTTGTTAATGCTTCATGCTCAGGGTCAAAATTCAATCCAACAATATGGATTTCAAAGCTTTCCCATTTTGTAGAAATTTCAACGCCATTAATAAGTTCTAACGTGAGATTATTTTGGCTAATGTAGTCACGGGCAGGCTGGATCGCATCTATCGTGTCATGATCGGTAATTGCAAGAATATCAACGCCTTTTTCCGTTGCTCGCTCAAGCAATTCAGCAACAGCTAAGCGACCATCGGAAAAAGTAGTATGGCTATGGAGGTCATATTTAATCAAAATGTATTAACTATCTCTATGAATTATCAACGTTTTGATTATATCACAAGTTAACTGATACGACCTTAGGTTATTTTCTGATATTTGCCCTTGACACTTGTAGCAAGAATAGGGTTTACTGTAGCTAATTTAGATTAAACAACGAAATATTCACAAATGAACAAACAAATTCAAAAAAACATTTGGTGGTGGCACTCGAACTAAGCGGGTGTGTTTCGTTATATCTACGATTTATCAACCCGCGCAATGTCGCGGGTTTTTTTATACATTTTAGAGGCTTATATGAACAACAATATCACAGTAAACACAATTTGGTGGTGGTGGATGCCCTAGCGGGACGGTATTGTTGTGTCTGAACAATAACCCCCGCAGAGCTCAGCTTTCGGGGGTTTTTTATTTTCTAAACAGAATATCTAGAAATTAAGAGGAATGAGGTTTGATTTTTAGTCACATAACGACCACACCAGGTGAGGTCACCAGCATAAGACAAAGGCGCGATTATATTGCCAGCCCACTGTCTTTATACGCAGGTTTAAACAAAGCAAACTCGTTACTGCTCGAATCGGCAGAAATAGAGTCTAAAGACAATGTGAAAAGCATCGTGCTTGTGGATAGTGCGATTCGATTCGAATGTAACGGCGCCCAAGTCATTGCCAAAGCCTTGTCTAACAATGGTGCTCAGTTACTACCGTACCTTGCGCAAAAGGTCACAAATTGTAACGTGACCCTCAATGATAATACCTTGACGCTCACGTACAACGCATTGGAAAGTAACATTGATGAGTATACAAAACTAAAAGCGGATAACGCCTTTAGTGCGCTCAGAACCTGTATCAATGAAATTAAACGTAACTCAGATACGCCGTTTTCCGTCTTTTTAGGTGGTGTATTCGCCTATGATATGGTTGCAAACTTTGAGCAACTTTCTGAAGTACCAGATGGGGACAACGACTGTCCCGACTATGTTTTCTATCTCGCTGAAACCCTAGTTGTGATCGATCATCAAGCACGAACTACTGAGCTCATTGGTAATGTTTTCAATGGCCCTGAGGTTCACGCCAATTGTTTTGAAGTAGGCAAACAGCTAGAAGAGCTAAACAGTCAGTGTGACCAAATCACTGAATTTCAGTTTGAGCCACAAAGTGGCGGTGCAGACGTCAAAGTCAATGTGAGTGACGACGAATATTGTCAACACGTTGAAAAGTTGAAAACCAACATTATCAACGGTGACATCTTTCAAGTCGTTCCCTCTCGCACTTTTTCACTTCCTTGCCATAACTCACTCGCCGCCTATAAACAACTCAAACTACAAAACCCTAGTCCCTACATGTTTTATATGAAGGATGAGCGCTTTGTACTATTTGGCGCATCTCCAGAGTCGGCACTCAAATATTGTGAGCAGAGTAACCAAGTTGAAGTCTATCCCATCGCGGGGACGAGACCACGAGGTAAGTTTGCTGATGGCAGTATCAATCCAGATTTAGATAGCCGCATTGAACTTGAGCTGCGCAACGATCAAAAAGAGCGTGCAGAGCACCTTATGCTGGTTGACCTTGCCCGTAACGATGTCGCACGGATCAGTATTGCAGGTACTCGACACGCAAAAGAATTATTGAAAGTGGACCGCTACTCACAAGTCATGCATTTGGTATCACGCGTCGTTGGCCAATTAAAGCCGGATTTAGATGCGCTTCACGCCTATCAGGCTTGTATGAATATGGGCACTCTCGTCGGCGCACCAAAAGTTAAAGCCGCAGAACTGGTTCGCCATACAGAAAAGCAGCGTCGTGGCAGCTACGGCGGAGCGGTAGGTTATTTGATGGGCAATGGCGCCATGGACAGCTGCATCGTAATTCGCTCCGCGTTTGTAAAAGATAACGTTGCTTACGTGCAAGCGGGTGCGGGTGTTGTGTTTGATTCAAATCCACAAAGCGAAGCAAATGAAACTAAAGCTAAAGCCATGGCAGTGATTAAAGCAGTACAGTCCACGTATGAAGGAGCAAACCATGACTAAGGTATACTTTTTAGATAATTTTGATTCTTTCAGTTATAACCTTGTGGATGAGCTGAGTTTGCTAGGACTCGACTTGGTCGTTTATCGTAACAATATCTCTGCCGAAACCATTTTCAATAAAATGTGTGCAGAGGTCGATCCTGTGATCTTAGTTTTATCACCTGGACCTGGCGCGCCATCGGAAGCAGGCTGTTTGCTCGCGTTAATTGAGCTATGCAAAGGTAAATTCCCCATGCTTGGGATTTGCCTCGGTCAACAAGCCCTAACCCAAAGTTATGGTGGTGAAGTTGGCAAAGCGGGTGAGACGGTACATGGTAAATCTTCTATTATAGAAGCGGATGAACATCCGGTATTTGCCGGACTCGGGACGCAATTCCCCGTGGCGCGCTATCACTCTCTAATGGCAACAAGCGTACCACCAGCACTACAAGTGATCGCGAGATATCAGGCCATTCCGATGGCTATCTATCACAGTGAACACAAAGTAATTGGCTATCAATTTCACCCAGAATCAATATTGACCCCCAATGGCGCTCAGCTATTACAACAAAGTATCGCGTACCTTAGCGCTTAGGAGATCAGGATGGAAAAGTTACAACCTCTATTACAGCAACAAGATTTATCGTTCGACGCCGCCAAATCCTTGTTTAGCGATATTATGGCTGGACAACTGAGCGACATCGAACTTACCGCAGCGCTGCTTGCGCTAAAGTTTAAAGGTGAAACAGCGGCGGAAATAGCCGGAGCAGCTCAGGCCATGCGTGATCATGCCACCGCATTTGACAAGCAAAATCTACTCGCAGCAGACAGCTGTGGTACGGGTGGCGATGGCACAAATACCATCAACGTGAGTACCACCGCCGCCATTGTCGCCGCAGCATGTGGTATTAATATGGTCAAACACGGTAATCGCAGCGTGAGCAGTAAATCAGGTTCCGCTGATTTACTAAAAGCACTTGGGATCAACATTGATATGACCCCCGCACTTGCAGAAAAGTGCTTAGCAGAGACCGGCTTTACCTTTTTGTTTGCGCCGCATTACCACGCCGGTGTAAAACATGCCATGCCGGTTCGCACGCAACTAAAAACACGCACGATATTTAATATTCTCGGGCCATTGGCAAACCCTGCTAAGCCTGAGGTGCAATTACTCGGCGTTTACGACCCTGCCCTTGTTTTACCCATGGCTGAAACGTTAAACCGTTTAGGTATGAAACGAGCGATGGTAGTTCACGGTAGTGGCACAGATGAAATTGCCCTACACGGCGAAACGCTAGTCGCAGAAGTAAAGCAGGGTGAAGTGACGCAATACACCGTTACCCCAAGCGATTTTGGACTAGAAAACTATTCACTTGAATCTATTGCTGGTGATACGCCAGAATATAACGCGAAAGCGAGCCTTGCGATTTTAAATGGTGAAGGCGAAGCAGCACACAATGCAGCGATTATTGCAAACGTTGCAGCCTTGTTGGTATTAACCGATAAGGCGTCAGATTTTAAAACCGCAAGCCAACAAGTACGCGAAGTGCTTGCTAGCAAGAAAGCCATGACAACCTTGGCTAACATTGTAGAGGTGAGTAATGGCTAATGTATTAGAAAAAATTGTTGCCGATAAAGTCGAAGAATTAAAAGCGCGTAAGGCGCAGCGTCCGTTAAGTGACTTTATCGACGAAGTAACCCCCACCACGCTTAACTTCACCGCTGCGTTGGCGCAAGCTGGAACACAATTTATTTTAGAGTGCAAAAAGGCGTCACCTTCAAAAGGCCTTATTCGCTCACATTTTGATTTGACTGAAATTACCAGTGTTTATCGTAAGTACGCGACATGTATTAGTGTACTAACCGACGAAAAATACTTTCAAGGCAGTTATGAATACCTTGCCACGGTGAGAAAGCTGGTTGATCAGCCTCTGATCTGTAAAGACTTCTTTATTGATGAATATCAAGTTTATCTCGCCCGCCTACACGGTGGCGATGCCATTCTTTTGATGTTGTCTGTATTAAATGACGAAGAATATTTGGCACTAGCGAGCATGGCCAAATCACTTAATATGTCGATTTTAACGGAAGTAAGCAACGAAGAAGAAGTGACAAGAGCGCTTGCGTTAGATGCTGAACTTATCGGTATTAACAATCGTGATCTCAGAGATTTATCAACGGATTTAGCAACAACAGAGAAGCTAAGAAAGTTAATCCCCGAAGACAAAGTGGTGATTTCAGAGTCTGGCATATACACGCACCGCGATGTGAAACGCTTATCACCGATTTGTGACGGCTTTTTGGTCGGCAGTTCACTGATGGCTGAACAGGACTTAGAACTTGCTTGCAGACGCTTGATTTTGGGCGAAAACAAAGTGTGTGGTCTTACTCGAAGCCAAGATGCGCAAGCAGCTTATAAAGCTGGAGCGGTATACGGCGGTCTTATCTTTTATCCAAAATCGCCTCGTTATGTCGACATTGATTGTGCGAAGGCCGTTGCTGATAGTGCGCCGCTCAAGTACGTTGGTGTGTTCGTTAACGCACCGCTTGAGCAAGTTGCAGAGTATGCGCAAATATTAAAACTGAGTGCAGTGCAATTACATGGCAATGAAGATGAGCTGTACATCGATACCCTGCGAAAACAACTTCCAGTTACCTGTCAAATTTGGAAAGCACAAGGTGTGGACACAGCACTGCCAAGCCCCTTCGCTGGCGTAGACAAGCAATTGTACGATACCAAAACCGACACCGCATTTGGTGGCACGGGACAAGTGTTTGATTGGCAGCTATTAAATCGTAGTTCGAGCAATTATATGTTGGCTGGCGGCCTAAACCCCGAAAACATTCACGGTGCCGTTAATATAGGTGCCGATGGTCTTGACCTAAATTCAGGCGTTGAGCAATCGCCTGGTAAAAAATGCGCTCAAAAAATCGCTAACGCGTTTACACAAATTCGAAAATATTGAGGTGGACATGAGTAATTCAGCTTATTTTGGTGACTTCGGAGGCATGTTTGTGCCCGAGTTACTCGTACCTGCGTTAAAGCAGTTAGAACAGGAGTTTTATAAGTCACAAAAAGACCCAGAATTTCAACAGGAGTTTTATCAACTTTTGAATGAATTTGCGGGTCGCCCGACCCCGCTGACTAAGACACGCAACTTAGTTAAAAACCCTAAGGTCAAACTGTACTTAAAGCGTGAAGATTTACTTCACGGTGGTGCACACAAGACCAACCAAGTGTTGGGTCAAGCGCTCTTAACCAAACGTATGGGTAAAAAAGAAGTCATCGCTGAAACCGGCGCTGGACAACATGGTGTTGCAACCGCCCTAGCCTGCTCATTACTCGGCTTAAAGTGCCGCGTATACATGGGGGCTAAAGATGTTGAGCGTCAGCAACCAAACGTATTTAGAATGCGTTTGATGGGTGCGGAAGTTATCCCTGTTACCGCCGGCTCAGGCACATTAAAAGACGCGGTAAATGAAGCATTACGTGACTGGTCTGCAAACTACAAAACGGCACATTATTTACTCGGCACGGCTGCAGGTCCTCATCCATTCCCGACGATTGTCCGTGAGTTCCAAAAAATGATTGGTGAAGAGGCGAAACAACAAGTACTAAAAGCGGAAGGTCGTTTGCCAGATGCTGTTATCGCTTGTGTGGGCGGCGGCTCAAATGCTATTGGTATGTTCGCAGACTTTATTGATGAAAAAGACGTTAAATTAATCGGGGTGGAACCGGCTGGTAAAGGCTTAGATACCGATGAGCACGGCGCTGCACTATGTAAAGGAAGTAAAGGCATCTTGCACGGCGCCTATACCTATATCATGCAGAACAAAGATGGCCAAATTGAAGAATCTTACTCTGTGTCAGCGGGTCTTGACTACCCAGCGGTTGGTCCACAACACGCCTACCTTCATGAAACAGGCCGCGCGCAGTATGTTGGCATTACTGACACTGAAGCATTAAATGCCTTTCAAGCGCTTGCCAAACACGAAGGTATTATTCCAGCCTTAGAGTCGAGCCATGCTCTGGCATACGCATTAAAATATGCAGAAGCGCAAACCGAAGAAACGGTGATTGTTGTTAACTTAAGTGGTCGCGGAGACAAAGACTTAGCTCACGTCCACCAGGTACTATCTGAGCGAGGTGAACTATGAGACGTTATGACGCGATGTTCGCGCACTTAAATGAAAAAAGCCAAGGTGCATTTGTTCCTTTCGTGACGATTGGTGATCCCGATAAGGCACTCAGTATTGAGATCATCAAAAGCCTGATTGACGGTGGCGCTGATGCATTGGAGCTAGGTATTCCGTTTTCCGATCCCATCGCTGATGGTCCTGTTATCCAAGCGGCTAACATCCGTGCATTAGAGCAAGATGTTAATACGCAAGACTGTCTTGAGATCATCGCTGAAATTCGTCGCTACAACAGTGATATTCCAATTGGTTTGCTGCTTTACTCAAACTTGATTTTTGCTCGTGGTATTGAGCAGTTTTATCAAGACGCCAAAACTGCGGGTGTGGATTCTATCTTAGTTGCTGATGTGCCACTGCACGAAGCCAAACCGTTTAGGCTCACTGCAATGGCAAATGACATCGCGCCCATTTTCATTGCCACACCGAATGCCTGCGATGATACGTTACGAGAATGCGCCACCCGAGGTCGTGGCTATACCTATTTACTTTCGCGTGCAGGCGTGACAGGTACAGAAACGACAGCACAAATGCCGGCAACAGAGATGATCACCAAACTTATTGAATATCATGCTGCGCCGCCACTGCTAGGGTTTGGTATTTCTGAACCGGAGCATGTAAAGCATGCGATTGGCTCAGGTGCAGCAGGTGCGATAAGTGGCTCTGCAGTGGTGAAAATCATCGAAAAACACTTGGATGACCCTAGCACCATGTGCTTTGAGCTAAAAACCTTTGTTGAGCGAATGAAAGCTGCAACGCAGAAGTAATATTACTTTCAAGCCAGTGTTTAACACTGGCTTTTCTTAGAATTAACGCAAGTTATCTTTTAAGGCTTTAGCAGGCTTAAATAATACCTTATTTTGTCCCTCAATGGTGATGGTCTCACCCGTTTGAGGATTACGTCCTTGCTTTGGGGGATGATAACTTAACGCGAATGTCCCAAGTCCATTGATTTGCATCTGATCGCCTTCTGACAAGCGCTTTTTAGTGGCCTGTAAAATGACATTTAACACCGTCTGTGAATCTTTCTTTGTTAATCCACTAATTTCCGCCATTTTTGTAACTAAATCGCTCTTATTCATGCAAATACCTCTGAACCATTGAATGAGCGCAGCAGGCTATGGGTTTCGTCAAAGAAAGTCAATGTTGATGTTCTCGCCGTATCTTGGTAAAACCCCTACAACCAACTTTGTTAGGATAAAAAATGTCATTTTTAATTGAGTACTTACCGCTTATCCTGTTTTTTGCGGTTTATAAGTTTGTCGATATTTTTTGGGCAACGGGTGTGCTAATCATCGCTTCTCTTATACAGGTTGCACACCAATACATCACTAAGCGCGAAGTCGCAAAACGTCATTGGGTATTCTTAGCGATTGCGTTGATCCTCGGTGGAATGACGATTTTCTTCCATGATGAGCAATTTATAAAATGGAAAGCCACTATTATTTATGCAATTTTAGGTGTGGCTTTACTCGTATCGAGGTACTTGTTTAATAAAAACTTGGTAAAAGGCGCACTCGAAGGGGTTTTAAAGTCAGTAGCTGAGAAGGAAAAAAGCGAGATTGATATTGATTTACCAGTAAAAGACTGCGACCAATTAAACCTATTTTGGGCAGTATTACTTTTCTTCATCGCTGGCCTAAACCTTTACGTTGCGTACCACTTCTCTCTTGATTTTTGGGTGAACTTTAAAGTCTTTGGTTTAATTGGGATCACCTTCGTTGCACTCCTCTTTACCATGTTTAAAATTCAAAAATATTTACCTGAAGAGTAACCATTCAAGGTTCATCTACAGCTGCTATAGTTAACGAGTAAGAGCTAACTATAGCGGCTTGTAGCCGCCAAATATTTTGGGGAACCAGCCTTGAACGCAAGCCAATACCGGTGGTGTGAACTCGTATTTGTATTCTTTGTCCTGCCCATTGTCGCTTATCAATTCCGTGATCACCTCAACAATTGGCTTTTTCCAGCACTGATCATTTTAATGGCAGTCTGTACCCATTTACTACTAACCGACCCCCATTTCAAACGATTTAGGTTAACCAGTTTGGGAGAGTTTTCGTCCGTCAAAAAACGTTTATTCACCACGTTTTTCGCAGGTGCGATGTTTTCAGCCATGCTCTATGGTTTAGTTAGTCAAGGAAATTGGTTTTCCCTGCCGCTCAATTCACCTAGCGACTGGTTATTATTATTATTTGCTTACCCTATTCTTTCTGTCTTACCACAAGAGTTAATTTTCAGGAGCTACTTCTTTCATCGCTATAAAAGGATTTTACCAAATAAAAACAACCGAGTTTTGTTAAGTGCATTGGTGTTTGCGCTTGCTCACTGCGTCTATGACAACTGGATAGCCGTGGCGTTATCTTTTGTTGGAGGACTACTATTTTCTTATACTTACGCACACAGCCGTTCCCTTGCCGTGTGTGTGTTAGAGCATAGCCTGTGGGGGCTGTGGATGTTTACAATAGGAGTTGGGCAGTACTTAGATTCGGGCGTAAAATTTTAGTGGCTTAGTGAAGAATAAACATCGGCGCATTAATACGCCGATGTCATCGTGCCCAAACCAAATGTTCCGTTGCTAAAAGCCAAAGATACTAAATGCAAAATATTTAGTTGCAACGGTATTAATGAAAATAGCTAACAGGATCACCGGGATGAATGTAGATAGGGAGAAATTAATATATTTCTCAGTAAAGCTGCCTACGTACCCCTCTGAACCTTGCGCAAGTTCTTCATTCAAACCAGATTTTTTCCAGCGATAAGTAACAAATAGACACAACAGCAGACCATTCAAGGGTAAAATAGTATCGTAAAACACATCGTAGATTAGGTCAAAGAAGCTCTTCTGAGCATCGCCATAACTTACAAAACTTGTAAGCCAATCCACCATTCCAAAAGACATAGTAGATAGCACAGTCAAGATACCTGTGGTCAACGCTAAGATAATCAATGCCTTTTTACGTGAAATACATTTTTCTTCCATCAAAGTCGCTGTAGGCACCTCGACAATTGACACTAGCGATGTTATCGCGGCAAAGAAAACCAGTAAAAAGAAAGTACCTGCAACTATTGAGGCACCGACGTAGCCAATATCATCTTGTAAAGCCAATAACAATTTCGGCAAGTAATCGAAAATCATAGATACAGAAGAGTCAGATAACTTACTTGGATCTGTATTCGGATTGAAACTAAAGATAGCCGGAAGTACCATCAGACCTGCGATAAACGCCACTAATGAATCTGTAATCGCGACCATTTTAGAGCTACCGACGATGTCGTCTTTCTTAGAAATATACGAAGCGTATGTGATCAATATACCCATCCCCAAAGACAGTGAAAAGAACGCTTGTGACAGTGCGCCATTTAGCACACTTGCATTCATCTTTTCGAAGTCAGGAACGATGTAATAGCGTACACCTGCCATCGCGTTATCAAGAGTTAATACGTATGCAACAAGGCCAATTAACATGACAAATAACGCTGGCATGAGTAACTTAGCTGCTTTTTCAATCCCTTCTTTTACACCGCCAACCAAGATAAGATTCACGATCACACCCACTATCAACATATAGATGAAAACATTGGTATCGTTGATAAAAGTGCCAAAGTACTTCGGAGAGGCGAGTACATCTAAGTTACCTAAAGCTGTTTGCGCTAAGAAGCCAAAAATCCAAACGGTAATAACCATATAGAAGACGGCAATCATAAACGGCGTGAGTACAGCCAAGAATCCAGCTATTGACCACTTTTTATCATGATTAGATAGCAGCTTATATGCGCCAAACGGGTCCTTTTGGGCTTTCCTACCCATTGCCATTTCGGCCATCATGACAGGTAAACAGATAAACACTACAAATAGTGCATAGATTAGTAAAAATGCCCCACCACCATTTTTTGCGGCGGAAACAGGAAAGCCGACTAAGTTACCAATACCAACAGCAGAACCTGCAGCGGCAAGGATAAACCCTAATCGGGAGCTAAAATGCTCACGGTTTGCACTCATTGCAATCAACCTTATTATTATTTTCTACAAATATCCGAAGGACTCTACCAGTCAAGCTGAGTGTTTTTCAAGTTTAAATGTCTAATCACTGAAAAACTCTGCGTACATTTACTTTTGCACTGAGGGCGTTTTATCATAGTATTGATAAATGGGCCTGAACAGCCGACAAAATACGTAAAAATAACAATAATAACCTAGAAACCAATCCGGAACTAATACTTATGCTTTACATGATCTATTCAACCGACGCTGAAAACTCATTAGAAAAGCGTCTTGCTGTACGCCCTGCTCATCTAGCTCGTTTAGAAGAATTAAAACAACAAGGTCGATTGTTTGCAGCAGGCCCGTTACCGGCGATTGACTCGGAAGATCCTGGTGAAGCGGGTTTTACGGGTTCTTTGGTTATTGCTGAGTTTGAAAACCTAGAAAGTGCACAGCAATGGGCGAGCGTCGATCCCTATATTGATGCTGGTGTCTATACTGCTAGTATTGTAAAACCGTACAAGCGAGTTCTGCCATAAAAGTTTACTGAACGTTAAGTTCAGCAAAGGTTAATTACAAAAGCACTAAATTTGTTTGAGATTTATGAAGTTTAGACACTTAGTATCTATGAAACTGTGGAGCTTAAAATGCGATTGCAACTCACTCTTTTAGCGTTGATTTTGGCGTTCGCTTCGAGTGTAGCAGACGCCAATAGCCGCAATGATAAGAATGTAAAGACAATTACAAAAAAAGAAGCTGTGTCTCTGGCGCTTGATAAGTACGCTGGGAAGACGCTTAAGATTTCTGAAGAAAATCAGTTTTTTGTGGTAAGAATTCTCCAACCAGATGGTCGAATTGTTGACTTAAAAGTAAACAAGAAGACAGGTGAAGTAAATAAGGACTAAGGATGCGTATTTTAGTTATCGAAGACGATATTCAACTAGCAGAAAACCTGCGAAATGCATTAGAGAAAGAAAAATATAGCGTTGACTTGTGTCATGATGGTGAGTCTGGATTATTTCACCTTGAAGAATATCCGTTAGATATGGCAGTAATCGACCTCGGTTTGCCAAAACTTGACGGTATTGAAATTATCCGTAGAGCACGTGCTAACGGCGTTAAGATCCCTATTTTAATCTTAACGGCACGCGACCGCTGGCAAGACAAGGTGGAAGGCCTTGATGCAGGTGCTGATGACTACCTCACTAAACCGTTTCATGTTGAAGAGCTAATTGCGCGCTGTAATGCACTTATTAGACGTAGCGCTGGACAAGCAAATCCAGAGATTTGCATTGGTCCAATCAAAATCCATACTCGCTCACAGCAAGTCTGGGTTAACGATAACGAGCTATCACTAACAGCCTATGAATATAAAGTTTTAGAATACTTAATGGTTAACCCACAAAAAGTCATTTCTAAATCTGAGCTCACTGAGCACATATACGATCAGGACTTTGACTTAGACTCTAACGTCATTGAAGTGTTTGTCTTAAGGCTGCGTAAGAAACTTGATCCTGATGGCACTCTGAACCCTGTTGAAACCCTTAGAGGACGTGGATATAGGTTCAAAAATCAGTGGTAAACAGCTCTCAAATTTCGCTTAAAATAAGACAAGGATTTATCCTTGTCTTTGTGCTTATTATTGCCCTTCCCGCGCTATTTTTCTCCGTGGGCAGGGCTTATTACTCTTCTTTAGTCGATGCGACTGAAAAAACATTGGAAGCCCACCTCTACTCACTTATCTCTGAAGTCGAATTTGTCTCTAACGGACTCGAAATGCCTCGCAGTATTCTTGCACCTGAGTTAAACAGATTGAATTCTGATACTTATGCTCTGGTCTATCAAGATAACTCCCTCGTTTGGTATTCCGAGTCGGCTGTAAACCTCTCAATTTCACCTGACTTTTCAGAAAACCAGGCTGGAGCATCTGAGTTTAAGCGAGTTGAATATAATGGCGTACTGTTTTGGCAACTTAGCCTGACCGTTATTCTCGGAAATGCAGAGCAATCGCAGCAAGCCCGCTTTGTACTTTTAAAGAAAAATGACGCGCTGATGGAATTAATGTCAGGGTTTAGAAACACCTTGGTCAACTGGATGCTGGTTATGGGTGTAGTGATAGCCGGATTGATGGCATTTGGGTTTGTATGGAACGCAAGGCCGCTGCAACGACTCGATAGAGAAATTAAAGAGATTGAAGCTGGCGAGCGCGATAAGATCACAGGTCTTTACCCCGTCGAACTCCTAACAATCAAATCCGACTTAAACCTACTATTAGAATCTCAAAAGCGTCAAAAAGAGAGATATAGAGCTTCACTTAGCGACCTTG
Organism: Pseudoalteromonas sp. XMcav11-Q; assembly: GCF_040104525.1. Classification (NCBI taxonomy): domain Bacteria; kingdom Pseudomonadati; phylum Pseudomonadota; class Gammaproteobacteria; order Alteromonadales; family Pseudoalteromonadaceae; genus Pseudoalteromonas; species Pseudoalteromonas sp. XMcav11-Q. The sequence goes on from NZ_JBECOX010000001.1 coordinate 79,990, forward strand.
CGCACGCGTTAAAAACTCCCCTTGCGGTGATCAAATCCAGTCCACTGGCAAAAGATGCAGACGCTCAGGAGCAACTAGACAGAATCAATGCAATGATCGAACATCAATTGAAACGTGCTGCAACGGGCGCATCCGATACATGGAAGAAACAAACATCAGTAAAACCCGTACTTGACTCAATACTCAACGCCATGACTAAAGTGTATCACGACAAGCACATTCAATTTTCATCCGAATGTGGTGAGGAGGTTGCATTTTTAGGTGATAAAACGGATTTAATGGAAATTCTTGGTAATATTATAGATAACGCCTGTAAAGCATGTGGTTCCTTGGTCGATATAAAAGTAAGTGCACCTAAAAAGCGCCTACTAATCATAGAAGTAGAAGATGATGGCCCTGGCATTCCAGAGCATCGCCGCTCAGAACTACTAACCAGAGGTGCAAGATTAGACACCTATGAAGCTGGCCACGGCGTAGGAATGGCTATCGTATCTGATTTAGTTAAGTCCTATCATGGCTTGATGCAAATCGGTACTTCCAAACATGGTGGCGCGAAATTTACGATAGAGTTTAACCATGAAAAGAATAATTAGCAGTCTATTGGTATCGGGATTAACCTTTTCTGTGATTGCAGACGACGATGTCACACTACAAGACTGTACGAAGTATGAGTCAACGCATCCGGAAAAGGCAAAAAAATTCCTCATGTGCCTGGATGGCAATATCAACTTACTTGAACGTCATCGTCAAACCTGGATCACTAAGTTATTGCTCGATACTAAAAAGTACCAAGCGGACACTGGTAATACACAGATCTTGCCAATTATGGAACGTGCCCTTCGCAATCAGGAGGAATATATGGAAGATAGCTGCCGGTGGCGATACTTACTAGACATGCCAAACGCGACGCGCTCAGCGACAGCTTATAAAAATTGCAAAATTGCATTTTTAAAAGCGCACATCATCGAGCTAAAGAGCAGTAAAGTATTGAAAGAAGATTTGAATCTCTAGCGACATTTTTGATTGGATTATTAGGTGCTAAGCTTTAATAACCTGAGCTTCAGATAATGACGAGTAAACCTTAGAAAGGAGCTGTTTATAGCTCCTTTTTATTTGCCGGATCTCAGCGTTGTTAAGATGGTCTATTATCGGGTTGTTCTGAACCGAGAAGGATTGCAAGCCATTTACCCTCTTCGCTGGTTTCAAGAGCAATTTTCACAACCATGGTAAGTGGCACAGAAAGCAGCATTCCAACAGTTCCGAGTAACCACCCCCAGAAGATTAACGAGAGAAACACTACCAAGGTCGATAAACCTAATCCTCGACCCATAAACCTTGGCTCAATAATGTTGCCCATCAAGGTATTAATACAAATGTAACCCACAGCAACAATGCCGCTCACCAATGGCCCCTGTGTCACTAAGGCCAGAAAAACAGGCGGCACAGCCGCAATGATTGAACCTATGTTTGGAATATAGTTGAGCAAAAATGCAACTACGCCCCAAAGCACGAAGTAATCAACATCTAACGCCCATAAAAAAACGGCCGCCACGACACCAGTCGCCAGTGAAACAAGCGTTTTAATCGCCAAATAGCTATTGATAGAATCTAAAAATCTATCAATTTGCTGCATTTTCATCTCTGGATCGTCTAGTGCGAGATGCACTTTGTGGCCCAAAGAAGGCGCTTCAAAAAGCATGAAGACGACGATAAGCAGAATTAAAAAACTATTTGCCATCACACCACCAAAGCCAGTCAGCATGTTGGTGGCCACATCGATTAGCTTATTTGGGTCTAGCATGCTAATAAGTTGTTGTTTATCCAATAATATATTGTAGTTCGCTGCAGTATTGACCAACCAAACGAACTTTTCTTGTAAGTCTTCTTTATAAGTTGGCAGCTGCTTAGAGAAATCATTGACTGATTGCCCAACAAGCCCACCAATGCTTGCACCAATTAAAATCACAAGTGCGATAATCACCAGAATGGCCAGACCTTTTGGTATCTTAAAACGGGCCAAAAGCTTGAGCATGGGATTACAGATAATCGCAATGAATGCGGCTAATATAAACGGCACAACAATCTCAGACGCAAGCTTGATCCCACCTAACACTAAAAATAGCGAGGCCAAAACCACCAGCGTTTTGTTAATTCCAGTCAGTGAAGACACAGTTCACTCCTTTTGCTTTTTTACCATTCTAAAACAAACCACCTATAATGAAAATGAGTGATCTAACTCCTTGCTAAAACGTAAGTTTATTTTATTACAATAAAGAGTATTGAGAATGAATATATTCATAACAGGCGCTACAGGATTAATTGGTAAAAAGCTATGCCAATTTTTAGTACACAAACATAATCTGGTTGTACTGACCCGTTCGCCTTCAAAAGCTGTAAGCCTATTACCAGGAGGGGTTAGCTGCGTCACCGATACTGATGATGTCGACTTTAATGAGCTTGATGCGGTCATTAATCTTGCGGGTGAACCAATAGCCAATGGCCGGTGGAGCAAAGAAAAAAAACAAGAGATCTACAATAGCCGGATAAAAATCACTGAGCAAATCGTTACAGCGATAAACACTGCGACGTCACCGCCCAAGGTGTTTATTTCAGGTAGTGCAATAGGTTTTTATGGACGCCAACCGGATAACTTGACCATCACTGAAGATTTCAAGGATTACCATGATGAATTCTCCCATAGGCTGTGCCGAGATTGGGAAGATACCGCCTTTAGAGCCAGCTCCAGCCAAACTAGAATATGTATAATAAGAACAGGCATTGTGCTTTCAAAATCGGGAGGTGCTTTAGATAAAATGTTACCGCCTTTTCGATTTGGCGTTGGCGGCCCGATTGGTTCTGGAAGACAGGTGATGTCTTGGATCCATATCGACGATATGATTCAGGCGATAATGTATCTACTTAAACATGACGAGATCTGCGGTGTTATTAATGCAACAGCCCCAAACCCGGTATCAAATAAGCAATTTTCTCAAGCCTTAGCACGCGCTATCTCACGCCCTTGCCTATTTACCGTACCACCGTTTGTCCTCAAATTGGCATATGGTGAAATGTCAGAATTGCTATTGTACGGCCAATACGTCGTACCAAAAAAACTTCTCGATGCAGGTTATCGATTCCGCCACGATCATATTGAAGATGCCTTGAACGCACTTAACTTATAACTTTGTGCAATACTTTATTCAGATGGTATATAGAGCTTTTCCCGCGTTAAGACTTTGTCCAGGTAATGTTTGGTTTCATCATACGGTAAACTTTTGTCTAGCGCTGCTAGTACGTTTTCTGGCGAGAGTGAATTAATTATCTTTGCTGCTTTTGTAATTGATCTCGAATCATCAGCATTAAAAACGCGAGCAACATTTCCAGCACCGGTGTTATAAGCCGCAATCGTGCAATACTTACGACTAAGTGGGTTATGTATTTTACTCAGGTAGCGCTTATCTAGAATATTCAGGTAAGCCGTCCCCGCTTCAATATTATTATCCGTCACATATAGATAAGGTGCCGACATCGGTTCATCGCGATTGTACAACATACGATTCACATCAACACCCGCACTCGTCGGTACTATCTGCATCAAACCAAACGCAGGAATGTGTGACTTTGCCATTGGGTTAAAGTGGCTTTCGGTGTGCATAACCGCAAAAATTAAACTAGGTTCAATGTCAAAGCGCTTCGCTTGTGCATTCACTTGGCTAACATAACGTTCTGCTCGATGCTTGGAAAGTTCAGTCTGCTTGGGTAGCTTAAGCACGATTTCAGATACGACAGTTGCTTCACTTTTACCAGTATTACTAGCTGTTTCTAATAGCTTTTTAAGGCGTTTTTGCTTTAACAACTCCAGCTTTTTCTGTTGCGCTTGTTGTTGAGCCTCTGCTAATTTTGAATCTTCACCGTCAATGATGGCCTCATCCGTCTGACGTTCTATGTAGCGTTGCTGTTGTTCGAATTGGCTATCTATTTGCTTTTTCGCTGCGATCAACGCTTTTGCACGAGCAGCGTTATCCACTTCACGTTTCGTTGTTTCACTTTGGTTTATCGCGAGCGTATCAACATTAAATACATCAATTACTGCACGGTCTTTCGCGGTAAATTCCTTGTATAGGGCTTGAAGTTGCGCCTGAGATACCTTTTCATCTTCTGCATGCCTAATGCTTACTACCAACTCATTGGCTTCAAAGTCGACAACCATTCTGGATGATAAATCGTCACTGTAGGTGACAAATGCAGCTTGATCAGCAACAGTTATATCTCCCCACTGTTGGATCACATTATCACGAAAGGCATCGTACTCTTCAAAATGCTCTTCGACATAATCAGCAAACTCACTTAATTGTTGGCGTTTATATTGCTCAAACTCGCTCAGCTCTTCATCATTAGTAGGCTCGGAGGTTTGCCAACGTGACATTTTCTCTGATAGCTCTTCAAAAAGCTGGGCTTGACTCGCCACCGCACTTGGAATGGCACTTAACGCCATGACTAAAAATGAGTATATCGATTTGCGCATAGAGCGTTCCTTTCAAAAAATTAAAGCGTGAAACTCACGCTTTAATTAGTTAGCCTTGCAATTTCCTTCTCCAGATCTTTTTCTGCTTTGTAAGCTTTAAATTCTTGATATAAAAACTTTTCATCTTGAGGGTTTACACTGCGCTTACTTTCTTTGATCAAATCTTTGAAAAGTTCTTTAGTCTGATCAGGTGATAACGTCGTCAATGCACAGAAATAATCTTTACCAGAAATATCGATAACATCGGCCTTAACGATACGAGAGCCATTTAATGTTTGTTTAGTCAATTGTTTGGATACAGAGCTAAAGGTTGCGCCTACCGTTGTGTCATCGTTTGCATCTGTACGGTTCGCGAATGTCTTATCAAGGCCTTCAACACGGGTTTCAATTTGCTGAGCTAACGCAAGACGTGCATTTGCAACCGCCATTTTTTGATCGATTGAAATGTTGCCCGAGTATTTCACACAATCTGCTGCAGCTATACCATCTTCGATTGTTGGATTGAGAACCCATTCTGGAATATTAACTCTTGGGCTTGAAGCCGCATCATCTTTACTTGAACTACAAGCCGATAGCATCCCTATAACGGCCACTGATATAAGTAGTTGTCTTGCTTTCATGTTGGGTTCCTTAATTGCCCTGATTACGGAATAAAATTTATCAAAAAAATTATTGATTAACAGTAATAAATTGTAAAAACGATTTTTAACAATTTAGCACTTTCAATTCAATTTTTTACTATTTAATTTATTGTTATATGATTGAACACCACAACACTGCCATTATAAGAACAAGTATGCAAGGAATGCGATTCCAAATTGATTTATATAACTTCATGATAAAGCTCTTTATCTTTACAGGTTGCTTGATGCTGAGCGGCTGTAACTTGACCCCTAAAGCCAACAAGCAGGCCATAGAATACGCGGAGCAAGGAGATTTTATCTCAGCCCAACAGCGTATTGACGATGCCTATAAAAATTCATCTAGTGACGAATTATTGTATTACCTAGAATCAGGCATGTTAGCTCACTTACAACATCATTATGAGTTAAGTAATCAACATCTTTCTCACGCAAAAGAAATTATTGAAGCCGCTTACACTGTCAGCATCAGCGACCAGCTTTTTTCTGCTTTTACTGGTGCGAGTTACAAAAAATATACTGGCCGTGCTTTTCATAAACCTATGATCCATACATTAATGGCGCTTAATTATGTATCGTTAGCAAACGCATCAAAAGTGAATCGTGTTGCTATGTATGACTCTGCACTGACAGAAATGCGTCAACTGGATTTATATCTCTCTCAATTACAGCAAAAAACCGGAGGCTACGTAAATCAGCAAAAGGCAGGAAATGATATTGAGCAAATTTTTAAAGCGATTTTTAATCAACCATTTATCAGCGGTGAACTTGAGTATAAAGACGATGCATTTGCACAGTATTTAAGCGGCGTTCTATATGAGCAACAAGGCGAGCTAGATAGTGCTCGGATCCAATATGAGCGAGCGGTGAGCGCATACAAAAATGGCTTTAGTAAACAATACAAACTAGGTCAATATGCAGGCCAACAAGCACAGCAAGACCTCAACAGAATGGTTGCAGACAAGGAAGAAAACTACTTCACATTAGTTCAAAGCTTAGGTGTATCACCGCAACGCAAAGAGTTTAACCTTTACCTTAGACCTGATGAAGAGGCACAAGCATTAGTGATTACGCCAATTTATTGGGGAACAAAAGAAGAACGCCAAGCCCAGTTCGCATGGTTTAATTTAATGTTTGCTGATACCAGTCTGTTTGATCTCATTCAAAACTATGCAACAGGCGACTTTAGCGATGTTGTATTAGGCACTGTCACAAAACGCTTACCTCTCGGTGATAAATTATGGCAAAAAGCGGTAGACGAAGGGGTGATTGATGCACTCAAGTATGGCAGTAGAATCTCGGTTACTTACTTACAACCTCATAAAAATGATATTCAACATGTTGCGCTTTTCGCCAACGGACAAAAACTTACAGAATTACACCCCTTTTATTCGGTAAACTTACTCACACTGTACGACGCGCTAGGTAATGCCAATATGGAAATTTACACCGCTATTTCACGAGAAGTGTTAAAAGCAGTCACAGCAAGTAAAGCGATAAAGCAAGTTGGCATCCAACAGAACTCGCTGTTGGCAGGGCTTGCTCAGCTAACATCATCTGTAACCAACGCCATTACAGCAGCGGCAGACACAAGGCAATGGCAATCTTTACCGGGTGAGATTAGAGTGGCTCGAGTGAAATTACCCGAAAATACCACTCACCTGCAATTGCAAACCCAATTAAGGACTGGCAGAGTAATTAAACAGGATATACCGCTGACTCAAACAGCACCATTGCTCAGCCACATTCGCACCTTCACCGGTGTAGCTGAACCAGAAAAACAAAATTATTTATCATCTCTAACTAACATGGACTGAATACATGAAGCCTAAATTTGCAGTTAAATTAGTTGTCCCAATGCTCATCGCGTCTTGCGCAGCGATGACGGGTTGTTCTTCAACAACCAAAGTGAGTCGCGTGGACGCCAATGAAGAAATAGCGCTTTCAGATAAATGGAATGCCAAAGACTCTCAGTTAGTTGCTGAAGCAATGATAAGCGATATGCTCGGCTTCCCTTGGGTACGTGAACACCGTGCCAAAGAAGGCACTCGACCCGCAATCATTATTCAATCTGTTCGTAACAAGTCGCATCAGCATATTGCAGTTGACACTTTTTTGAATGACCTCAAGCGCGCCATATTGCGAAGCGGGCAAGCTGACTTCGTCGCAAACCGCTATGTACGAGATGAAATTCGTGAGGAAAGGCGAGACCAAGAGCTTAATTCAAGCCTCGAAACTCGTAATGAGATCGGCCAAGAGCAAGGTGCTGATTATGCACTATCCGGCACGATTAACTCATTTGTTGATGAACAAGGTGGTAGTCGAGTCACTTTCTACCAAGTAGATCTTCGATTAATAGACATGACGACTAACCGAGAGGTGTGGAATGGACAGAAGAAAATTCAAAAACTTCAAGAGCGCAGCGGGTATGGTTTCTAAACGTCTAGCGTTACCTCTGTGTATTCTACTTAGTTTATCTGCCTGTCAGTCTACCAAGCAGGCTGTTGCAAAGGAAGAAAGCTTACCCACTTGGGCTACACAGCAACCGAGCTCCGATTATCTAGTGTATGGCGTTGGTTCAGCGAGTCATATTGTAGATAGGACGGAAGCCAAACTTGCCGCCCAAGAAGCAGCTAGATTGGCGATTGCCAAACAGTTAAATGTGGAAATTGAAGGAACAACACAAGTTGCTCAAAGTCAAGCTAATGGCGATTTTTCGTATCGAGTGGATGAGATTTTATATTCTCGAGTCCCAAGTATACAATTACAGGGGATCAATATTGAGCAGGAGTTTTACTCCACAGAGCAAAAAACGGCCTATGCCCTTGCCTCATTTAACAAGATTGAGTCAAGAATGCACGCTGAGCTTGATATTAGACAACTTGACGAAGAGATCAGTAACGCGACTATTTCGGCACTAACCAATTCAGAAAAATTAAAAGAAGCGATGGCAATTAAGCGACTAATTGCTAAAAGACGCAAAGCAAACGAATATCACAAGCAATTAGGTGGAGGCAGCATTGCCATACCAGCCTCAGTGAGCAACAAAAACAAAATGCTGAATGATTTTATTCAGTCATTAACTTTTAGTATTTCATCAAAGTTTTGGGGACAGGAGTCTATCCGTAACCAGTTAGCCGAAAGCTTGACTAAGCAAGGTCTTACTGTTGTGGGTGAAAAACAAAGTGCAGACTTTCAAATTGATTTTAGCGTTGATTTCGAAGACGTGAAGAAAAACAGCACTTATTATGTTTTTGCCAACTCAAGTTTAAAACTCATGGAAAACGATAAAGAAAAGGCGCATGTTTCTGCACAAATAAAAGCAGCGTCTAGTTTTGAGAACATGGCTAAGTCTAATGCTGAAGAAAAGTCAGCAAAAATGCTAAGCAAAAAGCTGACGATGTTAATCATTGATAGCAAAATCTAAAGTAAGGCCCTTTTATAGGGCCTTACTTATCCCTTCCTAGAATGACTTCACCACTTTAACGCTGCTATCTGCAGCTCCCGAAGATACAAACCCAATTAGGTTAGGGTTACTCGCAACGAGTTTAAGTACCTCAGCATCATCGGCGGCTTCTTTTGGTGGCGTCCCTTTTCCAGTAAATACTAATTTTGACCAATAAGCTTTAAGTTGACTTGATGACTTATTAAGTACCTTTTCATTAAACTCATCGGTTACCGTCGAACCATCAGCCTGTGTTATCGGAAGTGCTTTAGAGCCATCGGAGAATGACTTTGATTTACCAATAAAAATTTGCTTAATTTCGTTTTCATCAAGTGTAGAGGTATTGGCAGGATTGACAATGACATCCACGGCTAGGCAACTAAAAGCGCTGCAAAGTAGAGTAAGTAAAAATAATTTTTTCATGCTTCTCTCCTTAAAATACCATGTCGATGCCAATTGTAATGGCTTTACTATCACCTGCGACCGCTAAACCAACGGAGTTATCCTCTACCTCATCGTACTGAATCTTGAAAGCGGCGGAGGAATGAAAATCCCAACGTACTCCAAACGAAGTGGTTTCATGGCTTTCGGCATCGTCGCCCTCGCCTTCAAAATCTGCGTAAGATACGAATGGCGTGATATTGTCAAAGCGATAGCCCAGTGTCAGCATCTTAGTGTCTAGATTGCCGTCTAAGTCCAACCGATTTAGCTCAGATAAAATAAAGAAATTTCCCCAGTCTGCATTTACTGCTAAACCATAAAACTTACCATCTCGCTCATCACTCCCCTCCCATAAAACAGGCTCTCCAGAGCGATACCGCTGGTTGGTGTAACGCATATGGGTTAAACGCACTTCAAGCCAATCATTACTGGTTTGAATTACGCCGCCTAGGATGTCTTTCCAGATTTCTCTAGTTGGCTCTTGAAAGAAAAACTCGCTCAACAGCTTATTGTCATCATCGTCTTCTTTACCGGCGTAAATATTCCCGCTTAATGACCAGTCGCCTATACTGCCGCTGTAGAGCATATTGATGCCATTATAATTAAAGATTTGCCAGGTGTAGTTGTCCGCGGGTGCCCGCATCCAAATATAGGCGTAACCCACATCATAAAAGTCGGAGTAATAGAATAGTGGTAAGCGCTTTTTACCTGCTTGGAACGTCCAATTCTCATTAATCTCATAAGACAAGTAAGCCCATTCGAACTTTGCATCAAAATCGTCTGCGCCGCGCGCAACAATTTGACCAGTAACACTTAAACCTTCTGTTAGATCAGCACTAAATTGAAGGCCCATCAGTGTTTCAGGTTCAAATGAGATATCCTCGTCGTAAACACTGACGATAGGATAATCGGCGAGAAATATTGGATCGTTTATTCCGAATTGTGGAACACCACTTCCGCTCAGCACCTTACCAGCATTGATACTTGCGAATCCGGAAAAGTTAACCTCTGCATGCCCTGAAAAACAGGCAAGGCAAAGGGTACAACCTAAAGCTAGTTTCATCTTCATTGTGATTCATCCCAATTGCTTGTTCTACAAGTACTACATTGCAAGTATAGTTAAATTTAAGAAAATGCTAGCAAAAGCAGAAAATTGATATAAATATTTGCAGAAAAAGGGATGAAATAGGAACAAAAAGCAGCATACGCTGCTTTTTAACAATTAAGATTCGTCGTTATAATAACGTTCTATTTGGTCCTTTAAGTTAGGCGGCACACCTTTAATCGTAAGTGTATCAGTCGCAGCATCATAAATAACCCGCTCACCCAAATGCTTACGTTCAAAGCCAACGCTTACTCCACCGCCGAGCCCAGAAAATTTCACCATACTCGTTACTGTCTTTTTATCGACAGGAAAGCTTTCTTCCAGCTCATAGCCCTGCTCTTTATAAAAGTCTTCAAACTTTACGTCTGAAGACTTAGAAAGCGTCTCGGACAGTGTATTAACATCTGCGTCCTCGCCGCTTGAAACACAGTCGTTACAGTAATCAAAAATTTCCTTGCGGATGTCGTCTTTTTCTGACTTTTCAAATTGCTGTGTAGACAAATAATCCTCAACCGCGTGTAACATAGTTTGTGATTGCTGCTTTGGATCGATCCCCTCTTCACAACCAAGAAAATCTAAAAAGAAATCAGCAACTTTTCGACCAGCACGCCCCTTAATGAAGGAAATATAACGGTTTTCTTCTGCGGCTGTATCCCAAGCATCTAAATCGATTCTAGCAGCCAATTGCATACGTGAAATATCTAAGTGTTTTGCTGCGGATAAGTCTAAGTCTGAGGTAATCGTGTAATGCTCTTTAATATTAATCAGTGCAATCATAATAAAATTGCTGGCAACATACTGATAATGACAAAACACTAAATACCCAGTTTCATGAAATGCATATTTATTAAGCTCTTCTTTAAGCACATTGGTTGCTTCTTGGGTTAAATTCCAAAAGTTAAGCTCATTATTTCTATAACTCTGCATCGCAGACGCGACCACACTGCTTTTTTCGCCGCTAAAAGCACAGAACCCTTTACCCGGTTTGCCATTGTAGGCATGGTGCAATTGTTCAATGAAAACATTAACTTTGTCATTGATTTGCATTTCATCGTCACGTAGATGTATTTCGGTATCTTCGTCTTGTTTGTCTACATAGTGAACAACTAGTTTTTTTACCTCAACGCTCATCTTTGTTTTTCACGCCTCTAATGTTAAAATGTAAAAATTATTGCTTTTATAAATTGAACCAACTGATGCCTATCCAATCAAAGTATTCCAATAAACAAGTAGAAGAAATTGTTGACCAATTAGTTAATGTATTAAGCTCGCAAAACGCACCAGTTGATCTCAGCTTAATGTGTTTGGGTAATTCTATCACGCACATTCTAAAAGAACATGTTCCAGAGAGTAAGAGACTATCTGTTGCCGAAAATTTTGCCAAAGCACTTACACAATCAGTAAAGTAACGGAATGAATCTTACACCGCACAGCCCTTTTTCATCAAAAGCAAGTCAATTACTCAGCTGGGGACACTGGTTTACCTTTGCTAACATTGGCTTGGTTTTATTGATTAGCTCAGTTTATTTGTTCGCCGACAAAGCGCCAAGTACCTTTGTCGGTTGGTTTTATATGCTGATCACGTGGATAAGCCATACCAGTTTTATCACTTTTTGTGCGTTTGTATTAACTATCTTTCCGCTTAGTTTAATATTCCCTTACCCGCGACATATTCGCGGGATGGCTGCAATTATTGCCTCGGTTGGTATTGTTGTACTAACAGTGGATGCCTTTGTTTACCTACAACTTGGCTACCATATAAACCCAGCTTCGCTTTCCGATATTTTTGTTTTATTGTGGGAAACCTTAGTCGGATCATCCCTCATTAATCTCATTATTACCATTGCAATGCTTGGACTGGTGCTCACTTTTGAACTACTCGCAGGTAATTATGCTTGGCGTCATTTGGCCGAGCTTAAATCCTATAAATTCCCTCGCTATGCAACGGGGACCATTGTTACCTGCTTTGCGCTCAGTCACAGCCTGCATATTTGGGCCGATGCGAATGCCTTTTTCGATATCACTAAGCAAGATAATGTATTACCTCTCTCATATCCTACAACCGCAAAGAGCTTACTCGCCAGACACGATTTACTTGATATCGAGCAGTATGAAGAAGCGCACTCATTGAGCATTGGTGATACGCATTCAAAATACAAAGCCCCTGTAATTTCGGCGGTATGCAAAGAAAAGAAAGATACCACAGAGCAACCTATCAACGTTTATGCTTACACAGATGAGGCGCTGTTCCAAAAAACAGCAACAGCACTTCAGAGCAACGGTAAAAATAACGTGTTCCGAATGGATTCTGTTTTACGCGCAGGAAATAGCAGCGATGCGCTATTCAGCCTGATATACGGTCTACCGAGTTATTATAAAGAGTCTGTCCTGCTACAGCAGCAAGTTCCGGTATGGTCAATTAATAATGACTTAATGAGTGTTAATGCTAATGGCGAGTTCTCTTTTGTTCCTTCTCATCAAGCAAGTAAATTAACAATCATTGAAGTAAGTGACGAAATTGACATTGATAGTTCAAAGCCGTTCGTGGCAATTGATATTAGTGCACAGCAAGCGACGGTGTTAACCAGTTCTGCAGTAACGAACATTGAGCTGTTTGCTCAGGCTTCCGGTCTTGTGCAGCCCAATGACATCACCTACACCCTGTTAAGCTCTTATCTAGGCTGCGACCCCCTTGCTCAACAAAGTATGCTGGCATCGAACATTAAAACTCGCTCTCATGCAGAAGGCGTTAACTTTACGCAAGGTGTCTTAGTTGCCTTCAAAAAAGACAAAATCACCTTAGTCAATCAAGATGGTAGCTTCAAGCAGATGTCAGCAAAGGAAGGCTTTGTGTTAAACGGTAATTTAGATATTCCATTTTTAATACAAAGTATTAAGACATTAAAAAAATTCACGGCCCCTGAAGCGCAATAACCTTGAACAAAGTGGGATGTCATCTATGGTTAAGTAGATATTAACTGTTACAGCAAGGATGCCATATGCAATTATATCTAAAACTACTTGTACTGATTTTTGTTTCTACTCATTGTTTCGCCACAACAACGGTAAAATACTTTAAATGCACGACCGACAGAGGCATCGTTTTTAGCCAATTTCCCTGTTCGGCCAATGCGACCCAGCATACGATAACCACATCCGATCCTAAAGCCTCGGCTCCCTCAGAGCAGCACTATAAAACGTTAAACAATTTGGAACGTAACCAAATTGCGAAAAGGACAAAGCGTGCACTCAGAGCCAAACACCATGAAAAAGCCGTGCTCAATCGCAAAAGAGATACCGCAGTTAGAGAGCAACAAGATCAATTAACTAAACTGATGAATGAAGACAGGCGCAAAAAGGTCGTCAGACAAGTTAAAAAGGAAATAAAGGCCATTAATAAGGCACATGCTAAAGCGATTAAAAGCCTAGAGAAAGAGATTTCAAAATTAGAAAAGCAACTCAAAGAATATGAGTGATATAACCGCTCAATTACATTGGTTGTTTTTTGAGAATCACACTTGGTCTATGCGCATTCGCTATAGTTATGCAAATACCTTAACTGGTATTACCAGATGACTTTTCGCACATTACCTTGTAAAGTGAAACCACTCCGCGTGGATAATTTATGAGGGATGTAGATGCAAGCACAGCAGTTAGCAGAGCGAATTTTATCAGGTTTTCAAAACCACTATCACGCATTTGTAAAAATTACCAAACTGGCACCCATCGCTTTTGCTGCTCAAAATTGGGGAGAGATAGAGCGGATAAGTAAAGCGAGGATCAGCCAATACGATAGTAAAGTTGATGAAACCGCACAGAAGTTAATACAACTCTATGGCTCTACGCAACTGGATGAATCGCTATGGTATCAAGTAAAACAGGCTTACCTTGAGCGTCTTACCTTTCACCCTCAACCAGAGCTTGCTGAAACTTTCTATAATTCAGTTTTTTGTCGCCTCTTTCACCGCCGATATTACAATAGCGATTTCATTTTTGTTGAAACCCAGCTTGCTAACGCCACATCACTCCCTGTAGAAGCAGAGTATCGAAGCTATTTTCCAGTCGTCAGTGGCCTCAAACCCACCATCAAAAGAATCATTGAACACATTGACTTTCATTGTGAATTTGAAGATTTAGATAGAGATATTCGACTACTCGTTAAGGCGTTTCTTAAACAAGCACCTAACACCCATCATCAGGCGCACTTAATGCGCTTCGACATCCTCAGCGCACCTTTCTATCGTAATAAAGGCGCCTATATTGTCGGCCGAGTGGTATCTAAATCTGGTGTACAGCCGTTTATCATTTCGGTATTACACGCACAAACTGGGGGCTTACTGATCGATGCGCTGCTTACCAACAGCTCACAAATGCGGGTGATTTTTGGTTTTGCGCGGGCTTACTTTTTAGTAGAGACCCACGCCCCATCTGCGCTAGTTAAGTTTTTAAATCAACTCATGCCAAATAAAACAAAGGCTGAGCTTTATAACGCCATCGGCTTTCATAAACAGGGGAAAACCGAATTTTATCGTGAGTTTTTACACCACTTAGCTAATTCCGAAGAACAATTTGAAGTCGCTCCAGGTACACCGGGTATGGTGATGATGGTATTCACTCTGCCAAGCTTTCCCTATGTTTTTAAAGTGATCCGTGACCAATTTCCAGAAAGTAAGCCATTTACAAAAACAACCGTTTTAGAGCGCTATCAACTTGTAAAACGCCACGATCGCGTAGGTAGAATGGCAGATACAATTGAATATTCCGATGTGGTGATCCCACTTGCACGTATTTCACCAGCCCTTTATCAGCTATTGCTGGACTCTATCTCTCAAAGTATACGTATTGAGGGGGATAATATGGTGATAAAGCACTTGTATATTGAACGCCGTATGACACCGCTCAACCTCTTTGTACAGCAAGCCGATGAAGAAACGTGTGAGCAAGTCATTAGAGATTACGGCTATGCGCTCAAAGAAATGCTCGCTGTAAACATTTTTCCAGGTGACATGCTGTTAAAAAACTTTGGCGTGAGTAAACACCATAGAGTTATCTTCTACGACTATGATGAGGTGCAATATCTCACGGAAATGAACTTTAGAGCGCTGCCAAAACAAGGGCTAGATAATATGTACGACTCTGGCGATATTTCCAGTGCACCACAAGACGTCTTTCCTGAACAGTTGTGTACATTTGTTCTGACAAATCCTACACTAAAGGAAATGTTTCTGCGCCATCATGCTGATTTGGCTGAGGTGTTGTTTTGGCAGCAAGCACAACGAGATATTCGTGAGAAAGTCGTAAGACATATTTACCCTTATCCACATGACAATCGCTTTCTCCAAAATGCCAAAAAAGAAGAATAATACAAAGGAAAACTGAGTGAACATTAGTAAAATTGACCTTAACCTGCTGGTTTACCTCGATACCTTACTTCGAGAATGCAATGTAACACGTGCCGCAAATCAATTAAGTATTACCCAACCGGCAATGAGTAACGGTCTTAAGCGTCTCAGAAACCTCTTTAATGACCCTATTTTAGTACGTACCAGCGAAGGCATGGTGCCAACAGAGCGCGCGCTTGAGCTGCAGCCTGTGATCCGTGGCATACTCATGACTTTGGAAGAAACCTTAGCCCCTAACAGGGAGTTTGAAGCAGCGAGTAGTAATCGAGTGTTTAGGATTATGGCCAGCGACTATGCTGCAAGTACGCTTGCGCCGAAACTTCTAACTAAACTTCATGAGGAAGCCCCAGATACGACCCTTGATATTCTCACGCCGAGTGATGTTACTTTTCATGATGTAGAAAATGGCAAGGTAGACATGGCAATTAACCGCTTCGAAAATCTACCGCAATCGTTTCACCACAAACGAATTTGGAAGGATAGTTTTTGCTGTCTGGTGAAGTCCGATAACCCCGTTATTACCAACTTTACGCTTGATGCCTATTTAAAATCTCGCCATATTTGGGTAAGTAAAACCGGATTTGGTGTTGGGGTCGGAATGGATCCCGCCGATGTACAGAAACTTGGCTGGGTTGACGAGGCACTCGCACACTTTGGAAAACACAGAAACATCGCAACTTTTACACGTAATTACCACGTTGCAATTCACTTAGCAAAAGAGCAGAACTTAATCGCAACATTACCGTCAAAAGCCGCGAATATCTATCGTGATGATCCGACCTTAACAGTTTTGGAGCCGCCATTCCCTATTCCGCCGTTTGAGTTAGATATGATTTGGAGCCCGCTATTACACCGTGATGCAAGCCACATTTGGCTGAGACAAAAAATCGCTGAGGTAGCTGAAGAGCTAGCATAGCGATATAACTAAGCTTTGCTTTGGTGCGCTTTTTGAAATTGGTATCGCCAGCTAATTGAACTATCCTTTTATCTATATGCATAAAAGGTGCAATAGAGCATGGCGAAATTCTCTTATAGAGCAACGGTTGATAGTAAAGAGAAACTTATCCACGCAGCCGCATACGGGGAATGCGTGGAAGCCAATATCATCGAGATGTACAAAAATTTAGGGCTTGCACTTAAATCGAATCAGCTAAAAAGTTTAGTTATCGACGTCTCTCAATTACATATCACCTACGACTATCCAAGCGTGCTAACCGTTTTACAAAAACTCAATCAATTTGTCGATGGGGTTACTCTTGCCCGAGTTATCTCCCCCTCAGACACCAAAAGTGGATTAATTGAAGCATTTGCTGACAAGCACGGCTTAGCGATTAAAAACTTCGAGAACTACAACGACGCAGTAGCTTGGGTACATGCTGTGAATACATAAAATAATTAAGGAAATTCAGAATAAAGTCATGAAATTAGTGATATTATTTACCGTTGGTCAATAGCAGATGGCCAACCATAAGCAATTTTTGAACAACCTTTATTTCATAATAGGGAACTATGGAACATTATATCTCAACGTTCATTTTTTTCTTTGCGGTCATCGACCCCATTGGCACCATCCCAGTATTTATCGCAACCACTACTGGCTTTGATATTGCGACGAAACGAAAAATAGCGGTAAAAGCTACACTGGTTGCAGCCATTGTGTTGCTGTTTTTTATTATTGCGGGCGAAATCATTTTAAACGCGATTGGTATTCCCCTACCTGCATTCGCGATTGCCGGAGGCATCGTACTGTTCATCTTTGCCATGACAATGATTTTTGGCGAGGGTAAGCCAAGTGAAGAGATTAAGTTAGACAGTAAAGCATCCGATACCGCTATTTTCCCTTTAGCAATGCCTTCTATCGCAAGCCCAGGGGCAATGCTAGCAGCCGTTTTGCTTACTAAAAACAGCGAAAACAATGTATTTGAACAACTCCAAACGTCGATTATTATGCTCAGCGTATTGGCTATCGTGTTGATATTTCTACTAGTTGCGACAAAAATTCACCAATGGATTGGTGATAGTGGCGCAAGTATCGTCAGCCGAGTAATGGGACTTATTTTAGCTTCAGTTGCAGTATCTAGTGTATTGGCGGGTATTAAAGAATATTTTATGTTGTAATAGAGAGTAACGAGAGGGTTAGCCCTCTCTTTCGATGTCATTGTTTCAAAATAAATTTCTTCACCGCTTTATTGTGTTCAGTCAGTGTTTTCGAAAAGTGATGCCCACCATCTCCTGACGCAACAAAGTAAAAGTATTCGGTTGTTGCTGGATTAAGTGCCGCATGGATAGCAGCACGAGACGGCATTGCAATGGGTGTCGGTGGCAAACCATCAATTCGATAAGTGTTATATGGCGTCTTTTCACGGATATCTTCACGTTTAATGTCACCATCAAAGTGCTCACCAATACCATAAATAATGGTTGGATCTGTCTGTAAACGCATACCTTTACGTAAGCGATTGATAAAAACGGAGGCTACTTTATTTCTTTCTGCAACTACGCCCGTTTCTTTCTCAATAATCGAAGCCAAGATCAAGGCTTCATAAGGCGTGTTTAAAGGAAGATCTGGCATTCTATTTTGCCATTCCTTTTCAAGCACACTCTGCATTTTGGTATGAGCACGTTTAAGTAAGCGCAGCGCTGAGTCATTTCCATGATAGTGATATGTGTCGGGGTACAACCACCCTTCCGCTGAACTTTGCGATATATTCAGTTGTGCTGTCAGCTTATCAATGTCTTGCGTTAAGTGGGGGGCGCTGAGTAGCTTGTTTTTGACTTCCCAAATGGGCATCCCTTCAATGATTGTAAAGCTAAAGTTGTGTTGATCTCCGCGACTAATTTTGCTGATGGCATCTAGCACAGTTAGCCCTTTAAGATCGTAAAAGCCCGCTTGTAACGCGAATAACTTAGGCTCTAACTTACTATAAAGTTGATAAGGAAAGCAGTTAGATAATGCCCCGCTACGCTGCCATAGATGACATAGCTGATTAAATGTTTGCCCAGCCTTTATCTCAACTAATGGCTCAGAGATATTAAGTGGTTCAAATTTAACCTTATTTATTTGCTGAGATAACCACCATGACGCTGCTGCTATCAAAAATGCGACGATGATAAACAGTTTTTTCATTTATATTACTTCCCTAAAAATCGCCTTTTCAATTCATGTAAGTCGGCGATATCGAAATGTTTATTCTCAATTCTTACTACAGGTACTAACTGCATTAAACTATTACAAATAAATACACCATCAGCTGCTTTTAACTCGTCAAAAGCAATATTTTTGACTCTAATATCGTGTTTACTTTCAAGTGCGCTTAAAAACACCCCTTTAATGCCTGAGCCACTAAGATCTGGTGTATACAGCGTGTTGTCTTTAATCATGATGATATTTGCCGCTGACGCTTCAATCACTCTATCATTGATGTCCGTCACAATGACATCGTCGCAAACCAATGTCAGTGCATCTTGTTTAATAAGTACTTGTTCTAATCGATTCAGTGTCTTTAATCCAGCGAGTAACGGCTGAATACCCAGTTTAACTCGGCTTAATGCGACCTCAATCCCATTCTGCTGCCAAGTTGTATAGTGTGAAGGAAAAGGTAAGACCTGAATACTCACACTCGGCTGAGGTGTCTCAGGAGCTTGGTAACCACGGCCTCCTTCCCCTCGGGTGATAAGGATCTTTAGCACCGCTTCCGCTTTATCTTTAACTTGCTCTTGAACCAAAAACTCGATTTTGCTTAGTCGTAGCTCAGGAAAGCCCAAGCGCTGCTGACATTCCACCAGTCGATTTCTATGAAGTGGCCACAAATCAACATTTCCATCACGGACTAACGCGGTGGTAAAGAAGCCATCGCCATAGGCCAATCCTCTGTCAGTGTTAGAAAAAAGCTGTTGATTATCCACATCACTTTCCTTTTTAAGGGTATCCAAAACATAAAAAAACCCGGCAATGCCGAGCTTTTTTATCATAACCTACTTTGCTATCAAATTACTAAGGCTGATCTACACCTTTTTAAATAGCAACGAACCGTTTGTTCCACCGAAACCAAACGAGTTACACAAAGTGTAGTCTAGTTTCGCATCACGGGCAGTATGAGGCACATAATCTAAATCACAGCCTTCATCTGGGTTATCCAAGTTAATGGTCGGTGTTACTTTTTGGTCTTGCAGCGCAAGAATCGAAATAATTGATTCAACTGAGCCCGCAGCACCAAGTAAGTGACCCATCATTGATTTAGACGAGCTCACCATCACATTTTTTGCCGCAGAACCAAATACCGACTTAACAGCATGCGTCTCTGCAACGTCACCCGCTGGAGTAGAAGTGCCGTGTGCGTTGATATAGCCAACCTGCTCTGCATTGATCCCTGCATCATTCAATGCATTAACCATGGCCTGTGCAGCACCTGCACCGTCTTCAGGTGGTGATGTCATGTGATATGCATCGCCACTCATACCAAAGCCAACCAGTTCAGCATAGATCTTCGCACCACGAGCTTTCGCATGCTCATATTCTTCCAGTACGATCACACCGGCTCCATCAGCTAGCACAAAACCATCACGGTCTTTATCCCAAGGGCGAGAAGCCGCTTGCGGATCATCGTTACGCGTAGAAAGCGCACGAGCCGCGCTAAAACCACCCATACCAATTGGGGTTGACGCTTTTTCAGCACCGCCTGCTACCATCGCATCCGCATCGCCGTACGCAATCATACGTGCCGCATGACCAATATTATGAAGGCCAGTTGTACATGCAGTCACAATCGAAATATTTGGACCTCTCAAGCCATGCATGATGGACAAGTGGCCAGAGATCATATTGATAATGGTAGACGGAACGTAAAACGGAGAAAGCTTGCGTGGACCGCTATTTAATAGCTTAACGTGGTTTTCTTCAATTAGCGTCAAGCCACCGATACCAGAGCCGATGGCCACACCAACTCTAGCGGCATTCTCTTCGTTAACTTCAAGACCTGAGTCTTTTAAAGCCTGTACACCTGCAGCGATACCATACTGGATGAAGACATCCATTTTTTTAGCATCTTTAGGGGAAATGTACTCAGTGACATCAAAGTCGTTCACTAAACCAGCAAACTTAGTCCCGAAACCTTCTGTGTCAAAATGCGTGATATTGCGAATGCCACTACGGCCTTCTAATAAGCCCTGCCAGGTAGATGCAACATCATTACCCAGCGGCGTCAACATACCTAAGCCAGTTACTACGACTCGACGTTTAGCCACGGTGTCCTCCAAAAAGGGATTATTATAATAATTGGGGGGTCTAGAAAGAGTTAGGGCAGCGAGTGCTGCCCTAATAGAAAAGCTAGTTACTCAGCGTGAGCAGTAACGTAGTCGATAGCTGCCTGAACAGTAGTGATTTTCTCAGCTTCTTCATCAGGGATCTCTGTATCGAACTCTTCTTCTAGCGCCATTACAAGCTCAACAGTGTCTAGAGAGTCAGCACCTAAATCATCAACGAAAGACGCTTCTGATTTAACTTCTTCTTCTTTAACACCTAGTTGTTCAACAATAATTTTCTTTACGCGTTCTTGGATGTCGCTCATTCTTCTTTCCTTTATTTAAACGCTACTGCGTTAATTTTCAGATTGCGGCGCAGTTTACGACGCATCATTCTGGGATTCAAGGATTGACCCGTACTTTTTTTTCTGGTCAAACCTGTTACAAAGCTTTGGATCTTTTTATCGCCTATTTTCGTGACGATTTCAAGTACGTTGTCGACAAGATCACAAAAATTTCAATTGATTTGTGATCTTAGCGGGTTAAACCATGTACATCGCACCATTTACGTGCAAAGTTTCACCAGAAACATACGCTGCCGCATCTGATGCTAAATAAACCACAGCTGCTGCGATTTCTTCTGGCTGACCTAAACGACCTGCTGGTACATTAGCCAAAGTTGCAGCTTTTTGCTCATCAGTTAGCTCATCCGTCATATCTGTCTGAATGAAGCCCGGTGCTACAGTATTTACCGTAATACCACGAGATGCAACCTCACGTGCCAATGATTTTGTAAAACCAATTACACCTGCTTTTGCAGCAGCATAGTTAGCTTGACCCGCATTACCCATAGTGCCCACTACTGAACCAATGTTAATGATACGGCCATTTTTCTTCTTCATCATTGGGCGAAGTACCGCTTTTGATAAGCGGAAGATAGATGACAAGTTAGTATCGATGATATCATCCCACTCTTGATCTTTCATGCGCATCAGCAAGTTATCACGAGTGATACCAGCATTGTTTACCAACACATCAATATCACCTAAGTCTGCTTTGATTGCATCCAAAGTTGCTGCGATTGAGTCGGCATCTGTCACGTTTAGCGCATAACCTTTACCATTGTCGCCTAGATACTCAGAGATACGCTCTGCTCCAGACTCACTCGTTGCAGTACCCGCAACTTTTGCACCTTGTGCCACTAAGGCGTTAGCGATTGCTTTACCAATACCTCGGCTAGCACCCGTTACTAGTACTACTTTTCCTTCTAAAGAAAATAAATTACTCATAATACTCTCGTTATTATTCTGCTGCTGCAATGGCAGCTAAATCATTTACCGACACACACGACACTGAGCGGTCGATGCGTTTGACAAGACCCGAAATCACTTTACCAGGGCCGAACTCAAAAGTTGTTGTAACACCCTCTTTCGCAACCGCTTGTACAGTTTCAGTCCATCTTACAGGACTATAGAGCTGGCGAATAAGCGCATCTTTTATTGCTGCAGCATCTTTTGCAACAGCAACGTCAACATTGTTAATCACGTCAAACTTTGGCTCTGAAAAAGCGAGTATCTCAAGATCTTTAGCTAATTTATCAGCTGCTGGTTTCATTAATGCGCAATGAGATGGAACGCTAACTGCAAGTGGTAATGCGCGTTTAGCTCCTGCTTCTTTACACGCTTCAGAGGCTCGATTTACTGCTTCAACATGACCCGCAATCACCACTTGACCTGGTGAGTTGTAGTTTACCGGCGAAACAACATCCCCCTGTGCAGATTCGGCACACACCTTAGCAATCACGTCATCATCTAAACCAATAATTGCCGCCATTGACCCGGTGCCAGCAGGAACTGCTTCTTGCATGTATAAACCACGTTTTTCAACTAACTTAACGGCATCTGCAAGGGTTAATACTTCTGCACATACTAATGCAGAGTATTCGCCTAGACTATGGCCTGCTAACGTCAGTTCAGCTTCAACACCTTTCTCTTGCCATGCTCTAAAGATAGCGACACTTGCGGTCAATAATGCTGGTTGAGTACGGTGCGTTTGGTTTAATTCTTCTTCAGGACCATTTAGCACAAGTTCGGCTAAATCGTAGCCTAGTGCTTCTGACGCTTCAGCAAACGTCGCTTTAACGATGTCAGAAGATGCTAATAATTCAGATAACATGCCCACGCTTTGTGAGCCCTGCCCTGGGAAAAATAATGCGATTTTTTGTGACATATTGTGCTCTTATTTTCTCTGTTGTCGCCACGTCCTCATGTCACTTAGAAGTGTTAGGGATGCGGACCTGACGGTTGTTTTTCTGTGTCGACCTGAGCAAACACCGTTTGGATCTTTTCAGGGATCTTACGTTGTACTTCTTGCGCAGCTTCTTCAATCGCGGCTAAAAATGCCTTAGTTGTGGCATTTCCGTGACTTTTCACAACAATACCGCGCAATCCTACCAGACTTGCACCGTTATACTGGTCGGGGTTCACCCTTCTATACAATTTTTTTATAACGGGTCGAAGTAAAAAGGCCAACGCTTTATAAAAAAAGTGCTTTTTTAACGCTTTGCTAAACTTATGCATGATGAGTTTGGCAATCCCTTCACAGGTTTTCAAGGCAACGTTGCCGACAAATCCCTCACACACAATAACATCGGCTTTGCCAGAGAACATATCGCTCCCCTCACAATAGCCTTGATAATTAATAACAGATGAGGATTTCATTAATTTTGCAGCTTGCTTGATACCATCATGACCTTTGATTTCTTCAGAGCCAATGTTTAGCAAGCACACTTTAGGTGAAGGAATATTTAATGCCTCTCCAGCCACGATTGAGCCCATAATACCAAACTGATAGAGGGTCTCAGGGTCACAATGCACATTCGCACCAAGATCAAGCAGATAAACGGGCTGTTTTTTCTCTGTTGGAACGGCTGAAATTAACGCGGGACGCTTGATGCCAGGCAACATTTTTAGCACATAGTGGGCCATAAAAAAGAGCGCACCTGTATTGCCTGAACTTACACAAGCCTGCGCTTCGCCAGATTTCACCAAATCAAGCGCAATACGCATTGAAGACTGCTTTTTATTTCTAAGTGCAGAGGCAGGTTCACAACCGTTAGTGACGACTTCTTTACAGTGTTTAATTTTGAGTCTTGGATGATCCAGCATATTTGCTTTAGTCAAAGCACTTTCAATAACTTGCTGATTACCACAGAGGATTAGATTTAAATTTGGGTGCTTAAGCACAGCAGCGATGGCTGCGGGGATAGATGAACGGGGGCCGTAATCGCCCCCCATCATATCTAACGCAATGGTTAGATCAGTCAGCATAAAGTAATCTCTTACTTAGAAATTACTTTAACGCCTTTGTAGTAACCGTCAGCAGTCACGTGGTGACGACGATGAGTCTCGCCAGAAACCTGATCTACAGTTAGAGCTGGTCCACTGATCGCATCGTGTGAACGACGCATACCACGACGTGCGCGTGACTTCTTGCTTTTTTGTACCGCCATTAGCCTTCTCCTAAGAATCTTTCTTAAGTTGTTTCAAAATTTCAAATGGATTTGGTTTGCTATCTTCTGCTTCAATTTCACCAAAGCTCTTTGGCTTATCAGAATAAGAGCATAGTGCTTCATCATGCGTCGGGACTATCGGAATCGCGAGTAGCAGTTCATCTTCGACGATTTGTCTTAGATTAACTTCACCCTCTTCATCCAGTTCCAACACATCATAACGCTCGGGAAGATCATCCGACTCTGCACCTAATCCGACTGGCGAATACGCAAAGTCTTGTTCCAAATCCAACCCTAATTCATCATTACAACGCTGACATACAACAGTTAGATGGGCTCGGACTTTGCCTTGCACAACAACCAAACCTTGTTCGTCGATGTTGAAATGAATGTCTACCGCTATTTCACTATTTTGATCACGCACAACTTGCTGCAATCGAGAAAGTTCTTCAAGCATTACAACACCGTCATAAGATGCTCGACGTTGCGCTGCTCTGCATGGATCAATAGTGATGGGAATTTTCACCTTTTGCATAGGGGCTGCATCATATAGATAGTTACTGTGTTAGTCAAAGTAAAAATACACTTTCCCTTTGTTTTTCGCGTTATTGCGCATTATCCTGTTGGCAATGTTGTCACAAAGATAAAAATCTCATGAAAACGCCCCTTATTCTAGCCTCAAGTTCGCCATTTAGGCAGTCAATTTTGAAAAAATTAATGCTTCCTTTTGCATCTTTTTCACCGGATGTAGATGAGCAAACACTCGAAGGTGAATCAGCGCAGCAACTTGTTGCACGGTTGAGCGAATCAAAAGCCAAAGCAGCAATAGCAAAATATCAACAAGGTGTGGTGATTGGTTCAGACCAAGTCGCGCTGTTCAACGGTGAGATCCTAGGAAAGCCGCATAATAAAGAGAACGCGATTAAGCAACTAAGCCTATTTAGTAATAATCGCGTGACTTTTTTGACTGGTTTAACCGTTTTCGACATTGAAAGCGGCAAAACGGTCACTGAAGTAGTACCGTTCTACGTTTACTTTCGCCAACTTACCCAAGTACAGATCAGTAACTATTGTGATGCGGAAACACCTTACAACTGTGCTGGAAGCTTTAAAAGCGAAGGATTAGGGATCTGTCTGTTTGATAAACTTGAAGGAGAAGACCCCAATACCCTGATTGGCCTTCCCCTTATTCAACTCACTAAAACACTGCTCACATTTGGTATTGATGTGCTCGCTGAGCAATCAGGCCAACAATAGGTTAGACAAGTCATGATAGTTATCGCAAATATGGGCAGCCGATGTTTGCGATAACAGCTCTCTTGTTGCAACACCCATAGTGACGCCGATCGCGTCAATGCCTGCATTCTTCGCTAAATTCATATCAATTATCGTATCGCCTATCATGACAGCCTCTGTAGCTTCCACATTTAGTTCAGCCAAAATCTGAAGCAACATATCGGGATGCGGTTTAGACTCCGCCTCACATGCTGTCCGTGTCGTAACGAAAACATCACTCAACCCGCTTTCTGTCATCAGACGGTCAAGCCCGACTCGGCTTTTTCCTGTTGCAACCGCAACTTTGACTCCATTGCCATGTAATTGCTTTAAAAGTGTTTCAGCGCCTTCAAATAGAGGCGCTGGAGTTTTATCTTGATGTTTATAGATATACTTATAAGCCGCTATTAAAGACGCTAATTTGTCTTCATGATTTGGAAAAAGTGTCAGTATCGCTTTATCGAGAGACAGGCCGATAATACTTTTCGCCGCTTCGTTACTGACGGGTGCAATTCCACAAGATTCAGCAGCTTGATGAATGGTATTTATGATTTTTGGCACAGAGTCCATGACGGTGCCATCCCAGTCGAAAATTACACACTTATAACGCATGTTACTTCCTTAATTTAACTAAGCATGCTTCCAAAGCCCCATCCAATGGCGCCTCTACATGGTGTGTCGTTTCTGTTTTTGGGTGCATAAATCTGAGTTCTTTGGCATGCAAAAACAGCCTATTTAATCCCACTTCACGCATTTTGGCATCAAACACCTGATCGCCATACTTATCATCACACGCAATTGGATGTCCTTTGCATTGAGTATGCACTCGGATCTGGTGCGTTCTGCCTGTTACTGGTGACGCTTGCACTAAAGTTGCAGACTCAAAACGCTCGACGACTCTAAAACGAGTATGAGAAGGCTTGCCTTGCTCATGATCCACTCGCACCACTCGCTCACCTGACTTTAAGGTATTTTTACGTAGCGGTTCGGTGACATTTTTATGTTTGGCATCCCATTGCCCTGAAACCAGCGCAAGGTAATTCTTCTCCATGGTCTTTTCTCTTAACTGTTCATGAAGTCCTTTAAGCACAGCGCGGCGCTTTGAAATCAACAAACAACCCGATGTGTCGCGGTCCAAACGGTGCACCAACTCCAAACTTTGCTCTTGTGGGCGTAATGCTCTTAATGCTTCAATTAAGCCATAGCTTAAGCCGCTGCCACCATGTACCGCCATACCGGCTGGTTTATTTATAACTATCAGATACTTATCTTCATAAAGAATGGCATCTTCTAAGTTTGCGACTTTATCTAGATTTTTAGGCACAAACTCTGTTTTCTCCGCAACACGCACAGGTGGAATACGGATTTCATCATTGATTTGTAGTTTATATACAGGCTTCACCCGCTTTTTGTTTACGCGCACTTCCCCTTTACGAAGAATTTTATATACGGCGCTTTTTGGCACCCCTTTCAAATGCGTAACTAAAAAGTTATCGATCCTTTGACCTTCTTGGTCTTCCGTCACGGTAACGAAGCTAACTTGTAATGCGGGTTTCTCTGACATTGCCTAATCACTGATTTGAGTAATAATTTAGTTGCTATCTCGACATTATTAGTGGGATAATCAGGCCGCAAATTTTTGCGAGGTGCTTTTTATCGCAAAAACAATATCGTGATGCACATCTTGGATGGCAGATCATACAGATTAGAGCTAATATTTCCAAAGCTTTTATCATGCATCTAAGATAAACACGTGCGAACAGTCAGTGCGAAGCGCGTAATATTTCGTTTAATGACTGGACACGATGAACAAACCAAAAAGCAAGAAATTAAAATTTGTCTGATACGTTTACCACAGTTGCAGTAATACCCGTGCATAGCAGGCCGCAACTCGTGAATAATCACAAAGCAATCAAGTCAAAAGATGGTGATAGCCAAGCTTGGCAAACCAAGCTCAACTTACCCCGTGCATGACTACTTTGTGAAACGAATAAACGTGCAAAAAGCGAACGATGGATCAGTGATTTTACCCTGATTTAAAGTGGAAACTGTGAATATGTTCCCTTTCCCCCAGTCGTGAGACTGCATCATTTAATAGGAACATCCAAGGCATAGCACGCTGTCGCTGGCAAGACGTATCAGGCGCTGTAAATAATTAAGTAGAGAATTACAATATGAAACGTATGCTGATCAATGCAACGCAGCAAGAAGAAATGCGCGTGGCACTGGTTGACGGCCAGCGTCTATACGATCTAGATATAGAAAGCCCTGGTCACGAACAGAAAAAAGCCAATATCTATAAGGGTAAAATTACCCGTATCGAACCATCCCTAGAAGCCGCATTTGTTGATTATGGCGCTGAGCGTCACGGATTCCTTCCTTTAAAAGAAATCGCTAAAACGTATTTCCCAGATGGCTACACATTCAATGGTCGTCCTAACATCAAAGACGTGATCAAAGAAGGTCAAGAAGTCATCGTTCAGGTTGATAAAGAAGAACGTGGTCAAAAAGGTGCGGCACTTACAACGTTTATCAGCGTCGCTGGTAGCTACTTGGTATTAATGCCAAATAACCCAAGAGCTGGCGGTATTTCACGTCGTATCGAAGGTGATGAGCGCATTGAGCTTAAAGAAGCATTGAGTCGCTTAAACGTACCTAAAGGTATGGGTCTTATCGTACGCACCGCGGGCGTAGGTAAATCTTTCGAAGAACTAGAGTACGACCTTAAGGCGCTACTTGTTCATTGGGACGCAATCCAAAACGCAGCAAATAGCGGTAAAGCACCTTTCTTAATACACCAAGAAAGTAACGTGATCTTCCGTGCTATTCGCGATTATTTACGTCGTGATATCGGTGAGATCCTAATTGATAAACCGCGTGTTTTTGAAGAAGCGAAAGCGCATATCGAGCGTTTCCGTCCAGATTTCATCAATCGTGTTAAGCTTTATCAAAACGATGTGCCGTTATTCACGCATTATCAAATTGAGAGTCAGATTGAGTCAGCTTTCCAGCGTGAAGTGCGTTTGCCTTCAGGTGGTTCTATCGTTATTGATCCAACAGAAGCACTCACTTCTATCGATATCAACTCGTCAAAAGCGACGAAAGGTGGCGATATCGAAGAGACTGCGCTGAATACTAACCTAGAAGCGGCTGACGAGATTGCACGCCAGTTACGTTTACGTGATTTAGGTGGATTAATCGTTATCGACTTTATCGATATGACTCCGCCTCGCCATCAACGTGAAGTAGAAAACCGCTTGAAAGAAGCCGTTCGTACTGACCGTGCTCGCGTGCAAATCGGTAAGATTTCTCGTTTCGGCTTATTAGAAATGTCGCGTCAACGTTTGCGTCCGTCTTTAGGTGAAGCGAGCCAACATACGTGTCCACGCTGTGACGGCCAAGGCACCATTCGCTCAAACGAATCCATTGCTTTGTCTATCTTGCGTCTAATCGAAGAAGAAGCGATCAAAGATAATACCGCTCAGGTCAACGCCCAAGTGCCTGTCGCTGTTGGTGCTTATCTATTAAATGAAAAGCGTCGTTCTGTGCAACGCATCGAAAAGCGCCACGAGTGCCACGTTGTTATCATCCCTAATCAACACCTAGAAACACCTCACTATGAAGTGGTTAGGTTGCGTAAAGATGAAACAACAGAAGCTGCAAGCTATGAGCAGATCACCGCGCCAGAGCCTGAAGTCGTTGAAATTGCTCGAGCTCAAGCGATTGTGAAAGAGGAGCCTGTGTTAAAAGGTGTCGTTATGCCTGATGCACCGGCGCCTGCGCCAGCCCCTACTCCAGCTCAAACAGCAAAACCACAAACGCGTAAGCCACAAGCACAACCTGCTCAAAACGGCACCAGCCTGTTTGCAAAGATTGGTCAATGGTTCAAGAGCCTATTTGCTAGTGACAGCGATAACCAAGAAGAAAACAAGCCTTCTGAAGAAAAATCATCACGCGATAACAACCGTGATAATCGCCGTCGCAATAATAACAATCGTCGTCGTAACAATAACCGCCGTCGTAACGATCAACAAAAAGACACAACGGTTGAATCGAAAGACGAAAACAACAGTAACGAGCAACGTGGTGATAACCGCAAACGCCGTCGTCCAAATAACAGAAAGCGCCAAGATCAGGACAAAGCAAACCGTCCAGCTAAGGAGCCTGTAAACGATAACGTTGAAACGGTTGAGGCTAAAGACGCGCCAGTTAAAGAAGCGACAGTAAAACCACGCAGACAAAGACGTAATCTTCGCAAGAAGGTACGTGTGGAAGAAACCAATGCGCAGGATACTAACACGTCAGAGCAAGTTAGCACTGAAGAAGTGAAAGTAGAAGCAAAGCCGCTTGAACAACCAGCGAAAACGGCAGCTGAGTCTAAAGCTGAACAAAAGCCAAGGCAAAGAAAAGCGAAACCCGTCGCTGACAAATCAGAACAAGAGTCTGCAACTAACGAACATGTAGCAGCACCTTCTGAACAAGCTGACGTACACGCTCAAGCAAAGCAGCAAGAAACTGCTAACACTGAGCGCCACGAACAAAACGATGTTACCGAGGTGGTATCTACCGAACTTTCAGAATCGCAAAATGATGACGAAAATAAAGAAGGCCGCACTCGCTCTAGACGTTCTCCGCGTCATCTGAGAGCGGCAGGTCAACGTCGCCGTCGTCAGGATACGCCTGAAAAAGGTCAAGCTGCTGCATTTGTGCCCGTTGCAGATCAAGCAGCTGCAGAATACGAAGCAGAGCTAAAAGCAAAATCTTCTTCTGACATTGACGTTCAAGAAGGTGTACAGCAAGAAGCAAATACAGTTGAGACTCAATTGTCACCTGAAGCGGTAACTGAAGATAATGCGCCAGCGGCAGAAGTGACAGTTTCTGAGACACACACTGATGCAGAGCAGCATGTCGAAACTAAGCCAGCCGAAGCACAGGTTGACGAAAATGCAGCGCAAGAAGCGGAGCCTGTAAAAGAAGTTGAGGCAAGTACTGCTGAAGCACCATTGCAACAAGCTGCACAGCCCGAAACATCCGCAAGCGCTGACGAAGTAGTCGCAGAAGCAGTAGAAGCTATGCCGCCAGAAGCAGCAAAAGAGGTGAAAGCTGAGCCAATCGCTGACACAGTAGAGGCTGAACAAGTTGAATCGACAGAGGAAAAAGTTGAGGCTGAAACTGCAGTTGTAGAAGAAACTCAGGCTTCTGACACTGAGGCAACACCTGAAGTTCAGGAGCCAGCAGCCGAGGCACCGGCAACAGAAGCGGTTGTGGAAACAACAGCTGCTGAAACAGTTACTGAATCTTCAACTGAAGATACACCAGTCGCTGAAACAGTTGAAGCACCTACTCAACAAGTAGTAAACGGCAATTCAGTACAAAGCCGTATACGCTTCAATCAAACGGCTGCCGCGCCAATGACAAAGGCACAAAGTGTGATTGAGGATGTCGTGGTAGAAACACCATCTGCGATGCCACATGAACAGCGTCAGACTGTGGCGAATAGCGGATTAGGTGTTGGCTCTAAGTCACCAACAGGCAGAGCAAGCGCCGACATGGCCTCTCCTGCTCAGGTTGACTAAGCAGTAATTGAAAAGCCAGTCTTTTTAGACTGGCTTTTTTGTGTCCGAATTTTACTGAGCAGACAAATGGTAATACCAGTCCTTCGTAGCACTCCGTGTTATTTATCAGTAGAATGCCGTCAATTCTTTGATCGTTAAAGTCAAAAGTATGATCACACTTAAGAGATTTAAAAACGCCTCTTTAAAAGGTGACCTATTCGGTGGTGTAACCACTGCAATTATTTCTTTACCACTCGCACTCGCTTTTGGTGTTGCTTCTGGTGCTGGCGCAGAAGCTGGGATGTGGGGCGCAATTTTAGTTGGCTTATTTGCCGCGCTGTTCGGTGGTTCAACCTCCCTCATTTCTGAACCAACCGGCCCAATGACTGTTATCATGACAGCAGTACTCACCGCCATGATGAGCAAGTACCCCGAAAATGGTCTTGCGATGGGCTTTACTGTTGTCATGATGGCAGGTGCTTTTCAGGTTTTACTCGGTACGCTCAAGTTAGGTAAATACGTTACCTTGATGCCTTACAGCGTCATCTCCGGATTTATGTCTGGTATTGGTGTTATCCTCATTATTTTGCAGCTTGCTCCTTTACTTGGACACCAAGCGCCTGCAGGTGGTGTTGTTGGCACTTTGTCTAATTTGCCCAGCCTGCTAATGGATTTACACTTTTCTGAGTTGTTCCTCGGGGTGATCACACTTGCAATCTTATTCAAAATGCCAAGTAAGTGGCGCCAGTACGTCCCCGCTCAACTGGTCGCACTCGTCGCCGTTACACTGCTTTCAATTATTATTTTTGATACCGATAGTATTCGCCGCATCGGAGAAATTCCAAGTGGCTTGCCAAGTATTGTGTTGCCAGTATTATCACCAGAGCTATTCGTTGAAATGCTTATCGACGCATTGGTACTGGGCACTTTGGGCTGTATAGATACGTTACTAACAGCAGTAATAGCCGACAGTTTAACGCGAACCGAACATGATTCTGATAAGGAGCTCAGAGGCCAAGGTATTGCCAATATGATAGCTGGCCTTTTTGGTGCATTGCCAGGTGCTGGTGCAACGATGGGAACTGTGGTCAATATTCAAGTGGGCGCTCGCTCGCCCATTGCTGGCATATTCAGGGCACTAATTTTGATGGCCGTAGTCTTTATCGCGGGCAGCCTGACCGAGCCAATCCCAATGGCGGTGCTTGCTGGTATTGCAGTGTATGTTGGTTTTAATATTCTGGATTGGAGTTTTATCCAGCGTGCTCATAAGCTTAGTGTCAGTCAAATGGCGATTATGTATGGCGTAATGCTACTTACCGTTTTTGTTGACCTGATTGTTGCCGTGGGCCTTGGCGTATTTATCTCTAATGTGATGATCATAGAGAGATTAAGCCGAGTGCAAGCTAATCATGTTAAAGCAATTAGCGACAGTGATAGCGACGAAGATGTGCCACTAACAAAAAAGGAAAGCGAGCTGTTAGATAAAGCCAACGGTAAACTATTATTCTTTTATCTTTCCGGGCCAATGATTTTTAGCGTCTCAAAAGCAATCGCAAGACAACACCGCAAGATTAGTGAATACAAAGCCATGGTATTAGATTTAAGCGACGTAGCTATGATTGATGTCACCGTGGGCTTAGCCATTGAAAATGCGATTACAGATGCGCTTGATGCTGACTGTAGCGTGTTTATCTATTCACCGAATTTGGAGACCACCGATAAGCTCAAGCGCTTAAACATTCATGACCGTCTAGGCGACCGTGCATTTTGTGATAGTCGCGAGATAGCGCTCAGTCAAGCCATTGATACTATGGCTAAAACTTATTAAAGTGCGCACTTAAGTGATCCAGTAATAACCGTAAGCTGGTCGCGACAAATTGTCTGGGTGGATACAGCGCCCAGACCCCCTCTTCTTCAGGTCTAAAGTTGGTTAGTACCTCTGTTAACTCACCACTCTCTAGCGACTCTTGCACGTAATAATGTGGTAACTGTACCAAACCTAAGCCTTGCTTTGCTGCTTCCAAGAGCCCCCAACCACTGTTGCAACGCAGTGGCCCCGCCACTTTAATTTGTCGCGTTTTACCGTGCTCAACAAAGCGCCATTCGCTGCTATTGCCAATCAAACATTTATGATTGCCAAGCTCAGCGAGCGTATGCGGTTGGCCAAATTGATTTAAATAGATATTCGCGCCACACACCATGGTTTTACGTGTGGTTAGCCGTTTGGCGCGCAGTGATGAATCCTGTAACTTACCGAGTCGAATTGCCAAGTCAAAGCCCTTATCGAGCAAGTCGACTTGATTGTTCGTCAAATGCATTTCAACCTCAACTTTTGGATACAAACGCATAAAGTCAACCACGGCAGGCATGACATAAGATTCGCCGTACATTACCGGTGCGGTAAGCTTAAGTTTGCCTGTTGGCTGTCTATCACGTTGACGGATTGCAGCAGTGGCGTCATCTAATCCATGCTGCAAATGCTTTGCGTGAGATAAAAACACTTCACCTTCCTGAGTCAGCGCTAATTTTCGGGTAGTGCGCGTCAAAAGTTGTATGTTGAGCCGCTCCTCTAACATTTTCACACGGCGACTAATTTGCGCAACCGAAGTATTTAACTGAGTTGCAGCCCCACTAAATGAGCCATTACTCGCGACCGCTACAAACTCATCAATGCCAATCCATCTATCCATTATTACATATACGTAAAAGTCTTTATGATTTTTATAGATTATCAAAAATCATAATGTAGTTATACTGATATCAACTTTTAAGAAAGGAACAAACCATGTCTGAATTTATTAAATCTAAAGCAGCAATCGCTTGGGGCCCAGGTCAACCGCTTAGTATTGAAGAAGTTGATGTTATGCCACCGAAAAAAGGCGAAGTCTTAGTTAAAATCACCGCAACAGGCGTATGTCATACCGATGCTTTCACTTTGTCTGGCGACGATCCTGAAGGCGTATTCCCAGCAATCTTAGGTCATGAAGGTGCAGGTATTGTTGAAGCGATTGGTGAAGGCGTTACTAGCGTTGCCGTTGGCGACCATGTGATCCCATTGTACACACCGGAATGTGGCGAATGTAAGTTCTGTAAGTCTGGTAAAACGAACCTTTGTCAGCAGATCCGTGAAACCCAAGGTAAAGGCTTGATGCCTGATGGCACAACCCGCTTTTATAAAGACGGCCAACCAATTTATCACTACATGGGCACGTCAACGTTCTCTGAGTACACTGTGCTGCCAGAAATCTCTTTGGCTAAAGTAAACAAAGCAGCGCCTCTTGAGGAGATCTGTTTGCTTGGCTGTGGTGTCACCACAGGAATGGGCGCAGTAATGAATACCGCTAAAGTGCAAAAAGGCGATACCGTCGCCATTTTCGGCCTAGGTGGTATCGGCTTGTCCGCTATCATTGGCGCGGCAATGGCTGGCGCGAGTCGGATCATCGGTATCGACATCAATGAAGATAAGTTTGAGCTGGCGACAAAGCTTGGGGCAACCGATCTTATCAACCCGAAAAACTTCGACAAACCTATCCAAGAAGTGATCGTTGAAATGACCGATGGCGGTGTGGATTTCTCGTTCGAATGTATCGGTAACGTAGATGTTATGAGAAGTGCCCTTGAGTGCTGTCACAAAGGTTGGGGTGAGTCTGTCATCATCGGTGTTGCAGGCGCTGGACAAGAGATTTCAACACGCCCATTCCAATTGGTTACCGGTCGCGTATGGCGCGGCAGTGCTTTTGGTGGCGTAAAAGGTCGCTCAGAGCTTCCTGAGATTGTTGAACGCTATATGGCTGGTGAATTCAAACTCAATGACTTTATCACTCATACCATGAAGCTCGAAGATATTAATGAAGCCTTTGATTTAATGCATGAAGGCAAGAGTATCCGCTCAGTGATCCATTACTAGTACCCGCTCAAGGACGCACAGGTTGCGTCCTATTTCGCTTAATTAAGGAGCACTTGATGGAACTGATTTCCAGCAACAAAGTATCCGGCGGTTGGCATAAGCGCTACACACATACCAGCCAGTCGACACAGTGTGAAATGACCTTCGCCATTTTTTTACCTGAAATTGTCAACGAGGGACAACAAGCCCCGGTTTTATATTGGCTCTCAGGGTTAACCTGCAGCGATGAAAACTTCATGCAAAAAGCAGGCGCGTTTAAAAAAGCCAACGAGCTTGGTATCGCTATTGTCGCGCCAGATACAAGCCCGCGTGGAGAAGGCGTTGCAGATGATGAAAATGGCGCTTATGACTTTGGTCTAGGTGCGGGGTTTTACGTCAATGCGACACAGGCACCGTATAGTCAACATTATCAAATGTATGACTACGTGACCGAAGAGCTGCCCCAGTTAATCGAAGCGCACTTCCCTGTTAGTCCGCAAAAAGCCATTAGTGGTCACTCCATGGGGGGGCATGGTGCGTTAATTATTGGGCTTAGAAACCCTGATGCCTATACGAGTATCTCAGCATTTAGCCCAATCGTGAACCCAAGTAACTGCCCCTGGGGTCAAAAAGCGCTAACAGGATATTTAGGGGACGACAAACAGCGCTGGCTACAATATGACGCGACCGAATTATTGTCGCACTATGTTAGTCCAACGAAACGTCCGATACTCATTGAGCAAGGTTCAAGTGACCAGTTTTTAGACGAGCAGTTAAAGCCTTGGTTATTCGAACAAGCTGCAGAAAAAGCAGGCTACCCTATCACGCTAAACATGCATGAAGGTTACGATCATAGCTATTTCTTTATCTCGAGCTTTATTGAAAATCATCTTGAGTTTCATGCTAACTATATGAGATGAGCCTGACTGCCGCTTGCGCTTTGAGCACTAAGCTAAAAATAAAAAAGGCGTACTCCCTGTACGCCTTGCTTGCTTAACATTATTCTTTATATCAAATCATCAGATTAAATCGCCGTATGGATTCGTTGGACAAAGCTGTATACTTTGCTCGAACCCAGGAATGGCTAACTCTTGCTGGCTTAAATTTAATTCAGACTCATCAATCATGCCATTGCCAAAACGGTAAATGAGTTCGTACTGACCATAATCGGCCCCTTGCTGATATGCAATTTGCCTTTGTGTTGTAATGGCAAGTTGTTGCTCATAATTTGCAAACTCAGCTTGGCTATAGCGCTTGCTTAGTAGCTGCTTCGTGAGCTTTGGAGAAAGTACAGTTGCCGTTGCATTGTTGCCGCCAAAGCCCTTGGAGTTTATAAAGGCGATATCCATTGGCTCGCACTCATAGTGCTCGGTACGAATATCTAAATGCTCGGCGTGAACATCTTCTGCTACTGCATTGATTGTGGTGATCCCGGGCATAATATTGTATTCGAACACCCCAAGTGCCATCGCAAGCTGGTCGCCAGACGCCGGCGCGATGGTATGACCAACATAGGCTTTTGGCGCCGCCACTTTCCAACCATTAATCGCAAAGGTTTCTGCGATTTTGTGGTAGATAAGCGACTCAGTGACCCGGTTTTGTGGTGTGCTTGAGCCATGTGCCAAAATAAAGCTGCGTTTTATTAAAGCCTCTGTGCCTGCGATTTGCTGAGCCAGCGCGACCGATTTTGCCATGGTAATATAGTTACCAGGTCCAGGTGCCGTAATCGACTTTTTCACGCCGTCTGCATTGACATATACGTCAGCAACCGAGCCCATGATCTGCGCGCCTAGTTCAATTGCTAAGGCGTCATCCATCAAAATCGCCACTTGTGCCCCTTCACCAATTGTAAAGCCACAGTTTTCACCAAAAGGACGACTTGTTTTGCGATAATCTACATGCTCAGTACCATCAAGTTTACGCAAACCTTCTTCATTTGCGAGTGCGCCCATATTACCGAAGCCTTCGATGATCTCTGGTGTAATGGCACACTCAACACTGGCTACAATCGCCACCCGAGTACGGCCAGCCTGAATATCATTCACTGCAGCGCGGAGGTTATATAGAAACGTCGCACAGGCACCTGATGTCGTAAATGTTGTGCCAACGCTACCAGTAACATAAGCATTGATAAAGTCAGTGGACATGGTGTTGAGTCCTAGCGCTAACTGCTTAGTGCTTACTCGGTCGCCACGCAAACGACTACGTACTAATCCACCTAAGCCCTCATCATTCATTTGCCCTGCCACAGAGGCGGAGTAAGTGCCGATTTGGTCCGGTCGCACGCTGTTCATTACCTTGTCCCACTCAAGACCCGTTGAGCGGATAGCGTCGGTTGCAGCAAAAATCGTCGCCTGAAGACCGCGTGGTTGGTAACGGCTGTTATACATGAGTGACGGCTCAAAGCCTGTTGGTAATTGACCTGCGGCTTTAATTGGATTGTCTCTATAGCTATCGTGCTTAACTTCAATCTGGTCCGCAATGGTTACTTCAACCGTTTTTGGATCGAGCTCAATCACTTGCCAAGCTGCAGGAACAGGCTCTGGTAAGTCACGTTTACGACAACTGAATACTATCTTGCTATCATCATTTGCTTTCATTGTGAGCTTTTGCTGCCAAGGGGTCGCATCTACATCAAAATGGTTTTTTTCGATTTTACGGATCAACGTTCCCGCTAAGATCTGCTCACCAAAACGCGACTCAATCTCCATCTCTTGAACGACTTGGTCGTTTTGGTCAATCAGCTGGCCATCTTCATAACGCACTAAGTTCATTAAACTCGCAAGCCCCAAATAGGTCTCTTGTCGGTCTTTAGCATTTAGCTTATCAAGTACAATACGTTTGTAGCCTTGATGGAAAGAGGTGCGCCCCGCGGCGTTAATTCCCCCCATTCCTATAATAATTGGCAATGCTGTCATGTCGTTCCTACTTCTGAACTAAGATAATGACTTGATTTTAATTGCATTCGAATTTAAGTTTTTACAAAATACGCCACATATAAATCATTTTTCGCCAAAATTAAGAGGTCGGAGCAGATGAAATCCTATACTAAGGTCGCCATTGTGCTTTACAAGCATATGCTCGTTACCAGTGTCACCTTACCGCTGGAAATGCTCAAAGCCGGACAAGCCTTTGCTAAAGTACATCTAAAAGAGGCTTATGTTCCTTTAGAAGTTCTCCTTTGCAGCAGCCAAGGCGAGGCGGTCAACGCCGATAATTACCTGACACTTGAGGCACAAAGTGACTTTAGCTCATTGCCTTTATATGACTACATTATTGTGCCAAGTATATGGCGAAATCCAAGACCTATTGTAAGACAAAACCAAGCGCTGAGTGAGTCACTTGCGGATGCATGGGGAGCAGGAAGCACACTGATAGGTGTTGGTACAGGTGTTTGCTTTTTAGCAAGTTCAGGCCTGCTTGACGGGCATTCAGCAACGACCCACTGGCATTTTGCCAAACAATTTTCTCAGCTATACCCCAATGTTGAATTAAAACCGGATTACTTTATCACTCAATCAGAGCGGATCTACACTGTAGCCAGCTTAAATGCGCTGGCTGATGTTATTGTACATATTATTGAACTACTGTACGGGATAGATGCCGCACACCATGTGCAGCAAAACTTTTCTCATGAAATTCGTAAACCATACGAAGAACAGCGCTATTTAGAAGGGGCTGTGGACCGTCATGCTGACGAGCAAATTGCCGCAATTCTATTTTGGCTGAAAAATAACGCCGCATCGGAAATCTCTTTACCCGCTGTCGCGGCGCAATTTGATTTGAGTTATCGCACCTTTAACCGCCGCTTTAAACAAGCAACAGGACAAACCGCCGTTGCCTACTTGCAACAGGTGCGTATAGAAATGTGTAAAGAGCTACTCGCGAGCAGTAACCTCTCCATTCAAGATATTGCCCTTGCTTCTGGATTTAATTCACAAGGGCAATTAAGTAGAGTATTTAGGCAATTAATGGGAAAGTCACCAAGCACATACCGGGCAATAGTAAGAAAGAAATTGTTCTCGTAGCAACTCGTAGCAAAACGAGAGTAAACTACTCTACAGTATTTGCATCACGGTTAACGTTTGCTGTTGGCCGTTGAAGAAAAACGAAATATCTTCGTCTACCGTTAACCCCTTTAGTCGCTTGCCAAGAGGCGCATCAAACGTTAACACCAACACTGGTGTTTCTTTATATTGGATTTTTAGCCCGCCTTCGCAAGGCGCAAAATAGAACCAATGACAGTTGCCCTGCTCGTCTTCAATTTCAACTAGTGCGTTATGTGCAATTGTATTGCTTACAGCTAGAGCCAACTGATTCAATATTGTTTGTTTTGCCAAATGCATGGCATCAACGCGCTCACTTTGTCCTTCTGCCAAATACCCATATTCGATACTCAACGAGTCATATTGTGTTTCAGCAGCACTTTGTTCATGGGTAGCATCAGCACGTGCACTGTTTGCCGCTTCAGTGGCTTCAATCAGCTTTTGTTCAAGTGCAAACTTGAGATATTCGATAAAAACAGATTTATTCATTGGTAGTTTACAGCTATTGGATGACTGGTAGTAACAGACTGGCCGTTAACGGTTAGCGCCAAACGTAAAATCCAACGCATAGATTTATCCGTGCAAACACCGACCATGGTTTTTGCTATCAGTGTGTTTTTGTCAAAGAACACGGGAATTCTCCCCATGTTCATATTTTCTCCCTCAAGCCATGCCGAAACGACCTCTACTTTAGTCGCACTTTTTAGCCCAATGGTAAATTCTGTTTCCGGTTGAACCTGCTCTGAGCCCAGATAAATCTGCACTTGTGGAGTCAAATCACAGGGCGTTGAAAAATTACAGACATTTCTTGTTACTGAACTTTCACTTTTTTCTGAACTTTCATGTATAATAATAGTCGGGTCTGAACAGGCCACGAGGAAAACACCTAGCAACCCGATTGTTAATTGCTTTGCAATCATGAGGGATTTACCGTCACTTCTGAATCCTGCGCAGTGTACGCAAGTTTCAGGGCAAATGCTAGGTTGCTTAAGAAGCGAACAAAAAGCGCCTGAAAACTTGATTGATGTCATAATTTTAGGCGTTTTAGGTATCTTTTCATAAGCAAAAAAATTATCATTTCCTCGCAAAAATAAAGGTTTCTCGGGCTGGTTAGGTTTTCACTCATCTTTTGAGTTAAAACATGACGGGCTTGAAGAAATATAACTAGGGCCTGTAATTCAGGTAATTCATTTCTAATCGCAATAAATTGCAGCGGAATCCAGAAAATGAGCCAAACAGTAGCATCACAAACTGAGTACAATTATAAAGTTGTACGCCAATTCGCTATCATGACAGTGATTTGGGGCATTGTTGGCATGGGTGTAGGTGTATTTATCGCAGCGCAACTTGCGTGGCCTGCGTTAAACTTCGACATTCCATGGTTAACTTACTCTAGACTTCGTCCGTTACACACGAACGCAGTAATCTTTGCATTTGGTACAAGTGCACTATTTGCAACCTCTTACTATGTTGTTCAGCGCACGTGTCAAACGCGCCTGTTCTCTGACAAACTTGCCGCATTTACCTTCTGGGGTTGGCAAGCCATTATCGTATCTGCGGCTATCACGCTTCCTCTGGGCATTACTTCTTCAAAAGAATACGCTGAACTAGAGTGGCCGATTGATATCGCAATCGCGGTAGTATGGGTTACTTATGCTGTAGTATTCTTTGGTACTCTTATCAAGCGTAAAGTGTCACACATCTATGTAGCAAACTGGTTCTACGCTGGTTTCATTATCACTGTTGCAGTGCTTCACATTGTAAACAGTATGGCTATCCCTGTATCACTTACTAAATCTTATTCAATCTACGCAGGTGCAGTAGATGCGATGGTTCAGTGGTGGTATGGTCACAACGCAGTAGGCTTCCTACTTACCGCTGGTTTCTTAGGTATGATGTACTACTTCGTACCAAAACAAGCAGGTCGTCCAGTGTACTCTTACCGTCTATCGGTTGTTCACTTCTGGGCTCTTGTTTCTCTATATATTTGGGCAGGTCCTCACCACCTTCACTACACCGCACTACCTGACTGGACACAGTCTCTAGGTATGGTGATGTCAGTTATCCTATTCGTTCCTTCTTGGGGCGGTATGATCAACGGTATCATGACGCTGTCTGGCGCTTGGCACAAACTACGTACTGACCCAGTACTGCGTTTCTTAGTTGTGTCTCTATCGTTTTACGGTATGTCTACGTTCGAAGGCCCAATGATGGCTATTAAGTCTGTAAATGCGCTTTCACATTACACAGACTGGACAGTAGGTCACGTACACTCTGGTGCACTAGGTTGGGTTGCGATGATTTCTATCGGTGCAATTTACCACCTAATCCCTGCCCTATTTGGTCACGGTAACATGTACAGCATCAAGCTAGTTAACACGCATTTCTGGCTACACACTGTTGGTGTTGTGCTTTATATCGTTGCAATGTGGATCTCTGGTGTTATGCAAGGCCTAATGTGGCGCGCAGTAAATGCTGACGGTACATTAATGTACAGCTTTGTTCAGTCACTAGAAGCTTCTAAGCCTTTCTATATCATGCGATTCCTAGGCGGTGTATTCATCGTAGTTGGTATGCTGGTAATGGCTTACAACGTATTCCGTACGGTTACTGCAAAAAGTGGTCAACTTGCCACTGATGCAAACCCGCAAGTGGCTTAAGGGGTATTGAGTATGAGCAACAATAACTCAACAAACAAACACGAAATCGTTGAAAAGAACGTTGGCCTGATGGCTATCCTAACGGTATTCGCGATTAGCTTCGGTGCACTAGTTGAAATTACTCCACTAATGTTCCAAAAAGATACCACTCAGCCAGTAGAAGGCTTACGCCCGCTTACCGCGCTTGAAATGGAAGGTCGTGACATCTTCGTACGTGAAGGTTGTTACAACTGTCACTCACAGATGGTTCGTCCATTCCGTGATGAAGTTGAGCGCTACGGTCACTACTCTGTAGCCGGTGAGTCAGTATGGGATCACCCATTCCAGTGGGGCTCTAAACGTACAGGTCCAGATTTGGCACGTGTTGGTCAGCGTTATTCTGACGACTGGCACTATGCGCACTTAATGGATCCTCGCTCGGTGGTACCTGAGTCAAACATGCCAGGCTACCCTTGGCTTGATAGCACTAAAGTAGATACCACTTATACTCTGAAAAAATTACAAGTGTTCCGTGATGCATTTGGTATTGATAAGTCGTCAGACCGCTACAATGGCAAAGGCTACGGTGATGATGCTGAACTACAAGCGCAAGTGGATGAAATCCACGCGATGAACGGTGGTGAAGGTGCGACAGAAATGCAAGCACTTATCGCTTACTTACAACAACTTGGCACACATTTGAAGTAATTGTTATGGATTACGGCACATACAGAGGCATTTTGACTC
Organism: Pseudoalteromonas sp. XMcav11-Q; assembly: GCF_040104525.1. Taxonomy (NCBI): domain Bacteria; kingdom Pseudomonadati; phylum Pseudomonadota; class Gammaproteobacteria; order Alteromonadales; family Pseudoalteromonadaceae; genus Pseudoalteromonas; species Pseudoalteromonas sp. XMcav11-Q. Next base: position 122,449 of record NZ_JBECOX010000001.1, read on the forward strand.
TGGTAATTTTGGTACTGTTTATAGTGATTGTTGTGTGGGCATATAGCAAGCGCTCTAAGCGCCGTTTCGACGACGCTGCTAATGCCATTTTTGAAGATGAGAAAAAACATAACAACACTATCTCTAACGAGGAAAAGGAGTCTGAAAAATGACTAGCTTTTGGAGTATTTGGGTTATTGTACTAACCCTAGCGTGTCTAGCTCTGATTTTCGGCCTGCTAATTTGGAACCTGAAAAACTACACAGGTGTCAAAGAAGGCGAAAGCTGTGGTCACGAGTTCGACGGAATTGAGGAATTAAATAATCCACTACCAAAGTGGTGGACTTACATGTTCTTCGCGACTTTTGTTTGGTCAGTATATTATCTTGCTGCTTACCCAGGTCTTGGTAACTTTAAAGGTTTCTTAAACTGGACGAGCTCTAACCAAGGTATTACTACCTTGGCAGAGTCTAAGAAAGCAGTCGCTGAAGCAAATGAAAATGGCCAGTGGGTACAACTTGATAAAGAAGTTGAAGCAGCACAAGACCGTTTTGGCCCTATCTTCCAAGAATTTGCAAAGCAAGACGTACTTGCGCTTGCAAAGAATGAAGAAGCACTTGAAATCGGTCAACGTTTATTCTCGCAAAACTGTGCTCAGTGTCATGGCTCTGATGCTCGTGGTGGCGCAGGCTTCCCTAACCTAACTGATAAAGACTGGTTATATGGTGGCACGCCTGACAAGATCAAAGAAACACTGCTTAACGGTCGTGTTGCAGCGATGCCAGCTTGGCAAGATGCACTTGGTGATCAAGGCGTAAAAGAAATGACTGCTTATGTACTAAGCCTTTCTGGACGTACTGTTAACCAAAAAGATGCTGAAGCAGGTAAAGCTAAGTTTGCAATGTGTGCAGCTTGTCATGGTATGGATGGTAAAGGTTCTGTTGCACATAACCTGCCGTTCGGTGCACCAAACTTAACCGATAATATCTGGCTATACGGTGGTTCTCAACGCGCAGTTGAAGACACACTTCGCCACGGTCGTGCGGGTGTTATGCCAGCATGGAAAGATATCTTAGGTGAAGATAAAGTACACCTTCTAACAGCGTATGTTTATAGCTTGTCACAAGACCAATAAGCTTAGCTTTTAGAACATTATTTGAGATCAAAAAAGCCTCCATTTGGAGGCTTTTTTTTAGGTATTTACCGCAACTTACGATAGAATACGAGCAAGTTTTATAGCCATGTGAGCAACTATGAACCCTACCCCTTGGTATAAGAATTTTTGGCCTTGGTTTTTAATTTTTTTCCCACTCGTTACTGTCGTTGCCTGTGTTTTTCTCATCACGTTTGCAGTCGGTAATGGTCCTGATATGGTCGTTGATGACTACTACAAAAAAGGTAAAGCAATCAATCTAGAGCTGAGTAAGTTTGATAAAGCAAAAGCGCTCTATTTACATGGTGACCTGCAAGTAGCAGAGCAAAAAGTCACCTTTAAATTTACCAAGGGCGACGCTTCTAAAGTTCATGCATTAAAGCTTTCGTTTTACCACCGCACTATTGAGAAATACGATTTTGCAGTCACGCTGACTAAAAACGCCAGCGGCGAGTTTACTGGCTTATTTGATGAACCACATAGCGGTGTATTCACGGTATTTATAGAGCCTATGGACAACAGTTGGAAAATGAAAGAAAAAATCCAACTGCCACATGATGGTATTATCGCGGTCACTCCACAGTATAAGTAAGCTGCCATGGCAAATTCGTGTTTTCATTGTTTGGAGCCTATTCCTAAAGGGTTTGTAGGCTCGGTTACCTTTGAGGGTAGCGCACAACCGGTTTGCTGTATTGGCTGCCAGGCCGTTGCCGAAACCATTATTTCTCAAGGTATGAGTGACTACTATACTTACCGCACAGAAAGTGCAGGTAAAGTTGAAGAGCTTGTACCTGAACAACTCAAAATGCTACTCAGCTATGATAACGACGAGATCCAAGAGGACTTCGTCGAAATTAGCGGAGAACATAAAGAGGTACTGCTCAGTGTTGAAGGAATAAGCTGCGCCGCTTGTGCTTGGCTTATCGAAAAGCAACTGCTGGCGCTCGGTGGTATCGTTCGTGTTGATGTTAACACCTCCACTCACCGCGCCATGATTGTATGGCAAGATAAACACGTTAAGCTTAGCGATATCATTAAATCTTTGATGGAAATCGGCTATAAGGCCTACCCATTTCAAGCCGATGAAGAAGCTGCACAGAAACAAGCCGTAGCGAAAGCATACATCCGTCGTTTAGGCGTTGCTGGCCTCATGACTATGCAAGTGATGATGTTTGCATTTGCCATGTACTTTGGCATGTTTTCAGGCATGGAAGAGAACTTTGAACAGTACTTTCGTTGGATAAGTCTCGTGCTTGCCTCTCCTGTTATTCTGTATTCAGCGATGCCATTTTTAACGAATGCGGTTAAAGGGCTGAAAGCTAAACAACTGAATATGGATCTCCCTGTTTCACTTGCTATATTCGGAGCTTACGGCGCCAGTACTTACGCGACTTTTATGGAAGTCGGCGAAGTCTATTTTGAATCCATCTGTATGTTTACCTTCTTGCTGTTGTTAGGTAAATACCTTGAGTTCAGGGCCAGATTAAAAGCCAGTGAGTTTACTGCAAACCTGCAAAAGCTGCTGCCATTGACCGCCAGAAAGGTTGATGAGAATAACAATGAGCAACATATTGCCGCCAAAAAGCTAAAACTGAACGATCTGATATTAGTTAAGGCTGGAGAAACTATCCCTGCGGATGGCTTAGTGATCAAAGGCCATACCACAGTTGATGAGTCGATGATGACAGGCGAACATTTGCCAGTTAAGAAATATCAAGGCCATCAAGTGTATGCTGGAACCGTGAATCACGACGGTATAATTACGTTAGAGATCAATAAAATTGGGCAAAATACCTTGCTCAACCAAATTATTCGACTGCAACATAACGCACTTACCAAACGCCCTAAGTTGGTGGAAATCACCGATAAAGTCGCGCAGTGGTTTGTTGCCTGTCTATTAGTTTTTGCCTCAATTACCGCCATCGGCTGGTATCCCATTTCACCAGATAAGGCTTTTTGGATCACGATTTCGGTGCTAGTAGCAACCTGTCCTTGTGCATTGAGCCTAGCTATACCCACCGCGCTGACTTGCGCCGTGGCGTCACTTACAAAGAAAGGGATCTTGATTAAAGAGGCCCATGTATTAGAAACGGCAACCAAATTAACGCGTGTTGCCTTTGACAAAACAGGCACACTGACCGAAGGCCGTTTCTCAATCAAACATATCGAATTGCTACAAACTGACTATAACGAGCAACAAGTCTTGGATTTTGCAGCAGCGTTAGAGCGGTTTTCTGAACACCCTATCGCTCGCGCATTTGCACATATCACCCCAACCGAAAACCTAGTCCAAGATGTTGAAGTTGTGGCTGGTTCAGGTATCCGTGGTCACTGGCAAGGAATCACTATTGCCCTTGGGAAAAGCCATTGGTTTGATAACCACGCGTCATTTGCTCAAGCAACCTTGTTCATTGATAACAACGCAGTCGCTGACTTTTACTTCAATGACAAAGTAAAAAGCAATGCAGAAACAGTTGTTGAACAGTTACAACAAGCGGGCCTTACATGCCATATGCTAACTGGGGATAGCTCCAATGCGGGTAAAGAGTTATCGCAGCAGTTAGCATTAGATAGCTACCAAAGCGCTTGCACACCAGAGATTAAGCAACAAGCCGTTGAGGCTTGGTCCAAACAAGGCGAGATTGTCGCTATGGTAGGTGATGGCATCAACGATAGCCCAGTATTCAATAGCGCTCACTTGTCAGTTGCGATGGATACCGGCGCTGATATCTCAAAAAATACCGCTGATGTGGTGTTGTTAAATAGCGATTTGAATGCCATTCTAGCCCTTCAGCAAGTAGCGAAACAAACGCGCAGAATAGTAAAGCAAAACTTAACCATATCACTTTTGTATAACGGCTCCATTTTGCCACTCGCTGCACTTGGCCTTATTCCACCTTGGATAGCAGTTATTGGCATGTCAGCCAGCTCGATCATCGTGATCGGTAATTCATTAAGGTTATTAAAGCTATGAGTATCATCTACGTATTAATACCTATCGCCATTTTATTCGTCATTATTGCTATTGGTATTTTCTTTTGGGCAGTAAAAAGCGAACAATTTTCAGATTTGAATAAACAGGGCCACAGCATCTTATTCGATGATGATAAAGCGCAAACGGGTGATAAGTCCGTAAAACCATCAAATGACAAAAGTAATAACGACAACTAGCATGAATGAGATAAGCTTGCTGAGTGCATTTGTGATGGGGCTTGCGGGAAGTGGCCACTGCTTGGTGATGTGTGGCGGTATTGCCAGCTCGCTACAACTGGCGAGCAAGCAACTTTCTGCGGTGGTTGTTACCCTGTTGTATAATATCGGACGTATCTCCAGCTATGCGCTTGCTGGCAGCCTTGTTGCCCTACTCGGGGCAAGTCTCGCCAAGCAAAACACATCTCTCGCCATTATATTACAATTGATGAGTGGTATTTTTATGGTGCTTGTCGCTATCTACGTAATGCGCTTAGCCAGTACCTTAAAATGGCTAGAGTCGTTTGCTAAAAGCTTAATTTGGCAACATATTGTTAAGCTCAATCGCTACTTAGTCCCGGTCAACACAAAAACCAAAGCATTTTGCTACGGCGCCTTATGGGGCTGGCTACCCTGTGGCCTAGTTTATTCGGCTTTAACATGGACATTACAAGCGAGATCAGCAACTGAAGGCGCACTCATTATGCTCGCCTTTGGTGTCGGCACAATGCCTGCAATGATTGTAATAGGACAATCGGCTCAGCTGCTACAAAAGTTTATAAATCATTTAGTTACACGTATTATTATGGGTAATTTATTGATTTGGTATGGTGTTTATTTAATTATTATTGCAACTGATAAGTTAGTACATTAACCTATCCTTATCTAAGCAAACTCATCATTTAAGATTATTGGTTAGCGCTTTGAGATTAGGAGCTCCAATTGATAACCAAATTTTCTTTTGCGTGTCATATGAGTTTGTGGCGATCTGTAGTACCAAAGCCGTTATGCTTTGTACTAGGTTGCCTTCACGTGCGTCATAGACTTATGGAAATTTTATGGACTTAAGTAATCAAAACCGCTCAAAGAGCCAATGCACAATCAGCTGCAATAATTGCAGTATCAGTCAACTTTGTCTCCCATTTTCGCTCAATGGCAGTGAAATGGACAAGCTAGATGAGATCATTGAACGTAAAAAGCCGCTTCATAAAGGAGATTTTCTTTTCGAGTCAGGTGCGCCATTAAATGCTATCTTTGCCGTTCGTTCCGGCTCATTTAAAAGCTACACACTGTCTGAACAAGGTGATGAGCAGATCACAGGATTTCACCTTGCGGGCGATCTTGTGGGTTTTGATGCCATTAATAAAATGCAGCACCAAAGCTTCGCACAAGCTTTAGAAACCTCTATGGTATGCGAAATCCCTTTTGACACCCTTGATGAGTTAGCTGGTAAGCTGCCAAAACTGCGCCAACAGATCATGCGATTAATGAGCAGTGAAATCAATTACGACCAAGAAATGTTGTTATTACTGAATAAAAAGACTGCTGAAGAACGCTTAGCAACTTTTATCTATAACCTTTCAAATCGCTTTGGCGAGCGTGGTTTTTCTCGTAAAGAATTCCGCTTTACGATGACGCGCGGTGAAATTGGTAACTACTTGGGTCTTACTGTAGAAACCATTAGTCGTTTACTCAGCCGCTTCCAAAAAGCTGGAACAATAAAGGTCGAAGGCAAGTTCATCACCATTATTGATGCTGCAGCCCTAGCTGAAACAGCCGCGATTGCATCTTGATTTAGAACAAACTATTTATCGTTAAGACTTTATCCTTAGATAGGATCGGTTACACTCAATAAGGTCAGAGGTGAAAAGCTTCTGACCTTATTTGTATACCGTTTTAAGGAGATAGTCGTGGATAAAATCAAAAGTATACTCACCGTAATTGATCCAACTAAAGAGCGCCAAAATAGCTTAGAACGCTCTATCAATCTTGCCAAACGTACCGGTGCAGCCATCACTGCATTTATGTCTATTTATGACTTCTCCTATGAAATGACCACGATGTTGTCTAAAGACGAGCGTGAAGCAATGCGTGAAGCGGTGATCAAAGACAGAGAAGCATGGCTTGCCGATATGGTTAAGGACTTTTCTGATGTGAGTATCCAAACTAAAGTGTTGTGGCACAATCGCCCCTACGAAGCGATCATCAAAACCGTGCTTGCGCATGATTATGATTTGGTCATTAAATCTACGCATCAACACGACACCCTGAAATCAGTGATCTTCACCCCAACCGATTGGCATTTAATTCGCAAATGCCCTGCACCTCTATTACTGGTTAAAGATCACGCTTGGCCAGATCAAGGCAACATTATTGCAGCGGTAAACTCTGTCAGCGATAACGAGCAACATCAAGAACTCAATAAACGTATCATTACGGATGCTCAGTTTTTATGTGAATTAGCCAATGCCAAATTGAGCCTGGTAAACACCTATCCAGCAACGCCTGTTAATATTGCCATTGAAATTCCCGAGTTTAACCCATCGCAATACAATGAAGCCGTAAAAAAACACCATGAAGACGAAACATTTGCACTCGCAGAAACTTATTCAATAGATAAAAGCGATTGCATCATCAAAGAAGGGCTACCAGAGGACGTTATTCCCTACGTTGCTAAAGAAAAAGACGCTGAGTTAGTGGTCATTGGAACTGTCGGTCGCACTGGACTGAGTGCAGCGCTGGTTGGCAATACTGCTGAACATGTGATTGATAGCTTAGATTGTGATGTCTTAGCACTAAAGCCTGATGGCTATAAATCCCCATTAGAAGACTAATGCGTAGACTCGGGATAACAGCTGCTAGAAAAAGAGGTGATCCCAAGTTTAGATTGGAATGTGCGGCAAATACACAGCCACACATTCCGTTTACTTGAGCTGTGCAAGCCAAAAAGTAAAATAGTTAAGAAGTATAAGACTATTTAGGCTAGTCTGGGTAAATCACTATTGAGAATTAAATATTGGTTACATCAATGAACAATGATTCATCAATGTTTGTCGAGGAAACCACCGCTTCGTTAAAATCATAAGCTTCTCGCTCACCGTCTCTATCTAGAGGCAAACTTTCGAAATCAAAGAGTTCAGTGTCAGCCAGTTGGCTTGGACTAACATTCTGAATTGATTTGAAAATATTCTCTACTCGACCAGGCGTCTTCTTGTCCCACTCAACCAACATAGATTTAATATTTTGACGTTGCAGGTTTTCTTGCGAACCACATAGGTTGCACGGAATAATAGGAAAATCCTTGTGTTCAGCGTATTGAATAAGATCTTTTTCACGTGCATAAGTGAGTGGGCGGATCACCACATTACGACCATCATCAGAACGTAGTTTGGGTGGCATCGCTTTCATTCTCGCGCCGTAGAACATGTTTAAAAACAGCGTTTCAACAATATCATCTAAGTGATGACCCAGTGCGATTTTTGTCGCGCCAATCTTTTCAGCAAATGAATACAAAGTACCACGGCGCAAGCGTGAACAAAGGCCACAAGTCGTTTTGCCCTCTGGTACTTTTTCTTTTACGACTGAGTAGGTATCTTTATCAATGATATAATAAGGAATGTCTAACGTTTCGAAGTACTCAGGCAAAATATGCTCTGGGAACCCAGGCTGCTTTTGATCCAGATTGACCGCGACCACATCAAAGTGAATTGGTGCCGCTTTTTTTAGGCTAAGTAAAATATCCAGCATGGCGAATGAATCCTTACCACCGCTGATACAAGCCATCACCACATCGCCTTCTTCGATCATATTGTAATCTTTGATGGCGTTGCCGACATTACGGCGCAGACGCTTTTGCAGCTTATTAAACTCTAAAACTTCTTTGCGATTATCTTGCTCTGTCATGGTGTTAGGTGCCGTATTCATACTTACTCAACTGCGTACTGTGCGCGTTATCGCGCTAGTACATTACTACATCAATTATGGGGCGCCGATTATACGTGAAATTAAGATGAGGTAAAATACAAAAATGGCGCCGCTTTGGGCGCCATAGTTGGGAACAAATAAATTAAAGGCCGAACACTACCTTTTCACTTTTTAGCATACGACTGCTTAGGTAGGTGAAAATAGCAAACAACCCCAGTGTGACCGCGCTCGACAATAATAGTTGTGGTACCGGTATCGCGTTGCCTTTAATGATTTCAATCATTGCATTTTGCTGCGCTGCGATCGGCATCCACTGCATAATGTCAGTGGCAATATCATAGGTCGTTGCCATACTCATCATTACCGGAATGAACAGCGCCATCGCCACATAAGATTGCGCTTCTTTAAATGATTTAGCTAAGAAAGAGATAAATATCAATAAACTGGCAGACATTAATGCAATAGGCAGGCCAATTATAATTGCTGAAATAATAAATTTAGGACCAATGACCACTGTAAAGCCCATCATTTCCCATGGCACCATATTATAAGCAAACTTAGATACTATGGTGGTTAACACTAAAGCAATGATAGAAAAACCTGCGATTGCCCCCACTTTAGCTAACACAATATGCATGGTGCTGATCGGATGGCTAAGTAATAGCTGTAATGAGTTACGTTCACGCTCCCCTGCACTACTGTCAATCGCCATACCCATCGCCGCATAAAATAGCGAAATAATAATAGATAATGTTGCAATACCTAATACGAAGCCTCCTTTAGAGGTCGGTGTCGCTTGGTCATGAGTTTGGACATCAATCGCACGTGCAATAGTCGGATCGATACCACGCGCGACTAATCGCAAGGAAGCAACTTCGCTGTTGTATAACATGAGGTTACGCTCTAGTCGGTTAATTGATGAACGTAACTTTTGCTCCGATTTATCAGCAATGATAAATACCGTCGCACTCTTACCTTGCATCATATTTTCTTGGTAATCTTCGCTGATCTCCAAGGTAATAGCTTTAACTTCTTCGCCTTCACCATGTTCAATTTCTTTACTCGCTAAAAATTGCACTAAGTTTGGCGCATTTTCTGCGTTATTAATGGTGATTTTGAGTGCTTCAGGCGAAGCCATTTGCTTAAACATGACGGTAAACAATACACACATTAGAATAGGTGCACCGATACAATAGTAAAGGCCAGCCATCACTGAACGTTTGTCGCGGCTTGCGTCTAACACTTCTTTTTTAAATAAAACTGAGATTAATTTCATCATGCTGCAATTCCTTCATCTGTACCTATCAGGGTAATGAAAGCTTCCTCAAGCGACGCTTTACCTGTTTGTTCACATAGGGCCTCTGGAGAACCTTCCGCGACCACTTTGCCTTTCGCCATGACCACCACATGATCACAAAGTGCTGCAACTTCTTGCATCACGTGGCTAGAAAATAAGACACAGTGACCTTGCGCCTTAAGCATCATCAACAAATCCCGTAACACTCTGGTACTCATTACATCTAAACCACGTGTTGGCTCATCAAGTACAATATTCGTTGGTTTATGCACGATTGCCTGTGCCAACGCCGTTTTCATTCTTTGGCCTTGTGAAAAGCCTTTACAGCGTCTATCCGCGATATCCAACATTTGTAGCTTTTCTAATACTTCTTGCGTCGCTGTAGCGGCCGATTTTGCGTCCATGCCACTTAGTTCAGCGTAAAATTGGGTATATTCACGCGGCGTCATGCGCTCGTAGAGCCCACATGGGTCTGGGAACAATCCTAATTGTTGTTTTGCCCTGGTTGGCTCTTTGGCAACATCAATACTATCGATAGACGCCATACCTTGATCAGCTTGAAGCAGGCCAAATACGGTCCGTAAGCAAGTCGTTTTACCAGCTCCGTTGGGTCCCAATAGTCCCGTAATTTGACCATCACGAGCGGTAAATGACAGCCCGTCTAGCGCGTTCACTTCACCAATCTTTTTATGTAAGTTATCTACTTGGATCATGAGTTACTCCTTATCAGCTGTTGCAGGGCCATTGATGTTCATAAAGAATTGTTTGCGTGTGTCTTCTTCAAGACAACTGGTATCAAAGTCTCCCACTGTCTTTTCATCGTAAAACTTAGCAATAAGCTTATTAGCACAGCTTTGCCCTGCGACAATATGCGTTGCCGTTGGTGCAACTAAGTGTGTGGCATTTTTTAGTTTTTCCATCGCAACTTCGGCCCACTGAGCAGGCGTTGCTGGGTCTAATCCGCCAGAAAGTAGTAAGGTTGGAATATCGGACGCAACGGGTTCATAGTAACTACTCGACACCGGACTCACATTCCAAATTGGGCACGTCGCATCCAATCCTGTAATCATCATCTTACCCATATAGTTTTCACTATATTTCGCTTTGTCCGCAGCCGTTAATCGTGGCCAATCTTCCCCACATACAATTGCCTGATGCATCCCCATGGCCAATCCAAGGCCGTCTTCACTTGGTGCCATCATGCCAACTAGAGGAGCAAGGTTGCCTTTAGTCGCTTCACTAATCGCAAGCGGCACCAATGCTCGGGAGGTATGAGAGTAAAGCGCCATCCTAATCGCGCTAAATAGCTTCATTTTGGTCATCGTCATTGCGAGCGGTTTACTGGTTCTGGGGTGAAGCACAGAAACCTCTATCGGCGTTTGCCCAACTTGCTCCAGCAAGCTTTGCCATTGCTGCTTTAGATTAGGATAATTATTTGCACACTTTTTATCGGCTTCACATTGTGCAAATAGGGCGTTCAATGACTCTTCTATCGCACCACCAATCGCCATTAAACTTTGGTTATTGGGTGCAAGACCATCTAACACGGCCGATGCAACACTATCAGGGAACTGTCTCATATACTCAAGTGCGATGCGTGTTCCATATGAGCCACCGTATAAGTGTAACTTGCTATAACCGAGTGCGGTTCTTACCGCGTCAAAATCTTTTGCTGCCGCAACAGTTGTGTAATCGGAAAGATCTGTGTCTAATTTTTCTTTGCACTTTAGGGCGTCTTCTTTGTAAAAATCGAGACCCAGCAAAGTATCATTTAGCGCAAATTGTTGTTCAAGGTTATCCATATCACATTGCAATAGATTGGATTTTCCAGTTCCCCGTTGATCAACAAGTATAATGTCTCTATTTTCTCTCGCGTATTTCAGAATTCTTTCAAAGTTTGCTGCGATTTCGGTGGCTGATTGTCCAGGTCCCCCTGCAAACGCAATAATTGCTTCTTGTGGGTAAAGTTGTTTTATTGCAGGAATAACCATAAAGTGAATATCAATTTTTTGTTCTGTTTTGGTTTCACTTAATGGTTGTGAGATTTTTCCGCATTGTGCTCTATCATCGAGTCCCTTTGCATAGCAAGCGGATAATTCTGCTGTTGATGCTGCTGCTTGTAATGGCAGCACAGCTCCTAAAACGAGAGGAAGCAGCGCTAGCTTTACTAAGCTTTTCTTAAACTTAAATGGCTTTTTCATAGTTATTTCCTTGTTGACTCACGGTCAGTATGCTAACTTTAAGTGAGTGTATCAGTGTATTATTGTATTAATACAGTAGAATTAGAGTAATGCTAGATCTTATTCATGTCAACCCCAACAGCGCAGAGCCGATTTATAAGCAGCTATTTGATCAGGTAGTGCGTTTAATTGTGTCAGGTAAAGCACAAGCCGGAGAAGAGCTACCTTCTGTAAGAAAGCTAGCTGAACATTTCTCGGTAAATCCGATGACTGTCTCTCGAGCAATCGGGCAACTTGTCGATCAAGGTTGGCTTGAACGAAGACGCGGTCAGCCGACACGAGTAGCACAACAGCCAACCACACAACAGACCGATAGTCTGCTCAACAAAAACCTAGATATTTTAATTAATGATGCGAAACAACTTGGGATCACCAAGGTTGAGTTGATATCATTGATAGATAAAAACTGGGGACAAGAATAATGACAAGCCCACTACTACAATTCACCAAAATCCATAAACAATTTTCCGACAAGTCTGTTCTTGAAAACATAAACCTTACTATTGAACCTGGTATGGTTATGGGTCTACTGGGACGAAACGGTGCAGGTAAAACTACGCTACTGCGAATTGCACTTGGACTAATCGAACAAAATAGTGGTGAAGTTAGCTGCCTCAACAGCAGCAATCTAGAGCTGAGTCCTACATGCAAGAGCCAAATTGGCTATGTGCCACAGCAACCCTGTGGTTATCAAGGTTTTAAAGTCAAAGACGCCCTCGCACTGCACCGCAGCTTTTATCAAAATTGGGATAACACGCTAGAACAAGAGTGGCTTTCTCGCTTCGAGTTAGATGAAAACAAGCTAGTAAGTAACCTTTCAGTTGGTCAGCAACAAAGCTTAGCGCTGATAATGGCGATGTCGTATCGACCTAAGTTACTGATCCTTGACGAGCCTGTTTCAAATCTCGACCCCATCGCACGCCGAGAATTTATGTCGGACTTATTTGAGCTAGCGCTTGAGTCCGGCTCTGGTGTACTTTTCTCCTCGCATATTACATCTGACGTTGAGCGCGTCGCGAGTCATATTGCTATAATTAAAGATGGTAAGGTATTGGTTACTGGCGAACTAGATACACTGAAGGAACAGATTAGACTTGTTCCGCATCACCTTACAAACAACCTTCCATCAGCAGAGCTGCTTCACCAATCTGAACGTTTTAGTATTTACCAAGCTCAAGACGGCTCAAATTGGCCAACGGGCCTACAGCAAAGCCATAGCAACCTTGAACAACTTTTTGTGGAGCTACACACATGAGCACGTTAACTCGGCGCAATTGGTGGACAGGGTTTTCCGGCTTTTGGTTACGAGAGTGTGGCTCTGCAAATTTTTTCATTCCGGGGATCTTAGCTTCTATTGCTACACCATTATTAACCTTAATAGAAGAGCAAAACATACAAACATTTAGCTTGGTCTTTGCTATCAGCGCCTTATGGATGGCTTTTTGCTGGCAGTTAGTGAAATTACAAGCACAGGAAAGCGCATTACTATTCTCTGCAATTAAACGGCACGTATACTTACAAGGACTTGTAATACTAGTCGTTGGCTACATGTTCAATGCACTCGCTCTTTTCAACCGCCCCGCGCCAGAAGTTGCCTATGCCATGTTGTTTACAACGAGTTTTGGTGGTAGTTTCTTTTTATTATGTATTCGAAATAGCTTTTATTTCAAACATAATAGCTACGTTTTCATGCTCGTACTCATGCTCGCTATGTTTTTTGGCGATACTCCACAAGTTTTAGCACTACTCGCCATTCCCTTCATATTAGTGGCAGTTTATCTGCTGATTACACGAAATAATAACTGTCAATGGCATCATTTGGCATATCAAACCTACATAAATAATATACAGACTGGCTGGCTCCCGAGTAATACCTTTACCCCTGATTTCCTCACTCAGCGGTTTAGGCAATTTTTTATGCCGATGAGCTATTTTTCAGGCAACCTGTTGATACAAACTTGTCAAATATTTTTTCTCTCAGGGCTTTTAGCCATTGTGGCAGTCGGCTTTTTTGGAGTCACAATTCAATTTATCACTGGCTTTACCGATATGCTTGTTTTGATGGTCGCTATTTTTGTCTGTTGGTCCAAACTACAAACAAAAATGACATGGGACCAGCTCTATCTATTACCTGTCTATTCAAGCCTAAAATCAATTAAACAGGCCTATCACGTTGCAGCAGTTAAGCTTGGCTTTTGCTTATCTTTGTTTCAACTTACAGTACTGCTGGTTTGCAGCTTCCTTACCACATTTGAGACTGTGGTTTTCTACCTTATGATATTTATCGGCTCGGTTGCAGGATTTATTCTTTGCGTTGCACTAGGGAGCATCATAACGAGCGCCCTTACGTTGTCACTTTCGTGCATGTTCGTAATCATTTTACATAGTGCGTTTAAATCTTACCTGTTAAATCACGAACACTCAGTTGCCACTCTATATCTGTTATTGGGCTATGTTGTGGTAGCCACTTCATTGCTCCTTTACAGTAATAGAAAGTTTGACTAAGACGTGCTCGGATCCAAGATGTTGCTCATATAGGCGTAGCACGAACCAAAGACTGTGCTAATAAGAATAAAAGAGTGATAGTGAGCATAAGTCGATTATCACTCTTTTTATCCGCTATATTTAATGGGAGTGGGTTCGACTATTAATAAAGTCGGTAACCGAAAACAACACCCCAGAGATCACGAAAGTAATATGTATGCCTACTTTCCAAGCAAGCTGCTCACTGGTTAAGTCTTGAGAATGGATAAAGACTTTGAGTAGTTCTACCGCAGATATTGCTACGATGGCACTGATCAATTTGATTTTAAGGCCCGAGAAGCCAACCTTTCCCATCCAAGTCGGCTTATCTTCTTGGGGCTCAACATTGAGCTTAGAAACGAAATTCTCGTAGCCACTAAAAATAATAATGATCAACAACCCGGCCAGTAAAGCCGTATCAACCAATGTTAAGATACCAATGAGTAACTCTTGGTTTGTCGCCGTAAGCGCACTGATGGTCATCACATAAAGCTGTTTAAAGAACTTAAGTAACAACAACACAATCGCGAGCAGTAGGCCAACAAAGAAAGGCGCTAACAGCCATCTTCCTTTAAATAAGGTTCTTTCTAAGAGATATTCATAACGATTAAATTGCTCATTCGCCGACTTAGTTTCTTGCTCCATGTTTTTGATTTTCACCATGTTTAGTTAGTTTTACTTAACCTTTGAATGTAGCATCAACGCTTGTATTTCTCACCATTTATTAATGTAAATTTGAATCAATTTTCTGCTCTTAAGGAGAAAATTAATTCGTTTTCCTTATTTTAAATTTTGCTTTAAAACATGCTTGTTCTTTCAACTAACAGGTAACACGAATGAAAACCTTAGTTTCATCATTAATCATCGCTCTATCTCTTTTTGCTTGTGTACAAGTACAAGCGGATGAAGAGCTACCAGTCGCGCCTGCAGATTTGGTTCAAGAGTTAACTCAAATGTGCCTTGATTGGGCAAAAGATGATGATGTACAAGCATCTGAGATGAAAAAATATGTTTTGAATTGCGTTAACGACGAGCTAGAGGCAACTGGCTATCAAAAAGTCAAAGACGTAAACATTAAATAACACCATTTGTTTTAAGTAAATGAGTTATTTCACCCTTCAAATTGCTTGGAGAATTAGTGTAATTGGTATAATACCAGTTCGCTTAATTAAGTGATGGCATTCATGATGAAAAGGCCGCTCAATACGTTGAACGGCCTTTTGTTTTTAATAACATTTTGGACAAAATATCCATAGCATCCGAAGACGCTTATCGATGTTTGGCTAGCTGTTAAGCTTTCTTTTTCTTGGTAGTTTTCTCTTCTTCTACCCATTTACCATTACTATACGTCGCTTTCCAACCCGTCGCTTTACCATCCACTTCTGTCATCACATATTGTGTCTTGGTTTTTCTAGAGTAACGAACAATCGCAGGATTACCATCCGAGTCTTGCTCAGGCGCATCAGCCAGATAATAGAATTTAGGTGAAATTCTATCTCTAAAGCGTTTTAGCTCAGATACCTTAGGAGCACGTGTTTCACGTGACTTCGGGAATGTGTGCGCCGCTAAGAAAATACCTGAAGCGCCATCTCGAAGCACAAAATGCGCGTCCGATTTTTCGCATTCTAGTTCCGGTAGCGGAACTGGATCTTCTTTCGGTGGCGCAGCTTCACCGTTTTTCAATAGTTTACGTGTATTTTTACAATCTTCATTCGTACAACCAAAATACTTACCAAAACGGCCGGATTTAAGCTGCATATCCGAGCCACACTTGTCACACTCAATCAGTGGTCCATCGTAGCCCTTGATCTTAAATGCACCTGTCTCAATGACATAGCCCTTACATGCAGGATTATTACCGCATACATGGAGTTTTTTCGTTTCATCAATAAGATATGAATCCATTGCTGTTTCGCAAATTGGGCAACGTTTCATATGACGAAGTGATTCAGCTTCCGCCTCTTCATCCGCATCCGCGGCAACTGCTTCATCACCTGACACGAGATTAATTGTCGTAGTACAGCGCTCTTTTGGCGGTAAGTTATAGCCTGTACAGCCAAGGAATACCCCAGTAGAAGCAGTACGAATACCCATCTTACGTGAACATGTAGGACAATCTATGTCTGTTTCGACCATCACATTTTGTCGCATGCCGCCTTCACTTTCATCACCAGCTGCAATTTCTAGCTGGTTAGAAAAGTCGGCGTAAAACTTATCAAGTACCTGCGTCCATAAGCGTTCACCTTCTGCGATATCATCAAGGCGACCTTCCATTTTGGCGGTAAAGTCAAAGTCCATTAAATCGTTAAAATTCTCAACGAGTCTGTCAGTAACGATCTCGCCCATTTTTTCAGCGTAAAAACGGCGGTTTTCAACTCGGACATAACCACGGTCCTGAATCGTCGAAATGATAGCAGCATAGGTAGATGGACGACCAATACCACGCTTTTCTAATTCCTTAACTAAGCTTGCTTCGCTGAAACGTGCTGGTGGTTTAGTAAAGTGCTGTTTAGGATCAATCGCAATAAGATCAAGCTTATCGCCAACTGAAACACTTGGAAGCGCCTGCTCTTCTTCATTCTTCTTACGGACTGCCGGTTGTACACGTGTCCAACCATCAAAACGTAGCACACGCCCTTTCGCTTTTAATGTGTAATCTTCCGCGGCGACGGTCAGCGTCGTTAGGTCGTACTCTGCTGGCATCATTTGACACGCCACAAACTGACGCCAAATAAGCTCATAGAGCTTCTTAGCATCTGCCTCTACGCCGTCTAAATGACCGGATAAGATTGTCACATCAGAAGGACGAATTGCCTCGTGCGCTTCTTGTGCGTTGCCTTTTGCGGAATAACGCAGCGGTGCTTCTGGTAAATACTTACTACCAAATTCACTATCGATATAGCCACGACACATTTCTAACGCGTCATTTGATAAATTCGTCGAGTCTGTACGCATATAGGTGATGTAACCCGCCTCGTATAGACGCTGCGCTAACATCATGGTTTTCTTTACGCCATAGCCTAAACGAGTACTTGCCGCTTGCTGCATTGTCGAGGTAATAAATGGTGCACTTGGCTTACTCTTACTTGGCTTTTCTTCAACCTTGACTACTTCGTAAGCACTGTTTTCAAGCACTTGTACGGCTGTATCAGCTTGCGCTTTATTTACTGGCTTAAATGCTTCGCCTTTAAACTTAGTAACCGCTAGGCGAATATCATCTTTTGTTGCTTTAACATCAGCGTGAATATCCCAAAACTCTTCTGGAATAAACGCTTTAATCTCACGCTCTCGTTCAACAAGTAATCTCACAGCAACAGATTGTACACGACCTGCCGATAACCCTCTTGCTACTTTTTGCCAAAGCAGCGGGGACACCATAAAGCCAACAACACGGTCAAGGAATCGTCTTGCCTGCTGCGCATATACCATGTCGGTGTTAAGGTCGCCAGGTGCCTCAAACGCTTGAGTTATCGCGTTTTTGGTGATCTCGTTAAAGACCACACGCTTATACTTGCTCTCATCGCCACCGATAATCTGCTCAAGGTGCCAAGCAATGGCCTCCCCTTCTCTATCCAAATCGGTTGCGAGATAGATATGGTCAGCATCTTCAGCAAGCTTTTGTAGTTCTTGAACTACTTTTTCTTTACCCGGCAAAATTTCGTAATGCGGTTCCCAACCCTTCTCAGGATCAATCCCCATCCTCGCAACTAAATTTGCATAATCTTTTTGCTTTTTATATTGCGCTTTTTCTTCAGGTGACATTTTACGTACTTCAGCTGGCGACTTAGTTGCCAAGCCTTTCGTTTTACCTGCCCCTGAGGTAGGAAGATCTCGAACATGACCTACACTGGATTTAACAATGTAATCCTTGCCGAGGTATTTATTGATTGTTTTTGCCTTCGCGGGAGACTCTACAATTACTAGCGATTTGCCCATAGCTGCCTATTTTTGACCGATTCTGTCTGATGTTTTGCCCTTACTTGGGCGTTAAATTACTTATAGGTATATCTACAAACACCTATTGTTACAAGCTAAAAATACTAACTTTTCCCTGATCACCGAATTATTATCCAATTTGTGTACAATATTCAGCCAATTTAGGGACGCATTCATATATATAAGGTTAAGGCACGGGAATATAAAGGAATAGAAACAAAAATGCCAACCCGAAAGTTGGCATTTATCATTTTATCCAGCGTCAATGACGGTTAATGGTACACTTTGAACCAAACCATCATCGTCATCACCTAATCCTTTAAAAGTAAACTTAATCGTCAACTCACCCAAAGTTTTATTATTAGGCTCGGTTTCACGAGTCAGAAATGCAGAATAGACCAATGGTTTATCGGTTCCTGTATTTCCTAATACTTCGGTTTGAGTTCCAGATGCAAGTTCACCATTGGTGGTTGCTATTTCTACTTCTGTTTTCGCAGGTAAGGGATTACCGTTAATATCCGTGACGAAGATAGAAACTCTAACGTTACTTATTTGATCGTCAATTGTATCGTCATCTATCTCAGGAGCAGATAAATTGATTGTTTGAACATCACAATATTGAGCGTCATCGGATTCTTCAAGGTCTAAGATAACTACAGTATTTCCATTGTCAACGCGAGTAACGTCTTGGCATTGATCAAGTTGATTTGCTGCCAGTCCCATACTTTGTGCATCCGATTTTCTAACTGCGAATCGTACATAAGCAGTGTCGTCAGACATAATTAGTTCAAAATTTCTAAAGACGTTAACCAACTCACGGTTACACTGATTTTGCGCTAAAGCAGCCTCAGAGCAAAGTAAGCCGTTATATTTACCATCTCCTGGAACACCATCACCATTAGCGTCATAATCAAAGATGCCATTGTTATTTGCGTCTATCCACCAATCATCATGGCCACCATTTTTCGTATTCACCGGTGTGCAAGGACCGGTAGTTGGTGACGCGTCACAATCTTCTTTGTCAAACCGTCCGTTTTCATTGGTATCCAAAATAGCTTCTGTGAGATCAAACTCCTGGCGATATTCACCAACATCAAACAAACCATTTCTACGCTGAACACCATCACTGGACTCTTCGTCTCTATAGCTTTCTTGACCTTTAACAAATGCAAGTACGCCTACCCTGCCACCCATTACGACTCGCTCATCAGCATAGGGATCAGTTCCTGTGCTAGGCGCATTTTTTTGACGCTTTAATCCATTGATACAAGGTGCTGGTCTATTAAAATAAGGATCACAATTCCAGTTTTCAGGAATGTTCGCAACCGTACCTTTTTTTCTTGGCGCAATATCATTGATCCTATTGCCCCATTTAGGGTCAGAAAATGGACGCTCACCTTGGCTACGCCACACCACCGAACAGGTTGCCTTATTTGTTCTGCAATCATAGGTATCAGGTGATTCTAAACTACCGATAGCTCCAGCTTCTGCGATGACGGTTGCCGCTACACCATCGGCATTGAAGTGATTGAATTGATCACCAAAGAACAACGTGATATTTGTTGTGACTCCGCTGTAACTGTATGAATTTGAATTAATTATATCTGGAGCCGCGTCAAAGGTATCTTGATCAGTAACGCCAGAACTCAAAATAAGCTGTGATGAGACGCTAAAAATTTGCTCACTTAATGGGATTGTGTGCATAACTCCCGTAGGACAGCGAGCGTCGTCGTTTGATGCATCTGCATCATTACATGCTTTGGCGATATCCGTCCAACAAGTAATCGCATCACCCTCAGGTAAATTCACGTAAGATTCTTCTGGGATATAACATGCACTAACAACAAGCGGGCCAGGTACAATGCCAGACTTAACCGTTGTTCTTACAATACCATTTGCATTGGTGTTTCCCGTAATTTGCGTAATTGAGGCAAGGCCTTGCTCATCAGACAATCTAAAGTCGACTCGTGCTCGTGGAATTGCAAGGTTGTCTTCATCTACCAGTTTAAAGCTCACAACAGATTGGGTTGGTAAACCGCCTTCGCCAGGGGGTAAAGCAATAAACTGATTAAACCCATCTTCCTCAGGTAAAAATTGTACCGCTTGTGCAAGTGCACTATCCACTTCAATAATCGTTTCTTGATTTATTGGAGAGCTGCCGTTTTGGATAGTAACAGAAATCCTATCTTCACCTTGACAACCTTTAGCACGGTATGTCGAGCGGGCAATACCATTGGAGGTATTTACCGTTTCATCTAATTCCGCCAACGCGGGAGTTGCCGAGGCACATGCCGAGCTAAATGCAACAGCAACTGCACTGTTGATTAATACCCCATTCTGATCTCTTAGTGTCACGGTGATAACCGTACTGCCACCAGCTGAAAGTTTTTGCTGTACACCACTGCTATCAACTAAACCATTATCAACCGTGACATTTAGCTGAGCAACACCAACACTAAAGTTGATTGACTTAGTTACATCCACATAATTAGGCGAATTTACTGTGACAGTACCTGCACCACCTTGGTTTCCAGGTTTAAGATTCAAAATTGCGATACCAAAAGTATCCGTCAATGCTGTGTCTGGAGAGATTGTCCCTAGCGTTGTTTCTGCACCAATAAGCACATTTGCAATGCCATCACCAGTCTGGCTGGATGTCATTTTAATGAAGATCTCAGCTGTCTCGTTTGACGACACTCGATTAACACGACTACATCCAGCAGCTATAGGATCTATCATAGCCTGATCGCGGTTATCATCCCAGCCCGCTGGGCACTTACTTAACAACATAACCTCAAGTTTCGCTGACGCGGTTACATTACCGTCATCACCACCACCTTGAGAGGTAAAATCAAACGTTTGTGAGACTGTATTGCTGCCATTTGTATAAGTAGCGGTAAGACGACCCGCACCAACAACGTTGGTCGCTTGTAACGTAATTGTTGCTTCACCCGCGTCATTAGTTAAAACTGAACCAGAACTCGGCTCCATGGTTGCAAAATCATCGCTTTCAAAAACCACTCGACTGTTTGCTAACGCACTACCATTTTTCGTCAACGTAGCGGTTACTTTCAAAGGAGTATCGGATGACACGCTATTAGCGCCACCTTCTCCAGCGAGCGTAATCGCATAGGTACCATCGCTACCATCACCATTATCTGTATCTTTTTGAATACTGCCGCCGCCACCGCACGCGGTCAGTAAGAATGCTAGCATCAGTATGCTAAAATAGCGCATCAAGGGCATTTACCTATCTCCCTAGCTAAGTTAATTTTATTATTGTTCAATAGTAACCCAATTTTATCGATAAAATCACAATTTTTTATTAGATTAGGTAGATTTTCTGTCGTGAAATGCTGTTCATCTGCGCCAAGCCTGTTAAGCTTTAGCAGTTTTAAGATACATAGTGTTAGGGCAATGTCAGAAAATAAAAAAATGGGCCTAACGGCGCGCATTATGATAGGCATGGTGTTGGGGGTTGTACTAGGCCTCACCCTTCAAGCCATCCTAGGTAAGAATAAAGAAATACTTATTCCTTTAGGTCTCTTTGACCTCCCCATTAAGGGTTTCTTCGTTGACGGTTTATTCCACATCGGTGGGCAGATCTTCATTGCAAGCTTAAAAATGCTTGTTGTTCCTTTAGTGTTTATTTCCCTTGTATGTGGCACATGTAGCCTTAGTGACCCAAAAAAATTGGGCCGCTTGGGTGGTAAGTCCATTGGTTTGTATCTCATTACAACAGCAATCGCAATCACGGTAGCGATTACGCTCGCACTACTTATTGCACCGGGTGGTGGCGTTGAAATTCCAAACAGCGCGTCATTTGACGCAAAGCAAGCGCCGACACTTGTGCAAGTCATAATCAACATGTTCCCGACCAATCCAATTGACGCGATGGCCAACGGTAACATGCTTCAAATCATCGTCTTTGCGCTACTATTTGGCATCGCTATGGCGCTCAGCGGCGATGCTGGTGCTCGCCTAGCAACTGTATTTGAAGACCTAAATACAGTGGTGCTTAAGCTAGTCACTTTATTGATGAATGTCGCTCCATATGGCGTATTTTGTTTAATGGCTAAGTTGTTTACAACGATCGACATGGGGTTAATCGCCGAGCTCGGCAAATACTTTATGGTAGTGTTGGCAGCTCTGCTAATTCATGCATTCATTAACTATTCAATTTTATTCAAGCTGTTAACAGGCTTGAGCCCTATTATCTTCCTAAAGAAGATGAAAGACGCATGTATGTTTGCCTTTAGTACGTCAAGCTCAAGTGCAACTATGCCCGTAACACTAGAGACCGCTACTAAGAAACTAGGTGCGCATAACTCAGTTGCCTCTTTTACGATCCCTCTGGGTGCAACCATTAATATGGATGGCACGGCTATCATGCAAGGTGTTGCAACGGTCTTCATCGCTCAGGTATTTGGCGTAGACCTCACCATCAATGACTATCTCATGGTTATCTTGACTGCGACTCTTGCCTCAGTTGGTACGGCAGGCGTGCCTGGTGTTGGCTTGATCATGCTTGCAATGGTGCTTAACCAAGTTGGATTGCCTGTTGAAGGTATCGCGCTTATCATTGGTGTAGACAGACTATTAGATATGACAAGAACAGCAGTTAACGTAACAGGTGACTGTATGGTAACTTGTGCTGTGGCCAAATCTGAAAACGAATTTGATATCGATGTTTTCAACGACCCTGATGCAGCAAAAGAACTAGAAGAAACCACTTCTAAAGCAAAAGCGTAAATATCAATAACGCAGCTAACTATAAATAGCTGCGTTATTCTCCTCAACTAGTCAACTCAATACTCCTCTCTGCGACATATCAGCTATCCATACCCTTTTCTTCATTGTCACTTTTCCTAGGTACAGAATAAGATTAAGCAGAAGGTTCTCCATGCCTATGCATGTGAGTGCTTTAGTTATAGCAGGATTTGGACGTGAAGTTATCGGTAATCCTCTCTCATCTCAAAGATAGAACACTTATCTAGACATTTGCTCAGGCTAAGTCCTGTGCAACAAATACACTGTTGTGGATAATACCAATTAGTCTTAATACTTGCTCAATTTGAAGGAGCAAATCTGACGCTAACGGCGTTAAAAATTTCTCATTTAGAACAACTAAATAGCAAAATTTTCGCCTTGCCTACACGGATGTAGGTACCTTGGCGATAGCAGGACGCGGTAGCGGGGTTATTGACAAAATTTCCTCACCTCAAAATAGACCACTTAATTAAGCGAATTGGTATAAGAAAAAACCGCGCTATAAAGCGCGGCTGTCATCTTAATAAACGTTAACGTATTAGAATTGGTATGCAAACTTCACATATGCTTGACGACCAAGGATACTGTGCGTTTTATTGTCAATCCCCATTGACTCTGAAGGCGCTAGAGGCGCTTCTTCATTGAACAAGTTAGATGCACCTAGTGTTACTGTCAGCTTTTCTACGCCAATATAACTGACACTTGTATCTACAGTAGTCCATGAATCAATCTCATATTTATTGCCATCACTGTCAGCAAGATCTTTATAAGAATCAACATAGTTTACGCTGATATTTGCAAGCCAATCGTTTTTAGCCCAGTCCATACCCGCTGTCCAGCGGAACTGTGGATGCTGATACTCTCCATTGAGATCTTCAGCAACATTGAATGTGTTACCTTGTTCATCACTTTCAAACGACTGTTCTTCAAAGTTAAGCGCGTAAGTTAAGTTGTAATTGAACTTAAACTCACCCATTTCACGAGTAGTTAATGCATAGGCTAAGTTAACATCGAAACCGTCTGTTTCACGACCACCAATGTTAACAAAGGTGTCGTTAATGGTGAGAATACGACCAAGTGTGCTACCTTGATTAGGCGCACGAACTACCAGATTAGGATCGGTACCACAACAATCAACTAGCTTCTGTGCTCCAATTTTCTTGATGAGATCTTCCTGATCATAATTCCAGTAATCTACACCGATACTAAAGTCATCAGTTGCTTGCCACACTACACCTAAATTGTAGTTTTCTGACTCTTCTGGTTGTAGGTTTTTGTTACCGGACACAATCGCAGTGTATTCATACGGGCTACAATCATCATCAGCACCTGTTTGGCGACAACGTTCACGGTCTATCACGCTTGGTGATTCGTCTGTTCTACCAAGATGTAGCTGAACAAGAGAAGGCGCTCTGAATGCTGTCCCCCAAGAACCACGAACCACTAAACTATCAAGCGGTGACCAACGGAATGCTACTTTTGGATCTGTTGTAGTTCCAAAGTCGCTATAGTCTTCATAACGCAAAGCTAATTGTAGCTCTAGTGTATCTAGCACTGGTACGCTAAATTCTGCGAATATCGCAGTATTATCGCGATCTCCGTTAGCTTGCGTTGCTTCTGTACCAAAGATTTCGCCTCTGATGTATTGACTATCCGGGTTATCTTCAATTTTCTCGTAGCGATGTTCAAAACCAAACGCTGCGGCAACGTAGCCGGCTTCCAATTCAAATAATTCGCCCGAGATAGTACCATCTAGTGACTGCATGGTTGATGCACCATAACGCGTAGTGGTAGTTTCAAAAAACGCCAAACCGGCTTCTGTATTAGTGCTTGGTTCAAATGGGTTCCATAAACCTTCATCAATCGCTTGCTGCGCTCTTAGCTTGTTAGGGAAACCATCAAAGCCTTTTTCAACTGCACTTGAACGAATAGCAGAGTACGCAACTTCCCAAGACCACGCGTTCCACTCACCACGTGCTCCAAGGACAGCACGATAGTATTCTGAATCGACATCTTTTTTACGGTTGCCGATATCAACCGTTCGACGACGCATTGAAATATCTACACCATGTAAGAAGTGGTCTGGATCGTTAAATAATGGGTGGTTTGGGTTATCACCATCCATAAATAGTTCTGTAAAGCTCGGGCTACCTGCACCTTGAATGAAGGTTGAAGAGTGCTGCGCCGAGATTTCGGCAAAACCTTCAATACCATCGATGATTTCTTGTACGCCATTGTAGTTAAAGCTAATACGTTCCGTCGACGGAATAGCAGTCATGTACGGTGCATAATCGTAGCGACAGATATCACCAATATCTAAAGCAGGGTCGCATTTGTCATTCCCCCATACGTCCGTAAAGATAGTCTGCCTTACCTGAGTGCCATCATCTTCAACACGAACGACTGGTAATCCTGCCCACTGTTCGTCTGTTAGCATGCTTCTCATCACCTCAACGCTGCCGGGAATACCTGCAGAGCTTAATGAATTGTTACCACCGCGAAAACGTTGATCAGCAGAAGCTGTGTAGTCACGATCGGCATAAGTTAGGTGACCGCGTTTGAAATAATCGAGTGAGAAATTATGATGGCCATTTTGCGTTGACGATCCCCAAAGAAGAGTAAAGTTCTGTTCTTCAGCCCCACCATCGGCGGTGTTAGATAATTTACCGGCGACCTCGAAACCGTCTATATCGTCACGTAAAATAATATTAATAACCCCTGCGACCGCATCAGAACCATAAGTTGCAGAAGCACCGTCTTTTAAAATATCAATACGTTTAACTGATGAAACAGGAATGGTATTTAAGTCCACAAATGATGTTTCTATATCTTTTGCAAACGGGCTCACGGCAACACGACGACCATTAATAAGAACAAGCGTAGATGATGCTCCTAATCCCCTTAATGCAACACTTGAACCGCCATTTGCGGTGTCATCGCTGGAGTTACCTTGTGTACTAAAAGTACCAGTACCCGACACAGGCAGCTTTTGTAACGCCCCAATAAGGTCGGTAGATCCCGTTGAAGCTAGGTCAGCAGCTGACAAGCTTTGAATTGGTGACGGACCTTCTAAGTCTGTTCTTTTAATGTGAGAGCCTGTCACTTCAATACGTTCAACTTGCGTCGTCTCTTCCGCCTTAACTTGTTGATTCATGCCGATTAATACGGCAATTGAGAGCGCACTGAGTGGTAATTTATAGGTCATCCTGTTTCCCCTTAAGTTAATAATTACACTGTAGTTTTTTTAATAATCCAGCCATTATTAGCATACCAAAGCAACTTTAACAATGCATTTATTTAACATTAAGTTTCCATTTTGGGGGTCTAATAGCAGAAATTCGCGACGAAAGAATATCGTTATTTATCAGTATGAATTATTGTTTAAATTGGGATTAGAGGGAGGAGAAGCGTTTTACAAACAGCTTCAAAAAGTTGATAAGACGCCTAAAATCTTTACTGAATAAGAGCGGTTTCTTAGCCTAAAGTTTAAAGACGTCAATGATCATGTTGTAACTACTTAACTATAATGCCAACCAAGGTTGCACTGACTTCACATTTGCAGAGTCGGCAAAGTGAGTATTGTCGTTTGACCACGCCTTCGGGACACTGATTCGACAGACTTGCGACTCACACTTCACTGTAGCATCTGTGACGTTTTGACTTCTGCCAAAGGTCACGATGACTCCCTGTTGCTCAGGCAGCAAAAATGACAACAAGTTTTTAATAAAGAAACCTGATAGATCAGCCAGCAACTCTTCAAACTCCTGTTGCATTTTATAAAGGTCAGACTTGCTTAGAGATCTCGTATTAAATAACTCGGCCTCAATCTGCATTTTTAGCTGGCAGTCCGAGCTTTCGCCCTTCGTTTCAATTACCACTTTAGCTTTGTCTTTGTCCAATTCTTTGTCAAATGGTAGCAATAATTGCGCTTCATCGGTGTACGACAATGGAAAGCTCGCTTCCTCGGTCACAATATTACCCGCCGTGATTTTACACGCCTGCATGCTAAGTGTATCGACAAGGTAAAATCCCACACGTGCAAACTCAAACTCGCCTTTATTTACCACTTTCAGTCTGTCGTAAAAGCTGTCGTATGCAAAGGTGACCGTTTTAGCGGACGCTATCGCACTCCAAAGTGTCATTATCAGGACAAGTACAATCTTATTCTTCATCAAAATACGCTCGGTTATGCCTTATCATATCGTTAAGTTCATTTACGTAGTCTTCACCACGCTCTGAATAACTCAAAAGGCCACTTGTTAATACTGTAGCGTCAATCGGTGCTTTTTGAGCTCGCAGCTCTGCTCGTACCGCGCGCAAGTCTTTGTATGCATCATTAGTATTGATATTCCTAAAGTACGATTTGACCGCGCCTCTTACCGACTGAAAGGCTCTAACTTCGTGATCGGCCGCATCTTCTCGCCGTTTCGGCACCATACCGCAGCCTTTGGTGTAACACCATTGACCAAAAAAGTTTAACCCAATTCGCGCAAATCGTGACGTACCCCAAGCAGATTCATTAGCGGCCTGCATCAACGCCAGCTCTTTAGGAATAATATCCACGCGGCGTAATGCACGTTTAAGCGAAGATTCATTGATGGCTTCACCTTTTAAATCATACTTTGTGAAAATCAATGCAACCTTTTCTATTTGTTTGCGTGTCAGGGTTTCATCAAATTGCAGCATCATTAGGGCGATTTCAAGTGTTGCCCGCTGCTCTAAGATCTGTTTATTTTCGGCTTCTACGTGCGGTTTAATAAAGTCGAAAAATGCCGTTTTCTTCTCCTTGATATCACGAATGGCTGCAAAATTAGGTAGTTTTACGCTATGGAGTGGCTTTTCGGGCACCTTAGGTACAACCTCTGCACCCGTACCCTCTTGATCTAAAGTAGAATCTTGAGAACTTTCATCTTGGATAAAAGGATAAATTAACGCCCAAATGGTCACTAGGGCAACAATGAGTTTAATCAGTTTAGCTTGCATACTTCTCCTCGCAGTGGCGTTGTTCTGGAAACGGAGTCTCTTTCCCTAAGTCTCTAAGAACTTTTCTCAAGCCCGCTCAATAACAGTTTTATTCTGTTACTATAGTTTGATAGAGCGTTGATAAATTGCGCCAAAATAACAGTATTCAAAAATAGCGGCTGATAATATCAAAAGCCGCAATTAAACGCGAATTTTCGTTCAGTTATCGTACATAGTTTAGACGAATTTAAGGTATAAAGAAAAAGGAACAGAAGTATGACGTCTAACGCTTGGCAGCAGCGTCTGCTATCGCAGCAAAAAAACCGCCCTAACGACAATCGCTCAGCATGGCAAATAGATCGTTCTAGGATCATACATGCCGCGGCTTTTAGGCGCTTGCAAGCCAAAACCCAAATTATGGCAATCGGCGTCAACGACTTTTATCGGACTCGCCTAACACACTCTTTGGAAGTATCGCAAATAGGCAGCGGTCTACTACGCCATTTAAGAAAACAACACCCTGAATTTGAACACTTTCCTTCGACAAGTCTTATTGAAACTTTGTGCCTAGCGCATGATATCGGTCACCCGCCTTTTGGCCATGGCGGAGAAATCGCGCTTAATTACCTTATGCGTGATCACGGAGGGTTTGAAGGAAACGCCCAAACCTTGCGCATTGTCACCAAATTGGAACCGTACACTAAAGGTTATGGCATGAATTTAACACGCCGTACCTTACTAGGTTTTATTAAATATCCTGCATTAATCGACACACTTTGGTATCACCAACCAACGCAAACACAAAGTCGAAAATACATATTGTCCAGTGATTGGCTGCCTGCAAAAGGCATTTATCAATGCGACCAATCGGTATTTGATTGGATCCTCTCGCCATTTTCTCAAAACGACCAAATAAAGCTGCAAGAAACCGAGGTAAAAGACACCTTCCGTCGCAAGACAAAGTTTAAATCGTTAGATTGCGCCATTATGGAATATGCCGATGATATCGCCTATGCAGTTCATGATTTAGAAGATGCGATAGCTACCGAGACCCTTAACGAGGCAGCATGGCATGATTTTGCTCTGCCTGAATTGCAAAAGTTAGACTCACCTTGGTTAAAGCAAAACTTACCGCGCGTAAGCGAGAGTTTATTTTCAGAAGATGAATCTAATCGAAAAGATACCATAGGTGAACTCGTCAACCTGTTTATTGTGCATTGTAAACTCAGCGTTCAAGACTCAGATTTTGACTCCGCCCTACTTCATTTTACCGTTGAGATGGCACCCGAATTTCAGGAAATCCTGCAAGTATTAAAAGTGTTCGTATATCAAAGATTAATTCGTGAACCTAAAATGCAGCAAATTGAGTTTAGTGGTCAAAACCTGCTTATTGATTTATTTGAAGTTTTTGCCAGTGACCCGATGCGATTGTTGCCGTATACAACCCAAACATTGTACCAGCAAGCAACCGATGAAACGCAGCAAATGCGCGTGTTAGCGGACTATCTTGGTGGCATGTCTGATGAGTATGCACGAAAAACGCATCGACGCTTATTTACCGGGGAACTGTAAACTCTGCTCGAAGAGGTAAAAATTAATCATGAAAAATTCGCATACATTGGCGATTAACTCATTCTTTAATTTTTCTTAAGCCTTTCTTAAGTATTGGCATATATGTTTTCAACGTAGCTTGATATTTTTCAGTTGGAGCATATATGCCAGCCAAAACCGTTGCGGTATTCGTGTTAGTCACTTCAATCACTCCTGCGTTTGCTGGTGACCCATTTAGCATCGACTCCCTTTGCAATAATAACGCTGAACATAGTAACAAAATGGCGCGACAGACGGATAAAGCAAGTCAAGAGAAAAACATCAAGATTGAGTCTATCGAAATAAACTCAAACCCTATTTTTAATCCGGACGACCCAGAAACGACCTCTTTCCATGACTTCGTAAACTGGCTGCATATAGAAACCCGAGATGCGACTATCGCTTCTCAACTCCCTTTTCAGGCTGGTGACCTAGTCAGCGAGGCCGATATTTTAGAGGCTGAGCGGATCTTGCGTGCTAAAAAATACATCAGAGAGGCGAAAATTAACTATGCCAACCCATGCAGCAGTGCCGAGCCACAGAAAATATCAGTGCAAACGTGGGACACCTGGAGTTTGCTGCCCAGTGTAAACTTTGGCCGAAGTAGTGGAAACAATAAGTTAAGTTTGGGGTTTAAAGAGGAAAACTTGTTAGGGTATGGCGTTAGGGCATCCGTAAAATACAAATCTGACCATGAACGTTCCGGTTACCATACCGTGTTGCAAATGCCTGCGCCATGGCAACCACATGCCATGATAACGGTGCAAGCAGATGATTATGATGACGGTCAAATATTTATGACTGACATTTATCAACCTTTCTATCAGCGCTCCAGCTCTTTGTTATATAGAGCTTATATTAATGCACAAGACCAAACGACTTCTATCTATCATAACGGTCAAACAGAAAGTCAGTTTCGATATAATGGTACATCTGCGCAGTTTGCTTATGGCCGTTTAGGGCAGCAAACCAACACCACCACACTTAGGTGGATAGCTGGTTTCGATTACCAAGATGTCAGCTATGACGAGCCAAACTTAGCCATAAGGGATAACCTTTATGACTTCAAATTGTTAGCGCCTTGGATAAGTCTTCAATATATCGAAGATAATTATATCGTGCTGCAGGACGTAGACTTAATCAATCACAGTGAAGATTTCAACCTCGGATGGTCACTTGCGGCCAAAACAGGTATTGATACCGAAGCGGATGGAGTTGGCTCAATTTGGGAGTTTTCAGCCAATAAAGCATGGCTATTTAATGATGATGTCTTATACCGATTTAAAGCATCAACCAATGCCCAAATCGGCACGCAGCAAGGTGATAGAGTATGGTCTACTCTCGCTGCAAAGGTAAATTATCGCTGGAGCGATAGTTTTGCTTTTTATGCTGATGCCATTGCTGCGTGGCAAAACAAGGAATTTGCCGAGCGTCCTCTTGCACTCGGTGGAGAAGAAGGGATCCGTGGCTTCCCACAAAGCTATCAACAAGGTACGCAAACGGTCAAATCTTCATTCGAGCTCCGTATGTACCCTAACATTAATATTTATCAGCTTGTTGATTTAGGATTCGTTGGCTTTGTTGATCTGGGAAAAGCATCCGGGAATATACAACATCCTAATATAAGCAATAAAATGCTAGGTAGTGTAGGGCTCGGAGTTCGTTTATATTCCGCCCGTTCAAGTAATGAAAACGTAGTGCATATAGACTTTACTAAACCATTAAGTAACTACCCTGAAGTTGACAGCTGGGAACTTGGTTTATCAGTGGAAACTCGCTTTTAAATAGCGCTTCAAAGGGTAAATGTAAAGGTGATGGTGCTCGCTTCCAACGCAACAGTGAGTTCCGCGTCAATGGCTTCAGCAAAGGCCCTAGCAATAGGCAAGCCCAAGCCAAAGCAATCATTCGCGCTTCTCGATTGGTCGCTTTGCCATAGTGGTTCAAATAATTGTGCTAAATTCACGTTTTCGAGCTCGCCGGAAACCTGATTGCTCACTCGAACATTTATCCCATTTGTCGCCCCCTTTTCAACAACGATAAGTGCTTCAGAACCCAGTACTCGGTGGCGCTTGGCATTTTTCAGTAAGTTACCAATGATGCTCTCGACTGCCATTAAGTTGGTCTGAATTGGACATTCGGAGCAAGTTGTCTGAATCTCAACATTATCAAATGCTATCTCACCAATCGAACGGTTGATGACTTGCAATACATCAACAACATCGTCTTTAGGTAGCTTTATCTGCTCGTATTTATGTAACAACATGACGTTGGTGACGATGTTTTTCATCCGCTGACTTATTCTTAATACTTCTGGCACAAAGTCATCCGCCAGTTCATTGTCTTCCGGGAAGCGTGAAATAACTTCCGCCAAATTAATAAGCTCCGTAATGGGCGTTTTTAATTCATGCGAAATATCTGAGGTTAGGCGCTTTTCTCGCAAGTACAATTGTCTGTTTTCAACAATAAAACGGTTTAGGCTTTGCTCAACGGGTAATAGCTCAGAGACAGGCTTTTCTAATATTATGGTGTCTGAATCTTTAGAGAAATTTAGTTTGGCTATCTGAGCGTTCATGCTATTCAACGGCGCGAGACCAACATCGACCGTTTTGCGCACAAATACACGAATAAACACCACAACACATACAATAGTCACGATAAAAACGATATCAATGAGCCAAAGAATAAAGTCCAATCCCTCCGACGAGGCCGCATAGGCAATAACAAGTTCGTCGTCAAAAGATTTTTTTTCCCCTTTTAGGGTATGGATCTGCGGAATAAAACGGGTATATATGATCCGTCCCGCACGACCATCTGGCAGGGTTTCATTTACCACTTTGCTCTCGCCAAGTGATAACGACAAATAAGGTAACTCGTGTTGCGAAAAAAGATCTAAGCTGTCAGAGCGTGCAAAAACTCGGTCGTTCAACCAGATTTGATAATATTCGGGCTCGATATTGCCAGTAAATTCAGGTAAAAACTCACCGGAAAAGTGCAGTTCAAGATGATCTTCATCTTCAGAGACTAACGTCATCAGCATGCCAACTTTTGTATGCATCGCTTTGTCGAATTGTGAGTCAATCCAAGAGTCCACAGCCAAATCTGTAGCGAGTAAAATGGCGACTACAACACCTGTGATGGTAATTGATAATGTGCTAACTAAGTTCCCTCGGATCGACTTCATGGTAGTTGCTCAACATAATATCCAAACCCGCGTTTAGTTTTAACTGGCAAGCATTGACCCAGCGCTTTGACCTTTTTACGTAGCGAAGAAAGGTGAGCTTCGATGGCATTTTTCGACACGCTATCGAAATTGCCGGTAATATAAGTGCTTAATTTTTCTGGTGTAATAATCTTATTTTGATTAGTAAACAAACATTCCAAAATTTTATACTCATTGGGTGTTAAGTCTATTTGCTGCCCTGCAATTAACGCCGACTTTAGCTGCAAGTCAATGGTCAAAAAGCCATGCACGATTTCATCACCATCTTGTTTAAATGCCCCTCTTCTCATTAGCGTTAATAGCCGTGCATGCAGCTCATCAAACGAAAAGGGCTTGGCGAGATAGTCGTCTGCACCACTTAATAAACCCAGCACTCGGTCTTCAGGTTGTGACTTTGCTGACAACACCAACACTCGAGTGTCATTCTTCTGCTGTCTTAGCGCTTTAAGCACACTTATGCCATCCAAACTGGGCAACATAATATCTAAAATAATTACATCATAGTGATCCATCAGCGCCATACTCAAACCGCTAGAACCATCCGCCGAATCATCTACCGTAAAACCCAGTTTAGAGAGCCCTAAGGTTAAGCTGCGACGCAAGGACTCAGAATCTTCAATCAGTAACACATTCATAAATAAACCTTTGGCTAGTGCTTAATATCACATAGCTTAGTTGCTCAAACTTAAGATTCGCTAAAGAGAACTTCAACTTTCATCAATTCCGAAGGATTTCCTAAGCTTTTCTTAAGTTTCGTCGGATAGTCTTGTGATAAATGCAACTATTCTTAACATTCTATGAACAAAGTACACTTTTCAACTCCTTATGCACAACCTTTCATGGTGTTTTTCCTTTCCTTGTTGATGATTTTGACGCTTAGCCGTTTAGGGCTATCGACTTGGATGTTAGAGAGAATGGCAGGCTCTGATCCTTTAACCTTTGTGATATCAGGCCTACGAGTTGATTTGAGTACTATCGCATATCTCGCGATACCACTCTTATTGTTAATGGTCACGCACTATTTTATGCCCAAGCCACTGAAGCCTTTACTTACTGCGCTAGTAACGGGGTATATTGCGTTGGGTATTGTATTTGTCCTACTACTCGAAGCTGCAACTCCTGCATTTATTTTGCAATACGACATCAGACCAAACCGTTTATTTATTGAATATCTGATTTACCCCAAAGAAGTCATTTCAATGTTGTTGAGTGGTCACTTGGGCACAGTGATATTGACCCTACTTTTATGTACGTTGGCTTTAATAACCACCTTGAGATATTTTCCTCGCATTAGCAACGATGCGCCATCAAAGCGGAATATGGCTATCTCTACTTTTTGTAGTCTTATCTGTTTAGCGCTATTAGCAAGAGGCACTCTGGGTCATAGACCACTTAACCCTGCTACCGTCTATTTCTCACAAGATGCATTGGTTAATTCGCTGACCATCAACTCAGCTTATAGTGTTGCGTTCGCAGCAAAAAATATGGGCAGCGAAAGAAGTGCCAGTGCGCTTTATGGTTCGCTATCCAAAGAAAAGGTTTTTGATACAGTAAGAAAAGCAAGTTACAAACAAGGTTTTATCTCAAATACACTTCCTACCCTAGCCACTAATCCGGCATATCATCAGGGCAAAAAGAAAAACTTAGTGATTATCTTAGAGGAAAGCTTAGGCGCACGTTTTGTAAGCTCGCTAGG
Source organism: Pseudoalteromonas sp. XMcav11-Q (assembly GCF_040104525.1). Classification (NCBI taxonomy): domain Bacteria; kingdom Pseudomonadati; phylum Pseudomonadota; class Gammaproteobacteria; order Alteromonadales; family Pseudoalteromonadaceae; genus Pseudoalteromonas; species Pseudoalteromonas sp. XMcav11-Q. Next base: position 156,709 of record NZ_JBECOX010000001.1, read on the forward strand.
GGGAGCAAACCTAACCCCAGAGTTAGATAAACTGTATCAAGAAGGCTGGGGGCTGGAGAACCTCTACGCAACGGGCACCCGTTCGGTTCGCGGAATTGAAGCCGTGATCACCGGCTTTATACCCTCACCATCACGCTCCGTCGTTAAGCTTTCAAAGTCTCAGCAACAGTTTTGTACGTTGGCGGATATTTTAGCCAAAGAAAACTATACCACACAGTTTATTTACGGTGGCGAAAGCCACTTCGATAACATGAAAAGCTTCTTCTTAGGAAATGGCTTTCAACGTATCGTTGACTTTGATGATATTGAAAACCCAGAATTTGTTGCGTCTTGGGGCGCCAGCGACGAAGATCTGTTTAATCAAGCGGATAAAGAACTAACTCAGCTGAGTGAAGAAGAAAAGCCATTTTTTAGTTTGATCTTTACATCTAGCAATCACGACCCGTTTGAAATTCCTGACGGAAAAGTAATGTTACCAACAAATCATAAAAGTGATAAACCTGCGCGAGATCTCGCTATCAAGTACGCCGACTATGCACTCGGAAAGTTTATTGATAAGGCCAAGCAAAGTCGTTATTGGCAAGATACTATCTTTTTAGTCGTTGCAGATCATGATGTCAGGGTGTATGGATCCGAGCCCGTCCCTATTAAGTCTTTTCATATTCCAGCCGTTATTTTGAATTCAGACTTTAATCAGAAACAAGATAAAAGATTGGTCAGTCAAATTGATTTACCTGTCACTTTGCTTTCTTTAATAGGGGTTGAACGCCCAACGCCTATGCTTGGTTTTGACTTAACCAAACAATATCCAGTGCAAAGAGCGATGATGCAATATTACGATAATTTTGCCTACATTGAAGATGACAAAGCCGCCATTTTGATGCCAGGCAACAAAGTGAGTTATTGGCAATATGACACGGCGACTAAGATGCAAAAACCATTGCTGAATACAGTGCACACCATTGATTTTAAAGAAAAAGCACTATCTCATGTATTATTTAGTAATTTGGCCTATCAGGAGCAAATTTATCGATTAAAAGAGTAAAGCATAAGGTTCTCTTAAGTATTTCTATAGAAAATAAAGATAACTTAGTTTTTATTTTCTCGTCAGGAGTTGGATATGTTTAAATTTTTAAAACATATCTCCCCATCAGGCTATACCAGCCTGATGGTTCTCGCCACACTTTATTGTACCATTGCTTTTAATAGCCTATTTATTATCAAAGTCTTTAATGTTTCTACAATACAGGAGTGGTCCGATTGGCTATTTTTAGCGTCTGTCCCTATTCTTTTGTTTTTCCTGACACTGTTACTATTTAGTTGGTTTTCTTTAATCACCTTTGTACGGCCTTTTTTATTTATCACCATTGTGCTATCCAGTGTGTTGCTATACGCATCAATAAACTACGGCGTCATATTTGATAAAAGCATGATGCAAAACGTTATTGAAACAGACACGGGGGAAGCATTTTCATATTTAAATATAAACCTAGTTATTTTCGTACTAACCCTGGGTTTAACCCCTGCTTATTTAATGACAAAAAACAAAATAAAACAGCCACTAAAGCAAAGGCTAAAATCCTTTATACTCATTAATTTTGTTTCAATTACCTTCATCTCTTTGATAGCCTTTAGCTTTTATCAAAACTATGCCTCCGTTGGTAGAAACAATAAAGAAGTCGCAAGCTATATCACGCCATTTTCATTTTATATTGCAGGATATAAATACCTGAGAGATAACTATTTTTATCCTCCATTACCATTTCGATTACTAGATAAAACACCTGCTTTAGCTTCCAAGTCAGGTGCTAATATTACCGTTGTCGTTGTTGGTGAAACTGCACGTGCAAGCAACTTTTCACATGGAGGCTATAAAATAGATACTAACGAATACACTAAACAGGACGGCATCAAATATTTCAGTAACATGTCATCTTGTGGCACAGCGACAGCAATTTCAGTACCCTGTATGTTTTCACGGCTAGATAGAGCACATTACAATAGCCGTCTTGCTCAGAGCCAAGATAACGTGCTTGATGTGATCCACAGGGCTGGCGCCGAAGTGTTTTGGATAGACAATAATAGTAGTTGTAAAGGTGTATGTAATCGGGTTGAGAATTATCGGATTGATACTAACAAGGATAACCCGCTGTGCGACGGTAAGTATTGCTTTGATGAGGTACTAATCCCATCACTTATGACTACCATAAACAACGCGCAAACAAGCAATATTGTTGTTGTCTTACATATGATTGGCTCGCATGGCCCAACTTATTACCGCCGCTACCCTAAAACGCAGCAAAAATTCCTCCCAGATTGCCAGCGTAGCGATATCCAAAATTGTACGCCTCAAGAATTAGTGAACACCTATGACAATACCATCGCTTACACAGATTTAGTGTTGCACAAAATCATTACACAACTGTCTTCGTTAGACGCAGAAACAGTCAACATGCTCTATGTTTCCGATCATGGCGAATCACTTGGTGAAACCGGATTATATTTACATGGCTTTCCATATCGTCTAGCACCTAAAGAGCAAACCCAGATCCCGATGATTTATTGGAGTAATCGCCTAACAAATAAAAGCTACAGTGGTTGCATTGACGCTGTAAAACAGCAACCCCTTTCTCATGACAATATCTACGATACGTTAATTGGCTTAACCCAAGTTAATTCGAAAACCTATCAGTCCAAAAATGACATATTCGCAACCTGTCGAACTCAATTACTCGCAACTAATGGAGAAACTAATGCATTTTGATAACACCAATAAGCCAACTGGAGCAAAACGACTATTGCTGGCGCTTGGACACTCATTTAGAGCGTTTAATTGGCTCACAAAAAATGAATCCGCCTTTCGGCAAGAGCTTATTCTACTGCTGGTTACTATCATTTTGCTGTTTACACTTGAACTTTCACTCTATGAGCGCGTTATGTTGTTTTGTGCAACGCTGTTTGTGATGTTTGCTGAGATAGTGAATACCGCTATTGAAGCAACAATTGATAGAGTCGGTTTAGAAATCCATCCACTGTCGGGGCTTGCCAAGGACTTGGGCTCTGCAGGCGTATTGATCGCACTTATCGTTTTTATCTGCATCTGGGGCAGCTGTTTATATCAAAACCTCTACTAGCAATTAATGGCCAATGATGCTTATGTTTGGATGAGAGAAGCCAAACATAAGCTTTAGCGCTAAGCCATTACTTCCTTTTACGCTTGGTTCTTGTTCCTAGAATACGCTTTTTGTCTCTTTGCTTCTTAGATTTACCAGAATTACGGCGAGTGTCTTTAGGCTCTTTGGTTAAATCAGGTTCATAGCCTGGCAGCCATTGCGGCGCAAATCGCTCATCTAAGAAAATTTCTATTTCTTCTAGTAGCCACTGTTCATCAATACTCACAAGCGAAATGGCTTGGCCGTTTTGTCCAGCACGACCACTACGGCCGATACGGTGCACATAGTCTTCAGCAACATAGGGTAACTCAGCATTGAAGACATAGTTTAGCGAGTCAATGTCAATGCCACGAGCTGCTACATCCGTTGCGACCAAGACGCGAATTTCACCTGATTTGAATTGAGATAGCGCTTTGTCACGCGCGCCTTGAGACTTATCACCGTGGATCGCTGCGGTTTTAAGGCCATCCTTATTCAATTCTTTTGCGTAGCTATCAGCACTATTTTTTGTGCGAGTAAACACCAGTACCTGATGCCAATTATTTTTGCCAATCAAGTGGGCGATCAATTCACGTTTGCGATCTTCGTCTACCGAATAGAACGTTTGCGTAACTGTACTTGCGGTGCTGTTCTGGGATTCAACACCTACTCGCTTAGGGTCGTTCAACCAAGGCTTTACTTGGGATAACACAGCATCGTCAACCGTAGCTGAAAATAGCAACGTTTGACGCTTAAGCGGCATAGTGCGCATGATCCGCTTAATTTCCCCCATAAACCCCATATCTAACATGCGATCTGCTTCATCGAAGACCAAGTGTTGAATATTTTTGAGTGTTAATGTGCCTTTGATTAGGTGGTCAAGTAAACGCCCAGGTGTCGCAACCACTACGTCTACACCCGCTCTTAAGCGCTTTTCTTGCGGGCCAATATTTGCACCGCCATATAAGCACACGACATTTAAACTGGTGTTCACCACTAACTTTTCAGTGTGCTCTGCAACCTGCTGTGCCAGCTCACGAGTCGGCGTTAATATCAATGCCTTAACCGATTTCTCACCTTGCGTGGCGCCTATCAGCATGGAGTGCAAAATCGGCAGCATGAAGGCGGCAGTCTTACCGGTTCCAGTTTGGGCACTTGCAATTAAATCACAACCACTGAGCAGAAGTGGAATACTCTTTTCTTGAATTGGTGTGGGTGACTCAAACCCAAGCTCAGTAATTGCGCTTAGTAGTTCAGGGTGAAGTTGTAACTCGCTAAATGTCATTGGAGATCAGTGTCTATTACCAAAATTGTGCAGATTATAGCAAAGGATTGTAAGGAAAAAACTGGGAGATAGTTTTATTAAGCTAAATAAGTAAAGGTAATTAACTGATACTATTTTAAGAATCTAATTAAAGCAAACAACTCATTATTAGATAAAAAAGAACAAAACTATTTATAGCTCAGACTTGACAAACACCCAAATTGAAACAAAATTGTAAACCAGGTTAACCAAAGGTTCTCCTGCTTAAATATTACGATTATTAATTTAAAAAAGGATTTAATATGAAATATCTGTTTTCAACTGTCATTATGGCAGCATTTTTGTTCTCTAGTTTTACCTTTGCTATGAATGATAATACTACAATTTATCTCACTGAAAACGGGATTAAAGGAGTTATCCAGGCTCAACATAGCGTTAAAACAGAGTCGTTTGATCAGAAAGGCATGCATTCTCCAATCGAGTTTTCAGTATCCAATGACTTGCTTGATACTATTTCCGCATCTATCAAATATCAGGGCAATCACTATGCTTTGTTACTCAATCAAGTTAAAAAACAAGTTAAGATAACTGGTACTGATATCAATAATAAACCTCTTATTAATACCCCAGCACTTCGTGCCGACATAAAGAATATGCTACACGACGTAGAGCTTAATAGTGGTTTGATTATGAAAAGCCAATCAACTCTAGATAAGGAGTCGAAACTTGCACTCTTAAAATTCTTCGAATTTTTATCTACCTATCCATTAGGTGAAGCAATTGATCAGCAAATAGAGAGCAAAATCAGTGCACAAGATTGGACTGATCTCTGTGCGTATATGGGTAAATCAAAGACTGCTGTTTGGGATATTACCAACTCGTCTGTAAAGACAAGAAATTATATCGTCGGTGGTCATGGCTTTTGTGCAGCTAGATGTGGTGCGGGTTGTCCAATGTTTGGTGATGGTCAATATACCCAAGATTGCTTGAATCACGATGCCTGTGCCGATGTTGAAGGTGAGCAACTAGGTGTATGTGGTGACGAATGGACTTCAGCCTCAGACGACTTTTGGTTTTCTCCTGACTGTACAACTCCACCACCATCATTACGTTAAAATAATAATTTTTGGCTGGTATGCTGTTTTGCAAGCGAGATCACTACATCCATATAGGCATTGAGCATGACTAAGTGAAATCGGTATTATCAGCCTAGGTTAATCTATCGGGGGCACAATCACCTGAAATGACTAATAAGGAAATGTTCATGTCACGACAAAGATTGAAGCTATTAACGATAGGTCTTTGCTTAATAGCCTTTACACCTTTGCTTGGTTTACTTCTTGCGGAGCTTATCGCTGAAATTCTTCACTGCCATGTTGCAGAAAGTGCTAGCTCAGATTGTATTGTCGCCGGCTATGATTTTGGTATGCCACTAGCAATTTTATACACAGGTGGTTGGGTAAGTATGATTACGGTCCCTGTTGCGGGCTTGGCAGCTTTAGTTTGTTACATCAAATACCGTGATGCAAAACTAAATAACAACCAATAAAAAAGGGGCTTAACGCCCCTTCTATTCACATCAACTTGATTAAATTGCTGCGTTTCTGAATTCTCTAACAAATTGCTTAACAGGCATATCGTTACAACGTAAGTTGCGAACCTGTTGGTTATTCAAACGTAGGTGATTAACGCCGTGACGTACTGCATCTAAGCATAACTCAGTTGCTGTATCTGACTTTTCAGCAATTAGCTCCACTTTCTTTTCTTGCTTTTGCGAGCGCTTCGCTGCTTTTGCAAACTCACGAATATCTTCACCATTACAGTGGATGCTTGGTGAGAAGCGAGAAATAAATAGGCCTAGTGATGCAGCTTCTTTACGTGCTGCACTGAAACCTTGCTCTGCTGCAACAGCACATACTTTTGTCGCTGGTGATGCGTCAGCTTGAGTGAACTCAACCTGTGAAGCGAAAGCTGTTGTAGAAACCAAAGAAACAAGACCAAAGAAAGAGAGAGATTTAAGCATAATATACCCCAATTGAACGATTCGGCGCGGATTATAATTACAACGACGAATAAGTAAACAGCTAAATCATGCAATTTTGGTTATTTAATGATCTATTTACACTAAGCTAAAATCCTCGTTATCCTCTCGCTAAACTTGTGCAAAATTTAACAACTGCCAACATGCTTGTCAGCTGACTAAATAAGTAATTTCACCCAAGCGCTGACCCTCTCGTTTTTAAGTGATAAACTTTGCCAAATAACAGCAAGAATCTAAAGAGAGCGCTATGAAAATTGTTTCGTTTAATATAAACGGCCTCAGAGCTAGACTACATCAATTACAGGCATTGATTGAAAAACACCAACCTGATGTCATTGGACTGCAAGAAATTAAAGTCCATGACGAAGCTTTTCCTATCGACGATGTAGAAGCACTTGGCTACCATGTTTACTTCCATGGTCAAAAGGCGCATTACGGTGTGGCACTACTCTCCAAGAAACCTGCAAAAGCTATCCAAAAAGGCTTCGCTACGGATACTGATGAATCACAACGTCGCATGATCAGCGGTACGTTTGAAAGTGATTCAGGTAACGAAGTTACCGTTATGAATGGTTACTTCCCTCAAGGTGATAACATCAGCCATGAAACAAAATTTCCGTATAAAAGACAATTTTATGCAGATCTCATGACCCACTTAAATGATTTTGCCGATCCTCAATCTAACCTTGTAGTCATGGGCGATATTAATATTTCTCCATTGGATGCGGATATTGGTATTGGTGAGCAAAACCGCAAGCGTTGGTTAAAGACGGGTAAGTGCTCGTTCCAACCAGAAGAGCGCGAGTGGTTAAAAACACTGCTAGATTGGGGCTTTAAAGATACATTTAGAGTGCTGACACCTGATGCAACCGAAAAGTATTCGTGGTTTGACTACCGCTCAAAAGGGTTTGATGATAACCGAGGTCTGCGCATAGATGTGGTTTTAGCAACCGCTCCATTAACTGCGAAATGTATTGAAAGTGACATAGATTACGAATTGAGAGGAATTGATAAGCCCTCTGATCACGCACCAATTTGGGCAACTTTCGACATTTAATCATCTGCTTTTTCCGCCGAGACTGTAAATACAGTGCTCGGCATAGAGCAAAATCACCAATTTTAAAAACTGGATAGAAACGTGACGTTTATCGCTGCCCTTGGGTTATTTTTACTCAGTTTTCATCGCAAAGAATACCTGCAATTACTACAAGTACCAGCCAGACAAACCGGCGTATTAAGTTGTGCGGTTATCCTCACGTTACTGTGGCAAATAAAAGCAGGCATTTTACCTGAGCTGAACATTCATATTCTTGGAATAACAGCAGTAACGTTAATTTTAGGTTGGCGACTGGGTGCGTTGAGTGCAACTTTGGCCTGCCTCGTCCATAGTTACTTTAGTGCTTTTACCTTGGTGGAGTTTGGTAATTTTTGGCTGTTTACTGCACTGATACCTGTCTACTTAAGCTATGGACTTTTTGCCCTTTGCTATCATCATTTACCGCGGCACTTTTTCGTTTATATTTTTGTTTGTGCATTTATTTTCGCAGGTACGGTGGGCTGTTTAAAGATACTTCTAAGCGCATTCTATTATTATGCAATCGATGCCTATACTTGGTATCAGTTGGCAGACAATTATCTCCATTTTGCCGTCATAATGTGGTTCCCTGAAGCCATGTTAAACGGCATGGCCATCACCTTACTCATTACATATCGCCCACATTGGGTAAAAACTTTTTTTGATAGGGAATACTTAGACAAATGATCTCCCACTACCGCTGTCCACTGTGTAAACTGCCTTTATATCAAGGTGGTGCGAGCTACAGCTGCAATAATAATCATCAATTTGATATTGCCAAAGAAGGCTATGTCAACTTACTACCCGTGCAAAATAAAAAATCAAAACAGCCGGGCGACAACCAAGAAATGGTTGCGGCGCGTCGGGCATTCTTCGAAACCGATCATTATCATTTTCTACGTGATAGGCTTGCACAAATCATCTCTGAAAAAGCGCCGGCTACCCTGCTGGACTTAGGGTGTGGTGAAGGCTTTTACACCCATGAAATCGCAAATCGCTGCGAGAATGCCAAAGTATACGGGGTCGATATCGCAAAACCTGCTGTCCGCTATGCCGCTAAACGCTATCCTCAAGTTGAATTTAGCGTAGCCTCCATCAAAGAGGCTCCTTTTGAAAATGAATTTGCAGATGTGATTGTGAGCATTTTTGCGCCAGTGTTCGCCGAAGAACTCGCCCGTCTATGCAAACCATCAGGCAGTTTGTATGTCGTCTCACCCGGCGAGCACCATCTATTCGAACTCAAGTCTCTGATTTATGACAATGTAAAGCTACACAAGGCACCAGAAACACCACAAGGGTTTGAGTTGGTTGAACGGACTAAATTACAACAAACACACAGAATGGAATTTGAGTGTGTTGAACACTTAATCATGATGACGCCATTTGCATGGAAATTTAAGCAACAACACATGGACAGATTACAAAAGATGGACCATATCGAAATCACGCTCTCGTTTTTGATAAACCAATATCAGCGCATGTAACCCTACATCAGCTCACCCATTATGAGCAAATCGCTGCCTACTTGCTTGGTAGGCAGGCAAACAGAAACTACAGATTTTCTTGCGTAAACGCTTTGTCCATTTTATCGAACATATCTTTTAGCAATCGCGCTAAGTCTCTATATCTAGGCTTTCTTGAGGACAGGGGTGCATCGTAGCCATTGGCAACCATCTTTTGATGCAGTTCTGTATACCAAGAATACAAAGCCGGATTTAACGGCGTTTCAGCTCTTTTACCAAGCCATAATAACCCTTGGACAGGAAGCGATAAAAAGAATAAAGCAATCGCAATGGCTTGCGGCAGATATTGAAAACCCAATTGGCTGGTCTGCAAAAACAGAGTAAACACCGCCAGCATAGGCATTGTATTTAAAGCAAGTTCTGTCGCCTTGATCACCCTAAATTCGGGGAACAACGGTGCTAACTCCTTGCGCATAGGCCACTCTTTCGAGTATTGACGTCCAAGTTGCACTTGCGAAATAAGACTTTTTTGCATCATAACTCCTAGGTGCTAACTTTTATATAAAAAATGAGGTAAAATCGACGTCTTTACTGTCAACTATACCTTAGTCTAAATGCGTAGCTTATATGCGCTATAGCTTTAAGCTTAATACGCAATAACTGTTATTGTCAAAACGGAAAGTCATTATGTCATCTCAGCATGTTTTGGTTCTTAATTGTGGAAGCTCCAGTCTTAAGTTTGCAATCATCGATAACGCAACGGGAGAGGAGATATTATCAGGTCTGGCTGAACGCCTAGCTGAACAATCACCACAAATTAAATATAAGTTCCAAGGCAACAAGGAAATCGTGCCCCTCAATAGTGGTGATGCGCACCAAGTTGCGATCACAACGCTTGTAAAACTCATCAAAGATCTCACGTTAGACGCAAATCTTGTCGCTGTCGGCCACCGCGTGGTACACGGCGGTGAGCGCTTTACACAATCTGTCATTATCGATGACTCCGTTATAAATGCTATCCAAGAAACGGCTAGTCTGGCACCTTTACATAATCCAGCTAACCTACTAGGTATCCGCGCAGCTCAAGCCGCATTTGCGCATCTACCGCAAATTGCTGTCTTTGATACGGCTTTCCATCAAAGTATGGATCAAACAGCGTACCTTTATGCTCTACCCTATTCACTATATCGTGAGCATGGTGTTAGACGTTACGGTTTCCACGGCACCAGCCATGCTTATGTATCGGCGCAGGCCATCGAGATTTTAGGCTTAAAAGATAAGCCATCTCGTATTATTACCGCACACTTAGGCAATGGTTGTTCCGTTACCGCAATTAAAGACGGTAAATCGGTGGACACCAGCATGGGCTTAACTCCATTAGAAGGTCTAGTGATGGGCACCCGAAGTGGTGATATTGATCCGGGCTTATTCTCGTTTTTAGTTAATCACCTTAACTATTCAACACAGCAAATTGACACCTTGTTGAATAAACAAAGTGGCCTTTTAGGTATTAGTGAGCTTTCTAACGATTGCCGAACGATTGAAGAAGCAGCGCAGGAAAGCCACCCTCAAGCAACACTGGCGCTTGATATTTTCTGTTATCGTTTAGCCAAACAAATTGCTAGCTTCTTGGTACCACTAAACGGTTTAGATGCACTTGTATTTACCGGTGGAATTGGCGAAAACTCTGATGTTATCCGTGAAAAAGTAGTAAACCAGCTTAACTTCCTTGGCATGCATATCAATAAAGAGTGTAACCTCAACGCACGCTTTGGTAATCAAGGTGTGATCACTGATGAGTCTCACTCTCCTGTCGCTATGGTCATCCCAACCAATGAAGAGTGGGTGATTGCCAACGATGCAGCCACGCTTGCTAAAGGAGTGTAATGATGGGTCGTCGTATTATGCTTATTCCCATTTCTACGGGCGTTGGTTTGACGTCGGTGTCTGTAGGAATCGTCCGAGCACTGGAACAAAAAGCGGTAAAAGTAAATTTCTTTAAGCCAATTGCACAACCTCGCAAAGATGAAGTCGGCCCTGAAAAGTCAACACTCATCGTTCAGCAAGGTTCTACTATTGCCCCACCCACGCCGTTTGGGCTGAGCTACGCTGAGCAAATGATAGGTGATGGTAAAGGCGATGATTTGTTGGAAGAAATTGTGGAGCGCTTTGAAGGCACAGTACAAGACGATGAAGTTGCCATCATTGAAGGAATGGTTCCTACCCGTCGTCAACCTTACGCTGGCCGTGTAAACCGCGAGATTGCGCAAACACTAGGTGCAGATATCGTGTTTGTCTTAACGCCGGGTAATGACTCTATCGACGAGCTTGAAGACCGCTTAGAGATTGCTGCTGGCAATTATGGCGGTGTAAACCACCCTCGCGTATTGGGGTGTATTTTCAATAAAGTGAATGCACCGCTGGATGAAGATGGCAGAGCGCGCGCCGATCTGGTTGATCAATACAAACCAGAAGAACTTGAAAACGAGATGAATCGTTTGGCATCGCTACCTATTTTCAGAAAACACCCATTTCAACTTTTAGGTGCCATACCATGGGACTTTGACTTAGTAGCGCCGCGAGTTATCGACTTAAGCAATTATTTAAAAGCCGAAATCATCAATGCGGGTGATATGGAGCACCGTCGTCTGCGCCGTGTTACTTTTTGTGCAAGAACGGTATCGAACATTCTTAACCACTTTACGCCAGGTGCCCTGTTAGTTACTCCTGGCGATCGTTCAGATATCTTAGTCGCTGCGTGTTTATCGGCCATGAATGGCACCAAGATTGGCGCTATCTTGTTAACTGGTGGATTCAAACCAGAAGAGAAGATCATGACCTTATGCGAGCAAGCGATGGATACAGGTCTACCTATCCTTGCTACTGAGGCTGATACTTGGCGCACTTCTTTGCTATTACACAATTTCAATATGGAAGTACCCAGCGATGACGAGCAGCGCATCGAGCGCGTAAAGCAGCACAACGCCCGTCACATCGATAGCGAGTGGCTGGAAAGTTTGGCCAAAGGGGTCGCAAAAACCCGCAAACTCTCCCCTCCTGCGTTTCGTTACCTGCTGACTGATTTAGCTAGGCGTGCGAGCAAAACCATTGTGCTGCCTGAAGGTAATGAGCCGAGAACAATTAAAGCGGCTGCTATCTGTGGTGCGCGAAATATCGCTAAAACCGTACTGCTTGGAGATAGAGAAGAGATTGAACGTATCGCACAGCAACAAGGTGTTGAGCTTAATGAAAACGTGACTATCTTATCTCCTGAAGAAGAGCTGCAAAAGTACATTGCGCCTATGGTTGAGCTACGTAAAAACAAAGGCCTAACCGAGGTCGTTGCGGCAGAGCAACTGCAAGATAACGTCGTGCTCGGCACCATGATGTTAGCCGAAGGCCAAGTTGATGGCTTAGTATCTGGTGCGGTAAATACCACCGCCAATACTATTCGCCCACCCCTGCAGTTAATCAAAACGGCACCAGGCGCGTCGTTGGTAAGCTCAGTATTTTTCATGCTGCTACCGGACCAAGTGCTAGTATACGGTGACTGTGCAATTAACCCTGATCCAACGGCAGAACAGTTAGCCGATATTGCAATTCAATCTGCAGATTCCGCTGCAGCATTCGGCATTGAACCTCGCGTTGCCATGATCAGCTACAGCACAGGAACATCTGGACAAGGTGCAGATGTAGAAAAAGTGCGTGAAGCCACCGAGATCGCACAAAAGAAACGCCCTGATCTCGATATTGACGGGCCGCTGCAATATGATGCCGCCATTATGGAAAATGTCGCACGTAAAAAAGCGCCAAACAGCAAAGTCGCTGGTAAAGCAACGGTATTTGTCTTCCCAGATTTAAATACAGGTAACACCACATACAAGGCGGTGCAGCGAAGTGCTGAACTTGTTAGCATCGGACCTATGTTACAAGGTATGCGTAAGCCTGTTAACGACCTAAGCCGCGGGGCTTTGGTTGATGACATAGTATACACCATTGCCTTGACTGCTATTCAGGCAACACAAATCGAAGAATAATCTTTATACCAAGGGCTCAATGCATGAGCCCTTTTCTTTTTCATCTCACTAATCCTTTCTTTTGCCTAGAATTCAGGCGAACGCTCTGGTCTTTAAATTGACTTCGCTATACTATGAATTATACCAATTGGTATTTTTCCAAAAACAAGGGTTGGTAATGTCAAAGCAAACGCTGCAATTGCTCAAACAAGAATTTACGATACATAGCTTGGATTGCGATGACGCTGTTCCACAAGCAGTGTTAAACAGTGAAATCTTTTTTATTGCCAAAACTGAGGATGAACTCTCTATAGTTTGCGCGTCAGATATCGCAGTCAGTAGCCTCGCGGCTGAAAGTCATTGGAGAGCATTGGAAGTCGTGGGCCCGCTGGGGTTTTCGCTTACGGGAATTATGGCCAATATTTCTGGTGTGCTAGCAAAGTCCAACGTCTCTATTTTTACGTTATCAACGTACGATACCGATTACATTCTGGTAAAAGAAAGCCAAATCCAGCAAGCGATGCAAGCACTTAAAAAAGATGGATATTTATTACTTTGATTGAACTCTCACCACCAATCCAATATCGGCCAATATCCCAAATCGCAAACCCTATTGCCCATATTCCAAGTCCCTTTTCTGGCAAAGTCTTACCGCTAAGTACATATCCAAACGCGGCGATTGCGTCAGGTATGTTAGGGATTGGTGTTTGTGTACAAATGCGCGTGCCTTTGCTGCTATCTCCTTGTAACGGAAAACTAATCCAGATCAGAAAAAATAACTGCGAATACATTTTACACGCCAATAACGGCTTAAAAATGTTACTGAGCTTAGAAATCGGCAATGAATTTGCCAAACCCGAATATCTCAAAGCAAACAGCTTTGGCAAAACCACGGTAAAGCTTGGAGAGCCGCTATGCTTTTTTGATATTCCACTCAGTGAAGCAAAAACCATGGCCGCCATTGTGCTACTCAATGCACAAAAGCTTGGTGCGTGTTATTATCCTTTAAAACAAGTATCTGCGGCCAAAGAGCCGATAATCACAATTGCAAGGGCGTGTGCTTTATGACAATCACAATGTATGGGATCAGCAACTGCGATACCATTAAAAAAGCCAAAAAATATCTTCAAGACAACAATATCGAATTCACCTTTCACGACTACCGCAAAGATGGATTAGACGAAGCTCTACTCACCGCTTTTATTGACCAACTTGGCTGGGAAAACGTGTTAAACAAACGCGGGACCACATACCGAGCTCTTAGTGAAGAACAAAAACAAAATCTCGATGCGCAGTCAGCGAAACAACACCTTTTGGCGACACCAGCCATGATAAAACGTCCTATTTTGCAGTACCAAGGTCAATATCACTTGGGTTTTAAAGCTGCACAGTATGATGAGATTTTTGCCTAATGAGCGAAGTAGTTAAGCTCGCTCAAGCTCTGATCCAAAGGGCTTCTGTTACACCTGATGATGCTGGTTGCCAACAATTAATAAATGAACGCTTGGCAAAGCTTGGCTTTACCATCGAAGAACACTTCTTTGTTGATACGCTCAACACGTGGGCACGAAAAGGCGACAGCGGACCACATTTTTGCTTTGCTGGACACACAGATGTAGTACCGGTTGGTGACGAGAGCCAATGGCAGCACCCGCCATTTGCTGCAGTGATTGAAAATGACATGTTACATGGCCGCGGAGCTGCTGACATGAAAGGCTCACTTGCAGCTATGGTCGTGGCAACGGAAAGGTTTATCGAAAAACACCCCAACCACAAAGGGTCATTGTCTTTTTTGATAACCTCTGATGAAGAAGGTCCTTTCGTGAACGGCACAACTCGAGTTGTAGATTTATTAGAAGCCCGAAACGAAAAAATTGATATGTGCTTGGTTGGTGAACCTTCATCACGTCATGAGCTTGGCGACGTAGTAAAAAATGGTCGTCGCGGTTCACTCACCGGACACCTAAAAGTGATTGGAAAACAAGGTCACGTAGCCTACCCTCATCTCGCTAAAAACCCCATTCACTTGTCTGCGGCGGCGATTGCTGAACTCAGTCAAACCGAGTGGGATCAAGGGAATGCATTTTTCCCCGCAACAAGCTTCCAAGTTTCCAATATCAATGGCGGAACTGGAGCTGGCAATGTGATACCGGGCTCTTTGCAAGTACAGTTTAACTTTCGCTTTAGCACTGAAGTTACAGCCGATGAGCTCAAACAACGTGTTATTGCAATTTTAGACAAGCATCAACTTGATTATGAGCTTAATTGGATACTGAATGGGCTACCGTTTTTAACAGAGCCAGGCCCATTGCTCGATGTGACGATTGCAGCCATCAAAGAAGTGACGGGAATGCAAACCACACCGGAAACTTCAGGTGGCACATCTGATGGCCGATTTATTGCCCAAACGGGATGTAAAGTAATTGAGCTTGGTCCAATTAATGCCACAATCCATCAAGTCGATGAATGCGTGAGTTGCAAAGACTTAGATCAATTGGCCTTAGTCTATGAAAAGATCTTGGAGAAGTTACTTGCCTAGCCGCTATATGCTTACAAGCGCTGAATGCAGCGCTTGTGGCGTTAATGAATCACATCTGGTTTTTTACCATGGCCGCCATGTGCATAGCGCAATCGTTTCCGATCTCAACGCCCTCTCACAAGCTGCAAAAAAGGCAGGTTTTGAATTCTACATGGCGTCCGCATATCGAGGGTTTGAAAGGCAAAAAGCGATTTGGAATAGCAAGTTTGCGATGCGCCGTCCTGTTTTTGATATCTCTAACCAAGAGGTAGAACTGAGCAACCTCTCAGACATCGACAAAGTAAAAGCAATTATGTTGTTCTCCGCCCTACCTAGTGCTAGCCGCCACCATTTGGGTACTGATCTGGATGTGTTCGCCAAAAACCTTGTACCGACAGGACAATCACTACAACTAGAACCATGGGAATACCAGCAAGATGGACATCAGCACGAATTTTCGCTGTGGCTTGATGCGCATTTAGCAACTTTTGGTTTCTACCGGCCTTATGATTGCTATCGAGGGGGAGTTGCCGCGGAGCCTTGGCATATTAGCCACCAGCTAACGGCATCAAAACTTGCCACGTTGCAGTCCGTTGATGCGATTGATGCCGTGCTGAAACGCAGCGATATCAAAGGTAAAGGCGCAATATTGGCGAATCTCAGCGCACTACATCAGCAATTTATCACCAATGTAGCGCAGCCATAACGACTGATCCGAGCTTAAGTTACTTAGACTAGAAACGAAAGGTTATTTGTTTTTGTCGTGGATAGCGTCAAGCCTAGCCAGTAGACTTGAGGTATCAAAACGGTTGCCGCCAAGCGCTTGAACATCCGCATAATATTGATCCACTAAAGCTGTAAGCGCCAAATTTGCGCCGTTACTTCTTGACTCGTCTAGTGCAATGCCTAAATCTTTTCTCATCCAATCGACTGCAAAACCAAAGTCATATTCGCCTGCCAACATGGTTTTATAACGATTCTCCATTTGCCAAGAGCCAGCTGCACCCTTAGCAATCGTTTCAATTACCTTTTCACCATCAAGACCCGCCTTTTTAGCAAAGTGTAAGCCTTCTGCGAGCCCCTGTACCACACCTGCGATACAAATCTGATTGACCATTTTACAAAGCTGCCCAGCACCCACTTCTCCAATTAATTGGCTAAAGCGAGCAAACGCGGCCATGATTGGTTGTGCTTTTTCAAACGTACTTTCGCCTCCTCCAACCATCACCGTTAACACGCCATTTTCTGCACCAGCCTGACCACCAGATACAGGGGCATCTAAGAATTCAACTTGTAATTTTCTGGCTTCTTGCGCTATTTCACGGGCAACTTTTGCAGATGTTGTCGTATGGTCAACTATCACCGCTCCCGGCTTTACCCCCGCTAACACACCACTCTCGCCATATACGACTGAGCGTAAATCGTCATCATTGCCAACACACATAAACACAAAATCACAGTCAGTCGCTGCATCTTTAGGTGTAACTGCAAAGTTGCCAGCATACTCAGCGGCCCATTTTTCGGCTTTGCTGGTGGTACGATTGTATACCGTGACTTGGTAACCCGCCTTTTGCAAATGCCCAGCCATTGGATACCCCATGACGCCTAATCCTATAAATGCGACTTTCACTGACATATTTCTGTCCTATTTCGTTGTTATCTTAATAAGAATGGAGTTTTTATACCCGACCACCTCTGTCATAGCAAATGAAAAAACCGCTTTGATACCGAATAACATGAATAAATCACACGGAGCCTGAAAGGATGGAGAATATTTATCGTTTTAGTGCACAACTTATTGATGGCCAAGTTTTGCCATTACAGTCTTTAGCGGGAAGACCGCTATTGATCGTTAACATTGCGAGCAAATGTAGCTTTGCTCCGCAACTGTCTGCACTTGAAAAGCTATACAGCAAATACAAACCTTTTGGATTTGAGGTATTGGCCTTTCCTTGTAATCAGTTCGGTCGCAATGAACCACTTGAAGATGAAATGCTTAAAGAGTTTTACA
This sequence comes from Pseudoalteromonas sp. XMcav11-Q, assembly GCF_040104525.1. Lineage (NCBI taxonomy): Bacteria > Pseudomonadati > Pseudomonadota > Gammaproteobacteria > Alteromonadales > Pseudoalteromonadaceae > Pseudoalteromonas > Pseudoalteromonas sp. XMcav11-Q. Next base: position 174,249 of record NZ_JBECOX010000001.1, read on the forward strand.
ATACACATTTCAATTTAAGCTTTAAGATCTGTACTAAAACACAAGTCAACGGACCTGATGCACATCCATTATTTAGCTATTTAAAATCTCACACCCGTGGTATCGCGCAAAACCGCGCAATTAAATGGAATTTTACCAAGTTTCTAATAAACTCTGAAGGCATGCTAGTATCAAGATATGCCCCAAGAACAAAACCAGAAACGCTTAAGTCAGTGATAGAGAGCCACATTAATCATGAGAATCGCCCTATTCAGTTCGCAAAACTATGAAGTGCCGTTTTTTGAGCAAGCCGTAAATACCTACTCAGAACTTGAAATAAGTTTTATTAGTGAGTCACTCAATGAAAAAACGGTTTCGCTGTGTCAGCACTATGACGCGGTTTGTGTATTTGTAAACGATACTGTAAATGCACAAGTGATTGATAAACTGGCTGACTATGGCGTTAAAACCATCGCCCTACGCTGCGCAGGTTTCAATAACGTTGATATTCAACAGGCAAAACAGCGTGACATAAAGGTTGTCCGTGTTCCAGCCTACAGCCCAGAAGCGGTTGCAGAACACTGTATCGCGTTGATGCTAACGCTCAGCCGCAAGACACATAAGGCCTACAATCGAGTTCGAGAAGATAATTTTGATCTCAACGGCTTACTCGGTTTTAATATTTACAATAAAACGGTTGGTATCATCGGCTGTGGCAAAATTGGCCAAGCCTTAGTCAGTATCTTAAACGGCTTTGGTGCCAATGTCCTAGTTTATGACCCAAACATAGGGGAAGGTCCTTATACCTTGGTCTCTCTAGATATCTTACTGGCGCAATCGGATATTATTAGCCTACACTGTCCGCTTAATGAACATACTCATCATATTATTGATGATGCTGCGTTTGCCAAAATGAAAGCGGGTGCCATGCTTATTAACACTAGTAGAGGCGCCCTGTTAGATAGCAAAGCCTGTATCGCCGCGCTTAAGTCTAAACGACTCGGTTACCTCGGCTTAGATGTATATGAGCAAGAGTCAGAGCTATTTTTTAAAAACCACAGTGAAGAAATAATTCAAGACGATGTTTTCTCGCGTTTGGTTAGCTTCCCCAATGTGCTAGTTACTGGACATCAAGGTTTTTTTACCAAAGAAGCACTAAAACAGATTGCAACAATAACCTGTGAAAACCTCGACGCAGCAAGACTTGAAAGGCCACTGACAAACCAAGTAGTCTGATTTCAGAAACCAAAAAAAGAGCATATCAGCCATGATGTGCTCTTTTGGTTACTTCAAAGTCGGGGGGAAGTAATTTGATTTATGCTTTACTCTTCAATTCAGCCGTAACCTGAGCCAAACCTACTTCTGAGATTCTCATCGTGATTTCTTTTTGCTTAGCGCTCAATAAAGAAATACCCTCAGCAACCATGTCATACACTTTCCAGTCTCCATCTTTGCTTTGACGAAACTTAAAATGCATGTCTATATCTGGTTTTGATTGCTCTCTTATTACCACCTTTACCGTCGCAAAATCAGCACCATCAGAAACTGGTAACTCTTCAAACAATACGTCTTGGCCTTTGTACTGTAAAAGTGCATTAGCGTAGGTAGATACAAGATAGTTATCAACCGCACCAATAAACTCGATGGCTTCGTCTCTTTTTAGCCCTTTAATATGTTTACCAAGCAATTTAAAAGATACAAACTTCACATCGATGTGTGGCATCAAGCGACTACGTACTATGCCCTTCATCTGAGTTTCAGTTGCTTTGCCATCTTGATTAACCGTTTTTATATCAGCAAATAGCTTATCGCCAACTTGGTTAATTAATTCATAAGGTGTGTCATTCGCAAACGCAACACCTGAGAAGATGAGAAAACTGAAAATAACAAGTAACTTTTTCATTGTTTAATCCTTATTAAACTGATGACACTAGTCTATCCAATTTGACGAGTGCAAATAAACATATCAATTCGCACCAAATTGATGCCTCTCCGACATCAATTAACGCAATGTAAAATTTCGCCTTACGATGACAATGACTCTTTATGAAGTCGTAAAGGAAAGGCGTATTCCCTTCATGGCGAGGCCTGGAGGGAAGTATACGGTGTTCAAGCGATGAAAAATGTCAGAAATTGTATCAATTTATTTGGACGCTGAGCCCAGCGAATATTGCCAAGCTCAGTATTGTTGCGTGAAGAGGATAAATTATCGCTACTGATGGGGGCTACAGATTCATATCTGCCGCAAAAAACGTGATGTTATCGTTGTTTTCTAGCTTTTTCAGCGTTTCAATTATCGCATCATGCTGCGGTGAAATTGATTCAAGTTGCTGCAAAGTAATTTCATTTTTTTCAAGCTTTTCAGCCAGAGTATTTCCGATGAATGCCATTCTCTGCTGCGCACAAACACTATTGGAAAGCCAACTACCACACAAAGAAACAATGCCTATGTTTGGCGCTTTCTTCATTAAGAGGTGTTGCTCAATAGCAGGTAATCCCGCTAAGCAACTTACTCGACCACAAAATATCAAATGCGCAATCAATTGTTGGGTATGTGTACCTGTTAAATCTAGTGCGCCTTGCACCTCTGCTGCGCCAAAATGAAGCTGCAGAGCATCGGCTAAGCCGGCAAAGTCAGACTGGGTATACACGAGATCTGCACCTAGCTTTTCAAGCAGCTTTTTATATTTAGACTCGGAACATGCCGCCACCCCAAGCCCCACCTGTTTGGCAAATTGTATTGCCATTTGGCCAACTGGATGATGAGCTGATTCGATTAAAATCGTATCACCTGTATTCAGTTGAAGCTTAAATAGCGCAATCAATGCACACATAGCAGGTGCGATTGCCGCTGAGGCGAGCTTACCATCAACATTTTCTGGTAGTACAGTAAGTGCGTGACTTGGCACCAAGGCAAATTCACTCATCGTGCCTTGCTCTCGAATGTCTCCATGCCAAAAAACCCGCGTACCTGGTTCTGGAAATCCCGTTTTACATGCTTTTTCCACAACACCCACAGCATCCACACCAAACACTCTATTCGGTGTTTCTTCACAGGGACAATTGGCCACTTTGGTATCGATAAAGCTTAAACCAACGTATTCAACTTTGACCAAGACTTGATCATCGGTTGCCTCAGGTAAGTTAATTTCTCCCTGCTCGAAGGTAAGTCCATTTGTGTGATTGAATCGGACTGCTTTCATCATATGCCTTTGCGTTAGGTTAAAAATAAAGTAGTGAGACTAGATTCATTAAACCATTGTTAGCATTTTGCCACAACTTTATTAGTGTAAATATGCCCCTCGCAATTCCAATTGTTTAGTGTCACAATGGCATCAGTCTTAGTGAACTTTCTCGCATTATGGATATTAGCAGCAGATTATTAATCTTTTTAGACGTTGTAGAGCGTGGTTCCTTTGCCAGTGCCGCACAACTGAGAAATATCGATCGCTCTGTCATTTCAAAGCAGATGACCAAGCTGGAAGAGGAACTCGGTGTAAGATTAATGAATCGTACGACTCGTTCCTTCTCGCTCACCTCTGCAGGTTCCGAGATGGTGAAAAAAGCAGAAGAGCTAAGGCTGCTACTAAACGACACTCAGCGCATCGCACAGAATTATCACACCGAGCCTAAAGGTTTGCTTAAAATTGCCAGCTCAACTGTGGTAGGTCGACGCTACGTACAACCTGTTATCAATGACTTTCAAAAACGTTTTCCTCATGTTGAGGTTGAACTTAGGCTTGAAGACAGACTCGTGGACTTAGTGGGTGAAGGCTTTGATTTAGCTTTTCGTGTCGGCGAGCCGAAAGATTCATCACTTATCGCCCGCAGAATTGCACGCAATCGATTGCTCATATTAGCAAGCCCGACGTTCTTAAAAACTCATGGCACGCCAAACTCGCTTGAGGAGCTCAGCGAATTACCTGCAGCAACCTACGCCAGTGATGCGTTAAGGTTTACCAGTATCACCTATCAAGACGAGCAAGGCATCGAGCAGCAAATGCCTGTAAAGAGTATCTTCAGAACCAACGACGGAGATACATTGATGGAAAGTGTGCTGTCTGGTACCTGTTATATTGTTGCACCAGCCTTTCTAGTCGGTAAAGAAATTACTGAAGGCAAATTACAACCGATTTTAACTAACACAAAACTGGTCGATTTTGCTGCGATGTATGCGCTCTATCCTCATCGTGATTTACCAGTCAGAACTAGGCTGTTCCTTGATGCATTCCGTGCATATATCGGTGAAGAAACCCCAATATGGGAAACAGAGATCCCTGGATTTGAACAAATGTACGGTTTTATCCCACCTAAGCCGATGTTAACTTTCTAGTCGACAGCAATTTATTCGTATATCTGGATATCAAGCTTTTTGCAGAGAGAGGTTATAGACCTCATCCGTCTAACCTTTTCATTGCGCCTTTCACCATATTCTGGGAATTAATCCACTTTACGCATTCGCTTAGCGAAAGTGGTTCACATATCTGAAAGCCCTGAATATACGGACAATTCAAGCTATACAAATACTGCAAACAAGCATCGCTTTCAACACCCTCAGCAACAATACTGCAGTTCAATTTACGTGCTAAAAACATACTGGTTTCTACTATGGCTTGATCTTTTTCACTTTCATGACTTAGCCTTACAAACGAACCGTCTATTTTGATCTGCGAAATTGGTAACTCTTTTAAAATAGAAAATGAAGAAAAACCAGTGCCGAAGTCATCAATACTCACTGCAAATCCCATATCTATTAATGTTTCAATTAGGCTTCTCGCTTTTTCCACTTCTTCCATTACGGTGCTTTCTGTAAGCTCAAATACTATATGAGTTGGGTCGACTCGGTGAGTATCCAGTAGCATAGCAAGGGTATTAATTAGATTCTGTTCAGCAAAATCTTGGCAGGAAAGGTTGATATGCACAACTAACTTGTCATCTATTTCAATCAATATTGCAAGGTCTTGGAATACACGGTTAATCACAAATGCACTCAGCTGCCGGATAAGATTATTACGCTCCGCTAACTCAATAAACTGATCTGGCATTATCATTGTACCGTCGGGCTGAGGCCACCTTAGTAGCGCTTCTACTCCATGAATATCACCACTTTGAGAACACACTATCGGTTGATAATAGAGCGCCAATTCACCTCGAGCGAGCGCAACTTTGAGATTAGCTAAAAGTTGGAACTCGGCCTCAATTCCCTCATGAAGCTCTTCATCAAAGATGACGATGCTTTGACGGCTATGCTTGGCCGAATACATGGCGATATCAGCTTGCTTCAAAAGGTCAAACACATCAAGTTGGCGCGATTTAGTCCATAAGCTTGCTCCTGCGCTGTAGGTCACATCCAGTTGTAACTCCTCAATTTCTATCCCAGACTTTAATTCGCTCAGTAGTGCATTGTTTTGAGAGTAAATACAGTTTACGTCTGTAACGTCCATCAGGATAATGAATTCATCGCCGCCCATGCGATATAACTTGCTACGAGGAAGCAGTGCTGCACGCATTTTGTGTGCAAGTTCCACCAACAATTTATCACCAAAGAAGTGCCCTTTTGCATCGTTGATCTGCTTAAAATTATTCAGATCAACCAAGATAACACTAAAGTCGAGCTGCTGATGCTTACGTTCATTAATGGCGTCAATGCAGCGCTGGCGATTCTCTAAATCCGTTAAAAAATCATGTTCAGCGTTATATTTGGCCTGCGTTGCAATTTCATTTAATTCTTGCAGACTTGTTAGACTTAGACAATTCACCACAAAAACAAAAATGGAGCCAAGAAACAGGATTAAACTTAAGCCTTGCTCAATGAAACTAGCGCTATTGTGATCGTACAGAAAGTAGGCAAAGCTCAAGTATCCGAGTTCAAACAGAGCCATAAGAATTAACAACACTCGCCACCCGACCGAAGAGGTTAATCGACATATCTTAAAGGCCGGAGAAAAAGCTAATCCCATGATAAAGCTGCCAGCTAATACTAATATAAGTGCAATCAAAGGAATCGTCGTGGATGGAATACAATGGTTAGAGTATAGATTATAAATCTGCCCTTGCTCGGGACAGGCTAAATTATTCAACAATTGGTGGAGAATATAGCAGCGGACTTGGCAGCCCGCTCACATCGGCCGGTTGGCCTTGATTAACAGTTAATCTGCACTTTTTAGAATTCGGTAAAGTTGATCTTTTAACCACAGCCTCTTTTTCTTCAGTGATTCAAGATACTCATCACTTGAGTGCTCTACACCGTCTTCAATTCGAATAACTTCATTGTCTACTTCATGGTAATCTTTAAATAACTTTGAGAAATGTCCATCAGACAGTTTCAAGTCGTGAATTCTGTCTTTAAATTCTGGGAGTTCTTTAGCTAGGCTGTGGCGTTCAATATTCATCGTTTTATTCCCATAATTAGCTAGGTAATCTGAGTTTAGGTTCAAACCTCAGGTTAAGGCTGAAAATGCATTTGAGTTTTGGGTAGACCCAATCAATGCGCCGTTAGTGACAGTGATTTCGAATACATTTTTTGAAGTTACTGTCTGATTGGGTCTGTATTCATAGTACGCTGCTACCTTCCTTGAATATTGATCTAACGCAAATCACATTCAGTTATAAACAATCAAAGTTTTTGTCGTTTCTTTATACTGTTCGAGATACAAAATCGAGGACCTTTGACCACATTCTTAGGGTTTCTCGCAAAGTCGCTAGCCGCCTAGATGCAATTGTTGTAAAATGTCGGCGTTTCTAAGCAAATCTATCTAGCAACTTTTGAGGAAAACCTGTGAGCGAACAAAAACAGTCTCTTAGTTATAAAGACGCTGGCGTTGACATCGATGCGGGCAACGCATTGGTCGAAAGAATTAAAGGCGTAGTGAAAAAAACTCGTCGCCCAGAAGTAATGGGTGGCATTGGTGGTTTTGGTGCACTATGCGAACTTCCAACTGGATATAAAGAGCCTGTTTTGGTTGCTGGCACTGACGGTGTTGGTACTAAGCTACGCTTAGCTATCGATTTGAAAAAGCACGACACAGTAGGTATTGACCTAGTTGCTATGTGTGTTAACGATCTTATTGTCCAAGGCGCTGAACCCCTATTTTTCTTGGACTACTATGCTACAGGCAAGTTAGACGTTGATGTTGCGGCGGACGTAGTATCTGGTATTGGTAAAGGCTGTGAACTATCTGGTTGTGCGCTTATCGGTGGTGAAACGGCTGAAATGCCAGGCATGTACGAAGGCGATGACTACGATATGGCTGGCTTTTGTACTGGCGTGGTAGAAAAGTCTAAAATCATAGATGGAACTAAAGTTGCGGCTGGCGATCAGCTGGTTGCGTTGGGTTCAAGCGGTCCGCACTCAAACGGCTACTCTCTAATCCGTAAAGTACTAGAAGTATCTGGCGCAGATACTAACGCAGAGTTCGAAGGCAAAACTCTAGGCGAGCACCTGCTAGAGCCAACGCGTATCTACGTGAAGCAAATCTTAGCGCTATTAAAAGAAGTTGATGTTCACGCACTTTCTCACATCACTGGCGGTGGTTTTTGGGAAAACATCCCTCGCGTGCTACCTGAATCTGCAAAAGCGGTGATCAAAGGTGATAGTTGGCAATGGCCTGCAATCTTCAACTGGTTACAAGAGAACGGTAACATTGCAACTCACGAGATGTACCGCACATTCAACTGTGGTGTTGGCATGATCTTAGTTGTTCCTGCTGACAAGCTTGAGCAAAGCCTTGACATCCTGAAAGCACAAGGCGAGAACGCTTGGCACATCGGTGAAATTCAAGACGCTCAGGCTGGTGAAGAGCAAGTTGAGATCTTAGGTGGTGCCGAGTAATGGCACCCACTCGCCTTGTTGTTCTGATCTCTGGTAGTGGTTCAAATTTGCAAGCAATCATTGATGCTTGCAAATCTGGCTATATTCAAGGTGAAATTGCTGCCGTTATTAGTAATAAAGCGGACGCATACGGCCTAACCAGAGCGCAAGAGGCTGGTATAGCAACATCTGTTTTAGACCATAAACAATATGCTTCTCGTGAAGAGTATGACGTTGCGCTTGGTCAACTAATTGATAGCTTTACACCAGATTTGGTTGTATTAGCTGGATTTATGCGTATTCTAACTCCAAACTTGGTGCAAAAATTTAGAGGAAAAATGTTGAACATTCATCCTTCTTTGTTGCCTAAGTATCAAGGGCTGAACACCCACCAAAGAGCAATCGATGCAAACGATGCAGAACATGGTGCTAGCGTTCACTTTGTCACAGAAGAGTTAGATGGTGGTCCTGTGGTCTGTCAGGCCAAGGTCGCTGTTCTTCCAGATGATACGGCAGAGTCACTGGCGCAACGTGTGCATAAGCAAGAACACATTCTTTATCCTTTGGTGGTCAAATGGTTCAGCGAACAAAGACTAACAATGGAAGCAGACTATGCTGTTTTTGATAACAAAACCTTACCAGTTCAAGGTGCGCCGTACCCAGAAAAATAAAAAATGGAGCGCTGTGCTAATTGGTATTAGCGCTCTACTTTCCACTTCGACATTTGCGAACTCTCTCACTGAATATCACGCCGAATACCAAGTTTCACGCAAAGGTAAGGTTCATGGTAGTGCCACGCGAGACCTCACAAAAATAGCCGATGCAACATACGCTGTACGTTACAAAAGCGATATCGAATGGATGATTTTTTCAGACGTAAGAACTGAGGAATCATTGTTTAAAGTCGCTGAACATACCGTCAGCCCACTACATTACAGTATGACCCGTGAAGGGACTGGTCCAGATAAAAGCTACAAAATTAAGTTTGATCATCAAAACCAAGCAATTACCTCCAGTGAAGAAAAGTATCCACTGAAAGTGAAGTGGCTTGAGAATCAGCAAGATTTAATTAGTTATCAAGTACAGCTGCGAGAGGATTTAAAGGCGGGAAAGACCAAGTTTAGCTATCCTATCATAGACAAAAAAGGCGACCAGCGAAGCTATGATTTTGAGGTGGCTGGCGAGGAAATGATCACTCTACCTTTTGGCAACGTCAAAACCATCAAAGTTAAACGCGTTTATGATGATAGCGATCGTCAAGCCATTGCTTGGTTTGCACCAAGTTATGATCATATGCTGGTTAAAATGTACAAAGGTAAAGATGGTATGGAGCAGTTTCAGATAGAGCTTAAAACCTACCAACCCAAATCAGAGATTTGATAGCAACATCGTTGATTCATCAAGGCGGCTCAACTAAGCCGCCTTTGCTTACAAAAACTCAGAACTACACCTTCTCACCTAATTTGAATAAAGCAAACTCGCCGGACTCAAGTTTCTGCCACTGTTCATCGTTGGTCAGCGGTCGAGTTGCAATAACAGTGACAACATCATCTGGTGTGGTTTCCTTTTGAAAATCCACCACCATATCCGCATCAATTAAGGTAGCCTTACCAAATGGGGCTCTACGGGTTATCCAATGTAGATTATTGGTGCAATACGCCAACACATAAATACCATCGGTTATCAACATGTTGAATACCCCTTTGTCTCTCAATGTGTGCGCTAGCTTTGCGATATACCTGAAAACTGAGACCATGTTTGACGGACGACTTGGGTATTTTTCTCGTACTTTGTCCAAAATCCAACAAAAAGCAAGTTCACTGTCTGTATTCCCAACTGGTCGGTAGAAATCAGTTTTTAAGTCTTTATAGTCCGAAAGCTGGCCATTATGGGCGTACGTGATCTCCCGACCCCATAATTCTCGAGTGAATGGGTGGGTATTTTCAAGACAAGTTCGTCCCCTATTTCCCTGTCGAATATGACTTATTACGGACACGCTTTTAATCGGATATGCTTTGACTAATTTAGCAATTTCAGACTGACAGCTAGGCTCTGGATCTTTAAAGGTTCTACATCCTTTCCCCTCGTAAAAGGTGATACCCCAGCCATCTTTATGAGGACCCGTATTGCCACCGCGCTCCAACAAACCAGAAAAGCTAAAACAAATATCCGTCGGTACGTTCGCCGACATCCCCAAAAGCTCACACATAAATCACTTAAACCCTAAATATCATAAAGTTATGATTAAAATACAAATCACAAATATCAAAAGGTCACACGTTTGGTCACACTTATGACTAGTAGCTCGATTATCTTAGATAGTCATACTACTGAATTATTGGCGGTAAGTTTATCATGTATCTCTGTGTCTTTACTTTTTTAAATTCAACTACCTTGAGAGCGGTATTAATACGATTATTTTGAATGACTATCGGGCTGTTCTCATCTAGAAAGCACTTTATTGGTTGAAAACCTTAATGACCACCCCAAGTTGACTGATAGATGGATCACATAGACACAAGGTCGATTACGAACTGAGGATTACTTCGCAATATCTATCCAAGTGCCACCCGTAAGCGTATCTAGATCATGCGCTTTTAACTCAAAAACCGAGTTGGGCGTGCCTGCAGCAGCCCAAATACGATCGTATTGCTTTAAATCTTTATCAATTATCGTCAACACAGAGTCAGTGTGCGCCACAGGAGGCACACCGCCAATGGCAAAACCGGTTTTTTCCCGTACAAAGTTTGCGTTCGCTTTTTCGAGCTTTACATTAATTGCTGCTTCCACTTTTTTCACGGACACTTGGTTGCTACCAGAAGCAATTATCAAGACCGCCTTTTCAGTATTGCTATCTTTAAATATCAGAGACTTGGCGATTTGAGACTCAGTGCAACCAATCGCATTTGCAGCATCTTTCGCGGTACGAGTAGAGTCTGCAAGCTCTGTAACGGTGAAGTTATGCCCATGACTGGCTAGGAACTCTTGAACACGTATTGATGAGGATTTTAACGGCTGTGACATTCAATTGCTCTTCCATGCTATGGTAGTTAAAACCAATCTAACAGCTAGTGAGCGGATTTTAAACATCATGTATGTTTTATACTATTTGTGATATCAGGCTAACCCTATCTCGGGGGTAGCATTGAAAAATATCCGAGTATCCCATTAAGAGAAACTCGGATCATGGCTGTATATAAACACTCAAGATATTAAGTTCAGTAAAGTCTATATTGTTACCACATGCCATTGATACGCAAGGCTAGCGCCAGCCAATGAGCATGCTAATAAAAAGTTCATTACCTCTTTTGAGCTAAGTGAACGAGACTCCCGAGAAAAATGCTTAGCATGTAATCTCATACCTAGTGGTTGCAATTCTTTTTCATGTTTTGGCAATGCTATCAATCCAGCAAGTAGCATGACTAAACAAAGCATATAACTACCTTGCACGATAAAGAATAGAGTAAGTGAAAATGCGGTGACAGAAAAAATCCAAGAAATGAATTTGAACATAGCAGCTCCGTTTGCTATCTGTGTTACCAGTTCGATTTTACAATCATCAAGCTGGCTAGTTTCTAATTTTAATACGGAGTTTAGAGTTATTAGTTTAAAAGCACAAGCAGACTAAAGTATTAGCCCTTATTTTCGAACAATGCCTTCATAAATTCATAGAATGCCTCTGCCTTGCGTGTCTTCAGCGAGTGCTGAGGCCTGACAAACCAAATAGGTGCGTCGTCACTTTCGAGACAACCTGGAATTATAGGCACTAACTCACCTCTTTTTAGGTTATCTCTGATGGCAATGTGAGATTTAACTGCAATACCATGCCCAGCTAGGGCAGCAGAAGTCATATTGTCTGAGTTTGAAATCGTAAAACGAGTTTTTGCGTTAAAGTGTACAATTCTACCGTTTGGTTCTTTTAACTTAAATTCTCGTTGCCAAGGTAAGCATACAAAAAAGTGGTTTTGTAATTCGCTGATATTATCAGGCATGCCATAGCGGTCAATATAGCTCGGCGCTGCACATAATATCCGATGGTTATCGCATAGTTTTCTCGCCAACAACCCAGAATCAGCCAATTGTCCAACGCGTATCGCTACATCTTGAGCACCTTCAACTATGTTTACAAACTGATCGTTGATCAGGAAATCGAGTGCTAATTGCGGATGCGCTTGCTCAAATTGACTTAGATTTGGCATCACAAATTGTGAAAACACCCAAGGCGGCATAGTGACACGAAGTAACCCGCTCACCGCTGAGCCCCTTGCACCTATTTCGTGCTCAGCATCATAAAGCGCCTCTAATATATGCTCCACCCGCTCTCTAAAAGTACTTCCGGCTGGGGACAATGTTAGCGTACGACTATCTCTAAACAGCAAAGTCATGCCTAAATGTTGCTCTAACTTGTTAAGACGATGACTAACTGTCGCAGGCGAGAGTCTCAATTGCTTCGCAGCATTAACCACTCCTTGATGTTTAATAATAGCTAAGAATGTTTCGAGTTCAGCGATTGAATACATGTCGATTTAGTTTTTTCGAATCTTGCTTTCGAATATGCGCGCTTTGTTTAAATTTATCAAATAAATATACTGCTTCTCATCGCAACTAAATTGGAATTATCAATGAAACGCACCTTAATTAGTCTATTCGTTATGTTAGGAGGCCTAATGCCGAATATTAGCCAAGCCAACTCAAAGGTTGAACGCCCGGAAGTTATTTTCTTCGATGTCAATGAAACCTTACTTGATTTAGAGTCAATGAATAAGCCGGTTAGCCAAGTTTTAGGTGGCGATGAGTCCCTATTACCCCTTTGGTTTTCCACTATGCTACATCACTCGTTAGTGACTACAGTAAGTGGTAATTATCAAGATTTTGGCAAGATAGGCGTTGCCGCGCTACAAATGGTTGCAAAGAACAAAGGCCTAACGATAACTGACTCACAAGCTAAACAAGCAATCGTGCCCGCCCTGCTCTCTTTGCCCCCGCATAAAGACGTCATTCCCGCGCTAAAACGGCTCAAGCAAGCTGGGTTTAAACTCGTGAGTTTAACCAATTCATCGAATGCGGGGGTTAAAGCGCAGTTTGAAAATGCCGGTCTAATTACCTATTTTGACCAACGCTTGAGTATTGAAGACATCAAAGTGTATAAGCCCGACCTTAGAGCCTACGAATGGGCGTTACAGCAATTAAATATTCGTCCAGACCAAGCGCTAATGGTGGCGGCTCACGGCTGGGATGTTGCCGGCGCTAAAGCCGCGGGCATGCACACAGCATTTATTGCAAGACCACAAAAGCAACTCTACCCACTGGCAAAGACACCAGATTACGTGCTACCTGACTTAACAAGTTTGGCTGACGAGCTCATCACTTCTCGAAACAAGTAACATTGGAAAGTATCAGCTGGCACCTTGATACCAGCTGATAAAAATGCTCAGCATGCTTTATCTACATAATAAATGTACTAGATTTAAGGAGGTGAATCGAAGGAATAGCCTCCATGAATATAAATAAAAACACCCACATTGTGATCTGGATAATCATAGGTGTTAGCTTAACTATCCACGGCGCATCCCTTTTACTGAGCAATACGCTTCTTAATAATATAACTTGGCCGCTGATAGAAGCGCATGCAGTGGTTGAAACCTTCGGCTCTGCTGTCGCCCTTTTCATTGCATTGGCGTTGTTATTTTTTGAAAAGTACAACACCGGTACAAGTTTTAATATCGAAATCGCCACGACCTATCCCGGTGTTATTTTTCAGATCATTTCGAATTTAGTCGCAAATTCCATTGCACATGGCTTTAAAGAGTCGGAACAAGGTGAGATCACCATTGAATTCTTTAAACATGATGAACACATTGAGCTTATTTATAAAGACAATGGTAAAGGCATGTCGGAGCTTGAATTAAGTAAGTTATTCGAGCCATTTTATACCACCAAAAGAGGAAGTGGCGGTATGGGACTTGGCGCTTATATTATCTATAACTTGGTGACTCAAGGGCTAGATGGAGATGTACACACCGTCAGCGAGCCCGGCAAAGGACTCGAATATAGGATAGCATTTGCTAATAAACAAGCGACGCCATTAAAAGTTGTTTCTTAACCGGATGACTGATTGAGTACTGCCACAATGGTCAGTACTCAATACTTCTATAATAATTAAATTAGAAAAATCCTAGAGGACTGGTGCTATAGCTCACTAAGAGGTTCTTGGTTTGTTGGTAATGATCCAGCGCTTTTTTGTGAGTTTCTCTGCCAATACCTGATTTTTTATAACCACCAAATGCCGCGTGTGCAGGATACATATGATAACAGTTAGTCCACACGCGACCCGCTTCGATTTGGCGACCAAATTGATATGCGCGATTCATATCTCTAGTCCACACCCCAGCACCTAAACCAAACTCAGAGCTATTCGCCAATTCCAACGCCTCCGCTTCATCTTTAAAAGTACATAAAGAGATCACCGGACCAAATATTTCCTCTTGGAATACCCGCATTTGGTTATGCCCTTTTAACAGCGTCGGCTGAATATAAAAGCCTTTATGATAACCCTCGCCAAGCTCTGCGACTTCGCCACCGATTAATACTTCAGCCCCTTCCTTCTTGCCAATATCAATATAGCTAAGAATTTTATCAAATTGAGCTTGTGAGGCTTGTGCACCAACCATGGTTTCTGTATCAAGCGGATTGCCGCGTTTAATCGCCTTAGTGCGTTCGATGACTTTGGCTATAAAGTCATCGTATATATCTTCTTGCACGAGCAATCGCGATGGACAAGTACATACTTCTCCTTGGTTAAAGTAGGCCAGCACAGCGCCTTCAATACACTTACTTAGGTAATCATCGTCAGCTTGCATCACATCACTAAAGTAGATATTAGGCGACTTACCCCCTAGCTCCACCGTTGAGGGAATGATATTTTCAGCAGCACATTTTAGGATGTGAGAACCCACAGGAGTCGATCCTGTAAACGCAATTTTTGCGATACGTGTACTCGTAGCAAGCGCTTCACCAGCCTCTTTCCCGAAACCATTTACAACATTAACCACACCATTTGGTAATAAATCAGCGATTAATTCCATCAACAACAAAATAGACGCAGGCGTTTGCTCCGCAGGTTTTAGCACTACGCAGTTTCCAGCTGCGAGAGCGGGTGCCAGTTTCCAAGCGGCCATAAGTAATGGGAAGTTCCATGGGATGATCTGCCCCACAACGCCCAGAGGCTCATGAAAATGATAGGCCACGGTTGACTCGTCAATTTCACCTATGGCTCCTTCTTGAGCACGAATGCAACCTGCAAAATAGCGGAAATGATCAGCAGCAAGCGGAACATCAGCGGCTAGCGTTTCACGTACAGCTTTACCATTATCCCATGTTTCGGCTACCGCTAGGTATTCAAGGTTTGCTTCTATTCGGTCTGCGATTTTGAGTAATATATTGCTTCGTTCAGTGACCGAAGTTTTACCCCACGCCGCCTTTGCAGCATGGGCGGCGTCAAGCGCCAGTTCAATGTCTGCATTATTTGAACGCGGGATCTGACAAAACACTTCGCCATTAACAGGACTAATATTGTCGAAGTACTGGCCGTCAACGGGTGGCGTCCATTCACCGCCAATAAAGTTTTGATATTGCGACTTAAAGCTGACGATCGCACCTTCAGTATTTGGATTTGCGTATATCATTTTTACCTCTGCAACTTGTGTTATTTATTTGGGCTTCATTCGTCCCAGTTTTGTTTTTACTAATATTTGACATTAGCCAAATTCACCTTTAAAAACTTAACTTAGGGTCTCGGAATGTATACGCACAGTCCAAAAGTAACCGAGAAGGAGTGCATTGTTTGCAGATCTCTAAACATCGCAGTCGTGTCGAACGCTTAGTTGAAAACAAAATAAGTTTTGCCGCCAATCACGTAGAGCTAAGCGTCTATGACACATACGAAAGTACCAACAGAGTCAAACTCGCCTCTAATGAAGTGTTGTTTTGTGCGATGATCACTGGCAAAAAAGTGATGCACGTAGACAGTTGTGACTATCATCAGCCCTTTTTACCTCATCAAAGCTTCGTATTGGCACCAGAACAAACCGTATTTATAGACTTTCCCGACGCCAGCTTATCCGCTCCCACCACCTGTTTAGCAATTGAGATCAGTCGAGAGAAAATTAATACCGTGAGCGAGAAGTTAGCGCTTTCGCTTCCTAGTGATTTTAATTATCAAAAGCAGCTGGTTCACACCGAGCATAACTGGCAAACCCAGCACTGCTTGGGGCGATTGCTCCATCTATTCAGTGAGAATGAGGCTGAGCGGGGGTACTTTATCGATTTGGCAATGGACGAACTAATTGCAAGACTACTACAGCAACAAAGCCGAGATCTGCTGTTAGGCGCAGTAAAACAAACGCCTGATCAAAACGGTTTGTATCAAGCGGTGCATTATTTGGAGACTCATTTAGACGAGCCATTAGATGTAGAGAAACTTTGTAAACTTAGCTGCATGAGTAGAAGTCGCTTTTTCAATCAATTTAAAAAGTCATTTTCGACGACGCCACAGCAGTGGCTCCAAGCACGGAGACTCACTGAAGCAAAGGCAAAACTAAAAGCAGGAATTCAGATCACCGCAATTAGTTTTGCACTCGGCTTTAAGCATCCAAGTCAATTCAGTCGAGCGTTTAAACAAGCCTTTAATATCACGCCGAAGGACTATCAACTTCAGGCACTAAAAGCCGATAAAAACGACTGGTTACTCCGTTAGTCCAGCCAAAACCCTGTTGCACCACGTATTCTCCGCCACTAGCCTGTTTATCCGGTTCAACCACATTGTACTTCTCAAGCAAACAGCCGGTTTGCTCAAAGCCGGTTTCAACAGCATAAAGCCATGCTTGCATAATCTTATTCGCGAGTTGATTTTGACCATATGCCCTTAAACCTGACACCGCAAACCACTGCAGTGGTGCCCAGCCATTAGGACTGTCCCACTGCTGTGAAGTAGTGACTAAGGTACTAACCAATCCACCTTGCTGCAAAAACTCTGCCTCGAGTTTTTTGCCAATATGCTCTGCCTGCTCAGGTGTAACCAGCTCTGCAAACATAGGCACAACGCCCGCTAGAGATTCAACGGAGGTACGCGCATAATCATTAAGATCTACATCGTAAAACCAGCCTTTTTTATCACACCAACAATATTTCTGTATCAGTGCACTGCGATTTGACGCTAAATTGGCATAGTACTGCGCTTGCGTTAGCTCGTTTAATTTCTCAAAACAACGTGCGATTTGCGACTCAAGCAATACTAGTAGTGCATTTAAATCCACAGGGATAATGTCTGTTGTACGAATGCTCGCTAAATCGTCAGCGTTTGCTAACCAACGGCTACTAAAGTCCCACCCCGACTCACAAGCCGCACGAATGTGCTGATAAAACGTTTCGCTGTCCGTAACCGCTGCGGCTAATTCTATATCCTCAATAAAAGACTCTGGGCGCGGCGCTGCAAGCGGATCCCAGTAGCGATTCAGTTTGCCCCCACATGGCATGTTGACGACTCGGTAATGCGCTTTTTTATCCGTGCAACTCAAATCCTCTCCGGTCTGCCAAAACTGATGCTCTTTCAGTAATGCCTGAGTAACTCGCGACAGCCACTGCTTATCATGAGATTTTTCCTGCCACAGTAAATCAACCATTAATGCCGTTACAGGTGGCTGGGAGCGACTTTGGTAATAATCTCGATTGCCATTAGGTACATGTCCAATACGATCAATAAGACTCACAAAGTTATCTAACATTCCCGCAACGAGATCGCCTCTGTTCGCATCCAAAAGCCCGAGTGCCGTAAAGTAGCTATCCCAGTAATAAATCTCATTAAAACGTCCACCCGGTACAACATACGGATGGGGTAAAGGTAGCAAGGAGCCCTTAGCAACGGTGCTCGGCTTTCTAGATAAACGCGACCACAGCGCACTGATATACTGCTGTGCACTAGGAAAATCGGGTAAGGCATCTAATTCTTTGTTGGCAACAAAGTCAAAATGCGCATGCACAAATCTAAGTAATGCCTCTCCCGTCGGCTTTTGCATCACATACTGGTTTTCTATCTCTGCGAGCGGAATTTTTGCGATGGCATCTGCAAAAACCTTACTGTCTGAAAACAGGCCAGCGCTTTGCACCGCCTTAAAAATCTCTGTGGAATAAAAGTTTGATTGGTACTGCATGTAAAACCTCAGCTCACCTTTTGTTGGCTTGGTGTGTGAGCATGATTTGATTGACTAGACTCACTCATCGATTTAAAGAAATATAAACACACAGCAATCACCAGCATGGGAATAAGTGCCCCATAAAACGCTTGTTGACCACCAAAATGTTGAAATACCAAACCTGTGATCATAGAGCCCGTGCTACCACCCAGCGCTGAAAATACAACGATTAGCCCTGTCATCGAAGCGTGCTGTGTAGTGGGTAAACTACTTAGCATTACCGAATTAATCACTGGATAAATAGGCGCCATAAAAAGACCGATCAGCGGCATGAGAAAAGCCACAAGGGGTGCGTCAAATAACGAAGAAATAAGCGTTTTCTCAATACCCTCAGTCATCGGTAACGTTAAAATCACTAATCCTGCCATAGCGGCAAGGCAAACATTTAACACCACATACCAATGTACTTTGGTGAGCACAACGCCGGCACCGAGCCGACCGAATGCTAAGCAAGCAGCAAAAACACTGGTAATTTGCACGCTAATATTCACCGGTAATGACAAGATCTCATTATTAAAAGTAGGCAGCCAAGTGCCTATACTCTGCTCTATCAATACGTATAAAAATGCGGAAATCACAAATACCAGCACAAGGGGCTTAGCCACAAGCTTTAACATCGCTATAAATGCAGAGACACTAGACTCGGTGGCTTGCGTTGGCTCTGGCTTTGCAATTGGGGAGATCCAAACAATAAATGCGGTGAAAGCGCTCAGCACAGCTAACACGAAATAGACGTTTAACCAGCCAAGAGAGTTATCGCCGCTGTCAATAAACGCCGCAAAAATCCAATAACCGCCGAGGACCCCTAACATAAACACGCCCTCAATAAAATTAAGCAGGCTTGAATGTTGGTTGCTTCCTTCAGTGACTTGGCCAACTAGCGCATAAACCGACACTTTGACCACCGCAAATGCCGCACCCACGCAAGCAAATACTAGTTTAAGAATCCAAAACTCAGCGACCATAGGTGTGATACTGCAAATCAATGCCACGCCCGCGAGCACTGCGGTCAAAGCGATTTTAAATCCGACCCTAGGGATAACCGACGCAACCAGAAATGAAACGACGGCGATGGGAAGATCTTTAAATGCCTCTAAGGTGGCGGCCTGCGCTTTTGTAATGCCAAAGCTATGAATAGACTGCAAGATGACCGTCCCTACACTATTGAGCAAAATAGCAAATAGGAAGTAACTAACGGCCATGGCAAGTATGATACGTGCTCGATTCATTGTTATTCTCGTTAAAACACTGTGATTCCTTTTTAGTCTAGACAGACTTTTTTATTTTTGCAATCGTTTGCATTTCAAATCACATCAAAACAATTTAAGCTAATGATTGTTATCGCATATTGTGCTGCGTTAACTAACCTGAACTCGGGATAAGAATTTAGTTAATCAACTAAAATATCTAAGCTCAAAAGCGTAATATCACTCTAGCCAGAAGTTATTTCTTAATACAAGGCAAATTTGTGCGTCAATAGCTGGCCTATTGCAAGCAAATTTAACGCAGTAGCATGGGATAGCAGCTGCTAGAGAACAAGTTGTTATCCCGTATTCAGGTTAACTAGACTGTCTGATCACTAATAATGACGGCACCTCTTGAGAAGCACATGTTTCACCACTTAGCTGAGAGAGCAGCTTTTCCACCAATAACTGTGCCGCTGCATTGGTGTCTTGTTTAATCGTAGATAGCGCAGGGAAGCTGATCTGTGCCATGGCTATGTCGTCAAATCCGACTATTCGTACGTCATTTGGTACGCTAACGTAACGCTCTTTTAGCGCTTTTAATGCTCCAAGCGCGACCATATCACTACATGCAAAGATCCCATCAAAGGTTAATCCTTGTGCTCGCAACAAAGCGTTTATACTCGCGTAGGCAGCCTCTGAAGTAATGTCGATTTTAATCATTTGCGCTTCTACCTTGGCTTTTTCCACCGCATGGCAAAATCCGCGATAGCGCTCACCGAGTTCGGCATGACCCGGATCGCCCAAAAATAGAAGTTTAGACGCTCCCTTGGTAATTAAGTGCTCCGTTGCGCTAAGGCCACCAATAAAATTGTCACTCCCAACGATAGGATAATTTGCAGAAGTTTTAGGGTCGCCCCATACCACGATCGGCGTGCCAGCTCTTGCAGCACGTTCAATTCGTGCTTGCTCCTTGCCTTGCCCGACAACGATAACTCCATCGGCTCGACGGCCAGAAATAAAATAACCATGCCAGTCTTCCCCTGCCATATAAGAATTAGAGAGTAATAACTCGTACCCTTTTCGGTTCACCGCACGATTAATATCGCTCACTACTTTAAGTAAAAATGGGTCGTCGACGGATTGTTTGGTTTCGGCTTCGAGATTGATAATAACGGCAATGACTTTGGTTTTTTGCATCCGTAAGCGACTAGCCGCCGCGTTAACGCTAAAGTGATGCTCTTTTGCAAGCGCCTGAATGCGCTCTCGAGTTTCCTTTTTTATCAGAGGGTTATCATTGAGTGCACGGGAAGCTGTGGAGGTAGAGACTCCAGCTAGCCTTGCTAGATCCGATAGCTTTAATTGTGTTGTTCCCATCGCAAACCCCTTCTTAGCACACGTTATTACATCGCTATTCTTACAATTTTTTGATACTTAAACCATAACTAATTGAATCTCCTACCCTAACCAAGCAGAAAAGATAAGCAATCACTGTAAATTTGTAACGCCTTCCATCATTTTATGACAAATTTTTAAACAACATCATTGCAAACGTTTGCATTAAGATCTATTTTAAAAAATAGACAGTCGTTAAATACCAGTCTATGACAACAACAAGAGGGCTTTAGCCGTGATAAAAACTAACTCCTTAAGCTTGATCGCTGCAGCTATAACGCTTGCGTTAAGCGCATCAGCTCAGGCTGAACAACAACCGAACAATAACAAAGAAAAAGTAGAAACCATCATTGTCTCAGGTACACCTGGTGGCGCAGGGATCAGAAAAATTGATGCAAGCTTTGCTGTGACTAACATCGATGCCGTGCAAATTGATAAGCTCGCCCCCAAAAGTACCGCTGACTTGCTTAAAGCGGTGCCTGGGATCTGGGTTGAAAGTTCAGGAGGTGAATCCGGTGCCAACGTTTTTGTTCGCGGCTTTCCAGGCGGTGGGGATGCACCATTCTTAACGGTTAGTTTGCAAGGCAGTCCTATATATCCCGCGCCAACGCTCTCATTTTTAGAAAACACCTCGATTTTCAGACTCGATGAAACCATCAGTATGATGGAAGGCCTGCGTGGTGGACCAAACCCCGTGGTGTCTAATGGTCAGCCGGGCTTAACAACTAACTTTCAACTTAAACGCGGCCAAGCCGACACCGAAGGGACGTTTAAATATACCACCACAGACTATGGTCTTAACCGCATTGACGGCGTGTTAAGTGGTGAGATCTCCAATAATCTTTACTACATGGTTGGCGGCTATATCAAACGCTCTTCTGGGATCCGTGATGCGGGCTTTACCTCAGAAAAAGGCCATCAATTTACCATAAACCTAACCAAAGAGTTTGCTGATGGTGAATTTAACCTTTATACCCGTCAAACTGATGACAGAGGCGCATGGTATCTGCCAACCCCACTTAATGTTGAGGGTGTGGATGCGGGCTTTACTCAGCTGGGAACGAATAATCGCAAAGCCATTATTTATGTCGGTGATGAAAATGCACCGATGAGCGTAGATATGGGTGATGGTCGCGGCTGGAAAGGCCATGTTTCTGGAGGTAGCTTAAAAGTAGAATTCAAAAATGGTTGGCAGTTAAATGACCGCTTTAGCTTAACGCAAGGCGATGCAAATACACTAGGCCTTGTGCCTGCTGGCAGTGCCATGCGTTTAAGTGAAGTGGCGGACAATGGTGAAACCGCAACAGGTAGCGTCACGGGCGATGAATACGCGGGTGATACCATGGTACAACAATATGGTCGCTGGGTTGTATTAAAAGATATCGAAGCTTTCACCAATGACTTAGCCTTAAGCAAAACCTTTGGTGATTGGTCAAGTGCCTTTGGTATTTATACAGCAACTACTTCTGCAAAAGACTGGTGGAGCTTAGGCAATACCGCCTACCACGTTTTGGAACAAGGTGGCGAAGCATTGAATGGTATCGCGTGTAATAGCGATGTTGCCGGTTGCGCCTTCAACTACGACATTAACAGTTCTGGTGATGCCACGACATGGGCAGTTTATACCACTCATAGTTACCAAGCTACTGAAGCGCTTAAATTAGACTTAGGCCTGCGTAGTGAGCAGCACGAGGTAGAATACTCTGTAGATGAAGATTTAGACGGAGTGATCACAAAAGCGGTTGACTATGATGAGCGCAAGACTTCATGGACCTTAGGCGCTGACTATAGTTTGAGCTTAGATTCAGGTGTTTTTGTGCGTATGAACAAAGGCTACAAAATGCCTTATTTCGACGACTTCAGAGACAACTATAGCACCTATGAATCGGGCGAGTCGCTGATTAAAGAAGTCACACAAGCTGAGCTTGGCTATAAATATATGGGTGAAACCGGCGACCTCTTTGTTACTTTATTTACCAACGAAGTAAAAGGCGACACGTTTGTAAGACGCCCTGGTATACCTGCGGAAATTCTAACCAATGAAGCAACCGGTGTAGAACTTGATTACAGCTACAACCATGAATCGGGTTTATCGATAAACTTGAATGCCACTTGGCAAGACACTGAAATTACTGAAAGCCCAACAAATGAGGGAAATAAAGCACAGCGCCAACCAGATTGGATGCTGCGCGTTACACCAAGCTACGACTTTGAAATGTCAGGTATGTATGCCACCTTGTATGGCACACTCTCAGCTGTAGATGACCGTTTTGGCGATAATGAAAACACTGTCGTGTTAGAGGGCTACGAAAAGCTTGATATTGGCCTTATCGTAGAGCCAACAGAGGGCGTAAAATTACAACTAGCGGTAGATAATCTTACTGATAAACAAGGGATCACCGAGGGGGATCCACGTAACCCAGATTCACCTAACGGCCGCTATATCATGCCAAGGAGTGTAAAGTTTAGCGTTGCGTATACGTTCTAGTTGCTGTAACTAAGCGTTTAACATAGCGCTGCCCGCTTATATCAAATACCTGAGGCTGGTAGCGCTAAAAAGACCTAATCAAATACACTTCAGAACACCGCCTGCTACCCTAAACCTTAGTTATTGTGCCAAGAGAAACCGCCACCAACTTTTCTTCGTCACCGCTTTGCGCATATACCTTACATTCGCATGTCGCCTGACGTTTACCCGAATACAACACGGTTGACTTCGCAATTAGCTTATCGCCAATAGCGGGTCTAACATAATTCACTTTATACTCTGAGGTAACACAGCTGCCCAGCACCGATGCACCAGCAAAAGTAATACAATTATCAGCTAGATAGCTAACCACGCCGCCATGTGCAAAACCATAGTTTTGTTTAAGATCATCCCGAATAGCGAGACTTAACTCAGCAACGCCAACCTCAAACACCTCCAACTCAGCGCCCAACAACAAACTAAAAGACTGCTGTGCTAGGATCTCCTTTCCTTCCTCTAACATAGTATTGCTCAACTTCTTCTCCTTAATTATATTTAAAATATCAACGCTCAAATAGACTCGACGTCGCGAATAGTCTTCACGTTATAGTAAACAATCATAGTTAATTAAAACCGCGATATGATTAGCTCAACACGACTAAAAACTGGGCTAGAAATACCGCCTATCACTAAACTCCCATAGGTCAACTACAATGTAAACAAGCAGCTATATCAATTATTTTACGTATTCTGAATGAGTTTGATATGTTGCCACATAATTTAGGACGGGGTAGCTACAATAAAAAAGCCGCTTAGCTAAAAACTAAACGGCTTTTTCTATATTCAAGCTAGGGTTGGATTAATCTAACCAGAACTCTTTTTTGAACTTAATACCAAACTCACTGCGGTCATTGCTGCGCATGACACCAACAAAGCCACTTTGCTGTAGACGACCTACATCGTACACTTCGTTTAGCACGTTTTCACCGTATAGCGTTACTTCCATATCACCTTCAGCGTTGGTGTATGAGATGTTAAAGCCTAACAATTCGCGAGAATCAATATGCTCGCTTGCTCGTGTTACAGACTGACCTTGCATGTCTGAGCGGTACGAGTAGCTTGCGTTAACTGCAATCGTTGCACCATGCTCTAAGTCATGGAAGTAAGATGGTGCGACCATCACAGTCCATCGAGGTGTGAGTGCTGGCGCATCGCCTTTACCAATACCAATAACACCTTCATCAACATGGGTAATTTCTGAGTCTAGGTAACCGATTGAGCTGCGTACTGAGAAATCATCAGTAATTGCGATTGTCGTTTCAAGTTCAATACCTTGTGCTTTCGACTCACCTGCATTTTCCACGATAGTGACGAAACCACCGCCAGCAGTCGGGTCGTTGAAAGGTAGCGCCAGATCGGTGTAATCCGTTACAAATGCAGCAACCATCATAGATACGTTGTCATGCACTTGGCCTTTGAAACCGATTTCGTAGTTAATCGCTTTAGTTTCATCAAACGCAGCGAATTGATCTGGACCACCAAATGGACGTGGTGGGAAGCCGCCACTTTGGTACCCTTTTTGGACCTGCGCGTAAACATTGATGTCACGAGTTAACTGGTATGACGCATTCACGTCCCACGTCACTTCGTCAAAGTCTGCGCTTACATATTTACGAGCACCAAAGCTTGGGAATAGTGCGTTTGCCTCTTTTTTGTCTTCAGAGTAACGTAAACCACCACCTATGCTGAACAGCTCAGTCACGTCAAAGCTTGCATTGATGTAAGCCGCATAGGCATCGGTTTCTTGGTTGATATCAAAGTAACCGTAGTCACCAAAAGAAGCTGTCTGACCATCGTTTAATAAGCCATTTGGCGTGTTCCACGGGCTAAATACGAACGGACCAGAGCTGGTAAAACCGTCTTCGTTAAAGTAATAAAGACCCGATACAAAATCCCAAGAGTCATAAGTACCGTTTAGTTGTAGTTCAAATGAGTACTGATCTGCACCGCCCTCTTCTGGGAATTCAGATAGATTAAGTGCTACCGCATCGTCATCTAGGCCACCGGTATATTCAGAACTACGCTTGCTTGCGATAAATTTAACAGAGTAAACATCACTTGCTTGCCAATCAGCAGTCACTGACCCACCCCAACCAGAATAATCTGTGCTTTCAATGCCAGCAACCGTTGTTGCCAAATCATCAGGATTGTTTGGCAACATAGATTCATCTAGCAATGGGAAGTCACCATTGAAAGGGTCATTTGAGTCAAGTGGATCTGTTAATTCGATAGTATACGGTGATTGACCAGACTCGTTCTCAACGCCGTCAAATGCAGCGGTGACAACTAAATCATTCGTTGCTTGCCATCTAAGTGCTAAACGGCCACTAAACTCTTGCTCTTCGCCGATTTCCTTTTCAGGATTTGCTAAGTTGATTGCTTTACCTACACCGTCGCGCTCTTTATAAGAAGCACTTGCAGAAAAGCTCAGTGTGTCTGTTAACGTCTGGCTGGTATAAAGATCAGTCGCTAAACGACCGCGAGAACCTATTTTAGCTTCAACGCGTGCAACTTCTTCAGCGCCAGGTTGTTTAGTGATCACATTTACCGCACCGCCTAATGTGTTACGGCCGTACAGTGTACCTTGTGGACCACGTAGCACTTCTACGCGTTCAACATTGGGCAGTGAAAGGTTAGAACCCATCTGACGGCCAAGGTATACGCCATCAACGTAAACACCAACACCTGGGTCCGTTGTGATCACATGGTCTTGTAGACCAATACCACGGATAAATACAGAAGCATGTGCAGCGTTACCTACACCATAGCGAGTAATATTTAAGTTTGGAACGAACTTACCAATATCGTCTAGATTACTGATATTGGCTTTATCAATATCGCTAGCACCGATAGAAGTAATTGCAGTAGGCGTTTCGAACAAGCTTTCAGTACGTTTACGAGCAGTCACTTCTATTTTTTCAAAAACTTGTTTTTCTTGCTCTACATTAGCTTGTTCAGCCAATGCTGTACTAGGAAGGGCTACTGCTGCTAACACTGCAGCTGAAATCGCAGATAAACCAAGGCGAGGTAAAACTGTAATCATATAATCTCCAAAGGAATCACCGTGTGTGTGCTAGTTGCGAGAGGTCGCAACTAGAGAAGTAACAAGCTAAGTGTCATTACCTCTAGCCCAGTAATCCGTTAAATCTAAATAGACTTAAACACTACAAATTTTGGGCATAAAAAAAGATGCACTAGGGGCATCTCTTTCCTCTGGAGGGGTATTATAGTCACAACCAGAGTAAATTGAAATATTTATTTAATAAAAATTACTTTTAGGGTTTTTGTAACCATAATAAAACCAATATTAGAAAATTAATTTTAATAAAAAATCGTTACAGAACAATTGATTATACTAGATAGCAGGATTATATGTTACTAAAGTGAAACTTCAGCCTAGGTTTTTGCCGTGGTTTTAGTGTGTTTGAAATAGCTTCTATTAGCGAAGCTGTGAATGATAAGACTAATTGGTATTAGGCTTAGTGGCAAACGGCAGACGAAAAAAAACCAGCCTAAGCTGGTTTTTTTATTTGGTGCGAATGGGGGGACTTGAACCCCCACGGCCGAAGCCACCACCCCCTCAAGATGGCGTGTCTACCAATTCCACCACATTCGCAAATTCGGTGTATTTCCTAATGATTAATTAGGTACGTCAGAAGCTGGATTTTCTTCTGTCGCTGGCACATCATTTGTTGCTGGAACTGTTGTTGCAGCAGCTGGTGCCTCTAAGTTTTCCCACTCATTAGTCTTTTTAATCTGACCCGTAGTTAGGTTACCTAGAACAATACTTAGTACAAAGAATATCGTTGCTAAGATTGTTGTTGTCTTGGTCATAAAGTTACCTGCGCCTGATGAGCCGAAAACTGTCGCCGATGCACCTGCACCAAACGAAGAGCCCATATCTGCGCCTTTACCTTGTTGAATTAACACCATACCAATTAATGCTAATGCCACAATTAAGTAAACAACCATTAGAATTTCGTACATTTACTTATCCTTTTGCACTTCTGCATATAGCTGCGAAACTCTCAGGTTTTAGGCTTGCGCCACCTATAAGTCCACCGTCTATATCGTCTTGTGCGAATAACAATTCACTGTTCTGTTCATTAACACTGCCACCGTAAAGGAGCTGCAGTGATTGTGCAATTTGCTTGTCATTGTCTGAAAGCAAATCACGTATAAATTTGTGTACTGCTTGCGCTTGCTCAGGAGATGCTGTTTTACCAGTACCAATAGCCCAAACAGGTTCGTATGCTATCACAGAGTTTGTTAGCGCTGCTACACCTAATTTGGTGATAACTGCGTTTATTTGCCTAGCAACCACTTGCTCTGTCTGCCCATTTTCTCTTTCTTCTTCGGTTTCACCAACACATAAGATTGGTGTCAAACCTTGTTCTTGAGCATGTGCAAATTTGTTCGCAACATCTTCATCGCTTTCGCCGTAAATAGCTCGCCGCTCTGAGTGACCAACTAAGGTATATGTTGCACCTAGCGATTTTGCTAGGGACGCCTGAATTTCTCCAGTATATGCGCCTTCTTTATATTCCGAAACAGTTTGAGTTCCGACAGTAAGCCCTTTACTTGCTGCTTGCTCAATGAGCATGGCAGGAGGAAAAACAATTACATCTGCTTGAAATGTTTGATTGCTTACTGCTTCTGATATTTGGTCAACAAGGGCTTTAGAGCCATTCATTTTCCAGTTACCAGCAACAATTTGCTTTCTAGTTGTCATACGATACTCCGCAGTAGAAAGCGGGTGAGATACTAACTCTACTCACCCGAAGTTACAAGAAATAAATTTAACTTTTGGTTTAATTGCTCACAGATTCAACAACTTCAGCGATTTTTTGGGCAAAATCGATAACTTGCTTCTG
Source organism: Pseudoalteromonas sp. XMcav11-Q (assembly GCF_040104525.1). Lineage (NCBI taxonomy): Bacteria > Pseudomonadati > Pseudomonadota > Gammaproteobacteria > Alteromonadales > Pseudoalteromonadaceae > Pseudoalteromonas > Pseudoalteromonas sp. XMcav11-Q. The sequence goes on from NZ_JBECOX010000001.1 coordinate 202,268, forward strand.
TTGCTGAGCTTCAACCATGACGCGAACCACAGGCTCTGTACCAGATTTACGCAATAGCACTCTGCCCTTTCCGGCAAGCTGAGTTTCAACTTCAGCGACAACCGCTTTAACAGCGTCTTGCTCGGTTGGATCATCTTTAGTGCTATAGCGCACATTAATCATCTTCATTGGGTATTTGCTAAAACCTTCACCCAAATCTTTTAATGTTTTATTCTGCGCAACCATGGCAGCAAGCACTTGTAAGCTAGAGACAATGCCATCACCGGTGCTGATCAGATCCAGATTTAAAACGTGACCTGAACTTTCGCCGCCGATTTTCCAGCCTTTCTCACCAAGAAGCTCCATTACATAGCGGTCACCGACCTTACTACGCTCAAACGCAATTCCGCGTGATTTAAGGGCGTTTTCGAGCCCCATGTTAGACATTACCGTACCTACAACACCGCCACCTAATGTGCCATCGGCATGAGCTTGACAAGCGATAATATAGACGATGTCATCACCATCAAATACATGACCGTCGTGATCGACCATCATGACTCGGTCACCATCACCATCATAAGCAATACCAACATCCGCTTGATGTTCAAGCACGGCTTTTTTCAACGCTTCGACATGCGTTGCACCGCATTTTTCGTTGATGTTGACACCATTAGGTTCACATGCGGTTGTGATCACATCCGCACCAAGTTCACGCATGACACTTGGTGCAATGTGATAAGTCGCGCCATTTGCGCAGTCCAACACCACTTTCAACCCTTCAAGCGATAGCTCTTTAGGAAACTGGCCTTTACAAAATTCGATATAGCGACCATCCGCACTCTCTAGACGCTTAGCTTTACCGAGTTTTTCGGACGCGACACACGTCATCGGTTCATCCAGCTTTGCTTCTATTGCAAGTTCCACCTCGTCAGGGAGCTTTTTACCATCGCCACCAAAAAACTTGATGCCATTGTCGTGGTATGGATTATGAGATGCGCTGATCACAATACCAGCCTCAGCTCTGAACGTTTGCGTCAAGTAAGCAACAGCAGGTGTCGGCATAGGCCCCAATAAAATCACATTGATCCCCGCGGCAATTAACCCAGCCTCTAACGCGGTTTCAAGAAGGTAGCCAGAAATGCGGGTATCTTTGCCAATAATTACCTTTTTGGTACCACGCTCAGACAGCACTTTTCCAGCCGCCCAGCCTAGTTTCATTGCAAATTCAGGCGTAATTGGGAACTCGCCCACCATGCCCCTTACACCATCCGTACCGAAGTACTTTCTTGTTGTCATTGAGTAACTCCATTGACCGACGCTAGCCATACATTAAGCGCGTCGCTTGTTTCTTTTACGTCATGAACACGAATTATGTGCGCGCCTTTCTGCGCACATATCAATGCACCAGCTAGACTCGCAGCTACGCGCTCATGCGTTTCCCGAGTGAGTAGTTGTCCAAACATGGACTTTCTAGAGAGGCCTGTCAGAATAGGCAAATTGAAAGCGTGAAACTTATCCAACCCACCTAATATCTGAAAGTTATGCTCTAGAGATTTACCGAAGCCAAAACCAGGATCTAAAATCAGCCGATTGGTATCAATCCCGGCTTGCTTGCACGCACTGATCCTAGCTTCGAAAAACTGACTGATGTCTGAAAATAAGTCATCATAGTGAGGGTTATTTTGCATTGAGCGAGGTTGACCTTGCATATGCATTAAACAAATTGGTACATCACTGTATTGAGCTGCGACTTCAAGCGCGCCAGGCTCTTGCAACGCTCGAACATCATTAATGATATCAGCGCCAGCCTCTATTGCTTGTTTCATCACCTCAGCTTTACTGGTATCTACCGAAATCACACAGTTAGAGTGTGTGCGAATTGCTTTAATAATCGGTATTACGCGCTGTAATTCTTCTTCTAATTGTACGTCTGGCGCGCCGGGACGAGTGGACTCTCCACCTATGTCTAAGATGGTAGCGCCTTGTGAAAGCATTAAATTTGCTTGCTCGATTGCGCTATCAAGGTGAGTAAAATGTCCACCATCAGAAAATGAGTCGGGAGTAACATTTAAAATCCCCATTACCTGAGGCTTATCTAAACTAAGGGTGCGCCCTTTGGGTAAACGTAACTCGTACATTCTATACCTATTTTCTGTAGTCTAAGTTTGGTGATAACGAAAGGCTTATAGCAGTTGATTTAAGTTCTCGCATCGAATGTCATAAAACTTATATCAACTGATACAAAAAAGCCCCGATTGCTCGGGGCTGTCGTATTCTACCTAATCTTACGATTTGTCATCAAGCTCTGAGTTTGATGATGTGTCGTTTGACTGCTCTTCTGCTGGTTTTTCAGCTTTAGGCTCAGGTTTTATTTCTGTTACTTTCGCAGATTCTGCTTTTTTCTCTGGCTTAATGTCATGGGCATCCCTTGGTGGACGAACATCACGACGCTCCATTAGATCATCAATCTGCAATGCATCAATCGTTTCGTATTTCATCAACGCATCTTTCATCGTGTGAAGAATATCCATATTATCTTTCAGGATTTGCTCCGCACGTTGGTAGTTGCGATCAATGAAATCTTTAATTTCAGCATCAATAAGCTTAGCGGTTTCATCTGACATACCTGACATGCGGTGAGAACCACCACCCATGTACATCTCGCCTTGCTCTTCTAAGTACATCTGTGGGCCAAGTTTCGGACTTAAGCCCCACTGAGTAACCATTTTCTTAGCAATATCGGTTGCGCGCTCAATATCGTTGCTCGCGCCTGTCGTTACCTTGTCATCGCCGTAAATCAGCGCTTCAGCGATACGACCACCGTATAAACTCGAAAGCATAGATTCTAGGTGTTGCTTAGAATGACTTACACGGTCTTGCTCCGGTAAATACATTGTTACACCTAATGCGCGACCACGTGGAATAATCGACACTTTATATACAGGATCATGTTCAGGCACTAAACGACCAACAATCGCGTGACCGGCTTCGTGATAAGCCGTCATTTCCTTCTCTTGCTCGCTCATCACCATGGACTTACGCTCAGCACCCATCATGATTTTATCTTTCGCGGCGTCAAATTCCGCCATACTTACCTTACGCTTGTTGCCACGAGCGGCAAACAGTGCAGCTTCATTCACAAGGTTAGCTAAGTCAGCACCAGAAAAACCCGGCGTACCACGTGCAATCACAGACGCTTCAACATTATCGTCTAAAGGCACTTTACGCATGTGAACGTTTAAGATTTGTTCACGGCCACGAATATCCGGAAGACCAACCACGACTTGGCGATCGAAACGACCAGGACGTAATAATGCAGGGTCTAGTACATCAGGACGGTTAGTAGCAGCAATAACGATAATACCTTCGTTACCCTCAAAGCCATCCATTTCTACAAGCATTTGGTTAAGTGTTTGCTCACGCTCGTCGTGACCACCGCCCATACCTGCGCCACGTTTACGGCCTACCGCATCGATTTCATCGATAAAGATGATACAAGGCGCAGCTTTCTTTGCCTGTTCAAACATGTCACGAACACGAGATGCACCAACACCAACAAACATTTCTACGAAGTCAGAACCGGAAATGGTAAAGAATGGTACTTTTGCTTCGCCAGCAACGGCTTTAGCAAGTAGGGTTTTACCCGTACCTGGAGGACCAACCATCAACACGCCTTTCGGAATGCTACCGCCCAACTTTTGGAACTTTGACGGGTCACGCAAGAAATCTACTAGCTCAGTAACATCTTCTTTCGCTTCGTCACAACCAGCAACGTCCGCAAATGTTGTCTTAACTTGGTCTTCGCTCATTAATCGAGCTTTACTTTTACCAAACGACATTGCGCCTTTGCCGCCACCGCCTTGCATTTGGCGCATGAAGAAAATCCATACCCCGATAAGCAATAGCATTGGGAACCAAGAAATAAAGATATTCGCAAGGAAAGATTGCTCTTCCGGTGCAACACCTTTGATATTTACGTCGTTCTTAAGTAAGTCATTAACCAAATCCAAATCAGTTAATGGAATTACTGTTTGAAAACGATCTCCACTCGAACGAACGCCACTAATCACGCCGGTTTGACGATCAATACTGACTTCTCTTACAGAGCCATTGCGCACATCCTTTACAAATTGTGTGTAACTCGTTTGGCGATCATACTGTTCGCCACCGTTAAAGCTCTGGAACACAGTCATTAGCACTACTGCAATCACTAACCAGAGTATTAGATTTTTAGCCATATCGCTCAAGGAGTTAACCTCTTGTATCCAAAAAAATTCAAATTCAACTTGATGCTTTCCAACTGTACTACAGTTTGTAGCCCGTCGCCACTACATATACTTCGCGTGAACGAGGGCGAGACGCTTTTGGTTTACGGATCTTTACGACCTTAAAACAATTACGTACCTCTTGTACAAATTGATCAAAGCCTTCTCCTTGGAAAACTTTAACCGCAAATGCACCGTTTGGTTTTAGCACTTGATGGCACATATCTAATGCTAGCTCGACCAGATACATACTGCCAGATTGATCGGTTGACATATTTCCGCTCATATTTGGTGCCATATCAGAAAAAACTACATCAACATTCTTGCCGTTTATTCTATCCAATAATGCATTTAATACCGCTTCTTCTCTGAAGTCTCCCTGAAGGAAATCGACACCCGCTAATGAGTCCATCGGTAAGATATCACAAGCAATAACTTGTCCGCCAATATCTACCTGCTCTGCGAGATACTGCGACCAGCTCCCCGGAGCAGCCCCTAAATCAACTACCGTCATTCCTTTACGGATCAATTTATCCTTTTGCTGGACTTCTTCCAGCTTAAAAACCGCTCGTGAACGATAGCCACGTTTTTGGGCTTCATGCACATACGGGTCTTCTACGTGTTCTTTTAACCAACGTTTCGAACTGGCGGAATGTTTTTTATTTGCCATATTAACTACAACTCATTAGTAATATTGTCTAGATGGCGTTAGAATATCGATAATTCAAGCCTTTTAATAAATAAGATTGTATCAATATGACCTTATCAAATAAACAAAAGCAGTTCCTAAAAGGGCTAGCTCATTCTTTAAACCCAGTTGTTCTTCTAGGCGCAAACGGCCTAACCGAAGGCGTCATGGCTGAAATTGAGCAAAACCTGAACATTCACGAACTTATCAAGGTAAAAGTACCAACCAATGATCGTGAAACTAAGAAACTGATTTTTGAAGCAATTGTTCGTGAAACAAATGCACATAAAGTACAAACCATTGGCCATATCATTGTGTTGTACCGCCAAAGCGAAGACAAAAAGATCCAGTTACCTCGTAACTAACCTTTGTTGTCTGCGACGTTTTCACCAGAAGACGTCGCAATCTCTTGTAATAAACTCGCTTCTTCTGCTTTTACTTTCTTAATTTCCTGCTCACTCACCTGAGGCAGTAATTTCTTCTCAAGCGCCAATGCGTCAACAATAAAGTCGTTTGTTAACTGATTAATAATGCCACTCTCTGCATTTAACAGTAGGCTAAACCCAATACCAAGCTCTGGAATAATCACCACATCGGTACGATAACCTTGCACCCAGCCACTATGATAATAGAGCAATTTGCCATCGTAACGATAAATTCGCCAGCCAAGTCCATAATAGGCTTCTTCTACATGACCACGCCAAACGCGTCTGCGTAGCTCTCGTTTCGTTAACGTATACGGCACTGATTGCTTACTCAGAGCATCCGGTGATAGAACACTTGGATACAGACCTAATTGTGCTTTTAACCACTGCGCCATATCAGCAGCACTAGCGTTTACACCAGCTGCGGGGAGTACTTTATAGTAATGCGGCTTTAATTTAGCGGTATGCCAACGCTTTCGCCCTCTGACATGCGGCCACGCAAAATTATCATTTTTTGTCATTTGCTCGTAGCCAAGGCCGGCGTCATGCATATTAAGTGGCGCGAAAACAAACTCTTCCATCCAAGTTTTGTAACTGATATTCGTCGCCTGCTCGATAACATCTCCAATCAAGCTAAACATGACATTTTGATAACCATAACACTCACCGGGCTGACATAACGCTTTGACTTGCAGTAAGCGCTCAACAATTTGTGGGTAGTCCATGCGAGACTCGATTAAATTATCGTAGGCATTGGGCACTAAGCCACTCGAGTGACTTAACAAATGATAGAGCTTAAGTTGGCTATAATCACCTTTGGCGACTTGCGGCAAGTAGCTGGCCACTCGATCGTCAATATTAAAATACCCTTCGCTCGCTAATTTAGCCGTTAGACTTCCTGCAAACGTTTTTGAAACCGATGCCAAGCGAAAGCGAGTTTGTTCGTTGACCACACTTCCTTGTCGACTTTTTGTCTTGCCAAAACCTTCTGCGTAGCTGCCGTGCTCGACATGCACGACGGATAAAGCAGCACCGGGCACCGATTTTTCTTTTAGTTTGCGCTCGACTTGCTTAGAATAGCTCTTTAAAAATTGTGACCATTGCTGGTTTGGGGTTTTTGCAATCGTTATTTTTGGATAACTAATGCAAAAAAAACAAACTAATGTGAGAATTAGCGACTTCATAATGACTCATTTCATTAACACTCGCCCGCCATACTAACATGATGAATTGGCGGAACTCACTAAATATAAGAAAATAACTGTTTAATTGAGGTATTTTAATGCGTTTAGTGCTAGCAGCTCTATGTACAAGTCTACTTTTTGGATGTGTCACCACAGCGCCATTAGCGCCAAAGTTAGATGTACCTAAGAAGCCACTACTAAAAAAGTCTGTTTATCAAATCAGCTATAGTACCGAACTTAATTCTGCACGAATTAAATCAGTGCAATTGCCCGCTCACCCACTTGCTCAAGGTGACACAGTCTACATCAATGCCGATAAGGTAAGCTTGACTGATACACTGAGAAAGCAGATTGTTGCTTTACTTGAGAAAAAAGGCCTGAAAGTTGTTGCAGCTAAAAACGCAAACTACACGCTAACAATTCATCAACTTGATTTGGAATTTGCAGCCAATAAAACGTACGCACTGGATAGGCCAAGAAACCCACATCCACATATTGCTGAACTTGCTCAAAATTCGCCAGCATTTCAATGCACTAATATTGTGGCTTCAGTCAGTATGCGCCTAGCACACCAAGCTTCGTCAGATGTTGTCTGGTTTGCCAAATCATCAGTAGATAGCGCTGGATTTCAAGGGATCCCTTTACAATTCACATTTACTGAAGTGGAAAAAATAGAAAACGAGCACGATGTACTGTCGTTTATTGTGGCCCAAAATACCGACGAGGCGCGCCGTCAACGTGGCGAAAAGCCCGTTGATATTCCTCCTTACAAGGTAACTAAAACGGTTTCGCCGCTCGAGAAAACCGCTGGTGCATGTACCCAAACCGAAGTATCAGCGCTAACAGCGGATATGCAAAAACACTTGGCCGAGAGTTTAATTGAAAAGCTAAACGTTAAGTAACATAAGTACTCGCCAGTTTGACAGAGGTCAACTGCAGGCTGGCGCTACACTTATTTACAGACAATGACGCTTTTAGAATTATACTCGACGCAGAAAAATAAAAAGTTCGGAGTAAAGACATGGAGCAATACGGCACAATCTTATTGGTTGAAGATGACACTTCATTAGCGCAATGGGTCGCTGAATATCTTGATAATCAAGGTTACAAAACACATTGCTGCTACCGCGGTGATGAAGTCGTTGAACGTGTTAAGTCACTAGACCCCGACCTTGTTTTACTTGACCTTATGCTCCCCGGTAAGGACGGTATCAGCGTATGCCGTGACTTACGTCAGTTTTATAGCAAGCCTGTTATTATGCTCACAGCCAAAGATGAAGAAATGGATGAAGTCATCGGTTTGGAAGTTGGCGCTAGCGATTATGTAATCAAGCCTGTGCGTCCTCGCGCCTTACTCGCTCGTATAAAAGCGAATGTTCGCGCTGCACAAGAAAAACCACAAGATCATCAAGCTGCCAATCACGAACTCGTGGTGGGACATTTATGTATCGACACTCAAGCTCGCAAAGTCAGTGTTGCAGGTCAAGAAGTCATCGTCTCTAGTGCCGAATACCTACTACTGCAATTTTTAGCCAGTCACGCTGGTGAAGTTGTCTCTCGCGATGCGGTTTTTAAAGCGACAAAAGGGAGAGAATATGACGGCCTCGACAGAAGCGTCGATGTGCTCATTTCTGCCCTACGTAAAAAGTTTAATGATGATCCTCAAAACCCAGAAAAAATTAAAACGGTGTGGGGTAAAGGGTATCTACTCGTACCATCAGCTTGGTAATGAAGGTCGCAAGCTAATATCGTGAAAAAACTCTATATCTACTTACTCGCTGGTGCGTTAATTTCGATCTTCGCTCTGGGTTGGGTGATCGACACCTATAATCAGCAAACCGCTCCCTTAGAAGATAGTTTTGAGTGGCAAAGCAAACTGATTACAGGTCTTGCCAAGCAAGTTGCAGATATTGAACAGGGAAAACGAGAAGACGCAACGGCTTTGATTGCCAAACAATTTGACATCAACATTAGCTATAAAGATGGCGAAACGCTAGCCATGCCGCTCGAGTTAAAGCAACGGATGTTACAACCTGATGGGTTAGTAATAGAAAACGAGAATGTATACCTTCTAAAAACAACCCCTAAAATGGCGCCTGACTACGTTGAACTTGAATGGCAACCTCAGGTTGAACAGGCTGATTACGACGTATTGCTAACATTATTTTTCTACGGTGGAATTTGCGCAATATTATGGTTCATTCTCTCTCCGTTAGTTAAACGTTTGATCGTTCTCAATACTGCAGCAAAGCACTTTGCCAGCGGTAACCTAAGCGCGCGCATCGCCCCCAATCATTTCACCTATATCCGCGACTTGGAAAATACCTTTAATCGAATGGCAAGCCAAATAGAGAAGTTGATGGCTGAGAATAAGCTAATGGCCTCCAGTCTTTCTCATGACATTCGGACACCTGTTGCGTGTTTAAGGTTTGGCTTAGATGCAGCTTTAGATGAAAGTGATATCGATGCCATTCACGATTATTTAGCACGCATGGAAAAAGATTTAGATCAAATGGAGGACATGCTCTCGAGCTATCTATCTTTTGCGACGCTTGAACAAAAGTCTCATTTACTCAAACATGAAGTAACGACTCTATCTCGCTATGGTCAAGATCTAATGCAGCAAATGCAACCAAAGCTACAAAAGAACCAGTTGTCTGGTCGCGTAGAAATTCCTGAACAATTAATGATCCATGGCGACTTACATTGGCTTGCAAGAGCGATAAGTAATTTGATCAGCAATGCCTGTGACTTTGCCACTGCCAGTGTGTTATTAAGTGCACACCATACCGAGCATTGGCTCATTATTACCGTTGAAGACGATGGCCCTGGGATCGCGAGACAAAATTGGGATAAAGTCTTTAGTCCTTTCTTTCAAGAGCAAACTCACCGCAACCGTGCAGGTAAAAGCTACGGCTTAGGCCTTGCAATCGTTGCAAAAGTCATGGATTGGCATCATGGTACAGCCACCGTAAACCAGTCAGAGCGATTAGGTGGCGCAAAATTTGTGCTTTCGCTACCCTGTAAAGAAAAATAATTATTGTAAATAAGTCGCTACACGGTGACTTATCTCATATAGAAATAATCGTGAAAACATTAGCTTATAAGCTAAGCTTTGATTTTTGAGTGCAACAACTTAATTACGGCTAAATATCAGGCTAAAACTTGCGCTAAATCAAGGTAATTTACTCTTTTTATTTCTTTTTAATTACAGTAGATTGTCAGCGCCGTTAGAAATTTTTAGAGAAGTATAATAATTATGAGCAATGTCCGAGGAGAGTTCAGCTCTCGCTTTGGTTTTATTATGGCCGCCGCAGGGTCGGCGGTAGGTTTGGGAAACATTTGGGGCTTTCCAACACAAACGGCATCCAATGGTGGTGCTGCGTTTGTTTTAGTTTATCTGGTTTTGGCTTTTTGTCTTGCCTATCCAGCACTAATGGCAGAACTCGTCATTGGTCGTCACGGCCAAGCAAATGCCGTATCTTCACTGCGCAAACTAACAAATACAGCATGGCAAAGTAAACTTGCTTTTGTTGTCGGGTTCGGCGGTATAATTTGTGCGGGTCTTATTTTAAGTTTTTATGCAATCGTGGCAGGGTGGATGTTTAGCGCAACACTTGAGCCCATCGCGGAAGTTGCCTCAATGACTCAAGTGCAATCTTGGCTTGCTGATTCCTCTATGTCACGCAACATCGTCTTTACAGCCGCCTTTATTGCACTCACCGTGCTCATTATTAGTAAAGGCGTAGAAAACGGGATAGAAAAGTGGTCAAAGCGTTTGATGCCCGCACTTATCGGTATTTTATTCTCGTTAATTGCGTATGTATTAACCCAAGAAGGTGCTGTTGAAGGTCTTAAGGTGTATCTTGTTCCTGACTTTTCTTCTGTGCTTAATCCACAGTTACTCGTTGATGCTCTAGGACAAGCATTTTTCTCGCTTTCGCTTGGTACCAGCGTGATGATCATTTACGGCTCATACATTAGTAAAAAAGAGAATTTAGTTTCACTTGGCGCAATGGTTACCTTAATCGACGTTTTTATCGCTTTCGTTGCCGGCTTACTTATCATTCCCGCCATGTATGTCGCGCAAGCGCAAGGCGTAGAGATTTTTGCAGCTGACGGCTCACTGCTAAATGAAGACACCTTAGTGTTTCAGGTATTGCCAGCATTGTTTGATAGCATGGGTAGCATTGGCCTGGTGGTAAGCTTCGCTTTCTTTGCTCTGATGAGTATTGCCGCACTCACCTCGTCTATTTCGATGTTAGAAGCGCCTGTTTCCTATGCTGTTGAACGTTTTGCACTGGGCAGAGTACAGGCCACCTGGATCATCGGCACCTTGGTAACAGCCGTGAGCTTCACCATTTTGGTAAACATCGAGACGCTGTTCGGTTTTATTGTTAGCCTGACAACGAAGTTTGGTCAGCCACTACTTGGCATGCTGTGCTGTGTATTTGTCGGTTGGATTTGGCACAGAGCAAAACTGCTTAAAGAAATTGAATCAGGATGCCCGGAAGTTGGCAGTAGTTTCTTCTGGAAAGTATGGCCTTGGTACATCCGCTTCGTTTGTCCAATTGCCATTGCTGCGGTATTTTTAAATTCACTATAATTTCGCTCATAAAAAGAGGCTACGCATAGCCTCTTTTACTTTTTCACAAATAACATATCCTGATGCGGGATCCCATCTTCTAGATAATCTTCACCTTGCTTCACAAAGCCGAGCCCCGTATAAAACTTGTCTAGATAACACTGCGCAGAAATAACTAGATTCTCATGAGTAATCTCCGTATCACAACAAGCAATCGCGCGATGCATAAGGTCATGTGCAACGCCCTGCCCTCGCAGCGTTGACGAAACAATAACACGGCCAATGGATGCAGTAGTTGCGGATTTTCTATAACAACGTGCATACGCTAAAATTTGTTCATCTTTGACCAAAAACAGATGTTGAGTTTCAGGCGCCCTATCGGTATCGTCAATTTCTGGATAGGGACATGCCTGTTCTACAACGAATACATCAACCCTTAGCTTTAAAATCTCAAAAAGCTCATCTTTAGTGAGCGCATCATAACTTTTAAGTTGCCAATTCATATTTTTCTCTGTCATACCAATTAGCTTTATTAAGACTGATTGGTATCGTTATGCTTAAAACAAAAACGCCCAGACAAAGCTGGGCGTTTTAGAGTAAATTAAGTGATTATGAGAACAGCCGCTCCAACTGATCGCACAATTGAGAGATATTGACGTGATCGTGCTCAATTGTGAGATCGACGTATCCATCCCCTCGAAACGCTCTGTCCAACTCTATCAGTACATGAGTTCGATGTGCTTCAGGTACAAACGAAAGCTCAACTTCTTGTAGTCCAAATAATGCACGTGAGTTTGGTCGGTATTCTAGTTCTTGGTAACAACCAGAAACAGACTGAAACTCGGACGCTCGTAAATAGCCCTTTTCTACATCCGCTTTCACTAAATGGAAGCCTAAACGCTCCATCGCTGTCATACATGCTTTCACTGCTTCATTTGGATAAATGTGTAAAGCATCTTTGTCTGATGGGTCGATGGCTAAATCAATGTCTAAGCCTGTTTCAATCCAAACATGACAACGGTTGAAGCCCGCATTTATTTCTGTGATTGGTGTTTCTGAATGAAGTCGAGCTTCAAAAGGAATAACTTTTTCTTCGCCTGGGCCTATCGTGAAATTATTACCTACACGCCAACGGTCAATAACATGATTACTAAAATATTCTCCGTCTTCCCCTTCAACCTTAACTCTTGTCATTAGCGCAAGTTCTAAACCTGTTACTTCTTGGCTAACGTCACCGCCTTTTACTACAATTTGCGCTTGAAATTTCTGTCCCGGGTGCAAATGCTCTGTTTCCAATACAGTGTCTACTTTTGCCGCACCGATACCGACAGATGCTAGGATCTTCTTAAACATTACGTCTCCTGTCCGGTATGTCCTTACCTGCATCATAACCATATTTTTTCCAACTTGTCAGCGAAAATTTATAATTTATATATCAGGAGGTTTTGGTACACTGCTCATATCTTGGATAAAAATTTAAAGTTATGGAACTGCTCTATTTTGCTGTCGCATTTGCATGCGGATTTTCTGTTTATCAATTAAAGCTTCCTCCTTTGATTGGTTTTTTGATGGCGGGCTTTGTCTTAAATCTACTTGGCCATAAAACCACAGACTTACTTACTCAACTTGCAGATCTTGGTGTAACGCTGCTGCTTTTTAGCATAGGTTTAAAATTACGAGTTGGTAACCTGATAAAGCCTCAGGTTTGGGCACCAGCGAGTATGCATATTATTACCAGTACAGCGTTTTTCGCTAGCCTGTTATTGATGCTAGGGGCGATGAGCCTACCTTTATTTACTGACCTAGACTGGCAAAGCGCTTTATTGGTTGGTTTTGCATTTAGCTTTTCCAGTACCGTTTTTGCGGTAAAAGTGCTGGAAGAACGTGGTGAAATGGCAAGTCTTCACGGTAAAATCTCAATCGGTATTTTGGTTATGCAAGATATCTTTGCGGTTATCTTTCTCGCCGTCAGTACGGGCAAAGTACCCAATATTTGGGCACTGGCACTGCTTGTGGTGCTACCGCTTGTACGTCCAGCTATGTTTTGGGTATTAAGCCGCTCAAAGCATGGTGAGCTACTCCCTCTTTTTGGCTTCTTTTTTGCGTTAGTCGCAGGTTATCATGCCTTTGAATTTGCGGGCCTAAAAGGTGATCTCGGTGCGCTGATCATGGGTATGATTTTCGCCCCACATAAAAAAGCCGGTGAGTTATCAAAATCACTATTGAATGTAAAAGACATCTTGCTTGTTGGTTTTTTCTTGAATATTGGTCTGAATGCCACGATTACACTGGACGCACTTTTAATAGCGATTCTACTGGTAATTGTTCTACCGATTAAAGTCTCACTTTATTATCTCTTCACCAATATGTTCAAATTGCGTGCTCGTACATCGCTATTGAGCGCTTTCACACTCACTAACTATAGCGAGTTTGGTCTTATCGTGTGTGCCGTTGCATCTGCTTCTGGTGCGGTTGCTCCTGACTGGCTAGCAGTAGTTGCTATTGCTGTTTCTATTACTTTTGTGATCGCGTCTCCGCTCAACAAACGCTCGAACGAGGTCTACGTTAAATTAGAGCCTTGGTTATTAAAGTTTGAGAACCAAGACCGTTTAGAAGAAGAGCTTCCGGTAAATCTTACCGACACCAAGATCGTTATATTTGGTATGGGAAGGATTGGAACGGGTGCTTACGAAACAATACAGGCCAGCTTCCCAGATACCGTTGCTGGTGTAGATATTAAGCCTGAAGTAGTTGAAAAACATGTTTCCCGAGGGCGCAGGGTATTAACTGCTGACGCAACCGACCCTGATTTTTGGCAGCGTGTAAATCATTCTGAAGTAGAAATGGTTATGCTCGCGATGCCTAAACATATGCAGAATATTTATGCACTCGAGCAGCTCAAAGCATCAGGCTACAACGGCCAAGTTACCGCCATTGCAAACTACCCAGATCAACAGAAAGAATTAGAAGAAATGGGTGTGAATTCTACCTACAACTTCTATTTAGAAGCGGGTAGTGGCTTTGCAGAACACGTAAAAGAGAAATTATTTACTTAAATTAGTATTGGTTCTCAGTATCATAATTGGTACTGAGAACTATTTTCATATTCAGATCATCGTGTTACATCTAGACGTCCATCTTATTATTTCATTCCACTCATTATTCGATTTACAAAGCTTTACATCCAAGATGGTAATTTGCCCTCACTTCAGAGTAAACTGATCACATCGGACATGGCGTAAGTATCTATTTTATGAACAAAAAATTGATACCAAATGCCTTTTGAACATCGTGTCACTGGATTGTGAACAAGCTATACCTTTGGGGGTTTTATGATTAAGAATAAATCTAATGGTCAATTTTCTGCAGTAGTGGATGACGTCAAGGCTGCGCCTTTTTCAGACCTCCAAGAAAGGCTGGATGCAATTCAGGACGGTGGTATGACAGCGTTGGCAATTCGCAATATCCTATTTCATAAAATGCTCGATATGCATTCCGTACCAAACGATCACTATTTAAGGGATGAAGAAACCCCGAACCGGTTGGACGATCCAAAACTAATTGAAAAGTTAAATGAACTAGGCTTTTTCCGCAGCAAGCCTTCATCACAACTACACTAGTAAAGATTTAGGGAGCCTACTCTCCCACATAGGCTGACAATGCCCGTCGTCAGCCTATTTTCCCCTTCCAAGCACGAGCTTCACCTTTGAAAAACTCTCCCATACCGAAATTAATTCATTGCAAATATGTAGTTCTGAATAGTGAAGATCTAGTCACCCTGAGATGATTTAAGTGGTGGGTTACTTTTTTTCTTCGGTAATAAGGTTTTCCAAGCCTGCCTGAATGGCTTCAAGTAAATCGCGGTAAGTGAATCATGTCCCGCATCATATTGCCCAACTCCAATGGTAATTTGACCCACACTCGAGGCTTTAATAAGCGAGCCATACATACGATCCCAAATGGCAAGTGCTGAGCCTAAATTGGTATCAAAATGGATTGGATTGTCACTGTGATGTACTTGGTGCTGTGCAGGACTAATAAACCAATCTTCTAGCTTGTCACCCCAACTCAGCCATATATGTGAATGCCTTAAATTGGCCCCAAAAATATTAAACAAAAAGACAAACGCATTCGCCCCCAGAATATCGTACATGCTCAAGCTGCTGCCAAATACATAATACCCTACTCCAACCACAATTCCTTGAGTTAATGCCATACGACAGGCGTACAGGTAGCTTTCAACGGGATGTGAGCGATAAATGGTAAAGGGGGTCAGGACTTTTGCAGAATGGTGAACCTTGTGAAACTCCCAAAAGAATGGGATTTTATGTAGGATCAGATGCAGCAGGAATCGAGTGAGGTCATCGACTATAAACAAAAATAACGTAAATAGTCCAATCACTACCCATTCTGGCGCTTCTAGATATAACGCAGGACCAAAGAGCGCTTCAAGTCCACCGGATAATCCTAGCGCCACCGGTACCATAGTCAACACGATAGGCGTAAACGTCGCCGCCTTTATCAACCGATTTGTGATCAATAAACAGTAATCGAGCTTGGCGCTTTTGCACCACCAGACTTGCTTGGGAAACAGAAACTTTAAAAAACCTTTACCAGAGCGCGCTTTTTCTGTGGCGATATAAACAGGAACAGCCATCAAAATGGCACTAAACAAGTATGGCAAATACACTCTTTTATTGGCATCGAACAAGTAGCCTGGGAGTTCAGTAATGCTTTGCCATAGTTGCTCTAACATAGTCATTTCCATCAAAAAGAAATAATGAATTCACATATCTTTGGAACAGCTCCATAGCTCTAGCAACAAGCCGCCATGAAGCTGCGGCTCTTACTCAAGAGCCGCATAGACAATCAGTTAAAACTGGTATTTATAACCTAAACTAAATTGTCTTGGTTTGCCTGGGCGCGCGCCATACGGACGACGACTAACAATTTCTGCTTCATCGAACAAGTTGTCGATTTTAGCATAGACTTGACCATACTGGCCTAGCTCGTAACTCGCGGATACATCAACGATCGTTGTGCTGGGCACCTTTGCGCCTTCAAGGACAAGCTCAAAGTCTTCAGTGCTCCTGCCAGCAGCTTCGCTCATCTCACTGATGTATTTAATGGCTACGTTAACTTTCCAATCACTTGCTGCAAGGCCGATGTTAAAAGTGGCTTGATGAGATGGTAAATACGGAAGCTCATCACCATTTTTAATATACCCCCATTGTGCGAACGTTGTCGCACGCTCATTCTGGAATTCACCTTTCGTATAGGTGTAGGTGAGACTATAAGGGATATCCAGTTGAAGATTCAAAGGATAACGTTGTGCAAACTGCATCTCTAGACCGTAAACATCCACCTCACCGCCACTGAACTGCTGGTCTTGTTGGTCATTGACACCACAGTTAGACTGACCACAGCTTTCGTTCAGATTCTCATAGTCATTGAAAAAGCTCACAATCTCAAACTGCGTCACACCATCATTAAAACGTCCACCGAATTCGTAGTTAACACTCTTCTCAAGCTCTATATCTGGATCCTGTTGTGGTGAAGAAGGTACAAAACCTTGATGCACGCCAAATAAGAGACCAGCATCATCAGAAAGCTGATAGAAACCACTTAGGCTTGGCAGCCAAATACGGGTGGTTTTATCAATCCAAACATCGGCATCTTTATTATCTTGGTAAGACATATCCATCAGCTCGCCACGAAGACCAAGGCCCAAAGTCAACGCATCAAGCTGTACCTTATCTTCTAGATATACCGACCACGCTTTAGTATTTTCAGTATTCAGCGAGGTAAACTGCTTTGAACCCTCTAGCAACACAGGTGAACCACCTTCCATTGCATATGCTTGCTCAAAATGTTTGCGCTCAATTTCATCTTCATGAAAACGCACGCCAACAGCAATATCATGGGTTAAGTTAAACAGGCTAAAGCTCGTATTGGCATCGACTTGAAGACCTTGTGAGAAATACTCACGGTCATTAGTCCCCATATTCAAAAAGATATTTGAACCTGCAACGACAGAGTCACGTGCCCCTGTGATCACAGCGTACTCATTTGCGAAAGCCTCTGGGTTTGCCATGATTTTTGAAAGGGATGGTCCACTTTTACTACCTAGACTATTAAGCTTAAGCCAAGCTCGCTCATAGTCATTACGGTACAGCCTTGTCGTAACGTTAAAGTCTTTGCCATCAAGTACATGGGATAACATTACCTGAGTGTGCTTGGTATCCATCTCTGCAGGCTGAGACGCTGCGTATCGACGATACGGATTTTCAGCAAAATCTGCATCCGTTAAACCAAGGTAAGTTTCATCGGACAACTCGTCGGCATAGCTGAGCTTTAAGCCAAACGTATGGTTTAGCTCGCCTTGTGACAGTTTATAATTAAACTTGGCTAAGATATCGTTCTTCTCAAACCCCGTATCACCACCGCCATCAAGCTCTTTAAAACCATCAGCTTGTAGATTTACCGCTTCGAATAAGAAGCCAACATTATTTACTACTGAACCGTAGTAACCGTGTGCTTTGGAATAACCGTCACTGCCAGCCGCAACATCAATACCGCCTTCTGTAAACTCTGGCACTTGGCGAGTCACTAAGTTAAGCGCACCAGCAACTGTTTGCGGACCATGCTTGATAGCCGCTGGTCCTTTAAATACCTCAACCGCAGTCATACGAGTCGTAACCGGGAAATAATAAGCAGCCGGCGCAGAATAAGGAGCTGGGCCAATAAGCACACCGTCTTCCATTATGGTGATTTTTTTGCTTCGCTCAGGTGTTACACCACGAAAACCAATGTTTGGTCGCAGGCCATAACCATCTTCTTCCCGAATATTAACACCAGGTACATTAGAAAGAATACGGTGAATATCATCGTATTCGTATTCTGCCAACTGCGCTTCTGACAACAAGGTTGCAGAGCCGGCTTCTTTTCGCAATTTATCGTGATGGCTGATAATAGAGATATGCTCAATATCTTGATTGTCATCCGCAGCTTGCGCTTGAGGTAGTGCAAAAATTACCGCTACCGCTAATAAAGATTTCTTCATGTTCATGCGCTTAATCATTGTCACCTGCCGAAGTTTGTGGAAGTTCTAGGGCGAGCTTTTCGATAAACTCAGTCTTTAAATCATCCGTCACTTTTTTAACGTCTGTATGCGTTTGCGTCACTTGCTCTGCAGAACCCGCAAGCTCAGCTTTCAGGCTCGCATTCATCGCAAGAAGTGTAGCTTCTGCATCCGCAAGCCCTGCAAGCATGCGCTCTTTTACATCACTACCATTCTCAGCATCTAAAAAGTCATCAAAGCCCAATGTATTCTCAGCATCTTGGCCATTACCAGTGAAGATGTTTCTAAACGCTCTGATATTAGCAAGTAAATTCTCTTTAGAATGTTCTGCAATTGGCGACTCCACCGCTTCTGGGCAAGCTTCTAAACCACATGCGTTCGGAAAACCTAGGCCTAACGGCGTCGCTATTTTGCCGTCTTTTAACTCTTCGGTCATGTAAAATAACGCCTTTGATATTTCATTAAGCGCTAAGTGGGGCGTGTCAAACGGAGAGCCTGGTTGTCCTGCATTAACGAGTTTAGCTGCGTAGCCATTTTCTCCAGTCCATTGAGACAAGAGTATATTGCTCTGTGCTTCAATGTCTTTAGCCACTTCCATCGCAAACTCACAACGCGCGACCGCTCTTTCCTGAGTTGAACGGCTATTCCATGGTGCCAACGCATCATTCACTGACGAGCAGTTGTGGTCAAGATTGGCATTGAATAGAAGGTGCTCTAAGGCAGTTAAGCCTTTACGGTTTGCAGTACGCTCAGAGATATTATAAGGATTGCTAGCATTGCCATTAATAACGCCATCTTCAAAATACACTACATCCAAGTCGATATCACATAAAGAGCCTGTAGCGGGCCAAACATAAATGTTGTTTTTAAGCTCTTTACTATTGGCAGTAAGTGGACCCATTTGCATCAATTCAACATACTGCCACCCAATCATAGCGTTGCGCCAACTTTGTTGAGCATTTTGCTTTAACGCGGCGGTATTTTCAGCCTGTACTTTTTCAGCGCTACAATAACTCGCAACTTCAAGTTGCTGTGTTACCGCGAGTTCATTGAATTGCTCAATTGCAGGGGTAAGCACATTATTCACAAGGTTACTTACCAAGGCCGCTTCATCAAATTGCGTGGGTAGAGTTGGGTTATCCGTTCCAGAGTTATTATCTTTCACTCCAGATCCTTGGCTGCTTGAAGTACTTTCACCACAACCAGACAATACCAAAGCCACAGCGACGGCAGCAGCACTTAAACGTTTAGATACTCTCATTTGCATTCTCTATTATCTATATACAACAAAAGGTTAGCAGAATTAACGGCTAACCTTTTAACGTTATAAACGAAAATTTAGATTACCAGTTGGCAACATTCTCAGCATCGAAACCATATGCATTGGCAATGATTTCTCGCGCTTCCAATAAAGCAGTCTTATAAGCTTCCACTTTATCTGCCGCGAATTCAGGCTTGTCACCCATCAGGTTATGGATTTCAGCAAAAGCAGTATCTGAGACAGGAGAAAACGGATTAAACTGGAAGTTTAACGCGAAACCTTTCATTTCTGACCAGTGTTTTGCTACCGCATAGAATTGATCGGCATCAAAATCACCTGATGCAATATCGTCTAAATCGCCGTCATCATGTGAGATTGTATCATTGATATAATGCACAACGGTTGCAGCGATAGACTTTTCCCATGCTAGCAACGCTTGATTACGCAATGTTTCTAAGCGTGCTTTGTCCTCATCTGACCACTGCGCAACATTAGTACCAACATTAGCGTTGATAAGTTTACGTGCTTCAATAAACGCTAATTGTGCTTCAGCGCTGAAGTCCGTTGGGTTAGCGTTAGATTTAGTACCACGGTCACGCTTTGCTGCATTTGTTGAGTTACCAAAGTTAAATTCAGATAGTAGATCGATTTTGCCGTTATTATCCAAATCATGATAACCACTTGCATACGCTTCACGGCCACCTTTAGCTGAAAGTTCATCATCTGTATAGTCTAGATAATCAACAGCAGCACCGAAATAGCCATAGCCTTCATCAAACTTGTGTTCAAGTTCCGTGTAGCTTTTGCCATCCGCTAATGTCGCGTTATCAGCTGACTTTTCACCAATGAGTAAATCATCTAGATAATCGTCCGCACCTTGAGAAAGCGACACTGCACCGTTTAAATGTTTTTGCATTAGCTGGGCAAGATCAAGGCCTTCCGGTGTTACATATAGTTTGTTCAGCGTGATAGCTGTGCCATTATGCTCTGCTTTGATTGTTGAGCCATTTTCAAACTGCTGAAGTTGCGCTTGTAGCAGGTCTAAATAGTGTAGGGCTAAACCTTCAGGTGTTTTTGGCTGTGTACCAAAGTTAACCCAACCAGCCATGACCCCATCCTCTTCCCATGCTTTATGCATATTAGAGGTATCACGTCCCGCAATTTTACCACCTTCGCCAGCAACGTTTTTCAGTGAACTTGAAATTTGTCCTAATGTGGTTTGTGCAGCGTTTGCGGCAACAGCGAAATCAAGGGTTTCATCCAAGACCACTGTGTCTGTCGGCATCAAGAAGGTTTTAATCTCAGTGATTGCCGCTTCAGCTGTTTTTTGCTCCGCCGCATTACCCACAGTTTCATTATTAAGCTTACCCATTAGGCTCTTAATATGAACCATAGCTGCGTGACGTGCGATTTGGCCAGAATAAGAAACTGAAGATTCACCTTGTGTGTTATTAAAGGCATAGCGGTTTACACCCGCTTTGTTTTCTTCAGCAATTTGTTGAACAGCAATTTCAGCTTCAACTTCTGTTTTCTCGCCTTTGCTGTCAGTTGCCGTGATAGTTACCGATACTTTACCGCCTTCAACCTGTTCGAAGTTTAGTGCGTTTGCAGCTTTGAGCTTAACCGCACCGTCAACAATTTCAAAACGGTTGTCAGAGATGGTTAGTGTCAATGCACTTACTTCATCGCTATCGTCAGAAAAAGAGATATTTGCAACCGCAGCACCAAGCGTATCCTCAGATACTGATGCACTGTCTACGGTAATAGTAGGTGCAGCATTGGTGGCTGGAGGTGGTGTTGTGTTGTTATCATCGTTGTCATTTGAGTTGCTGCTAGAGCCACCACATGCGGTGAGGCCTAAAGTTGCAGCGAGAATAGCAGTCGTTAACAGAGACTTTTTAAGTGCCATTGAATTGTTCCTTTGAGACTAATTATGTTTATATTTTCATAACTAGGCGTAAAGTATACACACACCTAAATAGCAATCAATATTATTTGCATTGTATAAATAACAATTTTTTTAAAAATGCTACGTAACAGCTAACTACTCCAGCGCTATCACTTGTTAAAAGGAGTAAAGATACTCCATATAAAACAAAGGGATAACACCATATAGCTGGCATTATCCCTTTGTGTCAGAAACCTGTTTCACAGATTTCTCCGAATTGAGCATTCGAAAAATTCGAAGTATCTTTGTGTTAAATCAAATTGTTACTTTTTAGTTCCAAACATCGGTAACAAATAGGTAACCTTGACGCCAAATCGTTTTGATCTTCTCTGGACGACTCGGATTATCGTGTAGCTTTTTACGCAAGCGAGAGATGCGAACGTCTATTGTCCGAGTGTCTGGGCGATAATATTTGCCAAGGATCTGCTCGTATACAAAGTCACGTTTCACTACTTTGCCGCCATTGCTCGCAAGTAACCACAGCAACTCAAACTCATGGGTTGTGAGGTCAATGCGCTCCTGCCCATAACTCACGCGCCTGGTGTTTTTGTCGATATGCAGCTGCCCAAAGGTTAATTGTTCAGGCTCATCGTCAAACTGCGAGTTTGCAGCTTGCCTTCTTAACACTGCATCGAGTCGAGCTCGCCATAGTCTAGGCTTTGCATCTTTGGAAATAACTTCGTCAGCACCGAGCTCTAAAAACAGGCTGTGAACATCCTCGTCATCGCTGTCAAGACTGACGATCACGGGAGCTTTGAATCTTTGTCTAAATTGGCTGATTGAATCGCAGGTTGGTACGGATGCGATAGCTTGATCAAGCACGATACCGTTAATGGATTTCCCTGAAAAACCGTTCAATTGACCTAATTCCCTCAACAACTCAACAGTGTAGCCTTGCTCTTCAAGCATTTTTTGTTGTGATGTCAATATATTGTTATTGCTTTGTGCAACCAAGATAGTGGACACGGACGCACCTCATTCATTCAACATGGATGAACACAGTGTAGTCACGCAACCTGAATGGATGCTTTACAGCGTAAATAATCCTTTTGCCGTATCCCAAAGTGCTTTAACAACTGGGTCATATAACCGTTTATTCTTAGTTACAAGTCCAATTTCAATCTCGTCCGATCTAAGCTGCAAAAGCTGAACTTGATTCTTAAATGGACTTTGACTAATTACTATCTCGGGGACACACGCAATACCAAACCCTAAACTCGCAAGCGCAACCATAGCTTCATGGCCCGAAACATGCGCATAGACTTTAGGAACAAAATTGTGTTTTTTGCAAAAGTTATCGATTCGATCTTTTAACACACCTTGCTCTGGCATAATAAAAGACAGCCTCTGCCACGGCATTTCACTATGACTGTATTCATCAATAATAGACTTAAGCGGACAGTCCATCGTTGGACCAATGAACACCAATCTCGAACGGCCTATTGGCAAATACTCTATACCGTTCGGTAGATGTTTTGGCTTCACCGCGACCGCAACATCTTCCTTACCACTAGCCACTTCTGCTATTGAATGCGCGGGATCACCAGTAATAAGATTTAACTCTACTTGCGGGTATAGGTGGCGAAACTTGGAAAAAAGATCATAAATAAAACTGTAAGTCGCGGTCACTGAACAAAATAAACTCAACTCACCGGTCAAAGGCTTATCATCGTCAACACATTCGCTCTTAAACTGCCGCCAGCTTGCCAACGTCGCTTGCGCGTAATGAACAAACGCTTTGCCTTGCTGAGTCAGCTCAACGGTGCGATTATCTCGTAGGAATAAAGGCGCGCCAACTTCCTCTTCTAACTGTTTGATTTGACGACTTAATGTCGGAGGACTTACAAAACAGCGCTCACTCGCTCGGGAAAAGTGCAGCGTATCTGCAAGTGCCAAAAAATATTTAAGTTGTTTGTGATTCATAGTATTTCACCTTTTGAAACACTATAGTTCAAATATATCATTTTACGCAATCAAAAGTTCGCCCTACTCTGACTTCAATCTATTTCTACAGAATCAGGAAATATCATGTCGAATTACTTTAATACTTTATCTTTACGTGAGCAATTAGCTCAGCTTTCTCAATGTGAATTCATGGATCCAAAAGAATTCGAACAAGGTGTCGACGTTCTGATTGGTAAAAAACTGGTCATTGTTGGTTGCGGTGCACAAGGCTTGAACCAAGGTCTAAACTTAAGAGATTCTGGCTTGAACGTCAGTTACGCACTACGTCCTTCAGCAATTGAAGAAAAACGTCAGTCGTTTCTTAATGCATCTGAAAACGGCTTTATTGTTGGCACTTATGAAGAACTCATTCCTGAAGCGGATTTGGTCCTAAACTTAACGCCTGACAAACAACATACTTCAGTTGTAAACGCAGTAATGCCGTTAATGAAAAAAGGCGCAACACTTGCTTATTCTCACGGCTTTAATATCGTCGAAGAAGGTATGCAAGTGCGTGAAGACATCACCGTAATCATGGTTGCACCAAAATGTCCTGGCACAGAAGTACGTGAAGAGTACAAGCGCGGCTTTGGTGTACCTACGCTGATTGCAGTTCACCCTGAAAACGACCCTGAGGGTAAAGGTCTCGCGCAAGCTAAAGCATATGCGGCGGGAACCGGTGGTCATCGTGCTGGCGTATTGCAGTCATCATTTATTGCTGAGGTAAAATCAGATCTAATGGGTGAGCAAACCATCCTATGTGGTATGTTGCAAACTGGCTCACTTCTATGCTTTGACAAAATGGTAGAAGAAGGCATTGAACCTGGATATGCATCAAAACTCGTACAGTATGGCTGGGAGATCATCACTGAAGCGCTAAAACACGGTGGTATCACCAATATGATGGACAGACTGTCTAACCCCGCTAAGTTACGCGCATTTGAACTGAGCGAGCAACTAAAAGACATTATGCGCCCGCTTTATAACAAGCATATGGACGACATCATCAGTGGTGAGTTTTCAGAAGGTATGATGGCTGATTGGACTGAAAACGACAATAAATTGCTTACATGGCGTGCAGAAACCGCACAAACCGCGTTTGAAAAGCAAGCGAATACGGATGCTGAAATTTCAGAGCAGACTTTCTTCGACCAAGGTATTCTAATGGTTGCTATGGTTAAAGCCGGTGTTGAGCTGGCGTTCGAAACCATGACAGCAGCTGGCATTATTGATGAATCTGCTTACTACGAATCACTACACGAAACGCCGCTAATCGCGAACACCATTGCGCGCAAAAAGCTGTTCGAGATGAACCGTACTATTTCAGACACCGCAGAATATGGTTGCTACCTGTATAATCACGCATGTCTACCACTATTGAAGCCATTTATGGAATCAATCACAAAACGTGAGATTGGTGAAGGCTTGTTAGACAGTGACAATTATGCTGACAACCAAAAGCTCATCGCTGTAAACCGTGCGATCCGTAACCATCCGGTAGAAAAAATAGGTGAAATCCTTCGCGGTTACATGTCAGATATGAAAAAGATTGTTTAGTAAGTAGAAATAAATTTGCGTCAATAATATAGCAAACTAGTTCGCTTGTTAGTAACCAAGGCCACTTTCCACCCTGAGATTGTGGCCTTTTATCTCTATTTCTCAACATAACCACCCATTTAACTCAAATACAGTTAACACTAAATACTGAGATTAACTTTATTTTATAAACCAAAATTATTTTTTTGTGACTTGGATTGTTACTTGTTCCGAGCTGGTTATTTACTATGCTAGAATAATCGGTTCCACGGGATTACACACACAAATCGAATGCAAAACACAGGTTTAACAATTACTCAAAGAATTACCCTTTTGGGTAGTCTCATTGCGATTGCTGTCGCTTGTTTAATCGGGTTTACCTCGCTTTACAGCGCCAAAACGCTCATTAATGAACGCATGATGCAATCTGAATTGCCAAGCAAGATAGAAAGTATCAATAAATCATTAAGCAAGCAGATAGACACGTTGAAAAATGCAGCCGAGCAGCTTTCAAGCAATTTATTAATCACCCAAAGTGCCAAGCAAAATACTTTGGACGAAAAACTTCTTGTCAACGAACTCAAGCGTATTGCGGCGCAGTATGACTTAGTTACGGCTTCTTGGGCTAACCGCGAAACCAATCAATATTGGAATCAAAACGGCTTTCTGCGAGTACTAAATAGAGAGCAAGATGGTTGGTTTTTCGGCTTTACCACTAGTGGCTCGCCATACTCTATTAGTATCTATCAAGAAGCGCCGGGCGATGTAAAAATGTTTGTAAACCATCAACAACTAAGCGGTCTTGGTTTAGCTGGACTTGCGAAAAGTATTGATGATATGCAGGCGATGCTTGCTAATATGAAAATCGAGCAAAGTGGCTTTGTTTTCGTCATTAACAGGCAAGGTACCGTGCAATTGCACCCAGATGCAAGCAAAGTTGCAAAGTCCTCAATTGAAGATTTTTACGGCCAGCACAGTCGCGATTTTACCTCCACACGTGGATTTATCGTTAAAGAGTTGGAAGTAGATGGCGAAACTAATTTAGTTGCAGCGAGCCCAATTCCAAACACAGATTTGCTTGTTATTGCCCAAGTGCCAACCAGTGAAATCAATAGTGGGATCACTTCTTTGCAGTGGCAAATCATTGGTTTTTCGATAGTGATTGCGCTAGTGGCGAGCTTTTTTAGTATGCTACTGGCTAAGAACTTAAGCGCGCCACTTAAAAAGATGGCAGATTTATTTGAACAGCTTGGTAGCGGCGACGCAAAACTCAATTATCGTTTACCAGACTCAGCACAACCTGAACTTCATGCTTTGGCTGGCGGCTTCAACCAGTTTATGGCTAAGATCGAAGAAGCTATCCACATGGTTGCGGAAGAGAGCCGTTCAATTCGCGTGACGAGCGAAGCCGTGTTTAAACAGAGCCAGCAAAACTCTCAGTCTCTGGATGAACAAAAGTCTCAAACCATGTCTGTTGCCGCGGCAATCAATGAAATGGGTGCGACAGTACAAGAGATAGCGAGCAGCGCGACCAACACGGCAAAATTGACAGAAGAAAGTAAAGCGTCAACCAAGCGCAGCCGTCAAGGTGTGCAAGAAAGCCAAGAAACACTTCACTTGCTTGCAGGTGACATCGAAAATATGGCAGGTCAAGTCGCTACGTTGGCCGATAAAACCCAGTCAATTGCCAATATCGTTGATGTGATCAGAGGCATATCTGAACAAACCAACTTGCTTGCACTCAATGCAGCGATTGAGTCTGCGCGAGCGGGTGAGCACGGTCGTGGGTTTGCCGTTGTTGCAGATGAGGTGAGAGCACTTGCGAGTCGTACATCACAATCTACCGACGAGATCCAAGCAACGATATCTGAATTAACTCAGGTGTCTGGCGCTGTCGTAAACCAAATCCAACAATCCAGTGAACAAGCAGAGCAAAGTGTTCAAACGATGCAATCGTCAGTGGAGTTAATGTTGGAAATCTCGGAAACCGCAAATCAAATAAATGACATGACCGCGCTTATCGCAACAGCGACAGAAGAGCAAAGTAATGTCGTTGCGGACGTCGGCCGCAACATCGAGCAAATTAGCGAAATTAGCGATGCCGTGATGAACGAGCAACTTGACACGGAACAAGCAATTCAGCGTCTTGCTGCATCAGCAAAAGCGCTTGATGATCTCGTCGCGAGCTTTTAACCTCTGCTCAACTCTAAAGTAAGCTTGCATGTTTCCTTGTAGGCTTACCCTTTCAAATTGTCTCTTTGTTACATGGTGTAACAATCACACCGCGCAAATTTTGCAATTATGGTCTAAATTCAATAATAGTAAGGGTCAAAGGTAAGCAATTAAGCCATAACTAAAAGTCAGCCGAATGCCCAATCTGGAGGTTGTATGAAGATAGTAATTCAGTTCTCTATTATTGTGCTTAGCATTATTTTACTTAGTGCTTGTAATAGCACTCCCAAAGCGACGATTGATAGATCAATTCTTAATGCAAATCACCAATTTACTGTTCACAAAGTTGAGTCGTATTCTGACGTCTTTCAACTCAATAACCAAATTCGCATTAAATTAGAACAATACTTTCACAACGGAGAGATAGGCCTTAAACGTGCTAAAATGCTGATGAGATTTTTGGTAAGTAGTGGAGATGATTCACTTTCTTACCTTTCAGGTGCAAATTTAACTGCAAATCAAGCATTTAATAATATGAACGCGAACTGCTTGTCCTTGTCTATACTAACTCACGCTATTGCTAAGCAGCTAGGCTTACGCAGCCAATTTCAACAAGTACACATACCTGAATATTGGGATGAGAGCCAAGGCTATAGCCTGCTAACAGGCCACGTCAACATCAAAATTTTTGAAGTAGATAACACACAGGACTCAGTTAAAACTTTATATGTTAAACCAACTGCGGTCACTGTTGATTTTGATCCTAATAGCCGCTCTCAACACTTTAGTACTTCACCAATTAGTACAAATACTATCTTATCTATGTTCTATAACAACAAAGGAGCAATGGAAATGATTAGTGGTAACTTAGATATGGCATATAGCTACTACAAGGCAGCCGTAGAAAGTGATCCCTATCATGACGGCGCCTGGGGGAACCTCGGTATTTTATACCGTATAACAAACCAGTACGACCTCGCCGAGCGAGCCTATAATCAGGCCATTGCCATTAACCACGATAATCGAAATGCACTAAGTAACCTTGCTAAACTCTACCACCTGACGGAACGAGATCATGAAGCTGGCATTATTGAAGCAAATATCCATAATTTGAGAAAAAGCAACCCTTATTACATGTTGGTATTAGGGAACGAAGCCTTTAAACAAGGAGAGTTAAATCGCGCTAAGCATTTTTATCAAAAAGCTTATCAACTTGATCGCAACGTTCATGGTAGCTACTTTGGGCTGGCAAAAGTTGCCTATGAGCAAGGCGATAGAAAAAAAGCGGAGTATTACCTCAACAAGGCATACAAAGCTTCTGTCTTCGAACACGACAAAGCGCGCTACGAAGGCAAACTGGCCTTATTGAGAGGAGTTGCAAGCAACCAATTGAATTTAACAGACAACGATGAGAGATAACAATAATAATGAAGAAATGTTCTTTCAAGCTAATCGGCATGATGCTGGCCGCGATATGTACCACGAATGTATTGGCTCAGTCGCGACATCAAAGTATTGCTAATGTTGATAATATATTGGTGCAAGATTTACAAGCTCTCACAAGTGCTCGTCACCAAGGCCGTAAAAGTGGTGCTCAATCGCCTAACATCAGTGCCCAATATATTTTTGCTGCTTTTGAGCAATTAGGTGGAAACCCGATCTATCAGCACTTTACCTTTAGAGCAGGTATTTTTAGTAAGGACGCAGGTCACAACGTCACGGCGATTTTACCTTGCACTCAACCTCGATGTGATAAGGCCATCGTTATCAGCGCGCATTACGACCATTTAGGAACCACAGGACAAAGACATTATCCAGGTGCCAATGATAATGCATCTGGCACCGCTGCAATGTTGCACATTGCGAGGCAACTTAGTCAAACAAATCGCGCTCGCGATATATTGTTTGTCGCAACCGATGCAGAAGAGCGCGGCTTACATGGAGCGAAACATTATGCCAAGCACCTTAAACGAGAAGTTGAGCTCAATATCAACCTTGATATGTTAGGAATAAATAACAACAACCGTTTATTTGCATTGTTTTCACCGGGTTTCAAGGAATATAAATCTGAGCTCCAGAACAAGGCGCAATCTTCAGTAAAATTGACCATAGTATCGTCACAACGACAAATTGAGCGTTATATAAATAACCCAAGAGTTGATTGGCACAAAGCAAGCGATCACTACGCCTTTTATCGCCAAGGGATCCCCTATATTTATTTTGGTATGGGTGAAGATAAACATCATCACACCACCAGGGATACACTAGAGAATATGGATCTAAATAAGTATCAGGCAGGGGTTAACCTCATCAATGACTTTATTTTGTCATTAACTCGTTCACCTTTTGACTCTACCAGCTGAATTTTTTGTGCTTTTGTCAGCTGCTTAACATGCCACTCAAGTTTTGCAGCTTGAGATTTAGTACCTGCAGCACATTGAAATTTTAACGTTAAGGGCCCTTTACCTTTTAAATTTTTTGCCCCCTTCCCAGCCTGATGCTGCTCTATGCGCCGCTCTACATTGGTTGTTATTCCTGTGTACCAATGACCAAAGCGCGTTTCTAGGATATATAAGCTCCAAATAGCTTGGTGATCCGTTTTATTGGGCTCGTTAAGTAACATTTTTCCTAGCACTAACAGGCTCTCCTAAAAATCTTATCAATGACTTCTACCACACATGGCAGCTCTTGCAACTTATCTGCGAACTTTTTACACTTAGTGCAGTCCAATTCCGCTAAGAGACTTTACCTTCTCTGTGCAATCGGTATCATGCAAATAACTGATAATAAGGATACACAATTTCATGCTGTCTAATAAAACCCTTTCTGTTTGGCTCAGTGCTGTAGTTATGACGGTATTTATGTCTGGCTGTTCAAGCTGGATTTATCGCATCAACGTGCCACAAGGTAATTTCTTAGAGCAGTCAGATGTAGATAAACTTCGCGTGCAAATGACCAGAGAGCAAGTGCTATATGTGCTAGGTACACCGCTTGCTAAAGATACTTTTAACAACAATATCTGGCATTACCAGTACGTATTTAATATTGATAGAGACTCAGAGGTCAGAAAGTCGTTTAGCGTTTATTTTGAGAATGACAAACTAGTTCGCGTGAGCGGCGACTTCGAAGAGCCGGAAGAATTTAACACCCCTTTAGACTCATAGAGTCAAGGGACACACATTATTTCGTAGTCAAAGGGGAAAGGTATTTCCCCTTTTTTAATTATTCCTTATCTCCTAAAGAGACAGGTCGCCCACCGGTAACTTTGCTTGCACGGCCCTCTTCTTTTGCTTTTTCCGCACGGCGTCTGCGCGCCTCTTTTGGGTCTGCGATGAGCGGACGATAGATCTCTATTCTGTCACCGTCACCCACTACTTGTTGAGATTTTACTGTGCGATTCCAAATTCCAAGCGTCAAGTCATTCGCATCTATCTCTGGACATCTTTCTAATATCCCTGACTGTAGTACCGCTTGCTCAGCTGACGTCCCCTCAGGCACATCAACCGACAATGACGTCGCGCTGTCAGGCAATGCAAATACCACTTCAACCTTTATCATCATCTCGCTCCGTAAACAATTTTGGCTCGCTGGGTAAACGCAGATACCATATTCTTGGCCACTTCATTGAATAGCTTGCCAAACGCCATCTCAATTAATTTGCTCGCAAATTCAAACTCTAACTTTAAACTCACCTTACAAGCCTGTTCATCAAGCGCGGTAAACTCCCAGTAGCCGTTTAAAGACTTAAATGGCCCATCAACTAAACACATTTTTACTCGGTTGCCATCAAATTCATTTTTTGTGGTAAACCACTTTTTTAGGCCGGCTTTCGAAATTTCTAGACTCGCGGTCATCCCTTGTTCATCATTGCTGATAACTTTTGCATCTGAGCAATGCGGTAAAAATGCGGGATAAGCGTCAACATCATTGACCAATTCAAACATTTCCTTGGTGCTATACATCACCAAAGCACTTTTTTCTATCTGTGGCATAGACACTCCAAATCTTAATACAAGGATTTTACCAAGGTTTTGCAGATTTATCTTGTTTGCAGCCACTGACTAAGTAAAAATACGTCACATTAATGAAAAAGCGCTGTCTTAAAACAGGATTTATAGGTAGACTAAGCCATTATGGCAAAGAAAAATTCAAGTAAATCAAATAGCAATACCATAGCGCTAAATAAAAAAGCGCGTCATGAGTATTCACTACATGAAAAGTTCGAAGCAGGTATCGAATTACAAGGCTGGGAAGTAAAAAGTATCCGCGCCGGTAAAGTCAATATCTCAGATACTTACATCCATATCAAAAACGGCGAAGCCTATTTGTTGGCCAGTCAAATTCAACCGTTAAATAGTGCTTCTACACATGTGATATGTGATCCGCTTCGTTATCGTAAACTGTTACTAAATAAACGTGAAATCTCACGTCTTATCGGTGCAACCGAGCGTGATGGTTATTCTCTGATAGCCACAGCAATGTACTGGAAAAAGTGCTGGGTAAAACTCGAGTTCTATCTTGCGAAGGGTAAAAAGCAACACGATAAACGTGCTGATATTAAAGACCGTGATTGGTCACGTGATAAAGAACGTTTGATGAAACACAATGTACGTTAATTTATTTTAATATACGAACAGAACGAAAAAAGCAGGCTTAGCCTGCTTTTTTGTGTTTGATATCAAGTTAAGTGTAAAGCGCTTAACCTTTGTACTTTTTCATCACAAGTGTTGCGTTAGTACCACCAAAGCCAAAGCTGTTTGACATCACCGTATTAAGCGGTCCATCACGGCGCTCGGTTACAATGTCTAAACCTTGTGCTTGCTCGTCCAATTCATCAATGTTAATTGATGGTGCGATAAAGTCATTATCTAGCATCAGCAAAGAGTAAATCGCTTCATGCACGCCAGCCGCACCGAGTGCGTGGCCTGTCATTGCTTTAGTTGCACTAATAGCTGGGGAATTATCGCCAAACAATTCTTGAATAGCGCCTAACTCTTTCACGTCACCAACTGGTGTTGAAGTACCGTGCGTGTTTAGGTAGTCAATCGGTACATCAAGACCTTGCATCGCTTGCTTCATACAACGCACAGCGCCTTCACCTGATGGTGCTACCATGTCGTAACCATCTGATGTCGCACCATAGCCAACGATTTCAGCATAAATGTGCGCGCCGCGAGCAAGTGCGTGTTCTAGCTCTTCAACTACCACAATACCGCCACCGCCAGAGATGACGAAACCATCACGATTTGCATCGTACGTACGTGATGCGCGCTCAGGCGTTTCATTGTACTTGGTTGACAACGCACCCATGGCATCGAATTCCATCGCCAATGTCCAGTGTAGCTCTTCACCACCACCAGCAAAGATAACATCTTGTTTGCCTAGTTGAATCTGTTCAACAGCATTGCCAATACAGTGTGCTGATGTTGCACATGCAGAGCTGATTGAGTAGTTCACACCTTTAATTTTAAATGGTGTTGCCAAACACGCAGAAGTCGTGCTTGCCATGGTACGTGGAACCATATAAGGCCCTACACGCTTTACGCCTTTTTCGCGCAGAATATCAGCGGCTTCAACTTGGTACTTAGACGAACCACCACCAGAACCTACGATAAGGCCTGTGCGTTCGTTTGATACTTGCTCTTCTGATAGCCCTGAATCTTCAATTGCTTGCGCCATCGAGATATAAGAAAACGCTGCCGCGTCCCCCATAAAGCGATGTGCCTTACGGTCAACGAGAGATTTTACGTCGATATCTATTTTACCAGACACTTGGCTACGTAGGTTGTAGTCTGCAAATTCTTGGTTAAAAGCAATACCGCTCTTACCTGCTTTTAATGACTCTAAAACTTCTTGCTTGTTGTTGCCGATGCTCGAAACAACACCGATCCCCGTAATAACGGCTCTTCTCATGGGTTTATTCCCTTCGATATTACAAATTATGCGTAGTATACGCTGAATTTTAGCGCCAAGTGGTCAGCTTTCCAGCGTACACATGTACTCTGAACCTAAATAACTAAAAATGCAACCAGACTATTGAGTCGAAAGACAGTAAAATAGTTCCCAAATAGTCGAACATAGAGTCTTTCATGATAAAAAACGCTCAAATACACTTCAACGATGCTGGTACCCCTGTTGCCGATAGTTTTGACGATGTCTATTTTTCCAACGATGATGGATTAGCTGAGTCACATTACGTCTTTTATACTCAGAACCATATCGACGAGCGGTTACAAAATCATGGCAAAGACCGATTTGTCATCGCAGAAACTGGTTTTGGTACTGGATTAAACTTTCTCAACGCTTGGTATCACTTCAACCAGCGTAGCAAAGACGCATGCGTTAACCAACTTCACTTTGTCTCATTTGAGAAATATCCAATCCATATTGATGATTTAGTTAAAGCGCTACAAGCTTGGCCTACGCTTGCCCCGCTCGCCAAAAAACTTTGCCAACAATACCCGATGGCCCTTGAAGGATGCCATCGCCTAGAGTTTGACAATGGTCAAGTGACCTTAGATTTATGGTTTGGTGATATTCACGATAATTTACCACAACTAAGTTTCGAACAAGCCGGATTTGTCGATGCGTGGTTTTTAGATGGCTTTGCTCCGAGTAAAAACCCAGAAATGTGGCAACAAAGCTTATTTGATGCCATGGCCAATATGAGCCGAGATAGCGCTACTTTGGCAACATTTACCGCAGCGGGTTTTGTCCGCAGAGGACTACAAGACGCCGGCTTTGCGTGCAAAAAAGTCAAAGGGTTTGGCCGCAAACGCGAAATGGTGGTTGGAACGCTGAGCCGTGCCAATAAAAACTCCAATACTCCAGCGTATTACAGCACCACACCGCGTAAGCTAGAGAGTATCGCTATTATTGGCGGTGGTATTGCCTCAAGTTGTTTGTTGTATCACCTTAGTAAACGTGATCTTAGTGCAACACTTTTTTGCCAAGACGACACGTTAGCCAAAGGCGCTTCTCACAATCGTCAAGGCGCGCTATATCCAAACCTGCAAGCAGATCACACGCCATCGAGCGAGCTATACGCCCACAGCTTTTTATATGCAAAGCGCCTCTATCAGCACATTGCAAATACAGGATATCACTTCGCACATGATTGGTGTGGCGTACTCTTGCAATCCGTTAGTGAGGCCAAACGAGCGCAACATCAAAACCTAGCCGAAAAGGCAACTTGGTCACATGATTTAATTCATGCCGTCGACGCCAAGCAGGCTTCAGCTATCGCAAATACCATGCTGCCCTACGGTGGACTCTATATTCCAGAGGCCGGTTGGCTAAACCCAGCAGAGGTAACGCACGCTGTGTTTGATGCAGCCCACGCATTAAAAACGATTTCGACTTATTTTAATACTGATATACAAAAACTTGAAAAAGCGGAGAGCGGCTGGCTGTTACACAGTGAAGATAATACCTTTGGGCCGTTTTCAGATGTATTTGTCTGTGGCGGTGAGCACTCTGACCGATTCGAGCAAACCAAACATGTTCCTTTACACGGCGTCCGCGGTCAGGTCTCTCATGTTGATGCTGGAGAAGAATCACAAAAACTCAATACCGTACTTTGCCATAAAGGGTACTTTACTCCTGAAATGGATGGGCAACATTGTATGGGCGCGACATTTGAAAAAAACAGCAAAAGCCGAGAGATAAAAGCTGAAGATGATGCAGCTAACCGTGCCCAGCTTGAACGCTTTTACAAAGACACGGAGTTAGCCGCGAGTCTTGGCGAGATCACCTCAGCAAAAGCCGCAGTACGTTGCTGTTTTAACGATCATTTGCCTATGCTTGGTCAAGTCCAGCATAACGATGAATTTTGCTCAGCGTTTGCTAATTTAAGGAAGGGAAAACACTACGGCTTTGGGAGGCCTGCACTACCCTATCAAGGAATTCATATTGTGACCGGTTTTGGCGCACGAGGACTGTGCAGCGCTCCACTTGCTACTGAGCACTTAGTTGCAACTCTACTTGGCGAAGCAAGACCTTTAAGCGAACGAGTACATCAGGCAATCCACCCTGCGAGGTTACTTGTGAGAGATCTGATCAGAAACAAAATCTAATATTAAGTTTCGTAATTAACCTAAGCTGTGGATAAATAATGCGCCCCAGCTCAGGTTAAATTATAAAAAGCGTGCAAAAGTACGTACTCTTACTGTCTACCTTTTTAATTAAGTGTTCTAGTTCACTCAATTGAGCGACTATTAAGGCAATGTATTATTATTTCTTAATAAATGTAAAAGAGCTCTTCGACATTTCCCCTTTCTCGCCATTGCCACCGATGAGCAGAGATTGGAAATTGTACGTATACTGACCGGCAGGCCAATAGGCAGGAATTGTGAAGTAACGACCGGTTTGAACATACTCTTCTTTAGACGCCAGCTTGATTTCTGATGTCTCACCTAAATTATAGGCTGTACCATCTGGCATGGTGATATATTCCCATGCTTCAACAGTGACTTCTGTCTCTTCTTTGTTAGCTACAGAGTAAGCGTAGTTTACTGTACCACCTTTTGTTGCTAGTTGCTGGTTACCCGCTACAACGCTGGTTATAACTGACTTTGTGTTTCCAACAGTAAAGTTAGTAATATCTGCGTAGATAAAAGCACCATTGTACTGGACTAAAGCTTCAGTCCAAGCGAAATGATTTGGTGCCACATTCCAATCTGATATTAGGTTTACATCACGAAGTACGTCAGTGATTTGCTTAAATTGCAGGTAAAAACTGATGTTTTCACCGTTATTTGTCACTGTATTTTTTGGAGAAAAATTCGTATTGTAGTGAAATTCGTTATACTCAGGGAACTCCATTTTGGTTGACTCTATATTATATACTGTGCCACCAAGGTTTTTATTTGAAGCTGTTAGCCCACTTTCAAAGCTGGCAGAAAAGTAACTGTTAGGATTACTATCGACATAGTAATTATTCACTAATTCTGCTTCAGTATCGTATGCAATCGTGAAGTTTAACTTTTCTCCAGCTTGTATCAGCGGACTTTCAGCTCCCTGACGAGTTTGTACAAAGTTAACTTTTGCATCAAAGTGTACTGTTATAATTTCAGCAGATGCTGACATGGAAAATAACAAGCAAGAAATTGATAAGTAAGCGTTTTTTCGGTTAAACATTAAATACTCCCTTTATAAGTTTTGTTAAATACCCATTTGATTAATTAAGCAGTCTATGTTGAGAAGATGACACCTTGTCTATAACAGCACTGCTTCCCCTCAAATAATTCATATGTCACACAGAAACTGCAAAAATATCTTAATCAAAATAACCTGTCATAGAGTAAATAATTTTAGTACCCACCTTATGAACATGAAAAGTGTAAACTAAATATGTATGTTATCTCAAGGCAAAAATAGCATAACTAGATATCACCATTATCTTTATTAACCATGGCCATTGAGGTAACACCCTGGCTTTCTCGGGCAGCTTTTTCCTCGAGTACAAATCACCCGAACTGAGCCCTCAAGTCCTCTTTCAATCCACTGGATATTTAAAATCTTGGCGACACGGAGTAATTGGGTTTTCATATGATAGGGCACCACGCTCGCGCCACCATGGCTAATACAAGCTTTTTGTAACTCTCCAATCAAGGCGTCAGCATCAATCCCTTGTGCATTAATAGCAGGATTGAGATCAAGACCCGCGCACAGCACCCTTGGACGATTCGCAACATCAACAATTTTTACTGACTCACAGCAATACAGACGCGGTTTGCCATTGACGTTCAGGATCGAAAGCTGAGCACTGGCACTATTGCTATCATCATGAAATTTACGAAATACGGCCCAGTGCTGACACGGATCGGCAACGCTACGCATATTGCCCCAAGGTAAAGGAATGCCATTGCCCCGATACACCGCCTTGAGTTTACCGGCTTGATAAGCATCAAAATAATGCCAATGTGGATAAGGTGAAACCGATGTCATTCTGCGCATTGCGACGGAAGCAGAAATACCAAGTTGCTCATGGACGCGCACATCGTAACCTCGGCTTTCGAGTAACTGCCGAAATGGTGTACGGGGACACAATAAGGCCCCTGCAAAGAAGCTCGATTCAAAATCCTGCCACGCGCTCAAAATATCCTGAGCATTTGGAGTATCATGATCGGGGTTATCGTTACTTTTACGACTTTCTCCAGTAGTGAGTACACATTCTAAACCCTCACTATTGTGAAGCACGGCATGGCCAATATGAACGGCTAAATCGTATTTCATTCTCGCGGGATGTGCGTGCAATGCGCGATTTATAAACACCATGTTTGGCTCTTTGAAATAAGAAGTGATCATCCCCTCTCCGTCAGGCGATGATTGCTCAAACCACTCCACTTTTCGACCTTTTGCTATCAAAATTGCCATGAGATCATCACAGCTGAGATAGAGATTTTTACCTCCCACTTCATCGGCTGCTCGCTCTAAATCAGGAAAGTGGTTTTGATGGTGTTCTTGGTGGGCACGGATCAAAAGGTGCGCAAACTGCCTACCACTGATCCCCGCTTGGGATAGCATTTCTGGGATCGCAATTTGTAATATCTCTTTGGCAAATAGAAAGTTGGGCTCTAAAGCCATCCCCATTATCCCACCGAAATTGCCTTTATCTGGCGCTATCTCCGGTGCTTCAGGTTGACTGTCTAAAAACCACTCAATCGGTTTTTGAAATACATTAGAGAAGTTTTCGAGCATCGCTTCGCTTGGCGTACGCTGGCCTCTTTCAATCATTGACAGGTAGGAAACGGAAGGCGCGCTGGTTGGATCTTGCTTAACACATCGAGCCGATAAATCTTCTAAAGTCAGATGGTTACGCTTTCTTAGATTTCTTATTTTAGTACCCAAAAAGTGAGACTTTCTAATTAAGCTTGCAACTTTTGCCATGATTTCACACCCCATTTTTGTGAAATTCACACTGTGAAATTCTTTTTGTGAAATTATTTGAATATTTAACTTACACTCAAAATGTACACGAAACAACCTGAATATATTTCCCAATTTATGACAACATGAACAAGTGAGGTGGATCATGGCAGCGCAATTACAACCGCATACAGAGCAATCAATTGACGATACAAAAGCGCAACAGTCAATGCTGGCAAAACAGTATCTTGATGAACAATGTCCTTTAGAGTTTGGCTCACACATAGAGGTGACAGACTATGTGGTTTACTACAATCACCTGCTTGCGTTTTTTGCCAACGGCACCCATTGTGGTTTAAAAAATTGTAGCCAATTCGTCGCGCTTTGCGGTCACCGAGAAACGCCTGAGGCTGTTTTGCTAAAACAGGACGATGGCTTACATATTGAAATTACCTTCAATCGCACCGGAATGCTCGGCCAATTTGATAGCGCCCATATCGAAGATATTATCGTCGAAACGCCACTGGCGTCTGTGGTTGGTAAAAAGACTAAAACCCAGCTACAAAAACTATGGATGAGCTTTTATCACGGGGTGCAACAACCAGCAGGAAAAGCCTGTTATCGTGCCAAAAATGGGGATGATTATGAACTTTGAGTAAACACTCGATAATTTGTAATCAAATCGCTCAAACATTCAGTAAGTTTTAAGCTAAGCTAATTAAAATACCGCTCTTTTTTCGACTGAGCACATGACTAAATTGCTTAATTTTCTAAAAAACATTAACTGGATGCTTTGGGCGCTCATACTTGGCATTTTTGCTGGTTTAGTTTTCGGTGAACGGTTATCATTTTTAAAACCTATCGGTACAGGTTTTGTAAACCTGATGCAAATCACCATTCTCCCCTATATTGTCGTCAGCCTTATCGTGGGTTTAGGCAAATTTAATCCCGAACAGGTTAAAAGTATTCTTGCAAAAGCGGCGCTAGTCATGGTCTCCATTTGGGTGGTAGGTCTTGCTGTGATCTGGTGCTTTATTATGACATTACCAGCGCATGATGCCGGGACCTTTTTCTCCCCGGCACTGGTCGCCGCTGCTCCCGAAGTAGACTTCGTCAAACATTATATTCCCGCTAATCCATTTGCTTCTATGGCGGAAGGTAATGTACCTGCCTTAGTCATATTTTGTATTGCGCTAGGTATGGCACTTATTTCCAATCAAAAGAAAAACCGTTTACTGGATGTGTTAGAAGTCGTCGGTCAAGGTCTGTCGGTGATTTCCAAGAAGATCATTGCCATCTTCCCTATCGGCATTTTTGCGATGACTGCAAGCACCGCTGGCACCATGAGCGCAGAAGAATTGTCTGAATTGCAAGTATACTGGGTTGTCGTTTTATGTGTCGGCGTGTATTTGATGTTAGTACTACTCCCTATGCTTGTTGCCGCACTCACCCCTGTTAAATACCGCGACCTCATCATGGTTATGCGCAATGCATGGATCACCGCATTTAGTACCGGAAACGTTTTTATTGTATTGCCAGTGATCACCGAGGGGATCAAAGATCATTTACGCAAAATTAAGCAAAGCGACGAAAGCTCTGATCACATCGCTGAGGTGTTAGTGCCTATCGCTTATACCTTCCCGAGTTTAGGAAAGCTTACGACCCTCATTTTTGTCTCTTTTGCAGCATGGCTTACCGGCAACCAAATCGGCATCGAACAAATTCCTAATGTGTCTTTGTCGGCGATGCTAAGTTACTTTGCTAACGTACATATCGCTATTCCCTATTTGCTCGATACCTTGCGTGTCCCGGCTGATACTTATCAGTTATATCTATCAATGTCAGTACTCACCGCAAAGGTGGTTTCACCGACCACGGTGGTGTATATCTTCGCATTTGTATTTTTATGTATTTTTATCAACCGTAGACAATTACACCTAAAACGCGTGCGCTCGGTTTATTATTTAACGCTACTTTCTGCACTACTCCCAGCATTTATGTTGTTGAGTTTTACGGCAAATAATTACCTCGGTAAACAAACTAAATCGGCCGATGAGGCCATTGCTAATATGGTGATCTCAGATACCGTCCCTGCTCATGTGCTTAGCTATGTCCCTAAAGCATACCAAAGTGGTGAGTTGTCTTTGACGAATATCGATGTGATTAAAAAACGTAACCTGCTGCGTGTCGGATATCTTATCGATAATGTGCCATTTAGTTACTTTAATCAAAAAGACCAGTTAGTGGGTTTTGATGTCAGCCTAGCACATAGGCTCGCATCTGACCTTGGGGTTAAAATCGAGTTTATTCCTTTTAAAAAGCCACAACTGGCAGAGTATCTCAACAAGGGATATTTCGACATTGCAATGTCCGGCCTTGAAATTAATATTGCCGACTTACAAAGTGTGCGCTTTAGTGACAAGGTATTGGAACTGCAACTAGCGCTCTTGGCCAAAGATCATGATTTGAAGAAGTTTGCTGACAAGTCAGCCCTACTTACGCTTGATAAGCTGAATTTAGCTCACGTTGAGTATGCTCCGTTACTCAAACAATTGGCGCAGCAAAACCCTAAGGTAAAAGTATCCGGTATTAACAATTTGCAAAGCTATTTTAAGCACCCAGAAAGATATGACGCCTTAGTGATCAGCGCAGAGGCGGGCTTTGCATGGAGCATGTTCTACCCTGAATTTGGTGTTGTGGTACCGGAAGGGGCGAGTTTGAAATACCCCGTTGGATTTGCCGTCGCCAAGCGTAATCAAGATTTACTGAGTTATGTAAATGCGTGGTTGACTATACAGCATACCAATGGCCGTATTGAAAAAACTTATGATTACTGGATCTTAGGAAAAGGTAGTGTACAAAAGCAAACTCGTTGGTCGTTAATGGATGAACTTGAAATCGACCCTAACACACTTATTGATAAACTAAAGTTCTAATACCAACGGAATAAAAAACGCCGTCAGTTAACACGTTAACTGACGGCAAGTCTACTCACTGGGCGAGCTAGCTTTCAAGCTCACTTTAACCTTAGCCAAACCACAAAATAAAACAAGTTTTTAACAAAAAATTCATCATTTTGATAGCCGGCTTCGTAAACCACTACTGCGACTTACACTTCGATTCATACCCTGTACTAATACTTTATATTGCGCCACCAATTCAAACTGCTGTTTAGCTCGGGTGATCCCAGTATAAATAAGCTGGCGATTTATCCCCTGCTGTGCGCGTTGAATGGGTGGTAGTATCATTGCCGTGTAAGCAAACTCAGAGCCTTGCGATTTGTGGATAGTCATCACGTATACTCTATCAAAGCTCGGCAATCTTGCAGGATAAAAGCGCCTAACGCAGCCCTGTTCATCAATAAATGATGCCTGTAGCTCACCCTGTTCGTCGCGTAAAATGATCCCGATATCGCCGTTAAACAGTTTCAGCTGGTAATCATTTTGGGTGATCATAATGGGCATACCAACGTAAAACCGTCCTGTCGGTTGCACTAATCCCATTTGACTAAGCTTGAGCTCTATTCTGCGATTTAATTCGTTCACACCGTAAGGCCCCTCTCTCACGGCTGCAAGCAATTGATAACTGGCAAACTCGCTATGAATGATGGCTTCACTCTCACCATGATGAATGGCAAGCAGGTATCGCTGGTATTGCTCCGCCGCTCTGGCAATTAAGGCATTGTAGGTTTCACTATTTAATTCATGATGCTGTATATCGCTAAAACCTTGCCTCAGCACGCTGTCTAATTGCCGCTTATTGTTACTATTTACGGCAAATGCTAACTGACCTATCCCACTTCGACTGTCAAAACGGTGACTTTTTTGTAAAAACGCCAGATTATCTTCCAACATAAAGTCAGCGCTGGTATCACCCGATTCAGGCAAGTTTTGTTTACTCAACTCAGCTAGCTTTGCTTTCAGTGCCTGACTGTAATGTGGTGCTTGCCCAAGCGTTAAGTTTTCACATAAGTCGCTGAGTACGTTACCGGTATCTACCGATGCGAGCTGATCTTTATCGCCGAGCAAAATAAGCCGTGCATGTTTTGGTAGTGCATCCACCAGCTTAGCCATAAGCGATAAGTCCACCATGGATGCTTCGTCAACAATCAGCACATCAACATGCAGCGGGTTATCTTGATTATGACGATAGTGCACGCTATTAGGAATAACGCCTAACAAGCGATGAATAGTTTGCGCCTGCTCCGGCAGTAAATCAGCAAGCGCTGGCGGCAGGTTTAACCTCGCTTTCGCACCAATAATTGACTCACTGAGCCTCGCAGCCGCTTTGCCGGTCGGCGCTACTAGCTTGATGGTCAACGGCGCACTGTTATAAAGCGACTGTAAAATAGCAAGCAGTTTTGTGACCGTCGTGGTTTTTCCTGTACCGGGACCACCCGTGATGACACAAAATCGCTTAATAATAGCAAGCGTACAAGCCACTTTTTGCCAATCAATGTCTTCTTCACTGGCTGGAAAAAACGACGCCAACAGTGCACTCAGTTTTGCTTCGTCCAGCGTAACATCGGCTTTTGCCAACATTTCAAAGTGTCCAGCAAGCCTTGCTTCATAATTTGCTAATCTCGCCAAGTAGAGCTTATTACCGTATAGCCGAAGCGGCTTATCTTCACCGATCGCAGGAT
The DNA here is from genome assembly GCF_040104525.1 of Pseudoalteromonas sp. XMcav11-Q. NCBI lineage: Bacteria > Pseudomonadati > Pseudomonadota > Gammaproteobacteria > Alteromonadales > Pseudoalteromonadaceae > Pseudoalteromonas > Pseudoalteromonas sp. XMcav11-Q. The sequence continues at coordinate 244,850 of NZ_JBECOX010000001.1, forward strand.
GCTGTGCGAGCGCAGCAAAGGCTATACCTGTGCTTGAAAATGGCGACAACTCTACAGACCCATCCGCAACCGCGTAGCTGAGCTCAAACGGATCCTGATAATTAATACTGTCTAACTCTAAACAACTATGCTGACGTCCATGAGCGATTAATAATAGTAAAAATACATAGAAGTAATCGTCGTAGCCTTGCTGATTCAACAACTTGGCTAACGCGATATCGGCTTTACCAACTCGTTTGTGTTCAAGCAATAACGCTATAAAGCTATGATGATCGAATGCCTCAAAGTCCATACTTAACTGGCTCATACAGACTCCTCAAATAATGCATCTAATTCTAACACCTGCTCTACGCTTAACTGATTGAAGAAAATCCCCTGATTGTCCGGTAATGCACGTAAGAACAAATAGTAGTTTCCACCTAAATGCTGCTCAGGGTTATAGTCCACGAGGCGCTGCTTTAACAAGCGGTGAAGTGCCACGGTATAAATCATATACTGTAAATGATACTGATGAGACGACATCGCGGCATTGAGGTTATCGTAGTGATAATCTTCTGGGCTATCGCCAAGGTAGTTGGACTTGTAATCGAGAACAAAAAACTGTCCTTGCCACTTGAAGATTAAATCAATAAACCCTTTCAACATGCCTGTCACATCATCAAAGTTTAAAAACGACTTTTGTCCAGTGATATCACTGAGGATCTTGTTCAGCTTCACCGCACTGAGTGGTTTCAGTGGCAAATAAAACTCCATTTCAACAATACAGTCGTCCGGTGGCAGCACACCAAGTTGTAAATGAGGATGTGGCGCAAGTGGTGCTGCCAAACAGCTTGTTATCCAGCGCTCAGCGGTCTCTTGCCATTCGGTCGCAATACCAAACTTATCCAAAGATTTAGTGACCGCTTCGGTCAACGTATACTTATCTTCGTTTTTGGGGGAATTCGGTGCGGTAAAATCTATTAGCTCAAAGATTTCGTGCAAACAGCTGCCCGGCTTGGCCCCCTTAGGAAAAGTATAAGAGGTTTTTTCTCGCTCTTGGTGCTGCTCAGGTAAGTCCAGTAAATGGTTTTCGTCCACGGCCCCGGCAGGTTTATCACCATGATGCGTGTGATAGCTTAGCTGGCTAAAGCTTGTAGTACGCCAGTGGCGTTCAATCTGACCGCTGAAGGTTTTCGCTGACAAAGCTAGAGGCTTGTCTTCAAGCGATATGTTTATCGCTTGCTGTGGTGCGGTGATTTCATCTAATCTTACGCACTCCATTGCCGCATGTGCTTTACATAACTCGCTTAGGGCACTTTGCCAAGCCTCGGCACTGTCGAAAGTTTTCGTGCCAAACAAGGCAAATCCTAAAGCCGTTTTGTGCAGCGCAGACTTTTTACTGCGCCCTTGTTGAATGTCGTAAAGCCCAAGCTCGCAATAATGCACCGCACGCGTCAGCGCAACGTAAAGTAAGCGAATATCCTCAGCCAGTCGTTCTTGCTCTGCTTTTTCTTTCGCGTCATCACTGGCTTCAAGGTCGACAACTAACTTATCCCCTTGGTGATAAACTAACGTATCAGGCTCACGAAACCCAAGTGCAAATGGCATAAAGACAATCGGATACTCCAAACCTTTTGATGCGTGCATGGTCACAATTTTCACCAAATTGGCATCGCTCTCTAAGCGAATTTGGCTGCTGCCACTCTGAGCATTATTTAGCTGCGATAAAAACCAACGTAACACACGACCCGTGCCATCAAGCTCTAATTGCTTATGCTGTAAAAGCTCAGCCAAATGACGGAAGTCAGTAAGCCAACGCTCCACTTCCATTCCCTGCTGCTGCCAAATCACTGGCAGCTCACAAGTTATCAATAAGTGTTCCAGCATCGCCATTGCACCAGAGCGATACCACAGCTGTGTTAACTCACTAAATAGCTGCAAATAACCTTGCCACTGCTGTTCATTAAACTGCAAGTCGTACAGTGCTTGGTTGTTTAAATAAAATAATGGTCCCGCAAGCACGCCTCTGAGCGCCGCTTCGTCGTAACTCCCGTGCAGTACATCAAGCAGTTGATACAACGCGATTGCTAGCGGCTGCCTAAATACACTATCTCTGGCAAGGTACACACTGGCAATATCGAGTTGATTTAAGGCTCGTTTTATCAAGCTCGCTTCTATGCGGTCGCGAACTAACACACAGATATCCGCTGGCACAACTGGGTTTTCGCCAATCTTCGCAACCCCCGACCGCCCTTGCTCGATAAGCGCTGCAACTCGACCAGCGAATGCTTGGCTTAGCCGCGCTTGCGCGGCGCTTTTGTTAAGCGCTTCATCCTCACTTGGTAATACACTAAAGCGCAGAGCTGACGGCTTTTTAGACGCGATAGTAAATTGCGCATCCTCGGCTTTACCTTGTGCGCTCACCTCAATGAAAGGGATATCTTTGTTGTAGATAAAACTATTGGGATGGCGAGTAAATATCGTATTCACTGCGGCAACCACGTCACTATCGGAGCGATAATTGGTTGCAAGCGTATACTGCCTGTTTTGCGCAACTCCTTGCTTTGCACCGATATAAGTAAAAATATCCGCTCCACGAAAGCCGTAAATGGCTTGTTTTGGGTCGCCTATCAAGGTTAATGCCGTATTTTTCTTTGCATAAACTCGGCTGAAAATCCCATATTGGATGGGATCGGTATCCTGAAACTCATCTATCATAGCAACCGGATATTGCAATGCAATTTTTTCGGCTAAGCACTCACCACTGTCGCCCATCAGCGCTTGATGCAGCTGCTTAAGTAAATCGTCGGGAGAGATCAAGCCATATTCTTCTTTGTGGGCGTGAAGCAAAGCCCTCACCTCAGTCACCGCTTGTTGCACTAACGCGATTTTAAGCCCATTCCCGACCAATTGGTGGAGCTCTGCCAAGGTATCAAAGTGACGAATAAGTTCGTGCTCCAGCGGCGTTGTATTCTTTTTATATTGAGCAACATCAGCAAGGCTTTCACTGCCCCAAAGTCCAAACGAGTGATTGCTGCTACCAAACTCAAACCACCACTGCTCACTGTTGACATAATTCTCAAGAGCTTGAAGGTTATCCTTTCGCCCTGGTGCACGATTGCCTGCCAGCCCCGATTTTTTCAACACATTGATGTAGTCAGTTTTGACTATTTCGGCCTTTAGCCACAGTGCTAATGTTTGGTATTTTTCACGTGCGGCAAACACTGCATCTAAGGAAACAGAGGGTTTAATTTCGGCATTTTCTCTTGCTAATAACGGTCTAACTTGCTTCGCCAGTGCATAAGGCGTAGCAAATTGCTCTATCACAGCCTGTGTTTTTTCTGTGTCTAGCGGGTAGACAAAACGTCGCCAATGATCTGCCATCGCGGCATCAATCAGCTCGCTCTCATCGAGAATAAATTCGAGGTTAAATGCCACCTTAGACTCAAAAGCGTGTTGCTTCAGCATTCTTTGGCAAAAGCCATGAATGGTGAATATCGCGGCCTCATCCATTGACTTAGCGGCAGCATCAAGGAGATCAAAGGCGCGCTTTTTATCTTCAATTTGCGCCAAAATGGCATTGATCAGTTCATCTTTACAGACTTCACCTAGTAGCACGTCTCGAGCTTGAATAATGCGTTTTCTCACTCGGTCTTTGATCTCTTGTGTTGCCGCTTCTGTGAAAGTTACCACTAAGATTTGTTCAACGCTTAACGGCTCATGTTGTTGATCAGAAGTGCGCAAGCCTAGTAAATAACGCAGATATAAACCGGTGATGGTGTAAGTTTTCCCCGTGCCTGCACTGGCTTCAATTAGGTTTTGGCCACTTAAAGGCATAGTAATGGGGTTAAGCATCTCCATGACGTACCTCCTCAGCGGCATTAAGAATAGGTGTTAACAAAGTAAGGCTAAGTGCGCAAAAACGCGCTTCATGAGCTGACAAATCGCTAAAGCATAGTTGAACATAGGGATCTTCTCCCTCTCCTCGACCAACATATTGCGGCTTAAATTTATATGCGGCCTTTTTAATATCCTGTGTCTTGGCATATTCCATGCTAGAACTTGGGAAAAATGCCACAGGTTCGCTCAGCGCTTGTTTATAAAAAGCCAGCCACTGCTCCAAATATTGCTGAGCGTGTGGCTGTGAAATAGCGGTAAAGTGCACGCTTTGATCTAGCCCAACAATATAAGTAGTGACTTCATGCCCCATTACGCAAGCCGCGCAGTGATGTAAAAACCCTTTAATTAAATCTTTCGCTTTAATACTGGCGCTGCGATAGTACACTTGCCTGTTTTCATACACACAATCAAGCCAACCAACCAGCAAATGCTCTGCAATACCAAGTTTTAGCTCTAGAGGCGCCTTTGCTTCATTAAGCAAAGGCGTTAGTACCTTAACCATAGGTTCAACGCGGGTCAGCAGCCCCTCTAGCTGTAGTTTGCCGATGTTCGCTTGTGGCAGCGAGCCTCGTTGTAAAATCTGTTCAAGATTTAAGGACCGTTGTTGTAGCTGAGCATCCAGCACTTCATCTAAATATTGATAGCGCTCCAATGCATCTAAGGCGAAAGGCTCTTCATCAAGTGTTAACGCTTCTATTGGTTTGAGTTTAATGCCCAGCGCTTGCTGATAAAATAACTTTTGCGGCTCGCAAACGCCGCGCAGCAAATCGCTAAACTCAATTTCTGCGTCTAAAACTGGTACTAACGGTTTTACCTCATCAGCATGCGCCGCCCTATGCTGCCAAAGCCAAGTACGATTGTAGCTCTGTAGTGAGCCCGCTTTAAAATGTTCGGGATTAAAAGGTTGTAATGGCAGCTGTGAAGTTAATCGAGTGACTAACGACTGCTTTGGCATGTCTTCGAAGTAAAAGCTGCGATCTAAATATTCTGTCAATTCGCTGACTAAAACGGATGGCACTTGGGCTTCGTTGTTAAAACAAGAGCGGCCAATATAACTGATATACAAGTTTTCTCGAGCACTGAGTAAGGCTTCTAAGAACAAGTATCTGTCGTCTAGTTTTCGTGAGCGATCGCCTTTACGTCTCGTGGAGTGGGCGACTAAATCAAAACCAATAGGCTGCACGGTACGAGGATAGTCCGCGTCATTTAGACCAAGCATACACACCACTTTAAATGGAATAGCACGCATCGGCATCAGCGTACAAAAGTTTACCGCTCCGGCTAAAAAGCGCTGCCCAACCCCTTTTTCTCTGACGCCTTGCTTAACCAAATACGCTAATATTTTTGCTGAGACTGGCGCTTGAATATCGCCATTTTCCTGGTGTTTTTCGATATTCTCTATAATCTGCTCAAGCTTAAGTAAATCCCAACTCTGTTCAGATTCTGACGAGTAAAATAGCGCCATGGCTTCACGTAGAATTGCTGCGAAACTCGTTAAGGTCTTTTCGCTGCTGAGTTGTAGTTTTAACCAGATAAGCGCATCAACAAAGCCGATAAGCTTGTTAAGTACCGCCACCGACATACCTTCGACTTCATCAGCAGGATAAATGGAAGCGAACGGTGTCTGTTCATCGTTTGTTGCAACCCCTAAGAGCAAACGGTTGAGTCCATGCTGCCACGTATTTAGTGGTATTTTTGGCAAGCCATATTCGCTTTTATGGCTGTCGTTTAGGCCCCATTTAACACTGACCTGATCAAGCCAATAGCGAATTAAGTCAAACTCATGGCTTTCAAGGTTAAACTGTTCGGCGATCGGCGCAACGCCCAGCAAATCGAGAATATCCGACACGCAAAAACGGTTATTGGGTAAGTCTGTCAACGTCACAAAAGACGTTAAAATAGGCCGCTCTTGCTCAATTGCAAGATCAGAAATCGCATAGGGGATCCGCAGATTGTCCTCACTACTGTCAAACACAGCTTTAATAAATGGCGAATAGGTGCCCACATCAGGCATCATGACGATAATGTCTTTAGGCGTCAGACTAGGGTTTTGTTCAAACTGATTGAGTAAGTAATCATGGAGCCGCTCGACCTCACGCAGTGGCGTATGGCAATCCTGAAAAACGATACTGGTATCATCGGCCATAATGGGTAACTTGCCCTGCTGCGAAACAAACCAATTTGGATCAGCAGTTAACGACTCTCCTTTAAATGCCAACTGGTAGATCTCTTGCTGAACCTGACCAAGCAGACTGTCATCAAACGCGTCATCAAATCCATCAATCCAACTGGCATCAAGCTGCAATAATTGCTCAAAATAGTCACGCCCGAGCTTTCCCCATGAAGAGAGTAGTGGATTGCCAACGTAATAATACTCGCCGTCTTTCGCTTCGAGCTCTGGCATTTTGGCGTATTTTGCGGCGACTTTAGCTTGAGTCTTCTCATCGACTAAATCTCCCCAGTAGTGTTCACTAGGGTTAAAAAAGAATAAAAATACATTCGTTTTTTGGCCAAGCGATTGAAAAATATCAAGTTGGCTGGTTGATATTGCCGACAGTCCAAATATACAGATCCGCTCGGGAAGTTTGCCTTCTGGTGCATTGGCCAGCCCTTGCAGTAACTGATCGTGCATGTTGGCACGGTGATACGGGCTTTGTTCAAGTGCTTCAACATGGTGGACTAAACGACGCCAGAGATCAGGCTGCCAAGGGGCGATGGCTTCAACATCCACATCTATAAGCGCATCTTGGCCCTGATCCCAAAATTCAATCCACTGGGGGCGATACATTAAATATTGGTCAAAAACGTCGGCAATTTTTTCACACAACGCAAAGAGTTTAATTCCTGAAGGGTCGTCACCTAAATAGTGCTTAAGCGCAATATATTGAGGCTTATCAATGCAGCCGGGTAATAGCGTAAATAGTTTCCAAGTCATATTGCCTTTATTAAAAGCGGATTCCTTGGGAACATCATCAATGAAATTTTGATATAGCTTCCAAATGAAGCTAGATGGTAATGGAAAGTCGACTTGTGCACTTATCCCTAAGTGTTGACTCATGCCTAGTTTGAGCCATTCAGACATACCAGGAGATTGTACTAACACCACTTCTTTTGCAAAAGGATTTGCGAGCGGTGCCGATTTTATGAGTGTGCAGAGTTGTGCCTGCAAGATTTCCATTCGATTCGATTGGATGATGTGTAACATGTTGTCTGCCATGCAGTTTAACGCTGTATTAAGTGTATCGGAATCTTCCTATAAGCGGTAGTTATTGAAGTTATTGCGAGTGCACTTGAGTAGAAAATCAACAACCGCCGCTTCTCAGAAACACTTTTATACCTATTTAACCTGAGTTTCGTATAATTAATGCCTTTCTAGCAGAAAGTTTTAGCGCTCATTGCATTCACTTGTTCTAAATGAGAAATTTTTAACACAGCTAGCGTCAGATTTAATCCCTCAAATTGAGCACCTTATTAAACCAAATTGGTATTAGAACAAATCTATATCAGAGCTCTCTTCCGGCGCTTCAATTTTATGCTCAGACAGCAACGCTTCGTAAAAACAAAGCATATCGCGACCGTTATCTTTTGCGTAATAAAGTGCTTTGTCGGCATTTTCAAGCACAGTGATAGGGAAATCATATGGACTAATGCGAGACATTCCAACACTGACGGTGAGCTTTTTTACGAATGGAAAGTGAGTATTTCGTACCAACTCCATAAACTCGTCCATCTTAGCTTTTATCGAATCGTAATCGGTTGGCTCAAAGACCAGTACAAATTCTTCGCCACCGAAGCGAAACAATAAGTCTGTGGATCGAAAAAACTGACGCATACGCTGCGCTAATAACAGTAAAACCTCATCTCCGCATACATGTCCGTAGTTATCGTTGACTTTTTTGAAGTGATCGATATCCATGATAGCAAGCCAGGAGGTTGCGCCTTTATGCACCGAGCGCACATCACCATGCCATACCGTTTTGTGTTGTTTGATAACTTGCTTTTCAATCAGTTGCTTTAAACGTTTTTCAAAGGTTTGACGGTTCAGTAGTCCGGTGAGTTTATCACGCTCGTTTTCGTGAAGAATGGTGAGATAATTTTCAAAAATGCGGCAAAATGCATTAAGTAATACTTGATCTGCACTCGACAAGCCCGTACTGATAACTGCTATTGCACCAACCGGCTTTTCCTGAAGGCTGATTGGCACCCAACGATGCTCAGTGCCATCTTTCGCTTGTACCGTAATTATACAGGCCGACTGCAAGCAAGAAATTAATTCCTTATCTGGCTCTTTAACTAGGCTTCGCTCTTCCCAATCAAATTCCTTATCGGAGAGTTTTCTTAAGAGCAGGCTTCTCTCTATCGCGATCTCTCCAGGAACGAGCAAGTCCTTATAGACAGCGACCTCTTTACAGCCTATGAACTCTTGAATAGTAGATACTAAGCTATATTCAAGAGAATCAACGTCTCTCGTTTTTGTTATTTTGATAACGGAATTTAGTAAATCTTCTTGCATGTCCGACGCACTCACAACTGCATTGCTGGCATATTATTACACACTTAGCGAACAAATAAACTCCAAAGTACTCCTTTATTCCTATCAATGTTAAAAAATAAGCTACAATCCAGTTGATTATTAATTAGCAAATACTTGAGGGTTAAACACTTAACTGCTCTCAAGCTTAATTGATAAAGATGACAACTTTTGCATCAAAAGTTTTCGCTTTACCACTGACGCCTGCTTTAGCTTATGCAATGTACAAAAAAATGCCAAACTTAAGTGTTTGGCATTGCTATAAATTCATACTTATGGATTGGTTTTATTCTAATGTTGCAAGCATAGACTCATCATACTCTTTCACGGCTTGACCAGCTTGCACCTTCTCCACATAATCAGGATTAGCAATAAACGGCCTACCAATGGCTAATAAGTCAAATTGTTGGTTTTGGATAGCCTCAGCACCTGATTCAGCCGTATAACTCCCCACACCTACTAACGTCCCTTTATAAATGCTGCGTAAGTAAGCTGAAGCACTGCCGCCCAAATAATCAAACTCCATTGCATCGTCGAAAATGCCCAGATGCAGATAGGCTAAGTTGCGACTGTTTAACGCTTTAAGTAGGTAGTCAAATACCGCTCTGTCTCTTTGGTCGCCATCCATATTGAAGTAAGCACCCGGTGACACTCTCAGACCCACTCTGTCGGCACCAATACGCTCAGCGATAGCATCTGTCACCTCCAAAGCAAATCGGCTCATATTTTCTGGTGTTTGACCATACTCATCGGTACGCTGATTCGCAGCGTAATGTAAAAACTGGTCAATTAAATAACCATTGGCACCATGAATTTCAACCCCATCAAAACCTGCTTTTATCGCGTTTGCTGCCGCTTGGGCATAGTCGGCAATGAGTTTTGTAATATCTTCCTTCGTCGCCGCTTTTGGCGTTTGGTAGGTTAAATCACGCATTCTTGGAATTGAACCTTCGATACCAATAGCCGACGGTGCTAAAACTTCTCCGTCAAAAAAGTACGGGTGCGCAACACGCCCAACGTGCCACAATTGCGCAAACATTTTCCCCCCCTCAGCGTGTACAGCATCGGTTACTTTTTTCCACCCTGCAATTTGTGCTTGTGTAAACAAACCTGGGGTATTCGGGTAGCCTTGCCCATCAGGACGAATAATCGTCGCTTCACTAATGATTAATCCTGCTTTGGCTCGCTTAGCATAGTACTTCACCATGTCATCGGTAGGAACTAAATCGTCGTCTGCCATACAGCGCGTCAATGGCGCCATCAAGATGCGATTATTGAGTGATATCGTGTTATTTAGCTTAACATTTTCAAAAAGTACCTGTGGCATGCGTGTCTCTCCATATTTGAATATACATTCAAGATATGGATTCTTGAATCATTATTCAAGTTAAACCTTTACATTTTTTTCATTGTTATCAAAAATAGGGGTGAAGTATTGGTATAATGACGACGTTTAAACCCACTTGGTGCACCTAGGAAATCGATGAGAACAGCAGAGTTTGATAGAGAAACCGTACTGAGAAATGCCATGCAAGCATTTATGACTTATGGCTACAATAAAACCAGTATGCCCAAACTGACCGAAGTAACCGGACTCCATCCTGGTTCTATCTACTGTGCGTTCAAAAATAAAAAAGGTTTGCTATTAGCCGCTATAGATCAATATCAAGCAGACCGACGAGTGCATTATCAACAGCTGTTCGAAAACAGCACCAGCCTTCGCTGCGCACTTGAGCGATTCTTACAAGATCTCGTCGGTGAGTGTTTGGGCGACGAGTCAAAGAAAGTGTGTTTGCTCACCAAAACGCTTAATGAAATTGGCGAGCAGGATGCGGAAATTCAAACGGCACTCAGCGCTAACTTGCACCAATTTGAATCACTGATCAGGCAACAATTTTTAATGGTTTGGCCCGATAGTGAAGCATTAAGTGAAGATGAAGCCACAAAGAGAGCGCGTTTTTTCATTATGTCTGTATATGGTATCCGAACTTATGCAGCGACTCAGTGCGACAGCTCACACCTAAATGCACTGGCGGATAGGTTATTGGAGGTCTCTATTTAAAGCCGAGAGCTTTGAGCTTGGCTAAACTGCCGTTTAAACGTATCGTGTAAACTCTTGTCTATGAATTCGAGATGCCAGTTAATAAAGCGCTCGTCCACCGTCAAGCCCGCCAATACAGAATTAACCGCTTCTAAAAACCCGCGTGTAACGGGTGTATCCCGACAAGCGATATGCCCAGTAATAAATGGAGCAAAACCACTAACCGCAATTGGTACGGGTTTTTCTGATGCGTCTTTCGCGTGGTATGCAATAACCGAGGGATACTCAAGCAGCAACTCAAAGCGCTTGCTCATCAACATAGAATACATTTGTGCTTCGTTTTCGCTGCCTTCTTTCACGTAGAGCTGATCTGCTGGTGTCTGCTGTATCATGGCATCGGCAATATCACCATATGAGCGCTCTTTTTCTACGCCCAACAACCATTTGGGATGACTCGTTAACAATGCTTCTAGGTTTTGCTCGGTTTGTGCAGACGACAATTGCGCGGAAGGTGCAGCAAAAACTTGTAGCCCTAAAAAGTAAGTGGTCGGCTCAGAAAATAGTAATGTTTTACTGCGCGCTTTATTCACAACTAAGTTTCTAACACACTCCCCTTCACCACCTGCAATATTTTTAAGCGCACGATCAACACTGGCATCAGACTGTGTAATCTCAAACTGAGTTAATTGGCTTTGCAGATAGGAAAATACACGACTCTCAGTGAGGACACCTTGAGAAGGGTTATTGTAAATTGTGATTGCTTGCGGCTGGGGCTGAGCGATTGAATAGCTACAACAAAGTAGCAAACCAGATAGTATGCCAAGTCTATTCATTGATATGTCCTTTTATTTCCCGTTGATACTTCCCACAGTAGTCTATTTTATACTGCAAATTATATCGTTGGAACAGATTCAAAATAAGTAAAACTGCAATTCGTCCTCTTCCGGATGTTTTCACACAACCATTTTATTTACTTTCGATACTTTTCATAGAAAGAGTCAATTGAGCATTCAAATAGCGCTTTTATATGATTTTTAGCCTCTGGAATTGAGACAAGCTCAAAATCGACGGAAACAGATTTACCACCAAATAGTCCAAAAGTAGCTGGCTTAGACACAACATCCAAAGTCAGTAATCCGCTGTTATTTTCTATTGGTGTCAATTGGTAAGAGGCGCATTTACCGCCTTCATCGCCAAGTATAAAAAAGAACCCGCCACCTTCCCCAAGTGCCTCAAACAATTCCAATTCTTTGTCCCAAGGGTAATGATCAATAACATCCCAAGCTTCACGATAAGAACGTAGTTCTTTTTCATAATTGATCAGCTCAGTGCTGCCGTCAGGATGTTGGTAATAGACTTTAACTCGCCTCATTAAACTTTCCTTATCCACTAACATCACATTTTTTGAGAATTTGCTGCCGGAGAAAAGCCTTCAGCAGCTTAGTTGACATACTCTACATTTTCGCCACAAATACGTCATGTATTTTCTCTCGCGTTAGCTGGTTGAAATCACCGTCATGATAGTTTTCGACATATTCAATAAAGGCGCTTGGAGTGATAGTAATAGCTGACAGAAGCCAGCTCGAACCGTCATCTTCATCATTATTAAACTCTACAGCTCCCCGAGACCTAGTCGCTTCATTATCAAGTCGCCAAATGCAAAACGTGACCTCTTCTATTTCGAAAGCCTCGTCATTCAGTACTTCCAACAGCTCTGTCGGCGCTCCCTCGTACATCCCAAGCCGTACACCGTACTCTTCTTGAGCATGAGGGCTAACTTCCGACTCATGATCGAACCCCTTGATAAGGATCGACTCGTCTTTAATCACAACAACAATATTGTCGCCGCCCCCATTTTCGTAAGTCGCGATATCAATACCAGAGGCCCAATTTTCGGTATAAGTAAAACAGCGCAAATACTCATCATCAGATGATTTCAATATCTAATGCCGCACTGGCCTTAAGAGCCAACTTCAATTCCTTATTTGATATTTTGTTGAGTTCCATCTCTTTCTCTATGTTGGAGGTGAGTTATTATGTAATTTAGCACTTTCTAAGGTCTAAATTATGATGAGTGTCGCTGCTTTTTTGACTTTCAGAGTCAACTTCCGGAGCAGCTTAATTATGCTACTATCGAGCTTATAGTAAAATCCTAATAGGAACGCAGAAATTTCTCCTAATGCTTCAGGGGGTTTGACTATATCTTATGACTAAGAGCGGATGTTTTAGCACCAATAATACATCATGTAAATGCATCAAGTAGTCTCAACTATATAAAACCAAACAGAGAGAAAAATGTTTCTTTCTACTATTTTACTAACGAATGCTGACTTAACCCTTCATATAAGAAAGGGTTAAGTAAGCACAGGGACAGACAATATGGATATATCAAATACCCAATGGCATGCTAAAACCAAAGCTTCGCCTGCTACCTCATATCGTTCGAATACGGATACCAACCAGAACAATGCACGCAATACACAGGTGTCTGTTTCTTCATTGGCTGTGAAACTAAAAGAAGCACAACAGGCGATTGACGCAGCTCGTTTAAATCAGCAATCATTTCCACAGGATAACAACGTTTTAACGTGGCAAGCGCAAAGCAATCAAGAAGAGATTAATTCGGCTAAGTGGGAGTTTGAGCAACTGTCAAAACCTCAACTGGAGACTATCGCCATGGATCCCAGTAATACCTTTTCAAAAGCAGAGAAGACTGCTGCTTACGAAAAGTGGCATGCACTTGATCAACGAGCGTTGTCTGAGCTGAAGCGGAACGCCCTCAATGATGATAATGCAATGACATCATTTGAAGCTGCGCTATACACACATAGCCAGACATTCTCAGAACTCGGTAAAGCTATGCTCCCTGATGATTATCTTTCGCAAGCACAGTCACACTTCGAGTCAGCGCTCCAAGACATGAACTTATCAGCGCATACAATGAGCAATCAAGCTGAGCATTACTATAGCCTAATGGTTACAGATCTGTTTGCTGGCAATGAACCTAAAGTGCACAATGGCGCTGAAGGGATGTCTTCACATAACTTAGAACGCAGCAACTATGACTTCTTGACTCATAAAGACAGATTTATGCTGGCTGATATGTATGAATATGCAGAAAAAAGTGGCATAGATTTCGAGTATATTCAAAAACTTGCTAGTGACATAGGAAACTACCGACGACATGATGACGGCAAATTACTCAGTAATTTCAACGAGGGGCATTTTAATACCGAAGGCCAAAAGCTCACTGTCGGATTTACGCAAAGAGATCAAGCCTCTATAGATCGCCTGATGAATAATGGTGCACTATCTTCCAGTGCTCTGGACGCGGGCTTTGTATCTTTTATCACAGACCCAGGCCTTGGCGCACTCTCTCACCAAGGCAGCTACCAGTTTCTGGCACATATAGCAGAAGTAACAGCCGGTATTGCGACCAGTGACTCAGCAACGGAATTTAAAACGTTCACCGAGGCAAGTAGCATCAACGAGCGCTATGTCATGACCCAATCTGAAGAAAGTATTTCCCTCCCAGAACCGGATGTGACATGCAAAAACGGGGTCTGTGAGGTAACCGAAAAAGGACGGAAAAATGGCGTAACCTTAACGCAAAATACTCAAGTGCTCGCACCGCCTATTGAGTTCAAGCCCGCTCAATTTGATACCCTATTCCACCTACAAACCGACCCCGATACTCAGAAATCACTCTGGTTCGAATGGCTTATAGAAAAGTAATTACTTAAACTTAAAGCGGGCATTTCGTATTTTTGTAAATAAGATAGCGAAGTTATCTCCACCTTATGTTCGTTTGACTTAATATCTATCGCTGAGACATTTAAGTTAAAATAAATCATAGATACCCACCTCAAATTCGGATGGCTGTGCTGTCTGCAACTCCAACCGATAATCTAAGGCTAAATGCACAAGCAAAGATATTTTAAATAAAAATGACGTAAGCCAGAATGGCTTTCGAAGATGCGCTGTATTTAGGAAATAAAAACGAAGTTTAGGGTTTTCATAACCCCAAAATGTCCCCAAAAGTACAAACGGATTTTAGTAGGTAATTGATTTGAATAAAGAAAAAATGGCGGAGAGAGAGGGAGTCGAACCCTCGATACGCTATAAACGTATACACGAGTTCCAGTCGTGCGCCTTAAGCCACTCAGCCATCTCTCCGCACTGAATTGCGGGGCTAATACTATGAAAAGCCTCGCACTTTATCAAGCAGTTTTTTGCTTTTAGGATCTATTTGTCTATTAATCCTACTATTTCTGCAAGGATGCAGAAAAATCTAGCATACGATTTAGCGAACGTAGTGCGCCTTCACGCAATTCCATATCAACGAAGACTTCTTTGCCTTGTGGGCTGATAAGCGCTTCTTCAATTGCCTGTAGGCCGTTCATTGCCATCCAAGGGCAATGGGCACAGCTACGGCATGTAGCGCCTTCACCAGCGGTTGGTGCTTCGAAGAACTCTTTCTCAGGGCAAAGTTGCTGCATTTTGTAGAAAATACCGCGATCGGTGGCAACGATAAACTTCTGATTATCCATTTCTTGCGCAGCTTTAATTAACTGACTCGTTGAGCCTACTGCATCTGCTAAGTCTACGATTTCCGCAGGAGACTCAGGGTGAACCAGTACCGCAGCGTCAGGATGTAGCTGCTTCATGTCTTTAAGGGCTTTGGTTTTAAATTCATCATGAACGATACACGCACCGTTCCACATGATCATATCGGCGCCTGTTTTCTTTTGAATATAAGAACCCAAGTGCTTATCCGGACCCCAGATAATTTTTTCACCTTGCTCATCAAGGTGCTCAACAATCTCAAGCGCGCAAGAAGAGGTGACAATCCAATCCGCTCTTGCTTTTACCGCAGTTGAAGTATTGGCGTATACCACCACTTTTCTGTCTGGGTATTGATCACAAAACGCAGAAAACTCGTCGATAGGGCAACCTACATCCAACGAGCAAGTTGCTTCGAGTGTTGGCATCACAACGGTTTTGTGCGGTGTCAATATTTTTGCCGTTTCGCCCATAAAGCGCACGCCGGCTACGATGATCATGTCTTTGTCTTCTTGCTTAGCGCCAAAGCGTGCCATTTCTAATGAATCAGCAACACAGCCGCCAGTTTCTTCAGCAAGTGCTTGGATCTCAGGATCAGTATAATAGTGGGCAACCAGTACCGCATTCTTTTCAACTAATAGCGCTTTGATACGCGCTTTATACTCTGCTTTTTCTTCAACGGTAAGAGGGGCAGGTTTTGGAGGGAAGATATAATCTTCCGGCATAATACGTTCAGCTAGACTCATTTCTCGACCACTAGTCCACATTGCATAATTAGGTGGAATTATACGAAAAATACAGGGGTAATCCTAGCGATTGTTTAGCTCTAAATGGCGAGTTTAAGAAAGTATTTTGAATAATATATGAAGAATAAGAGGATGGTGGGTCATGATGGACTCGAACCATCGACCAATGGATTAAAAGTCCACTGCTCTACCAACTGAGCTAATGACCCGCTCAAGCATTAAAAGTGCCATTAATTCATCCTGAAGAGGTGTTCTGGCTCGTCGTCCTGACTCGCGTTCAAAAAGCTGCGAAGCGATGCTCCGGTCTTTTTTCACCCAACTGAGCTAATGACTTGCTCAAAACTGAATTAGTATGCTTGTAAAGTGGTGGGTCATGATGGACTTGAACCATCGACCAATGGATTAAAAGTCCACTGCTCTACCAACTGAGCTAATGACCCGCTCAAGCATTAAAAGTGCTATTAATTCATCCTGAAGAGGTGTTCCGGCTCGCCGTCCTGACTCGCGTTCAAAAAGCTGCGAAGCGATGCTTCGGTCTTTTTTCACCCAACTGAGCTAATGACCCGCTCAAGATTGAATTCGTATGCTTGTAAAATGGTGGGTCATGATGGACTCGAACCATCGACCAATGGATTAAAAGTCCACTGCTCTACCAACTGAGCTAATGACCCGCTCAAATATGAATTATAAAGCTTGTAAAGTGGTGGGTCATGATGGACTTGAACCATCGACCAATGGATTAAAAGTCCACTGCTCTACCAACTGAGCTAATGACCCGCTCAAGCATTAAAAGTGCCATTAATTCATCCTGAAGAGGTGTTCCGGCTCGTCGTCCTGACTCGCGTTCAAAAAGCTGCGAAGCGATGCTTCGGTCTTTTTTCACCCAACTGAGCTAATGACCCGCTCAGAATCGAATTCGCAAGCTTATTAAGTGGTGGGTCATGATGGACTCGAACCATCGACCAATGGATTAAAAGTCCACTGCTCTACCAACTGAGCTAATGACCCGCTCAAAATCGAATTCGCAAGCTTATAAGTGGTGGGTCATGATGGACTTGAACCATCGACCAATGGATTAAAAGTCCACTGCTCTACCAACTGAGCTAATGACCCGCTCAAAATCGAATTCGCAAGCTTATAAGTGGTGGGTCATGATGGACTCGAACCATCGACCAATGGATTAAAAGTCCACTGCTCTACCAACTGAGCTAATGACCCGCTCAAACATGAATTCTAAAGCTTATAAGTGGTGGGTCATGATGGACTCGAACCATCGACCAATGGATTAAAAGTCCACTGCTCTACCAACTGAGCTAATGACCCACTTAACGCAGCAGTTTTTTGTTACCAATCGCCTGCTGCGGGCGCTTATAATACTTATTTAAATTTTGAGTGCAACTGAAATAGCTAGTTTTTTTCACTTTTTATGACTAAGCGCCTAATTTTAAGGCACTCAGCTCAAAAAGTGATAACTACATCTTCGCTAAACGCTCTGTTGCCAATTTTGCAGGCGTCGTACTTGGATACTCTTTAATCAATTTATTAAGGAGTGTCTTCGCTTCTGCTGCTTGTCCCTGTTTATGTATAATAGTGCCCAGCTTTAACATCGCTTCTGGACGTTTATTCGATTCAGGGAAATTATCAACAACGGTTGCGAAATGAGACTTAGCTTTACCATCGTCAGATTTTATTAAGAATAGCTGACCTAACCAGTAATGCGCGTTCGGCACATATACTGAGTTTGGATACTGCTGCAAGAAACTTTGAAACTCAGGGATCGCCGCATCGTAGCGTTTATCCTTCATTATCATGTTTACAGTACGGTCGTACGCTTCATTCTCTGATAGATTACTGCTAAATGCTTGTTCGGGCGTAACATCTGGCGTTGCCGCAGCAGTTGTTTTTGACTGGTCGTAAGCTTGGCTAACGCGATTTTCAATCTCTTGATACAGCTCACGTTGACGTTGTAGCACTTTTTCAAGCTTATAGCTTTGCTCTTCCGTCACACCGCGTACTTGGCTTACTTCTTCTTGCAGCAGATTAAGTTGTTGCTGTAGCTCAGCCTGTAGCAAATTGCGAGTTCTCATCATACTCTCAAGTTGAGAGACTCGTTCTTCCAGTGTTTGATTTGAATTTGCAGCTTCTGAAACAGGAGCGGGAGCAGCCCAAACTTGGGCGCTCCCGCTCATGAGTAAGAATGCTGCCAAAATAGTATTCGGCTTCATAATAACTCTTTCTTAGTACACCAATACCGCGCGGCGGTTCTTAGCGAATGCTTCTTCTGTACGTGACTTCACTAAAGGTTTCTCTTCACCGTAGCTCACTACAGAAATTTGGCTGTCAGAAACACCAAGGCTTTGAAGGTACTTAGCTACTGCCTTACCACGGCTTTCACCTAGCGCGATGTTGTACTCAGGCGTACCACGCTCGTCTGCGTGACCTTCTACTAGTACTTTCACACTTGGGTTTTTCACTAGGAAATCAGCGTGCGCTTGAAGTAATTCGGCGTACTTACTCTGAATAGTAGATTTATCGAAATCGAAGTATACGATCTGTTCTTGACGTAGTGCTTCGTATTTCTCTCGTAGTTTTTCTTCTGCTGATTTCTCACGAGAAATAGTGTTTACGTCAACAGTGTTATTATCTTGATTGGTTGCCGCTTGATTGCTTTCGCTCGCCGCGCCCTCGTCAACACTTGAAGATGAGCTACATGCTGCAAGTGTCATCACTGGCAACGCGACCATTAAGGCTTTTAGAGTTTTGTTAAGTTGCATCGAGTATATTCCTATATCTTTATAAATCTAACCAGCAAAATTACTGTAAAAACGGCGACCAGGCTGGTGCCTTAACTTGGCCATCCAAGACAGGTAACCTTGCCTTAAAACGACCATCCATAGACACCAATGCCAATACCTGCTTATTATTGTGCAAGGTGCTGTATATTATCATCGAGCCATTTGGTGCAATACTCGGAGACTCATCTAATCTCGTACGAGTGAGAACTTGAAACAGCCCGGAATCTAATTCTTTTTTCGCAATGTGGTAACGGCCAAGCGTGCGGTTAACCATAATCAGACGCTTTCCATCTGGTGTGATCGAACCTGCTAAGTTCATGTCGCCGTCGAACGTCACTCGCTTAGACCTACCAGTTTTTAAATTTAACTTATAAATCTGAGCATTACCACCCCTTTCAGATGTATACACAATTTCTTGACCGTTTGGGTGCCAAGAAGGCTCAGTATCTATACTACGGTGTCGAGTTAAGCGTGTTTCTTGACGAGTTTTAAGGTCAATTAGATAAACTTCTGTCGCACCACCTGAGTCCTTAGAGAGTACCGCAAGTAATTTAGTTCCATCAGGAGAAAACTGTGGCGCACCATTAATACCTGGATGGCTAGTGATCAGTTCACGCTTTCCTGTATAGATATCTTGAATGTAAATTTGGGATTGGCGATTTTCAAAAGTCACGTACGCAAGTTTGTTTGCATCTGGCGACCAAGCAGGCGACATTAACGGCTCTTTTGAGCGCAATAACACCTGCTCGTTGTAACCATCATAATCGGCAACAACTAATTGGTATGGCTTATCCTGTCCGTCACGCACGATAATGTAGGCAATCTTAGTTCTAAATGCGCCTCGCTCACCTGTTAAAGCTTCATATACTACGTCGCTAATTTGGTGCGCGTAATTTCTAAAGCCTGTACTGCTAACAATACTTTGGCGTCCTTCAAGCACATGATCGTCGCTTTGCATTAAGCGACCATTCGACATTATGCGAGTTTCACCACCGGTCAGCTGTGCTCTGATCACGTCAATCAGTTCATACTTTACCAAGTAACGTCCAGCAGATTGCTGGGTCACGGTGCCTACAACTACCGCTTCAACCCCTGCATCGACCCATGCAGCGTAGTCGATTTCCGAGTCAGTTGTTGGTAATTGAGGCATGTCAGCCTCGGCAACAGGCTTAAATTTACCGCTGCGCATCAAGTCTGCAGAAATAACGTCACTTAAACTCGACGGCATTTCACCAGTGCCATTATATTTAAATGGTACAATTGCGATGGGTCTAGCACTGTCTACCCCTTCTGTTATCACAATTTCAAGTGCGGCTTGCGCAAACTGTGAAACACCCAGAGTAAAAACCAGCAATAAGGTTGTGAACTTCTTTAGCATGTTCGTCCTTTAAAAATTTGGTTTAATTGTTAAATTGATATTCTTAAGCTGTTCAAACACGTCTTTATCTTTAGAAACAGGTAAAGTATCTGCCATTTTCACAGCACGGATAGCGGCTTCACATACAAGCTTATCGCCACCCAATGACTCTACATGCGTCACAAGGCCATTAAAGGCAAGACGAATGTTTACTCGGCATTGTTTACCTTTCATTGTTTCATCAATAAGCAAGTTTGCTTGAATGCGTTGCATAATAAGCGCTTTAAACTTATCCACTTCGCTCAATACTTGCTGTTGACGGATCTTAGCTCTTGCTGCCTGCTCTTTGGCAAGCTGGTCACGCAGCATTTGTTCTTCAAGTGCCTTTTGACGTTGACGCTCCGCTTCTTCCGCTTTTCGTTTTTCCTCAGCTTCGCGACGTTTCCTCGCCTCTTCGGCCTTTCTTAAGCGATCTTCCTCAGCTTGGCGTTGGGCAGCAGCCTTTTTAGCAGCTTCTTCCGCAGCGGCTTTTTCAGCTCTCGCTTTATCAGCCTGTTCACGTTGCTTTTTCTCAATTTCGCGAGCGCGTTTAGCTTGCGCCTCAGCTTGGCGAGTCTCTTCCAACTTAGCTTGACGCTCTTGCTCCAGCTTTTTTATGCGCCGAGCTTCGGCTTCACGGTCTTTTCTAGCTTGCTGTGCTCGCTGTTCAAGATCGCGAATACGGCGATCTTCAGCAGCTTGCTTTTCTTCTTCACGCTTCTTTAAATCAGCAATCTTTTTCTCAACCGCTTGCTGATCAACCGACACTGCAGAAACCGCCCTTTCAGGCTTTTGATCTTTCTGCTGTGGATTTAAGGTGACTTCCATCACAGTAGGTGTTTCAACTTGAAAATTTGCCGTAGCAAATAGCAGACCGCCAATCGCGCCATGAAGCAATACTGACTTAACTACGCTGCTAGATAATGAACTCATTACTCATCCTCAAATGATTTAGTCATTAAGCCAACAGAAGGAACACCCGCTTTTTTCAAGAAGTCCATTAAATAGAGTACTTCTTGATATGACACTCTGCCTGAACCTTTGATCATCACAGGAGTATCTGGATTTTGTTCTAACTTTAGTTTAATCACCGCAGCTACTTCTACGGCATCCATCGGTGCTTCAGGATCGGTACCGACAGTAACAAAATAGCGACCTTCAGCATCAATGGTGGCAATAATCGGTGGCGAGTCTTTGGTTTCAACCAATTCAGACTCTTCCATCTGAGGTAAGTCTACTTTTACGCCGTGTTGGATAAGTGGAGCCGTTGCCATAAAAATGATTAACAGCACCAACATAACATCAATATAAGGAACGACGTTGATCTCCGCGACGGGACGACGTCTCTTACGCTGATACATTTTGTTTTGCCTCTACTTGTGTTGCAGCCTGACGATAAAGAATGTTAGCGAACTCTTCCATAAAGTTAATGTACTGAGTTTCTAGCTTTTCTACATTTTTGGCAAATCGGTTATACGCCATAACCGCTGGAATTGCCGCAAACAGACCCATGGCTGTTGCAATCAACGCCTCAGCAATACCTGGTGCAACCATTTGCAGTGTCGCTTGTTTCACTTCGCCAAGCGCGATGAAAGCATTCATGATCCCCCAAACGGTACCAAATAGACCGATATAAGGACTGATAGAGCCAACTGTCGCTAAGAAAGAGAGGCTTGATTCTAACTTTTCAATTTCACGAGAAAGCGCGACACGCATTGAACGGTGAGTACCTTCAACAACAATCGAAGGAGATTGGATATTGCCTTTTTTATGCTTTGCAAATTCTTTAAAGCCGGATACAAATAACGCTTCTAACCCTGTTGCACTACCAGCCCTTGCAGCTATTTCATTATAGAGTTTGCTAAGATCCATACCGGACCAAAATTTTTGCTCGAAATTCTTTGATTGGCTTTGGGCTTGAGAAATGACAGTTTTACGTTGAAAAATAATTGCCCAAGAAGCAATAGACAATCCCACCAGGGTCAACATTACAAGTTGTACCAAAAAACTGGCTTTTAAAATTAGATCGACAAAATTTAGTCCCGATTCCACGTTATTATACTCCCAAAAGTGTTTCGGCAATGGTAGCCATTTATATTCTTGCGCTCTACTGAGCAATATCTAGAAATAGACTAGATTTACTACCAAAAGGTTCAGCTAGTTTAACCACACTACAAATACCTTACAATCTCAATACTGCGAATTCATTGTATTTGACGATAAATAGAGCAAAACAGTGTAACTCCCTTTGCTTTACCCAAACTTAAGCAAATTCGGCAATCTCCATCACAGTCTCTAAATATGACCCAAAACTGCATAAAATAGGAGTTTTATGCACAAATAGAGAATAAAACCTCAAAAAACAAATTGGTCTTACCAATTAACAACAGATTATCTAATATTTACATTTTGCGCATTTAACATACAACCCCATATTTTACATGAACTTATACAAATACATCGCCACATTTAAGCTCACTTTTTAGCCTCAATAAAAATTCTGATATTAGTTTTTTTTATCTGAAAAAAGAATTTTTCTAGTTTGATGAAAAACCAAAACCTCTTTAATATACACCCTGTACTGAGCGAGCAGCTGAAGTTTCAGCAAAGCACAGTTACTTGCAATAGGATTCTGATTTTTCGTATTGCTTAGATGATGCATTTTGTGGATAAAACCCAAAGTAACTCATCTTGTTCCCTGGATTACTTCCTTCAACTTGTTGTTTTGCCCGCATTATTTGCGGGCTTTTTTTTGCCTGAAATTTGGTGCACGCCCCTTATTACTCTCCTCGTTTTCTTTAACACTCGATTATTTTGCGGTTTTTATTTAGCACTTGGTTTAAAGGACGAGGCAATCTACAAATAGTTTAAGCAACGTATAACACACAGGTAAATTACTTCAGCGGTAATGAATCTTGCTTGAATTGAGCTGATACAAAATTATGGATTTATGCAAACGTGATTTGCAAAACTCTAATGTAGAAATGAAATAGCCGAGTGAATACTCGGCTATGAAGAACAAAGGTGTTTGTTACCCAGCTTGGATTATTCTGGCTTGCTTAGCTCAAAATGCATATAGGCTTTATCAGAGACAATACGTCCTCTTGGCGTGCGTTGAATAAAGCCTTGTTGGATCAAAAATGGTTCTATCACATCTTCGATGGTTTCTTTTTCTTCTCCAATCGCCGCAGCAAGGTTATCAAGACCAACCGGGCCACCGGTAAACTTTTCTATGATTGCCAGCAGATATTTGCGATCCATATAATCGAAGCCACATTTATCAACATCGACCATATCCAGCGCCAAGTGTGCAATCTCTTCAGTGATAGAGCCATCGCCCTTCACTTCAGCAAAGTCTCTTACCCTGCGTAGTAAACGATTTGCTATTCGTGGTGTACCGCGCGCTCGACGCGCCACTTCAGTTGCACCCGACTCGCTGATCTCTAGATTTAAATGATGCGCTGAGCGCGTTACAATCGAAGACAAATCCGCAACCGAGTAAAACTCCAAGCGCTGCACAATACCAAAACGATCTCTTAATGGTGAGGTTAATGAGCCGGCACGTGTCGTTGCGCCAACCAAAGTAAAAGGCGGTAAATCCAGTTTAATCGAGCGTGCTGCAGGGCCTTCACCAATCATGATGTCCAATTGGTAGTCTTCCATAGCGGGATAGAGAATTTCTTCCACCTGAGGACTTAAACGATGGATCTCATCAATAAATAACACATCCCCTTCTTCAAGGTTAGTGAGCAATGCGGCCAAGTCTCCCGCTTTTTCAAGCACAGGTCCCGAGGTGGTTTTTATATTAACCTCAAGCTCGTTTGCGACAATGTTCGCAAGCGTGGTTTTACCTAAACCCGGCGGACCAAATATCAGCAAGTGATCTAAGGCTTCCTGTCTTGAACGTGCCGCCGCTATAAAAATTTCCATTTGCTTTTTGACATGCGGCTGACCGGTATAATCATTTAGTAATTTAGGTCTAATCGCCCTATCTACTAAATCTTCATTACCTTGGATCTCAGGTTCAATTAATCTATCTGCTTCAATCATAGTTACATCATCGATTTAAGAGCGTCTTTAATGATACTCTCGGTCGTCATGCCTTCTCTGTTTACGGCTTTTACCGCTTTTTGTGCTTGAACTTGTTTATACCCTAATGCCATTAAGGCTGCAATCGCTTCATCTGCTGGGGTATCACTTACCGTCGGATGCTCTTGCGGCGCAAGTACAGCGGCATCGCTAAACGGTGTGAGTAAGTCATTGCCAAAGTCTTTTAGCTTATCTTTCATTTCAAGCACTAGGCGCTCAGCGGTCTTTTTACCAACTCCTGGGATCTTAACCAAAGTCGTTGCATCGCCATGATTCACGCAGCTAACAAATTGCTCTGCCGACATGCCCGACAAAATTGCAAGTCCGAGCTTTGGACCGACTCCGTTTGCTTTAATTAACGTGCGAAACAATGCACGTGCTATCTTGGTATTAAAACCAAACAGTAACTGCGCATCTTCACGCACCACAAAGTGAGTAAATACGGAAACCGGCTCGCCCACGCTCGGTAATTCATAAAAACAGGTCATTGGCATTTGTACCTCATAACCTATACCTGCAACATCAATTAATATCTCTGGTGGCTGCTTTTCTAACAGTGTTCCGCTTAATTTTCCTATCATCGTTATCTCAACCTTCCTCTTACGGTTTTACGCGCTGCGCCTGCCATTTTTATTAAGTTTTGCCTTGAGTGCGCGTGACAAATCGCCACCGCCAACGCATCTGCTGCATCAGCTTGGGGTGTGCCTGGCAATTTTAATATGCGCTTTACCATTTCCTGTACTTGGGCTTTGTCTGCACCACCGGTACCCGCAACGGCTTGTTTAACTTGCCTTGCCGAATATTCACTCACAACCACTGACTGCATGGTCGCTGCAACAATGGCCGCACCTCGCGCTTGACCAAGTTTTAAGGCTGAGCTTGGATTATGCGCAACGAACACTTGCTCAATCGCAAAGTCGCTCGGCGAAAACTGCTCTATGAGCTGTGTGATCCCTTGATAGATCATTTTTAATCGAGTGGGAAAGTCATGTTCACCAACTTTAATGCAACCGCTCCCCAAATATTGGAACTTTGCACCTTGGTGAGCAATCACACCATAGCCTGTAAATCTTGACCCCGGATCAATTCCTAAAATGACAGCCAAACGCATCGTCTCTTGGTTTTTTGGTTATAATGCCAAAATACTGTATAGATTACCAGTTATAAGCTAGTTCATCTGATCAAAAAAGGCGACCTAAGTCGCCTCTTTTACATCAGGTTGACGAACTTACTCGCCTTCACCTTGCTCTGTTAACTGCTTTTCTATTGAGATAGCAAGCTCTTTTAGCGCATCTGGGTTTGCAGGGCTTGGCGCATCAGTCATCAAGCACGACGCTTGCGTCGTTTTCGGGAACGCAATAACGTCACGGATGTTGTCAGTGCCACACAGTAGCATCACCAAACGGTCAAGACCGAATGCCAAACCTGCGTGCGGAGGCGTGCCATACTTCAGAGCATCAAGTAAGAAACCAAACTTCTCTTGCTGCTCAGACTCTTCAATGCCTAGGATCCTGAACGCAGCCTGTTGCATTTCGTTGTTGTGAATACGAACCGAACCGCCACCGACTTCGTAGCCGTTAAGTACCATATCGTATGCATCAGAAAGTGTACCTGCTGGATTTGCTTCAAGGTCCGCAGCACTTACGCCTTTAGGCGCGGTAAACGGGTGGTGTACCGCGTGTAGGTTACCTTCGTCGTCTTCTTCGAACATCGGGAAGTCAACAACCCAAAGTGGTGCCCACTTAGTTAGATCTGTGATTTCTAAATCAAGACCAATCTTCAGACGTAGCGCGCCCATCGCTTCGTTTACAGTATTACGCTTGTCTGCGCCGAATAGAATAATGTCACCTGTGTTTGCGCCTGTGCGCTCAAGCAGTGCATTGATCACTTCTTCATTCAAGAACTTAGCGATTGGTGACTGTACGCCTTCGCTACCCGCATCACGGTCGTTCACTTTCATCCAAGCAAGGCCTTTCGCACCGTAAATACCTACAAACTTAGTATATTCATCGATTTGCTTACGTGAAAGTTGTGCGCCACCTGGTACTGATAGTACTGCAACACGACCTTTTTCGTCATTCGCTGGGCCACTTAGTACTTTAAATTCAACGTCTTTTACGATGTCTGCAACGTCGATAAGCTCAAGCGGGTTACGTAGGTCTGGTTTATCCGAACCATATTTGCTCATCGCTTCGCTGTATGGCATCACAGGGAACTCACCCAAATCAACGTCTAGGAAAGACTGCCACATTTCACGGATCATTTTTTCTGTCACGCCACGAACTTGGTCTGAGCTCATAAATGACGTTTCGATATCGATCTGAGTGAACTCTGGCTGGCGATCGGCACGTAAGTCTTCATCACGGAAACACTTTACGATTTGATAGTAGCGGTCAAAACCAGACATCATTAGTAGCTGCTTAAATAGCTGCGGCGACTGCGGTAGCGCATAGAAACTGCCTTTGTGGACACGACTTGGTACTAGATAGTCGCGTGCACCTTCAGGTGTCGCTTTCGTTAGTACTGGCGTTTCAATGTCTAAGAATGCATTTTCATCCAAGAAACGACGCACGAAGCTACTCGCTTTAGCACGCATTTTAATGCGATCGCTCATTTCTAGACGACGTAGGTCTAAATAACGGTACTTTAGACGACGCTCTTCAGAGTTTTGCTGATTGAAGTCAAGCGGTAATGGTTCTGAACGGTTGATAATGGTTAAGCCAGTGCCTAAGATCTCAACTTCACCGGTTGCCATGTCTTTGTTTACTTGGCTTTCAGGACGCGCACGGACAACACCTTTGATCTGAACACAGAACTCTTGGCGCAACGTATTCGCTTTATCCATTAAGCCTTCCACTTCAGGATCGAATACCACTTGCACAAGCCCTTCTCTATCTCTTAAATCGACAAAGATTAGGCCGCCAAGGTCACGACGTTTATTGATCCAACCACATAGTTCAACTTCCTGATCTACATGGCTCTTATTTAGTTTTCCGCAGTATATAGAGCGCATAAAATTCCTGTCAGTCCAGTTTGCTCTTACGACTAATCACTTCTCACCACACAATATGAATTCACAGTATTGGTAAGCCAGTCGCTAAGACTCATTTTCAATAACCGCCAATTATATAAAAATACGCTGCATTGTCATCCTCAATCTAAGGATCTGATACACTATTCACACATTTAATCGTTGTTTTGATCACTATGTTGTATCTGGGTTGCCCACAATGGAGTAGCGCACACTGGAAAGGTCGAGTATTTTCCAGCCATTGTAGTGCCACAAATATGCTCAAAGAGTATGGCCAAATTTTTAATAGCGTTGAAGGCAATACGACTTTTTATGCCGATCCAAATCCGCAGACCGTATTAAAATGGCTAGAACAAGTGCCCGATGACTTTCGCTTTACGTTTAAAATTCCTAAGCGTTTTAGTCATGAAATGGCACTTAGCCACTGCCAAGATGAATTATTGGCTTGGTGTAAAAACATGGCGCCGCTGTTTCCTAAATTAGGCGTGTTAATGCTGCAATTACCTGCGCAGTTTGCGCCTGAACATATAAATAAAATGCGACAATTTTTATCTTGGTTGCCCAAAGCGCTAACTGTTGGTGTTGAAGTACGGCATTGGGACTTTTACCGCAAAGGCGATGCTGAGCGCAGATACAACCAATATTTAATCGAAAATAACTACAACCGCATCGTGATGGATACTCGCGCACTCTTCAGCGAGCCTGCCAGTACTCCTGCGATAGTAGATGCACAGCAAAAGAAGCCGCGATTACCTGTGCATGCAATTGCCACTGGAGACAGCCCTATTCTGCGATTTGTTGGTTGCTCTCAGCTTGAGTCTAATAGAGACTTTTATCAGCCTTGGTTAACTAAACTCAATCAATGGCTCAGCGAAGGTAAATCACCTTATGTGTTTTTCCATACCGCAGACAATTTTGATGCGCCATTTTTAGCGAGACAATTTATTGCAGATTTAGAGATACATCATCAAGTAAGCAATCCATTCCCCGCTGAAAAAGAAGCAAAGCAAGAGGCGCTGTTTTAATGTCCCATCCCTATTTTTTAAACTACTCAGAGCAAATCCAGACTCAAGTCACTCAATTAATAGAGAGCAAACGACTCAGTGCTTTTTTCAAAAGCCGCTATCCTGAACCGCATCAAATCAAAAGCGATAAGCTACTTTACGAATATGTGGAAGGATTAAGACAGCAGTACTTAAAAAATACCCCACGGGTATCGCAGGCCAAGTTTGAAAAGCGCAACAATATGGTATTGAATGCGTTAGGAACCCATACGTTCAAAACCACACGACACGGGCAAAAACAAAAAACGTCGCACCAAATACACATTGCAGCACAGTTAAAACACGCACCCGAGGCAGTGCTACGAGCATTGGTTGTACACGAGCTAGCGCACTTTAAAGAGAAAGACCATAACAAGGCGTTTTACAAGCTTTGTCAGCATATGGAACCCCACTATCATCAACTTGAGCTAGAGTTACGGCTATTTATGCTGATGTGTGAAACAGAAGGCAACACCAATTACACTTAACTTAAGGGTAATTGGTGTTTTGAGAAATTAGCGTTTACAGCTTGGTGCAAAACCACCCGTACGCGCTTTGTTAGCGGTTGCTTGGGCAGTTGTCATGTTTGCTTGTAATTGCTTAATTCGATTTTCAGGCGCAGGGTGCGTCGACATAAATTCTGGTGGACGCTGTTCGCTCATTTTCGCCATATTTTGCCAAAGCGCAACCGAGCCTTCAGGATTAAAGCCTGCCTTGGCCATTAGATCTAGGCCGATAACGTCCGCTTCGCTTTCATGAGAGCGGCTAAATGGCAGCGCGACACCATACTGCGCGCCAAGACCTAATCCCTGCATAATGGCATTGCGATATTCGATATTATTCATTTCAAGCACCGCCGCCCCTGCTTGCAGGCCAAACTGCAACACACTGTTTTGCGATACACGCTCATTAGCGTGTTCAGCAATAACATGTCCTACTTCATGGCCCATCACCGCAGCAAGTTGATCTTGGTTTTCTGCAACTTTGAGAATCCCCGTATGAACCCCGATTTTGCCGCCGGGTAGTGCAAATGCATTAGCAGAGTCATCTTCAAATACCACAACTTCCCATTGCTGGTTTGCGTAGTTTGCTGGGAGTTGTGCTATTAAGGCATTTGCAATACACTTAACGTAGCGATTGGTTTTAGCATCAGTATCAACTTTTTGCTCTTGCTTCATTTGTTCAAAGCTTGCAACACCCATTTGGTCCATTTGCTGCTCGGAATAGAGTGCTAACTGAGTGCGTCCGGTAGGCGATGTTTTGCAGCCAGCAAGCGTTGCTGCCACAGCTATCGCGAGAACCAGTTTTTTCATAACTTGTTCCTTTTCTTATTTTATAACTTAAGTTTCTCTAAGTTTACCGCAATTTCGTCACTTAACGAGACTAACTTAGTACAATATAAAAAATTTTTCATGAACTTCTGCTGATCAGAACGCCGTCTTTTCGTTGCTCCACTCTAGTGCACCGAGTTCCATTTCCATATAAAGCGTCTCTGATTGGTGTATTTATTCTGCTTAACATTAACAAGGTAACAATACCAACATATGAAGTCATCAACACTCCCAGCAATACTCTTGCCATTACTGGCTAGTATTGTCGCGATAACGCCTTTGGCTATCGACTTGTATCTCCCCGCGATGCTTGCGATTGCAGACAGCTTGAATAGCCCGCTTGAGCAAGTACAGGTTTCTCTTAGTAGCTATTTAGCAGGTTATGCTGTCGGCATGATGGTGTTTGGCCCCCTTGCTGATAGATTCTCAAGACAGACGTTAGCTATTTGGGGCTTGGTCGGCTTTACAGCATCGTCAATTGGGCTTGCGCTAACGAATGACATCGATATGTTTTGCTTCTTACGTGTTGTTCAAGCATTTTGTGGTGCCGCAGCGACTGTCGTTGTACCAGGCGTGATCCGCTATTATTACAAAGAACACACAGCCAAAGGGATGTCTTATGTTTCGATGATCATGATGATCGCGCCACTTATTGCTCCCTCTCTTGGTGCGTTGATCTTGTTGTACTTTGATTGGCACGCCATTTTTTGGTTCTTAGCGGTTTATGCGGTACTGGTTATCATCGCATTACAGTTTTTCTGTATTGCAATTCCAACCAAAGCCGATGTACCGCTTAGCTTATCGTTCTTCTTAAAAAACTATCGCATTGTGTTAACACAAAAAAAGGCCCGCTACGATATTCTTTCTTCGATGCTGGCATCATTCGCATTCTTTTGCTTTTTAACCTCAGTTTCGTTTATCTATCTTGAATATTATGGTGTGTCGGAGCAGCTGTTTGGAGTGTTATTCGCCATGAATGTGATTGCATTGATGCTCGGTAACTTTGCCAACACGCGTTTAGTGCCAAGGCTTGGTTCTAGGAAAATGCTCAATATCGGTCTTACTATTGGTATCGTCTTCGCGACACTACTGGTCATACTCAGCAGCCAATCAGTCTCGGTTTGGGTGCTAGCTTCTGCCATTGCACCTTTGATGATGAGTTTGGGGATCATTGCCAGCAACGCTGATGCGCTGATATTACTGGGCTTTGAGCATCAAACCGGTACCGCTACCGCGGTGATAGGCACGCTACGATTTGGTAGCGGCGCTTTGGTCGGCCCCTTACTTGCACTCGCGGTTCCTGAGTCACCTTTGCCGTTCTCATGCTTTATGTTCGCTGCCATTGTGTTGACTATCGTCTGCCAATTGTTAAATAGGCGTTTTGAGAAAAGTCTCAACGCCACAGAAATCAAAGAGTAAATCACAAAAAGCCCCGACTTGCGGGGCTTTTCTCTAAAATCGTTATTATATCAGGTTAATTTAGCTCTTTATCTTTCCAGAACTTAGTGCCTTTTACTGTTGCTTGCAGTGCCAAACCACTTTCAGTAAAGGTGTACACAGTAACATCACCATAATAGGCTTCGCCTTCTACCGACGCACCTTTTTTAGCGGCTTTCGCTGCAGCATCTGCATTTCCGCCAAACGTCCAGCCTGAAGTAACAAACTTATTCATTGCTTCAGGAGTATGGAATACCATCACAATACGATAATCTTTTACACCGAGACCAAGACCTACACCACCTTCAGCCATATTCATATAAGTGTTACTTCCTGCCGTATTATCGTGTACGACACCGTAACCTGTTCCAGCTGCAACAAATAGCAGATTAATATTGGCATTAGAAAAAACAGCATAGCCCGGCGCTGCCGCAATTTGCGAACGCGTATCTGGCTTTTTGCTGTAAAGCTGAGTAAGTACATCGTTTTTCATATCTAGGATGGCACGTTGCTTTTCAACCTTGTCACCATCGCCCATTGAAGCACATGCACTAAGCATGACGGCCAAAAAGCCAGCCATTAAATGTTTAACGTTTACCATAGGTTCTTCCTTTCCTGCATTAATTGAAAATAACATTACCTATCATAGACGCTTAGTTTGAATGCTGGATTAATTTAGAGATATGTTTCGAGCCTTGCCAAACCAGCGGCAAAGTTACGCTTGCCCGTTCCTAAACGGAAGTGGCACTCGCTCTCCAATAGAAATAACTTTGCGGGTAACAATAGCGTGTTCGAGGTCTCTGCAAATTGACGTGACCACTTTTCAGAATCCCGTACTGAATTAATCTTCAGTAATGACAACACACCTCCACGAGGCTCAACCCAAGTCACTTTTTGCGAGTATAAACTGACAAATTCACGCATCAATTGGACGTTATTTGCAATGATGTTCGCATTATACGCTAAGATAGTTTCACTATGCAGTAATGCGGTCGTCGCCAATAAATCATCTACTTTACTGCCACAAATGCTTAAGTAACTTTTACCGGCCAACAGCGCATCTGCTAGTGCTTTCGAACCGCAAATTGCCCACCCTACTCGGATGCCAGGTAAGCCCATACTTTTGGATAATACGCCTAACGTAATCGACCGCGGATAAGCCGAAAAGCGCCCACTTACTGCGCGGTCATCGCCATGGCTCTGTGCTGATACTTCATCACTTAAAATGTAAGCACCACACTGCTCTGCTAGCTGCTGTATTTGTCCAACTTCTTTGTCAGTCAAGCCTGTGCCCGTTGGATTATGAGGGGCATTGACGATAATGAGTTTGGTTTTTGTCGTCACTGCGTTTTTGAGTCTTTCTATATCAACCTGCCAGTTGTCCTCTTCTCGCAATGCCACCGTGTTGACGATAGCGCCAAACTGTTTGGGAAGTGTTGCAAGCGATGGGTAACTTGGCGTACAGACCACCACCTCATCTTGTGGGTCTAGTAATTGCGCCATCGTAGTGAAAATAGCTTCTTGAGCACCGCTAAATGACACGATTTGATTAAGATCCACACATGCCGTCGTCGGCAGATGATAAGCTTTAATCGCCGCTTTTAGCCCTTCACTGCCCGCAATCGGATTGTAACCCAGTTCAATGTCTGGCATTTTACCGCCACCAAGCTCAATAAGTTCGCCAAGCGTGACGCCTTGAGCGCAGGAATCACTCAAGTTGATGTCGATGGGAGTAGCCAAGCTTTGACTAAACTTAATGTGATCGGGTAATACTAATTCCATTCTCTAACCTAAAAAGTCATGCCAGCACTTTGGCTGGCATGTGTATCAACGACTATTTAAGACGCCATAGCGTAAGTTGGCATCGCTCTAGTTCAACTTTACGTGCGTTTTTGCTTATGGCGGACATTACTTCATCTTCAGCCAACAGTTCAAAATCTCGTCCCAGTAAAATTTCTAAACCATCACGGCCCGTGACGTTCTCACCACTGACCTTATAACCGCCCAACCAGTTTTGTGCTTGGGTTAGCGCTTTGTCCCACTGATAGGCTGAGCTTATCGCAAGGATCCCGCCTGCATTCAAGCGCGATTTAATTTGGTTTAAAAAGGTTTTTGGTGAATATAAGTATTCCACAACACGATGACACAAGATTAAGTCATACTCGGCGAATTGTGGTTTAAGGTTATGCCCATCCCCTTGGCAGAAATGGATACGCTCACTGAGTTCATTAAAACCTAATTGCGAAGTAGACACTTCGTGGAAGTCCACAATTTCACCTTCAATCTCGGTAGCAAAGCGTACCGGCGTGCCTTCTTTTAAGGCCAACGCGTGTTGAATATTGCGCGCAGTAAAATCAATGCCATCTACTTGAGTAAAGTGTTTCGCTAATTCAAAACTTGCACGACCGACCGAGCAACCCAAATCCAGCGCTTTATCTGTATTACCTTGATAATGCACCATTAGCTGTGAAACAACACTTTGCAATGGATTGCCAAAATGCATAACTGGCTTTCCGTAGTGGCTATGTAGCGCATTGGCAACGTCCGCATCCATTTCGCACAGGTTGACCTTTTGCACTGGCACTTGTGATTCTTCACTTTCGATGTATCTGAATCCTGCATGTTGGAAGAAGTGGCGTCTAAAGGCATAACGTGAATCTCGCACGGCTTCGTTGCCTGTAGAAATCCAGGAGCCACCTTTGATCAAATTGTGTTTACCGTCAAAAGTAGGGGTTGAGAAATCATCGTATAAAGGGTGCACTTTAAAGCCGCTGTATGCGTCGATCGGACTTTCCGTCCATTGCCAAACATTGCCGATGATGTCGAATAAACCTTCAGTTTCAAAACGGTTAACCGGACAGCTTGAAGCACATACCTCAAGGTTGATGTTTCCCGGCGCTTCGCTCCATGTCGGCAGATCAACATCAAGCTTATCGCGTAGTACTTGCCACTCTGCTTCTGTTGGTAAGCGTACAAAGTGCTCACTTTGCTCAGACTTCCAGTTACAAAAAGCCTTCGCTTCAAGGTAATTAACCTCAACTGGCCAATTGAGTGGTAAAGGGATTTCTTCGGCTAAGTTTCGTTGCCAAAATCCTGTGTCTTTTTTTACCCAAAAACGCGGCATGGTTGATTTAGTTGAAGCCAGCCAAGCTTGACCTTCAGCCGTCCAAAACTCAGGCTGATTGTAGCCACCAGCTTCGACAAAGGTTAAAAACTCTTGGTTTGAAACCACATATTTACTGGCCTTGAATGGTGCCACTTTGACGTCTTGTACACCATATTCGTTATCCCAACCGTAGGTTTGATTTGATTCAGGTTTACCGAGGCGAACATCATAACCGATTACTGAGATTAGGTTGTTGTCAGGTGCATCACCGTACTCATCACACGCTTCCCAACCGGGTTGTAAAGTCAAGTCAGCCAGCGGCAGCATCCGCATTATTACAGAAGAGGTTTCTAGGTGGATACGTTCGTGTTCAATCCCCATTAGGACAACCCACGCAAGGCTATCTTGAGTGATTGGTAGGGTAATATCCATCTCATCGATTAACCCGTTAATAAGTGCATTCACTTGTTGGCGATAAGCACGCACTTCTGGCACTGTTGGCCAATCGTAATTATTGCCATCAAGGTCATCCCAAGACATTTCGTCTACGCCAACTGCACAGGTAGATTCAATGTGTGGATTAACGCGTTGAGTGATATATTTCCCTAACATCAACTTATTAACGTAAAAACAAGCGGTATGACCGAAATAGAAAATGAGCGGATGCCGTAACCGCTCAGCCTTCACAAAATAGGCGTCGTCATTGTTGATATTGCTAAATAATGATTCGTACTGCTGCCAGCTATTGTTGAAGTATGCTTTGATCTCAGCGCGCTTTTTCTCCACGTCGCCACCTGAAAGCCAGATTGGCTTTAATGTATTTGGTCTTTCCATACAATTATCTTCTTTAAACTTGCTACTTCGATACATACACCATTTCAATGCATGCAGCTTTTAAACTTTGCTCACTTTGCCACTTAATGCCAATGGCATCTTGCTGTATACGTTTGATAATCTAGCTTAGACCACTGATATCAACTTTTTATGACCTTAACTTATTCACATTTAATTTTCACTGCCGACAAGACTATTTTCGGAAAAAACTTCACTTGGTACATCTGGCATATGTGATAAAAATAAAAAGAGCGCAACTTAGGTCACGCTCTTTTGGCAGCCGGGCTGCATCACAATGAAATTTACGCGACCACGGGCTCTAAAGACTCAGCTGAGCTGGACTCCAATGTCAAAAACACCAGCACCATGATATTGGCGATGAACCACAAGTCTTTAATCACAAATTGTCCTAAACCACCAAGCAAACTCATGTCGCTGAACGCACCGGCTGCGGTAAACAAAAAGCTTTGTGTCATAACAAACACCGCAAGACACCCAAGGCTTGCAACGCCAATCAAGACTCGCTGATTAAACCAAATGCCAATGCCGAGCAAGCCTGCCATCAAAACGTCATAGACGCCTATAACATTTGAGGCTTCTTGCACGGAAAACAAGTCATACATCCAAGACATAAACGGTGAAGTTTCCACTAGCGGCACGATTGCCTTTGCTTCGAGTTCGAGAAATTTCATTCCGCCAATCCAGACTAAAACCAATGCCACCGGGAAATAGTTCGCCCACACTAGCGTTCGCGTGTTGATATGATGACGACAGTATAGAAATAGTGCGATGGGTACTAACGCAAAATACTTGATGATCCCTTGCCCAGAACCAATAACGGGAAAGCCGCCATGAGCTGCTATCCAGCGGTTTTCGGCAAACAACGTCAACAAAGTAAATAAACTAATGATGGCGATTAAGGCAAGCGGCCACGCCGCAGGAATAATCTTACATTGCTGTAAAATGACTAGACCCGCGGCAACCATTAACGCAAAGCCAAATACAATGCCAAGTGTGGCAACAGGCACCCACTCTGTTAACCCGTAAAAGCTAAAGGTACCGGAAATGGTACTTGGCCCAGCGCCAAACAAAAATGAAATGCCAAGCAGTAATAAGCTCACTGCTAACACGCCTGAAATAGAATAATCGATAGTTCTAAACGACATATCTAACCTCTTAATATGCTATTGTCTATAAGACCCGAGGTTTGAGAAAGTTCATTCAGCGTTTGTGAAGTTTATACCCATTGCAAGGTATACTAAGTAGTTAGGTCCACAACCCAGTTCAATGCCAGTGCGTCGCAAAGTCAATGAGTCGCGTTAATATTGGGCTTTGAAATTTATCTTTACGCGTCACCAACCAAAACTGCCTCGGTGCGGCTTTTAAACCTGAAAGCGCCTTAATTCGTTGCTGTGCTATGGCATGTTCAGCGGAGTATTTTGAGATACACGCTAAACCGAGCCCTGCCGCCACACCATTTATAATCGCCTCGGTGGAATTTAACTCAAACGCGGTTCGCCACGACGTAAGCTGCGCTGCAATATTCGCTAAGAAAAATTCTCGACTGCCGGAGCCTTGTTCCCGCAACAACCAACGAGATTGACTTTGTATCAGCGTTTGAAAGTCAGTTACCGCAAAGTCCATTGCACTCACGATACACATTTCATCTTCAAACCAAGGCATGATGTCTAAACCTTCGCCTATCACTCGGCCTTCAACAAAACCAATGTCTAATTCGTAGTCACGAAGCATAGCGCACACTTTCGCCGTATTGGTGATAAACAACTGCTGCTGCGTATGCCCTGTTTGCTGCTGAAAAGCCGCTAGCATGGGAGGCAGCAAATGATTGCCTAAGGTATCGCTGGCACCAATTTTAATTTCGCCATATAGCCTCTCGCTTTCTTTAAATAGGGACTCTAAGAAGCGACATCTATCTAGCACTTGATGCGCATGCGGTAGTAATAACTCTCCGGCTGGATTTATCATTAATCGATTATTTACACGATCGAATAATGGTTGTTCGAGGTGACGCTCTAACTCCGCCAGAGCCATGCTAACAGCAGCCTTAGTTAAACATAGCTTATCCGCTGCAGCCGTGATCGAACGCTCTTGCACGATTACCGTAAATACATTGAGTTGCTTAAGGGTTATCATTGTCGTTAAGAATTACTGAACACTAATTTAAATATATTCAGATATTCTTAATTAAAGCGCAAGCGTATTATTCCCTCATCGAACAATTATTGTGAAATTACGCATGGCTACTCTTCATTCTTACAGTAAAAAACTCACCGCCAATATCCCCACCCCTATGTCTGGTCTTGCTCTTGGGCTGGCTAGTTTAGGCTGGTGTATCAGTAACCTCTTTCCCGCATTTTTTGTGTTAAAACCTTTAAGTGCACTGCTGGCTGGCTTTATTTTATTGCTGTTAGTGCTTAAGTTTATTCATCAACCCGCTCAATTAAGAGCAGATCTCGCGCATCCAGTGGTTGGGAGTGTCTTACCAACCAGCGCCATGACAATCATGGTTATTTCTCATAGCATCGCGGCCTATTCTCACCTTATTGCAACTGTGGTTTGGCTACTCGCCATTGCAGTTCATCTGGGTTTGCTAGCCAGCTTTGTGTATTTTCGCAGCCGCAATTTTGAGCTTAACCAGCTTGTGCCAAGTTGGTTTATTCCCCCAGTGGGGTTTGTCGTTGCCGATGTCACCTTTAACGGCATGTCAGCGTTGCAACCATTGGCGATGGGGCTCTGGTACTTGGGAGTGATATTTTACTTACTGCTGCTACCGTTCATGATTTACCGTTTATGTAGAGGCAGTGCCATACCACAGCAAACCCAACCAACAATTGCAGTCATGGCAGCGCCTGCTAGTCTATGTTTAGCAGGATATTTAAGTGTCCATCCAATGCCAGCGGCTGGCGTGGTGTTTGCCCTACTGAGCGTCGCTATTATTATGACCCTAGCGATATACCTTGCTTTTATTCAGCTGCTACGGCTGCCATTTAGTCCTGCCTTTGCGGCATATACCTTTCCATTAGTCATCGGCGTCACCGCCATTAGTAAAGTCGTCACTTGGCTAAGCAGCGAACACTTAAGCCCAGGCTGGTTAAGTGTGTTGCAATACCTAGTTTGGCTTGAACTTGTCGTTGCGATCGCAGTAATTAGCCACGTTTGTATTCACTATGCGCGATTCTTACTAAAAATAAGCACTGCCAATTCAGAGAGTTAAAGCTAATATTGCAATAACCTAAACACACACCATTTACTTAGCATGCTAACTATTTTAGAATGCTTAGCATGCTAAGTAAATATATCTTAAGTTATGTCGTCACTTCCCTTTCATGAAACGCTCGATCTTAGTCTCTGTGGCAAGTTAGGCCGAGTCCATAGAATTTGCCGTCAAGCCGTAACCCAAGCTGTGGAGCCACTCGGTTTTACCCAGCCACGCTGGACCGCCATGATGCATATTCATCATTTGGGTGAAGGTTGCACACAACACCAATTGGCGTGCAGTTTAGATATCGAAATGCCGAGCCTGACTCGCACGATGAAACAGTTAGAAGAAAATAACGTGATAGAGCGCCGCATTGATAAGCAAGACAAACGCTGTCGTAAAATCTACTTCACCGAACACGGGCAAGCCCAGTTAGCGCAGCTAAAGATGCGGATCAGTGAAGTGAAGGCACTTTTATATCATGGGCTTAGCGATGACGAGCTCAATGCTATCGCACATGCGTTGGTCAAACTTGAGAACAATGCTCAGCAATGTTGTGACAATATTTCTGAAAATGGGAGTACCAGTGAGTAAACTTAGTCCAGATCAGCAATTTTCCCGCTACGTAAAGGTTTCAATCGCCCTTTTTGCCCTCTGCTTTAGCTATTTTATCTTTGCTGATCTCTATATACCAATGACGCCTCAGGCACGTGTGTATCATCAAGTAACCAAAGTGACGCCCAAAGTCAGTGGTGAAGTGCTTGCAGTAAATGTCAGCAATAATCAAAGAGTTCAGCAAGGGCAACTACTACTTACTATCGATGAAGCGCCGTATCGTTTAGCATTAGCTAAGGCTGAGCTCGCTTTGGCAGAAGTTAATCAACAGAACAAACAATTAGACGCACAGGTGGTTGCGCAGCAAGCACAAATAGAGGCTGCTGTAGCCAAGTATGATGAGCAACAGCGACTTTATAAACGCAGCCAATCTTTGCTGTCACAACACGCAATTTCAACGCAGGAATCAGATCAAATTCAAGCAAATTTTGCGACGGCTAAGTCACAGCTCAGTGCACTCAAAGCTAATCTACATGCGCTTGAAGTAAAGCGTGGTGCAACCGACGAACAGAATATTGCACTAATGCAAGCACGAAATGCCGTAGAGCAGGCTAAATTGCAACTCAGCTACACCGAAGTCCGCGCGCCCCATGATGGCATCATTAGTAACTTACAGATCACCACGGGGACCTATGCTCGCACGGGTGTGAGCCTAACCAGTTTGGTTTCGGACAATGTTGACTTAGCTGCGGATTTCAGAGAAAAATCGCTTTACCACGTCAAACTTGGTGAACAAGCGTTAGTGAGTTTTGATGCGTTACCGGGCAAAGTCTACCCCGCCGTGATCCATGAATTTTCTGCTGGCGTCAGTGATGGACAACTCAATGCCGACGGCCAATTAGCTGCCGTTGAGACCTCCAATCGCTGGGTGCGAGATGCGCAGCGTCAACGCGTTCATTTAGCATTTGATGAGCCATTACCTATACTAGCAAGTGGTGCCAGAGCGACAGTTCAAGTCCTGCCTGAAAGCACTTTGCTTGCAACCCTTGCACAAGCGCAAATCAAATTCGTCAGTCTACTTCACTACGTTTATTGATATGAAAGTTGCACTGAACGCCAATGACCTAAGACAGATGCTGCGTATTGCAACTGGGAGTACGCTAGGCTTTGCACTAAGCAAACTGCTCAACTGGCCGTACGGTATCTTTTTTACCGTATATCCCATGCTGCTACTTGGGTTAGTACCAATGTTAAACGCACACATAGTGCGCCAGTTTATCTTAAGTGGGTTGGTCTGTGCCTTTTCGGTATTGGTGCTACAAGGGCTATTTGGCTTCCACCCTGCGTTAATGTCCTTACTCACCTTTGCCTTATTTGCCTTTTTGTTTTTGCAAATGAGCAAAGGCGTTAATTTCTTATTTGGTGCAATGAGTGTGGTGGGACTATCAATCCAACTTCATTTTGCCAGTTATGCTTCAACCAGTGGTGGCTTATATTCACTCATAGCCAGTAACTCTCTGGCTATTATCATTAGTATCGCAACCGCATATGTAATGCATTGGTTATTTCCGGACGTTATTGTGCGTCAATTACCGCCACGGCCAGCAAAAGATGCTGCAAGTATTCGCCATGAAGTCTTACTGTGCGCCACCGTAGCCACACTCTCATTTATGGTATTCCAAATCCTAGATTTACAAGATTCCGTTTCCGCCCAAGCGGCATCAATATTAATCCTCTTTCCACTGAGCTGGAAAGCGGCGGGCACAGCAGGCTGGCAACGTGCAGTTGGCACGCTGATAGGTTGTAACTTGGCATTAGCAGCGCAAATCCTACTGCAAACCTATAGCCAAATTTTGCTTTTTCCAATTTTGATTTTATGGATCTTAGTCTTCATTTTTAGCCGCTACCACTTGCTAAGTGGTGGTGCTCCTGGGATTGGCTTTGGTATTATTACCACTTTTGGGATCTTGTTTGGTCAGTCTCTCGCACCAAATCAAGATTTGATCTACAGCGCACTGTATCGCTTCAGTTCAGTGAGTGTTGCAATTACGGTAAGTCTCTGTGCAATCTACCTTATTCATCGCCTACTTAACCACTTTAGTGCAACGCGCCACCATACCTACGCCTGAATAAAAGGAATCCACTTGAAGCTTGGAAAACGCTTACAGACTTTGCATGATGTTGTTACTGAAGACTATCAACATATTTGGGACTGCTGCTGCGATCATGGCCAGCTTGGCGCACAGTTTTTAGATTCGAGCCAAGCGCACATACACTTTGTTGATGTAGTCCCAGCGCTTATCGCGAAAGTGAAACTGGATCTCACACGCTTCTTTCCAGAAGCCGAAACGCGCTATAGCCTTTACACCCAAGACGTTGCGAAGCTCCCTCTTGCACAATACTCAGGCAGGCAATTAGTGATCATCGCAGGTGTTGGCGGCGACTTAACAGCAGAACTGATGACAAGTCTTTGCTGCAATTTGCGTGACGAGGTCGATTTCTTGCTTTGCCCAGTTCATCATCATTATGCCTTGAGGCAAACCTTGCAATCTTTGCCACTTAGGCTGACCCATGAATCACTGGTTGAAGAAAATCGACGTATTTACGAAGTGCTCTATCTTACTTCAGGTAAGACTGGCGCTGCCATAACCCCATTGGGCGAAGCGATTTGGCAACAAGGCACGCTGTCCAAACGCTATTTAGAGAAAACACTGGATCATTATGCACGAGTTGCCAAAGGCAAACCCGAAGCGCAAGCCATTTTATTGGCTTATCAACACCTTACACTATAAAACACAGCGCACTCAGCCAGACTAGCTGAGCGCCATAACTTAATCGCTGATAGAGCCCACTGTTACGCTTTTGCTTGTAAGCATTGGCAAGCTGATAGCTAAAACCGATACAAACAAGTACACAAGCAGTAGAAAACCAAGCAAATAGCGAGCTTAAAGGGCTTACAAACCAAACCAATAAAGGAGCGATAAGTAAACTTAATAGCATTACCATGCCCGCGAAAGAATGAATATTACACGCTCGACTTGGCGAGGTTGTGTATGGATCGGGATCCATAGGAAAGAAACCTGCAACAGCGGTTGCTAGACCATGACAAACAATCAAACCGCCAATAACACCTAACGCCCAGTTCCCTTCGGGTACCAAGATGATATAAAAACCAAAACAACAAAATAGCAAGGCTAAGGGGTAATTATTAACTGCGGGAGACAATCGTTCTGTTGGGCTACCACTGGCACCTAACTCACTACAAAATTGATTTTTGTGACTATAATTTGGATAACGCTTGGCAACGCCATACACCCCTACCAGCATCCATATACTTGCTAGTATGCCAAAATAACTCACCAACTCTTGCAACATCACGCCTATCCTTAATGCGCTAAATTTATGTCTACACACTTTATACTAATTTAGGAACATACGAAACCAAGCAGCTGCATTCAATTTAGTGTATTTTCCAGCGCTCCAAAATAGCTTGTTGTTGACCACTTTGACTTAATTCCGCTAGTGCGTGCTGCAGGCGGTTCGCAAGCTCATTGGGAAACTCTGCATTCACCGCCAGAGCCAACTCACTTGGGAAATGCTCAAGAAGTAACTTATGCTCAATTGCTTTTGGGTCCAGCTTAAGGGCGTTTAGTTCTTTCTCGAGTGTTAGTGTGTTGGTTAGTACAAAATCAATCCGGCCCTTAAACAATAAATTCCAAAGACTTTGGTAGTTTGACACTAATACCAACTCATAACCTTCAGAAAAGCCAGCTTGTTTGAGAAAAGTTTCACTATAGTAACCGCGTATGGTTCCAGTACGATAGCGCTTTGCAGCGTCAAGATCGTTTATTGGCGTTTGAGATTGTTTCAGGCCAATAAGTGATGCGGACGTATGGCACATTGTCCCCAAAAAGCGGAAATAGACTTCTCGAGTTGGTGTTTTTAGCCAAGATAACAGCACCACATTAGGTTTAGTTTCTAATTCGTGTAACACACGTGCCATCGGCATTATTTCAATTTTAGCAGTAACATTTACTTTATCTGCTACCGCTTGAGCAAGCTCAACTAGGCCACCATCCACTTCTCCTTGGCCATTAATAAAATGATAGGGAGGCAAGTCTTCCGCTACAAAATGCACTGTTTCTTGCGGCGAAGCAATTATTTTGGTTGATGCAAGTAGCGCTACAAGGAATAAAAGTTTCCTAATCATTTTATCTCAATAAATTAAATAATCATTCGGTCAGTGTGCCCGTATTTGCATTGCAATTCAATCAGCAGCAATGGCTAGATTGCTTCAGAAAGTATTTCATTTGATAATCCAGTACATCATGTAGTAATGGTTTTACCTCGCCATGGGTACAGTTAGCTACTTATGACCCGCGTTTACCGCTGCCAGACCTTGCCAATCTTCTAAATCTTGTTCTGGCTTTTCAGCACGAAAT
Organism: Pseudoalteromonas sp. XMcav11-Q; assembly: GCF_040104525.1. Taxonomy (NCBI): domain Bacteria; kingdom Pseudomonadati; phylum Pseudomonadota; class Gammaproteobacteria; order Alteromonadales; family Pseudoalteromonadaceae; genus Pseudoalteromonas; species Pseudoalteromonas sp. XMcav11-Q. The sequence continues at coordinate 287,889 of NZ_JBECOX010000001.1, forward strand.
TGTTGATACAAGGCAATACCTTGCTCATCTTCTAAAATATCGACTTGTACGCCCTTACTTTCAAGTAACGGCTCATTGCCTGAAGCATTAGTGATATCCCCTACCACGACTCGCTGAAAACCACGCATGTAGAGTAATGTTGCGCATACGTCACAAGGACTTAGGCTGGTATACAAAGTGGTTTTACTAAAATCAATCCGTCCCGCATCTCGAATTGCCGAGGTTTCACCATGGTTATATGGGTGGCTCTCTTGCACTAACGTATTATGTCCTTTACCTACAATTTGATTGGTCTCGTTATCAACAATAACCGCACCAATTGGGCAACCGCCCTCTTCATAACCCTTTTTTGCCAGCAAAACAGCAATGCGCATAAAGTCTTGATCGCAAAGCTTACGCGTAAAGTCGCTATCGAGTAATACGCCAAGACTCTTGGTTGGCATATGTGCAATGGCATTGAGCGCTTCGCTATTTACTTGGGTTTCTGCGTTGAGTAATACAGTCATTTTTTTTATTCCTTGTTGTATTATATGAACCGAGCTTAACACTATAATTTGGCGCAATTATGAAGTACCCAATCACATAGCTTATCTAACCAAGGTTTTGCCACATCAAGCGGCCAACCACAATTGATCCGCAGATGATCTTGATACAACTCACGACTTGTAAATAAGCTGCCTTGGCGAATTTCAACACCAAGTTCAGCGAGCCGTAAAGCGAGTGCATCACAGTCAATATTAGGCAGTTTCAGCCATAATGCCATCCCGCCCTGAGGGGAAGATATTTTACAGCCCTTTGGTAAACGCGATTTCAAATAGCTTTGGTAAGCGAAGCAGTGTGCCGCTAAGGTGCGATTAAGCGTCCGTAAATGGCGCTGGTAATGTCCTGTCTCAATAAATCGTGATACCGCCATTTGTAAACATTGATTTGGCATGCCGTGAAATGCCTGCATGAGCGCGGCCACTTGGCTTTGATAACGCCCAGCTTCACACCATCCAACTTGCAAGCCCGGCGCTAACGTCTTAGACACTGAGCTACACCAAATTACATATCCGGCTTTATCCCACGCCTTTATCGGTAAAGGCATTGTGTGATTATGGCTCAGCTCCCCAAAGACGTCGTCTTCGATAATCGCCACTTGATACCGCACAGCAAAATCCGCAAGCCACGCTTTTTGTTGCACAGATAGACTGTGCCCCGTTGGATTTTGATGGTTTGCCGTAAGCAAACACGCAGATACCCTTTGCGTTGTCACTACCTGTTCCAAGGCTTCTAGGTCGAGTCCTTCGGGCGTCGTTGGGATCTCAATCACCTTGAGCTGTAGCGTTGCAAGCAGTTGCAATAAACCTTGATAACAAGGTGATGGCACCACCACACAATCCCCCGCTTTTGTGACAGCCTGTAGTCCCGCCATCACGGCTTGAATACAACCGCCTGTCACCACGAGATTATCAGGATTCAGCGCCAACCCCTTTTGTTTAAAGTGCTTGGTTAGATTCTCTCTGAGCGACATCAGTCCCATCGCATTGGGATAATGAAAATGGTGATACTGAGGAGAGTCGAACGCTTGCTTTATAAACTTAGTCAGGCGATTTATGGGCATCAACTCGGGTGCTACTTGCACCGTAGATAACATTGTATTGAGCCCTACGACAGAGGGTCTTAACGCACTTTTAGGAGATTTCACTTCACTCGTAAACGTGGCAAAGTCAATGTCACTATTTTTTGCTTTCGGTTTACAAATATAAAAACCAGATTTCTCTTGAGAAGCTAAAAAGCCATTATCCTGTAATTCCTCATAGGTTCTAATCGCGGTACTCATGCTCACGCCATGCTGCTTGGCAAAGATCCTAAGTGAAGTCATTTTTTCACCGCATTGACGCTCACCGGCGTTTATCTCTGCAATCACCTGCTCACTTAATGTAATAAACTTCCTCGCCATCTGTACCCCTAACAACCAATAACTTTGTATCTGTACTGCATTTTTACCGAAGTTACACTGTAATTCCAGTATTCGTTCACAAATAGGATTGACACATGACCATGACACACAACCAATGGCAAGCATTACCCCAATTGCTCACTGAGTTTTCTAAACTTACCGAGGCATTTATACAGTCTAACAATAGCCGTCCAGTCGCAGGTCGCGATATTGCTCCGCCCGACCTAGCACTCACAGAGTCTGGAATTGCATTTGAATCACTGATAGAGATTTTTAGTAAACAAGTAGTGCCAAACTTAAGCACCAGTATTGGACCTAGGTATTGGGGATTTGTCACCGGCGGCGCAACGCCTGTTGCCACCTTTGCCGATTGGCTAGTGTCAACCTATGACCAAAATGTCTCAAAAGGCGATGGCTCCATTGCGACCAGTATAGAGCGGCAGGCCATTCGCTGGCTAACCGAATTATTCGACCTACCAGCAAGCTTTGATGGTCTTTTTACTACAGGGGCGACAGCAGCAAATTACTTAGGTGCAGTCATAGCACGCCAGTTTGCAGGGCATCAACAAGGGATCAATGTGGCAGAAGAAGGAGCCTTCGGTTTGGAAATTGAGGTTTTTTGCGCGACGCCCCACGCGAGTATGATTAAGGCGCTTGGTCTTGCAGGCCTTGGCCGCAACCAAATCACTAGAATCGCGACGCAAGTAGGCAATGAGGCTACAGATATTGCAGCGCTTGAGTCAGCGCTTGCAACAAGTAACGCCAAAGGAAAAGTTGTCATCGCCAGTGCCGCCACGGTTACTGGCACTAATTTTGATGATTTAATTCAGATCCGCCATTTATGCGATAAACACCAAGCTTGGCTGCATGTTGATGCTGCATTTGGCATTTTCGAGCGTCTGGTCTCTGGCTCAGAAAGTCGCACTAAGGGGCTAGAGTTAGCCGATAGTATCACCTTAGATGCACACAAGTGGCTCAATGTACCATACGACTGCGGTATTTTTCTCACTCGTCATTTGCACTATCTGGTTGAAAGCTGTGATGTTCCAGCGCCTTACTTAGTCACATCAAAAGCCGATCCTGACTTTTTTTCGATGGGTGTAGAAAACTCTCGTCGATTTAGGGCGCTGCCCGTTTGGATGTCATTACTTGCGTATGGTAAAGACGGGGTCCGTCAATGGGTAAGCAAAAATATTGCGCAAACTAAACAACTTGCAGACTGGTTTACTGATTCTCCAGACTATGATTTAGTTTATTACGGAGAGCTCAACGTAGTGCTTTTCAAGCCAAGTGGCAAAGATGACGCAGCAACAACCGCCCTTCTTCATGCCATTAATGCGGACGGCCGTATATTTGTCAGCCCAGGGAGTTGGCAAGGACAGAAGGTGATCCGTGCTGCGCTCAGTAATTGGCAAACAGAGCAAGTTGATTTAGACATAGCAAAAAGCGCATTAACCGAATTAGCTAAGGCGCTTTAAGATTATAATATTTGAAGTTAGCTAACGCTGTGATTGGGAGTAATACTTTGCGCCAATTTGCGACTGTATTCCTCAAAATCAATATTGCTTTGCTCACCAAGTCCAGCCACCGCATGAGAAATAAACTGCGGTGGTACAAATAGATAAGTACGTTTTTTAAATTTCCAATGACGCACGATGTGCTTGGGCTGATGCTTGTCTTCATCTAACCCAGCCAACGAAAATAAATCTTGCCAGTCACTCTCGGTATCGCCGGTCGACTGGGCAACGCTTTGTGGTTCGATACTGAGCAAAATTGCCGACGTTTGTGGCACGCCCATCAACAGCTCACCAATAAAAAAGATGCTACCACTGCGGCACAACTGCTGCTGCGCTTCCGTCATCTCAGATTGCTCTGCCATCTTCGCCCTTTGATATTGCATACCATTAAACATGGACTTGGCAAAAGGCAGCTGCTTTTCAGAAAACTCTCGATTTAAGACATGCTGAAACAACGCTTTGCCAAGCGTATTACCTACGCCATCGTGACTAAAAGTGCCTTCTTCCACATTGGTTTCAATGAAAAGCCCTGACTCTACCAAAATATTTTTCACAGCTTGGTAGTTAAATATTGAAAACGGCTTACCCGTCACCGGATTTGTTGTCGACGTCACCGCTTTTGTCATCGCAGCAAAAAACACACTAATATCAACGAATGCACTTTTTAAGTCAGTGTCAAAGCTCTGAATGCTATCCGCCGTTGCACACAACATGATATTACCCGTTTCATTAAACACATAATGTTTAGTAATTGGGGTATATATTGGCTTTGATTGCAGTTTTGACGGTTTATCTTGCTTGCTAAACCAAGTTGAGAACATTTTTTACTCCCAACATTAACTGTCCTTTTTAGTCGTTTTACTGGCTGCTGTGGTTTGCGGCGGTGCGGCTATGACACTTCGCATTGATTCAATCAGGTTATTAAACTCTGGATCTGACATCGCCTCATTGAGCGATGCCGCTTGCTTAACAAAAGCAGGAGGAACGAATAAATAAACAGACTTACAAAGTGTAAGTTGTATCTCCGTATGGCCCCCTTTTAAACAAGGGCCTGCTTGCCACACCGATTTGACATCATTGGCATCCGCTGAGATAACAATTGGCGCAATAGAAATAGCACCGAGTAAATATTCGCAAACAAAAATGATGGTGCCGACCTTTTTGTCTTGACTGTCGGAACTCGCACTAATACTTACCGAGGCTTGCCCCATACCAGCGATCATATCCATCAATGATTTACCTATGGAGGCTAAATTACCACTGAGCCCTAGTAAAGTTTGAATCAACTGGCTCGATAGTGTGACCCCTGTCTGTTTACTCTCAAACTGAATATTACTCTCTGTCACTTTGACAAAAAGACCTGAACTTGAGACTAATTTATTGAGCGCGTCATAGTCATATAAACTCGTGCCTGACTCTGCCATCGCCTTGGTTAAAGCAGCAAAAAATACACTCACTTCACCAAACGCATTTTCAGCTTCTTGCGGCAATACACTTCCACCTGCGGTACTGTTTAGCGTACTTGCGATAAATAAGTTGCCGGTGGCATTCACTACAAATTGTTTAGTCGCTGGCACTTCATTGCTGTTTGTCGTCGTTAAATTAGCGGCTCTGGTTTGTGCATTACTCACAACAGTGCCGGGTTGAGGTGTTGACATACTCGTTCCTTAGATCTTGGTCTAGCAGATATTCTTCTTATGTCGATTTAGTGTAGTCGCATTTTCAATTACTTAAAATTTACTTTTGTGATTTTTTACAACCCAACCTATGTCGTAAAAACAGCACTAAAATAAACTGGTGGGCGTACCCTGATGATGTAACAACTGCCACTTATCATTTTGCTCGACCCATAAAGATGATCGATAGGCATGCTCTGAAAGCGTGCCATCAGTGTTCCGCCATGCGGAGCGATAAGTAAGAAGCAAAGCGTCACTATTCATATAAGCACAGTGAAACTGCTCTGCTACTACCTCCCCATCTGGCCATTCTTCTTCATTCATTAAGCATAGGATCTGGCCTAAGTTATATTGGCTTCCAGAGCGTCCAACCTCAATAAATTGAGGGTGAAGGAGTTCGCGACACAGCGCCATATTATGCCTATTTTCTTTGCGGTGAAGCGCACACTCCTTCGCGATCACTTGCTTAATAATTGACGTTGAACACATCAGAGCAGGCTAAGGCTGTTTATCAAATACGATGACGCCCTCTGGGATGGTATACCAGTCTTGCTTTTCACTAACCCATGCATGGGCCGTCGGTTGAATAAGGCGAGTATCGTCCAAATTACTTGGTTTGAGTTTAATTGAATTCGGCTCTGCTGGATTAAAGTGGTAAATGCGATTGCCGCAAGTTGGGCAAAACTTAGCTCCGCTAACGTTACCGCTGTCAGCAGGGCGTCGCCATTCCTTCATCGGACCCGAAAATTCAATATCGTCTTTATCAACAATGGCTGTAATGCTAAATGCGCTGGTTGACAGTTTTTGGCAAGCCTTACAATGACAGGCGACCACCATTTTAGGTGCTGCTTTTAACGTGTAGCTTACTTCACCACATTGGCACGAGCCGTTAATTGGAAATGTCATAAAATATCCTTGCTTAAGTTCGGTCTAACTTCATTGGAACAAATCTAATACCGTTTTTCTGTGCTTCTTGCCCTGTCGCCTGAAAACCTAGCGCAAGATAAAACGATGCTGCATTAAGCGATGAACATAGCGAGATTTGAGCTGCGGATGTACTCGCTAACACAGTATCTAATAACTGCCGGCCAACCCCTTTACCTTGAGCTGACTTAGCAACAAATAAATGGGTGAGGTAGTTACCGTCTCTTAATAAAGCAAACCCGATCAGCTCACCGTTTATCAACGCCTTGGCACCGACAAAGTTGGCGTTGCACATGACTTGAGTTACTTCAGGTATTATTTCGTTTAGATAAGTGTCTTTGCCAAGCTGCGAAAAATTCGGTAAGACGTCAGCCTCTGAGACTTCACGCATTAACCTTTCGATGGCATCCGCATCCTCGCCCTGAATCGCATTGATGGTAATCTTCACTTATGACCTTTTGATTTATTGCGTGCTTACATTTCTGGCAAACATTATCCCAAAAAAGCAATGCATTGCCGCTAGGCTAAATATTAACTTACTTAAACTGGCATCGAAAAACCAAATGCCAATAGCAAATACGGGATGCATAGCAACCATTACCCACCAGCACACTCGGCCAATGTTGTAGAGTGGGTAGCCATGTTTCTTTTGGAAATTTAATAACCCAAACGCCCAAGGCAACAAAGTCCAGACAAGTGACATACAAAGCAATAGCGTCACAACAACCTTAATTAATACTTCCCCGAGCATCTATAACCCCTCAAGTGAGGTACGCAAAACCTCTTGAGGTTTAATATTGAGCCCATCGCGCCCAAACGCAAAACTATCTCGCTTATAGCGGGGGAAAATATGCAGGTGATAGTGGCTCAATTCGTTAAAATGCCCGTTGTTTTGCACCAGCGTAATCCCATCTGGGGAAAATTTACGCTCAATTCGCACATAAAGGTCACGCGCAACGCGGTGGATTTCAGCCAGTATGGATTCAGGGACCTGAAGAAGCGTTTCATAAGGGGATTTGGGGCAAATTAAGATATGGCCAAAGTTTATGGGGTCATGATCGGCAAACGCAATCACCTGCTCTGATTCATATACAATAACCGCTTCAATATCTCTAGCAACTATCTGTTCTACAATCGTCATCAGCTACTTCTCCTTAACCTGATTACATAGAGTAATGTACCTGAGCGACTCTCTTCCTGCCAGTGATATATTCTATTTTCTCCTTTGTTAAGTGAATAATTTTCAAGCCCAAATTAACTCACAACCTATTTAAACCAGTTACATTATTCAATGAATAACCCTACAAGGAATACAACATGTTAAAAACGTTAGTTACGGTGGCTTTATTAGCTTCTGGAAGCGTAGCCAGTGCCGCAAATCACGCAGCGACCCATCATGCGATTCATTATGAAGGACGCGTCAGTAAAAACTATGCCGATGGCAGTGTGAGTTTTAATTGGCCGGGTAGCCAGCTGCATACCAAGCTCACTGGTCGTGCCTTTCATATCGAGTTGATGGGCTATGGCGATCAATTCGATGTATTGATTGATGGCAAATTTACAAAAAAGCTAAAGACCAACGCCAATGGTGTTGCGGAGACCTTCACGCTATTTGAAAGTACAAAGACAGAAACCGTCACAATTGAACTCGTTAAACGCTGGGAGCACTACGAACACAATACCCAGATCCTAAGTGTTGATGTGGACGGAAAATTAGACTCAATCCAGCAGCCACAGCCCCATATCTTATTTATTGGCGATTCAATTAGCGCAGGCTTTGGCAGTGAGTCCACTCAAAGACAGTGTGAATGGAGTGAAATTCTTGATTTAAGTAACGCGCGTAAAGCATTTCCGTATATGAGCGCGCAACAGCTGGGAGCCAGTTTTACCCAAGTTTCATACTCAGGTTTAGGCTTAATTCGAAATTGGGGCGGCAATCAACCACATCATACGTTGCGTAGTTACTACGACAAAATGTCAGCAGTATTTACCGACAACACTGACTTTGAAGACAAGTTTCCACAGCTTATCGTCATTGAAGTAGGCACCAATGACTTTAGTACCGATCCAACCCCTGCAGAGCCTTGGCAAACTATTGATGAAGTCAAAACGCAGTGGGTAAAAACGATGGTCGTTTTCACCAAACAGCTGCGTGCAAGATATCCTGCAGTCCCCATTATTTATATGCCTCGTCCGGCATATCCATATAACTTTATTATTCCAGCAACTCACGATGCAATTGCAAAGCTTAATCAGCAAGATATCAGTAAACTATACAGTCATACATTCGACTCACCATTAGAAGGCTGTGTGTGGCATCCAACCGCTTCAGAGCATCAAGACATTGCTGAGAAACTCGTTACCTTTATCAAGCAGCAAGCACTTCTCTGAGCATATGTTCAGCGTTATTCAGTGAGATTAAGCTCGATGTACTGAATAACACGCAAACCATTTACAAACTTTCACATTGTTTTTTATACAAAAATTCACAACAAAAAATCAACTCACCCGCTTTAAAAACAAATTAATGAGAACGATTTTTATTTGTAAAAATAATACTTGTTGAGATTTATACTTTTTCAACACGTAAAGCCGGTACTTTGAACGACCTACATTAATTTTACTTTTCACAACAAAAATCACCAAGGATAACCTTTTGGCAATAACTCCCCTCTTTTCAAGCACGCAAAAACATGATTAAGATCGTTACGTTATAACATTTTTAAAAATAATCATTTGTATCAAATAAATGATGGTTCTTTTCACATTCGTTTTTGCAGTTGGAATAACAAAATGACAAGGTCACTCCTGACAGTTAGCGTGCTTAGTAGCTTATATTCTTCACTTAGTGTTGCCGAACAATCCATTGAAACAATTGATGTGCATGGCACTCGCGCGCCTCTTTACAGCACGAGAGACGTGAACGCTTCGGCGTTGGGGATGAAAGATCCACAGCTTCTTCCTATTTCCATTCAATCATTTTCTGAAGAACTGATCAGCAATCAAAGAGTAAAAACGCTAGGCGAAGTGCTTGCCAACGATGCTTCTGTTCAAAACACCTCAATTGGTACGGTTTTCGACTTTGTGAGTCTGCGTGGCTTTCAACTAGATTGGACTAACGGTCTAAGACGCGACGGTTTAGCGCTTGCCCCCTACCAAGATGTACCGCTAGAGAATATTCAGCGCATTGATATCGTTAAAGGCCCGTCAAGTCTCGTATCAGGCTTTAACAACCCCGGCGGTACCATCAACTATGTGACAAAGCGCCCTACCATGGACGCCTTTTTGGATGTCACAACAGAAGTACGTAGCCGTGGAGGAAAGTATTTACACATCGACCTCGGTGGGCCAATTTCCGAAGAGCAAACGCTCGGCTATCGTATTAATGCCGCAGCAGAGAAAAACGGTGACTTTACCGGTGGTGATGACTTAGAGCGCTATTTCTTTAGTGCAGCACTGGATTGGCAAGTCTCAGACCGCCTATTTATCCGATTAGACGGCGATTACCAAGACAAAAGCACTGTATCACAGCCTTTGATAGGACTTGCCAGCGACCCCAATGATCCTGACCGTAAAATATTACCGCCCTATGTCGACACCAGTGATGTCTTGCTCGGACAACCTTGGGCAAAGTATCAAACCGAGTCATATAACCTTGCCGCACGTGCTGATTTTTGGTTGAACGACACCTGGCAATGGGTAAACCAAGCTGCGCTTTCTGGTAATGACAGGTTTACCGTTTTTCCTGATATCTACTCGGTTGATACACAAGGTAATGTGCTGTCTGCCGCTATCCACATTACCCCAGACGAAACGTATGACACACTCTCCGCACATAGTTTTGTCAGCGGTCAACTTACCACCGCTGCAATTGAACATGAGCTAGTCGTCGGCGTTAGTATTCGTGATTATGAGTCAAAGGATGGGCGTTGGTTTGAGTTAACCAACCCCGTTGGCAATATTTTCAATCCAATTCATAGCAGTAAACCGCAGTTCCCTGATTATCCAGAACCAACCAAAACTGAAGCCTCTGAAAGCGCGTTATTTATCACAGATACCTTGCACTTTAACGATGTATTTTATGCCACCTTAGGGCTGCGTCATATTCAATACAAAAAAGAGCAAACTCTACCTAGCCAAACTAAAACCACGCTAGACGACCGAACTTTTAATACCCCCATCATAGGTCTTAACTACAACCCAAGCGATCAGCTCGCGTTTTATGCCAGTTACTCAGAAGGCGCGGGGGAAGGCGGCGTTGCAGTCATCGGCAGCGGTGCAATAAACGAGGGCGAATCACTCGGCCCACAAGAAAGCGAACAAATTGAAGCTGGCATAAAATACCAAACGGACACCATGAACTACTCGATAGCCGTCTTCGAAATAGAAAAAATGTTGGAGTACCACAATCACATTACTAACTATTTCGTGCAAGACGGTGTCCAGTCACATAAAGGTATTGAGCTCAATGCTAGTGGTTCATTGGCTCACGGTCTTGCAACCGTAGCATCCATCACCTTGATGGACCCCAGCTTAGATAAGCTCGACGGCGAGCCCGCGCTTAATGGCAACACCCCAGCCAATGTGCCTGAATTTCAAGCAAATCTCTATGTCGACTATCAACTGCCATTTTGGGAGGCGTTAAGCATCAATGCGGGTATTTTCCATGTTGGTGAGCGCGAACAAAACGTCAATAACACGCTAAAGCTACCAGCCTACACGCGCTTCGACTTGGGCGCTAAATACCACTTTACTGACATTAACACCACGCTACGACTCAAGGCCGAAAACCTGTTCGACAAAGAATATTGGCTATCTGGCGGTGCCAAAGGCATAGACTGGGGAGTCGCTCCAGGTCGTGGCCGCACCTTTATCGCCTCATTAAGCGTGAGCTTTTAAGGATAATTCATGACTACACCTGTTATTCAAATCAATAACCTGCAAAAGCGCTTTGGTGAATACCAAGCGTTACAGGGATTAAACTTGAGCGTACATCAAGGTGAAATTCTAGCGCTGCTAGGCCCAAATGGTGCAGGTAAAACCACCACGATTAATTGCTTACTGGGCTTTTTACAACCGGATGCCGGGGAAATCACCATCGCTGGAATTAATCCACAACATGACGTAGTAACGGCAAGGCAGCAACTGGCTTATATTCCTGAACAAGTCGCGCTCTATCCGCGACTTAGCGGACTTGAGAATCTCGCGTATTTCAGCAAAATGGCCAGCATAGAAAAGACCGACGAGGCCTTTCGCACACTGCTCAGTGAAGTAAAACTGCCAAGTCACGCTGTAGACAAACCCGTTGCAACCTATTCAAAAGGGATGCGACAAAAAGTGGGCATAGCCATTGCCCTCGCAAAACAAGCCAAGGCATTGATCTTAGATGAGCCTACATCAGGTCTTGATCCTTCAGCCAGCCATGAATTTAGCCAGCTCATTCAGTCATTAGCAAAGCAAGGCGTTGCGATTTTAATGGCGACCCACGACTTATACCGCGCTCAAGAAGATGCTCATCGCGTGGCAATTATTAATCAAGGGCAATTAGTCGATACCTTAGTCTATGAACAGCTGCAAGAAGTCCAACTTGAATCCGTTTACCTCAAACATATCAAGGTGGGTGTCTGATGTTTCAAACGACATTAAAAAAGGAATGGCTCGATACCAAGCGACAGGGACAAGCTCTTTGGCTTGGAGGCATTGCAGTATTGCTGCTCTTGCTTGCCTGCTTGACTGGTTTTAAAAGCCACCAAAGCTATCAGCAAGCCGTCACGGAAGTGTCCCAATCAGAGCAATTACGCTGGTTAAATCAAGGTGAAAAAGGTCCCCATTCCGCCGCCCACTACGGTATTTATGTGGTCAAACCCACCACCCCATTGGCTGCACTCGACGCGGGATTACAAGCATACCAAGGGAATGTGTTGAGGCTTGAGGCTCATATTCGCAACGATAGCATGTTTAGAAGTGCGCAAGATAACTTGCCGATGTCACGTTTTGGTAGCTTATCACCCGCCTTTGTGCTGCAAGTCTTACTACCGCTATTGATTATATTAATTGGCTACCCACTACTTGCCCGAGAGCGTGAGCAAGGCACCTTAAAACAACTGCTCGCATCGGGCGCAAGCCCAGCTAAGTTGTTTATCGCCAAATGTGCGCTGCTTTTTGCTATTTCTTGCTTATTTTTATTGCCTGTCGCGCTTTTTTTACTTTATAGCCAAGTAACAAGCGCGGAGCCTCATACACTCAGAAGTGGGCTATTTTTACTATTTTATTTGGTTTACTTATTGCTTTGGTCGTTACTCACCACCACGCTTTCAAGTTTACTTCCAACGGCAAGGCGCGCATTGGTAGCGCTATTAACCATTTGGGCCCTTACAACACTTTTACTACCAAAACTGGCGATGAATATCGCAACCACCATTCATCCGCAAGGTTCAGGTCAAGCGTTTCAAGCAAAGCTTGAAAGTGAGGTTTATACCGAGGCACGAGTTGAAGCAATCGCAAAGTTCAAACAACAAACATTGACTCAATATGGTGTTAGCAATGTGGAAGACTTGCCCTTTGACTATGCCGGAGCGCAACTCCAATTTGGTGAACAATACGCTGATAAAATCTTTGACCGCTTATTTTCAGCGCGTTTAGCTCAACTAGAAGCGCAATCACAAAGCTATCAACTTGCAGGAATGTTAACGCCGTTTATCGCGATACAAACGCTGTCGATGGCCACCGCAGCCAGCGACTTTACCCACCAGCAAGCATTTGAGAATGCGGCAGAGCAGCACCGCCGCCTGATGCAAGAGGTGCTTAACTTTAATCAAAGAGATCACGGTCACAAGGCGGACGGACATTACACCGCGGGCGAGGAATTATGGCAGCAGATCCCAAAGTTCGCATTCCAATACCCTAATTTCATTCGTTACCTGCCTCACTACGTTATCAGCCTGTTTAGCCTGAGCTTTTGGTTGATTGTGCTGGTGTTATTGAGTTTCTTCGCGATTAAAAAACTGCGCTTGGAGGAGCAAAGATGAAACGCTTAATGTTAGCTACTGAGTTTAAAAACCTCTGGCGAGAAAAGCTCGTACTCGCGCTGTTTGTGACCACTACCATGCTTGCACTAGTGGCATTTTTTAACGCCCATTACTTTGCTAAAAAACAGCATGGCGTGGTACTTGCCGCACAGCAAATGCAGCAACAGGCCATCCAAGATGCCAAAGCTGGATTACCCGAAAGAGTCGCCAGTACAGCAGACTATAAATGGTGGGAAGACCCATACGACCTGCGCGGGCAGGCTTTTTACTTAATGCAAAATTACGCCACCAAAACCCCGCTTGCAACGTCGCCAATCGCAACAGGGCAAGCCGACGTATTACCTTACTATTTTAAGATGCTAATCAAAGAAAAACAGCACATCGTTCATCAATATGACTATGTTCATCCGCTATCTCTGTTGTTAGGCCAGTTCGATTTAAGTTTTGTAATTGTCTACTTACTGCCATTGCTCATTATTGGCATTTGCTTTAATGCCTTGGCAAGTGAACGCCAAGATGGGCAGCTAAGACTACTGATGCTGCAAGGAGGCAGTGCGACCCGCCTTCTGACCTATCAATTATTGCTGCGAAGCGCGTTAATTGTGCTGCCATTTTTAAGTATTAGTAGCCTGCTTTTAATAACAATACGAGAGCAGCTAGGAGTGGTTGAACTGCTGAGCTATAACCTTATCGCACTATGTTATTCTGGGTTTTGGATTGCCTTAACCGCTTGGGTAAATAGCAGAGCTAAAAGTGCAGCAAACAACGCAGCTACCTTAGTCACCTGTTGGCTTGCCTTGGTGATTGTGGTTCCAGCTTTGGTCAATACCAGCATCGCTTTGCTTGACCCAACCCCTTCACGAATTCACTATATAGATAGCCTCCGTGTCGCTAGCGACGATGCCCAAAAAGCGAGTGAAAAGACCTTAGCTCAGTATTTTCAAGATCATCCAGAACTTGCGAAGAATGGCAGTGGTTCCAGCGATTACGCAACCAAAAAAATCGCCACCATTAATTCTGTTGAACGCGCAATGGCGGCCGAAGATTTACGCTTTTTAACTGCGCAACAAGCACAGCAACATAATGCACAAAAGCTACAGTATCTCTCCCCCGCACTCATCGCACAAACACTGCTGGTTGATTTAGCGGGCAATGGATTAGCACGTCATCACGCCTTCATGGCGGAAGTTGAAGCTCATCATCAAGCACTACAAGGTTTCTTTGCCAACGAAATTGCCAAAGCCAACCAAAGAGGAGACTTTGCTCCTTGTGAGGGTTGTAGCGCCAAGCCAACGCTCACGGACTTAGCTGATATTCCTCAATTTAGCAGTGACTTTGCCACACCAGTGAACAACTACACGCCATTAATCTGGTTGCTGCTCCTAGCCGCCGGCCTGCTCCTTATAGCAAAACGCCGTGTCAACAAGATAGACAGTGCAAACAACAAAGAGGTGTTAGTCGTATGAGTGATGCCTTCACTGCAAAATTGCATCCGCAAACGCAGAGCCTGCTCGCGGAGCACCAAGCCAAGTTATTTGAATGGGCGGCAGCATTGGGAGCGCCGCTACATTTAGTGTTTCCTCAGCGTTTTGCGGAAAATATCGAAACCCTGCAAGCTAACTTAATAAAGCTCGGGCTTGAACATGAGATTTATTTTGCCAAAAAAGCCAACAAAGCCCAATGTTTTACTCAAGTCGCGTCCAATCACGATATAGGAATAGACGTGGCTAGTGTGCAAGAGTTTGAACTTGCCCTAAGCGGTGGTATTCAAGGTGTAAAAATTGGTGTATCTGGTCCGCATAAATCAGATGCACTACTTAGCTTAGCGCTTGTGCATCAAGCACTTGTCGCCATAGATTCAAGTGCTGAGTTAAGCTCCATCATTACACTGGCCCGCCAGCGAAAGCGCCCAGCGCAAGTGCTACTGCGTTTACAAACACAACCAACTAAAGCCTCACGCTTTGGTAGTTCACTGTGCCAGCTTACGCCGCTATTAGCACAGTGTCGAGAATACAAGGAGTGGGTAAGCTTAGAAGGATTTAGCTGCCACTTAAGCGGGTACTGCCCACAAGCACGTGGCGAGAGTATCCATACTTTAGTCGGTGCGATAGACGAGGCCAAGCAAATGGGACTGTCGCCATCAAAAGTGAATATTGGCGGTGGCCTGCCCGTCTCCTACTTACAGAATGAGCAGTGGCAACAAGCCTTGGACTTTGAATGCTTTTTTGCAGATAAAACCTTTGCAGGATTTTATCCCTACCATAACAAACAAAGCCCTGCGGACACCTTACACGCTATTTTGGCAGTGAAGAACGCGCATGGACAAACCGCATTAGCGGCATTACGCCAAAGGAACCTTACATTGATGCTTGAACCTGGGCGCGCACTGCTCGAAGAGGCTGGCATTAGCTTGTTTAAAGTGCAAGGGACAAAGCCGCACCTAGGCACATCAGACTGTTATATCGCTACACTTTCGGGCTCGAGCTTATCACTGTCAGAACAGTGGTTTGAAAGCGAATACTTGCCGAGTCCGCTGTTACTCACGGCACATTCAAACCGCAAACAAGGAACGTATCGCGTGGCTTTTGGCGGCGCAACCTGCCTAGATAACGACATGATAAGCTGGCGGTTTATCCCCTTGTCGCAACTACCGCAGCGCGATGACCTAATGGTTTACCTCAACACTGCAGGATATCAAATGGATTCAAATGAATCTGAATTTCACTCTATGCCATTGCCACGAAAAATCGCCGTAACGTGGGAGCACAACAGACTTTCTTGGCAACTACTTAGCTAGAAAAACCCCAACAACACAACGTAAAGGAGCCTATTTATGAACATAAATGTGCAGCATTCGCTCGCCTCGACATTATCCCTAACCCCCTATTTAAGGGTTTCGCAAAGTATTGGTAATACCCCGCTAATGCAGTTTTTAAGTCTACCAAACGGTAGCAAACTGTTCCTTAAACTTGAGCAATTTAACCCCACTGGTAGCGCTAAGATCCGAATGGCGAAGTCTATGTTAGATGAAGCAGAAGCCAGTGGCCAACTGAAGCCAGGTGGCTGGGTCGTTGAGTCAACTTCTGGCAATACCGGCGTTGGTCTTGCGCTGCTTGCAGCGGAGCGTGGCTATCGCTTTACCGCACTTGTGGATAACCATGCGGCAAAAGAGAAAATTAGTAATATGAAAGCCTTTGGCGCGGAAGTGATCTGCGTTAGCGAAGCTGGAGACGACAGCCTATCTACTGATATTCGCGATGCAATGGCCGCGAAGCTGGCACAAGAGCAAGGCGCATTTTGGACCGCCCAACACAATAATTTTGCCAATAGCCGCGGTTATACAGGACTTGCGCAAGAGGTCTTTCATGAACTTGGTGAACACATTACTCACCTTGTCGGTGCGGTTGGCACAGGTGGGTCGCTATGCGGCACAACAAGGGCTTTGCGCGACTTAGGTTGTCATCACCTCACAACGATTGGAGTTGAACCTGTAGGGTCTGTGATTTTTGGTGGACCAGGACTGAATTATCATCAGTCAGGAACGGGGACGCCGGAAGGCGCTGAGATAGGTCCCGTTATTGAGTATGAACTTATCGACAAAGGCGTGAAGGTATCTGACAAACAAGCGTTTAATACCGCCAGGTACCTTGCCAAGCACTACGCCCTAATGGTCGGTGGCTCGGCAGGTGGGGTTATATACGAAGCAGTACAGGCGTTAAAAACCGCCCCCGCCGATAGCTTATTTGTGGTACTCGTTTGTGACGGTGGCGAGAAGTATCTCGATACGGTATTCAATGATGATTGGATGGCAAAACACGACCTTATCGACATTAACATCGAGCAAGAGCTCGATGACCTATTAACGCAATATAAACCTGCCGCGAGAGCCTAACCATGACCCAACAAACTGTTCTGCCGATACTAAATGAAGCCCGACTGGCGCAACTTGATTTTCCCTATAGTAAAGTCATTGAGGTGGTGGAAAATGCCTTTCGTTCACTGCACCACCCTGACTCTGCCAACCCACTCAAAGTGATTATGACGCCACAAGATGGTCGATCCATTGCCTATAGTATGGCTGGCCGAGATGCCGCAAGTAATACCGTAGGGTTTAAGGTCGTCTATGAATACGACCCAGACAGAAGTCGCAACCAATATCAATTCTATTCCTTTATTTTCCTTTGCGATGATGCCACAGGCCACCCTGTGGCCCTAATGGATGTAAAAGAACTAGGTCCTATGCGCACATCAGCCACCTCCGCCTTGTTCGCAAAATATGCCGTTCATTCAGATGCTAAAAATGCGTTGGTTGTAGGCACCGGTGTTCAAGGGCAAATCGCTTTACCAATGCTGGTCACGGCATTACCACAACTCACAAATCTAACCGTTCATGGCAGCTATCAAGCAGGTTTGGAAGTGGTTCAGCAAAAACTAAAGGAGCATCACCCACAGCGACAAGTTGCGGTATCACAAGATTTAGAAGCTTCAGTAAGACAAGCCGATGTGATCCTTGCCGTTACTGGGTTATCCGCCAAAGAGAACATAAAATATGAATGGTTAAAACCCGGCGCTGTGGTGATTTTAGTTGGCTATGGGATCGAAAAACCAGTGCTACACCGAGCTGATAGATTGCTCACAACGGATGCAGAACAAATGAAGGTCACCGGAGACGATTTATTAGACGAGAACGATAAGCTACCCGCCGTTGATGCGACATTGACGGAAATACTAAATGGTGAAAAGCGGGCACGAACCCACCCTGATGAAATTATCTTTGTCTATAACAGCGGCATGATCATTACTGACGTGGCACTCGGAAGAGCGGTTGCAGACTTTGCCATCACACAAGAAAACGTGGAGGAAGTAACGTTATGGTAGCTTCAGCGCGCGCCGATATTTTTAAAGTAAGTCAGCTCGCAGGGCCGCTTATTCTGACCAATCTGCTCTACGTGGCAATTGCAACGATAGATCTTATCATGCTCGGTATGTTGAGCCCGTTAGAACTGGCTGCTGGCGGCCTCGCCATTGGTATTTTTAATCAATTTAGAACCATGGGAACGGGCGTAGTCACGGCAACGGGTAATCTGGTATCTGATGCAATCGGCAAGGCTAAACTAGATCAGATCACTCCTCTTTTTAACGCCAGCATGCTTATCGGAACATTTTTGGGTCTGCTATTCGCCGCCGCGATGTTTGCCATAGAGCCATTTTTAAGGTTTATCGGTACATCCGAGGCAATTGCCAATTTGACGACCCAATATTTAACCGTTGTCGCTTTGGGCTTATTACCCTGTTTTTGGTTTCAAAGCGTGCGGCATTTTAGTGTTGGATTGAAAAGACCAGGGCCATTGATGTTAATAACGGGTGTATCTGTTGTACTCACTATCGTGCTCAATTACGGTCTAATTTTTGGTCAGTTTGGCCTACCACAACTCGGCTTTGTGGGGGTTGCAGCCGCCACGTGTATCGTGCTGTATTTATCGTTTTTACTGTTTGTACTATTTGCCAAGCGCGATGACGTACTCAGCCCCTACCTCACTATAAAGTTTTGGCAAACCGACCGTGAAGCACTTAGTAAAACATGGAAAATGGGCGTGCCAATTGGCGCAACTTACGGGCTTGAAGCTGGTTTTTTCACCGTGCTTGCGTTGTTTGTGGCAACACTCGGCGTAAATGCCTTAGCCGCCCACAACGTGGTAAGCCAAATGGTGTACATCGTATTTATGGTATCTGCTGGCATTTCATCTGCTTGTTCTATTTACATCAGCGAAGCCAATGCTGCGGGGGACTTTCATCATGCAAAACGCATCGGCAATTTGGGGATTATTTGCGGTGCCGTGGTCATGTCTGTTTTCGCCTTAATCTATTTATTCACACCCGAATTTGTACTGCGGCCATTTTTAAGTGCAGAAGAATTACAAAACTCCGATGTCGTTGTTATCGCTATAGAGCTACTCGTTATTGCCGCCTTTTTGCAGTTTTTTGACGCGTGGCAAAATATCGGGCTCGGTATCCTGCGTGGACTTGGCGATGTTAAAAGCACCCTAATGCTGTCTTTAATTGGTTATTGGTGCATTGGTCTTCCCGGTGCGTGGTTATTTCAAGAATTTTTCTCTTTGGGTATTTTGGGCGTTTGGTACGCCTTAATGTTAGGACTTGCGGTCACAGCGCTATCTGAGATTTGGCTTTTTAATCATAGGGCTAATCGTTTACTTGAGCCCACATCACTCAAGGAGCAAAACGCATGACAACGACAATGCCAAACCCAGCCCGCAAGGAAGTCATTGCACTACCGCCCTATGGTGCGGGACAAACCATTGAGCAAGCAGCAGCGCGTAATCTCCACCCCAATATGATAAACCTCTCGGTGAATGAAAACCCTTTAGGGCCAAGTCCTGCTGCGCTTAATGCTTTTAAAGCACAACTGCATACCGCTAGCTGCTATCCAGACAGCCAATGCACTGAGCTAAATGAGCAGCTGGCAACTAAACTTAACGTTGCCAGAGAACAAATTGTACTCGGCAATGGCTCTGAGGATGTACTCTCAATGCTGTGTAAAGCTTTCCTCAGTCAAGGCGATAAGGTGTTAGTGGCCAAGCCTACCTTTGCGCTTCATGGGATTTACGCCAATATGATGGGGGCAAAGGTCCTAGAAGTGCCGATGCAAAGCGATTTATCCTATCGAATTGATGATTGGCTCGATGCTATCGCATGCCACCCAGATTTAAAAATGCTTATGCTTGCTAACCCATCCAACCCCATAGGTTGTACGTTTGATGCCAATAATTTGCAGCGCCTCATTGATGCCTGTCCGCTCAATACGGTTATCGTCATTGATGAAGCGTACTGCGAATATGCCCAAGGCCATAAACAGTTTGTCGATAGCTTAACACTACTTCAAACACAGCCTCGTCCCTACGCGGTATTACGGACTTTTTCCAAAGCCTATGGTCTTGCAGGGCTTAGAGTGGGCTACGGCGTAATGACAAATGCCCAATTGGCGGATTATCTGCACCGCGTACGTACACCGTACAATGTAAATCGACTAGCACAACTTGCTGCGATTGCGGTATTGCAAGATCCCTCCTATTTGGCAGACACGGTCACGCAAACGAATCGCGAAAGGGAAAAACTCAGCGCCGCCCTCACCGAGCTGGGTTATTTTGTCGCGCCAAGTCTAGCCAACTTTTTATTTATTGATGTCAAGCAGCCGTCTGCGCATGTCGCATCTTTGCTGCTGCAACAAGGAATAATGATAAAACCATGGCTAGAATCAGGTTTTGATCATTTTGTAAGAGTAAGCATCGGACTGCCGGAGCAAAACCTTAGGGTGCTTGAAGCCTTTAAACAGTTGTAAGTATCGCCCTCTGTGAGGGCTTTTAAGCACAAGCTGCCTGCTGATTTAAATGGTAAAGTACTTGGCTGTCGGCCTTATGAGTAAATAAGGTCGACTTTTCTGGAAAGTACTTGCCTGCTTTGGCAGCAGCAAAGATGTCTTCAATTATGGGGGCGCGACAGATGGCGGTTACAATATGAGCGTCATCACTTAGCTCAACTTTATTTTTAGACCACAGCTCCTCAAACGCTGGCAGTGCCTGCAGTGCTCTACGCAACTGGGTCTGAATAAGATAAGAATCGCTTTTCGCGCGTTGGAGAGCAAAACATAAAGCAGCTTTCCCCAACCAAATAGTATAATCGCCCTCAGTCTCCGGGGATTCACAGATATCAAAATCGCTAAGGTGCTGTTTGAATTTAGTAACATCTACAGCTTGTGTGTAAGATGCCTGCACCGCGAAACTCGTTATCACCGCATCTTGCTGTGGAACTAACCATGCCATCATCCGAGATTGAGGCGCATGACGTTGGCTGGCAGCAAACATCCTGTGATGTCCATCAGCAATTAGCCATTGTTGGTGCATTGCGATCTGCTGTCTGAATTCTTGTAGCACGTGACGATTTTCAACAGCATAGAGGCGATGAGTACACTCACCGCAATCACTGTGCCACTGCGCAGTTTCAACACATTCCGCTTGCCATCGCACCTTGTCCAAATTAAGTTTTCCGACCAAAAGACACGGGGGTAACAGCAACTTCTCGAGCTGAACACGCTTTTTCAGCGCCATAGCATGGGTAACCGAAACCGACTCGTGAGGCAGAATCGCTTGCTCAGGTAACACTGAAACGTCAAGCTCGGCCAAAATGCCTGTAACCAAAATACCACCTTGCTCCACTTGGTAAAGATGAAGTGGTCCATCCGTTATTGTGATCATAAAATAAACCTTGCACCATTTTAGATACAATATAACATACCATAAATTGAGTAACATCAAGTTTACATGACAATTTATACTGACTTGTTTAGTGTGGTTATTGCTTTGCCTCAATAATCAGAAAAAATTCAGTAAGTTTGCTTTAACTTACTGAGCTTTTTGTATTACAGATTTGGTGACAACGAGAGTTGATAATCATCAAAGTGTACTTCAGCCTGTTTTTGATGTTGAACCGTAACACTAGGGGAAGCGATAAGAACTTGACCCTCAGAAGATAAGCTGTAAATCTCGGTCACTATTTTCACTTGGTTTTCTTGTTCAATTTTTGAGGTGAGGCGAATTTTTAGCTTATCTGAAAATACAATCTCGCTGAATGCGCCTTCGTCATTCAAAACCTGAACATCAGCCAGCGTTTGTCCCTGAGAGGTTAGCATAAGGTCAACCATCACGGGCTTAGCTGACGCCGTTAAGGTAAAAACACTTGCAGCCATCACAGCAGTACCTGCAAAAAATGCCGCAGCTTTGCGTGTTAATTTGGCACCTTTTAGCTTAGGCTGATGTTGAATTTCTATCACCTTAACTTCATAAACCGCAGCAAGTGCTTTTATCGACTCGAGCGATGCCGTCCCTGACTTTTCGATACGTTGTATGGTTCGCAGGCTTAGCCCAGAAACCTGTGCCAATTCGGATTGACTCCACGCCCGCTCTACTCTTTTCGATTTTATAAGTTGTTTGTTAATTTGCATTTCCATGATTGGTCTCCTGTATTAGTTAGCTCAACTATACTCGGAGACCTTCCTACTGATTACGCCACTTAGGCGACATAGGTATGTCAACTCTATGACATTAAAGAATAAATTAAAACTCTTTCACTGTGTTCTGACACATAACGTTTAAGAGTTAAGCATTAATGATATTTTCACTTAATATTGGCAAATCAATTTACACAAATACTAAATGGACATTTCATCGAGTTGTTTCACCATCGACTTTAGCTCATTAACTGTGACTTTTTCTGCACTAAACTCTTTGCTAAGATTTTGCTGGGCTGCTGCGAAAAGCGGCTCAGCTGTTAGTGAGTTTCCAAGCTTTTCGTGCAATAATCCGATACGGATGTAAGTAAATGCTAAAATATTGGGCCCCAATTCAGCACGAACGCTTGAGGACTCCGCTTGATTCAAAAGCCTAGCCAACGATTCTAAAGCATAGATTCCACTTTCAATTGAGCCATCTTTATATTGCTGAAATGATATTTCAACCTCATTTTTAATAAAATCCATTTCCATATCTTCTGCATAAGCTGCTGTTGTATTGAGTGTAATTAAGCCGCATATGCCTATTAAACATCCTTTAATCATCGAATTCTCCTTAGCCCGTTGTAACATTTATTTTTAGAGTTCGTACCTTTTATAGCAAAAAAAGTTTACTGTGTACATTTTATCATCTTAAGGATGAGTTATTATTGAGCGGGTTTAATTACTGATACAAACGCCAGCTTCTCTATTCCATGTGTTGGCAACCAACGTTTAAACTCAATAAATCCATACTTTTGATAAAGCGCTATGGCGGGGATATTTGCGCTAGCTGTTTCAACTATTACCTTCTCCGCACCCAACTCAGCTAACGCAAAATGCAGTAATTTACCCGCAATCCCTTTGCGAAAATAACTGGGATCAACGGTCAGGCTATCTATTTCTAGCGTTTTCTCAACAATGACAATTTCAATGACAGCAGCAAGATTTTGATTTTCAAAATATCCATAAAAGTGACTCGTCGCGCTGCATATATCTTCTACCGTTCGAGATAAAGGCGGAAAATAACTCGCCCCAATTAACTCTGCTTCTACTTTGTATGAGCGTTGAAACACACTGAAAATCTCTATCGCCACCAACGCATCGCGATTGTCTAATTGTCGAATCACAGCAAATTTCTCACATTTTAACGTATTAGGTGCGCTTAAGTCGGTGTTTTCCAAATTCGAGCGCACCCAATCATATTTAAAGTTGGCTATCTCAACTGATTCATTGTTTTAAATTCCATTCCTATTTTTTTCGCATGAGCGAAGATTTTTAGCAATGTATTTGTCGGTGTTTGCCAGCGATCTGTGACTTCTCCCTCGACGATACAATGGCCAACCAACACTAGGTCTCTACCTGTCTTCATTGCTCTTTCCATCGCTCCAAACACTCTTTCTTGAGGTTCAAAATAAACGCTGTCAATACCCACACCATTATAGAAATAGCCATCACTTTGTGTCGCAAATCTCAAACTATCCGTTTTGGGACTTAAATATCCCCTAACGGAAGTGAACTCGCTTTTCAGAGCTTCACTTAGTTCTAAATTATATGAGCCGAACGGAAATGCAAAGGCAGTTACGTTAAGACCATCATTTCTCATGTTCGTAAGAGAATCCAACACTGCACCTTTGAGCCAAGACTCTACACCATGTTTTTCAACCCATTCCACTGCATTTGCGTGATAAGTAGTATGGTGGGCAATTTCAAAGCCTCTACTTTGCAAGTCGAGCAGATTTGCTGCCATATCACTATTATACTTACTCACGTATAAAGTCGCGGTGGCTCCGTGCTCTTCAAACAAGTGCGCATGCTCTACCCACGAGTCAACACAGTGGCCGTCATCAAATGTCAAAACAACGCTGCCCAGATTTTCACGACCAAGAACAACCTCTTTGATCACTTCGATTTCTTTAACTACTTCGATTTCTTTAACTACTTCGATTTCTTTAACTACTTCGACTTCTTTAACTACTTCGACTTCTTTAACTACTTCGACTTCTTTAACTACTTCGACTTCTTTAACTACTTCGACTTCTTTAACTTTATCTGAAGAGCAACCTAACAAAGTGGTTAATACAATTGCAATCGGTAAATGCTTAACTGTTAACATAAACGTCCCTATAAACAACCCAAAAGGAAGCGATGCTAACATTGCTAAATTACCTAGAAAAGGGATTCTTGTAAAAAAAACCTCTATTAGATACAAAAAAAGTATTTATAAACAAACAATTAACAAAAATTGCATACTTCTAAAGTATGCGCCGAGCATTCCGTTCTTGATGAGAACGATTCATTCTAACTTTGCGAGATCAATGCAAGAAAAGATACAAATGCTGGTTTTTCATTTTAGCTTCATTAAACCAACTTTCGAGCTGCGCGATTTGGGTTTGCTCAAGCTCACCATAGTCCGCTTCGTCTGTATTGATGCTCTCAGGTGCAATGCTGAAAATTGCAGGAAAGTCATCTGGGATTGGAAATTTATAAGGCATATCCATCATAGATGGTGAACGGGATATCATAAAGATTATCCATATCGCATGGGTACCACGCACTATTGTTTAAAAATTGTCCCTTTATCTCGCAAATGGCCTTGAATAAATAACCAAAGGCAAAACCTAGTCCAGCTCGGTTCCCCTCACCAATCAGCAGTTCTTTGAGTAAATCTAACGCGCGAACGTGCTCGCTATGATCTTCTAGCATTGAATTGATCTCACGCAATTCTCTCGCACATTTTAAATTAACTTCTTCAAAAAGTACTCTTGCTGGTGTGTTTAACAGTGCTTGCGTATCTACTAGATACGCCATAGGACATATTATCTCATTAATTTAGTCCATTGTTTACCTAATTGCTTTGCCAGCACGATTGCTGATTGCAATAATAAGCCATGCTAAAAAGTCGGTCGTTATTGTCCGCCTCTCAAAGCACCATTAGCACAACGAAACTTAATATTGAAATCATCTGAATTATCAATTTTATGCTATTGAATGGCCACATAACTCGCCGATCCAGCCACAGAGTCAAGAGTTAGTGCTGATAGTACCAAAACCCACTGCTAAAACTGCAGTTAACGGCTAGAACTCAGGTAAACACTAAAATTTTAAACAAAACGATGGTATTTAGGGCGGATAGAGCCTGGTATTATTTCTAGTGAATTTCAAGTTGTTGCGGTTATAGGGTATAAACAACGCACACTAAAAATAATTTACATAAGATCAAGGAAGCGTTTCATGTCGTTAGCTAAACACACACTCGATTTATCACTAACGGATAAAGTTTGGTTCAAATATGTGACTCTAAAAAACAAAAATGAATTGAACGATAACTCTCAAGTATCACTCAAATCTATCGCAGCGCTGGGCATGCTTTCCGGTGGCGCTGAGTTTTTATTTGCATTATTAGTCTTCGCCTTGGCTATCACAGCGTCGTTTATTGATGGCGAGTACCCACGCTACCTTGCCTTTCCTGCTTGTTTAATCGCATTTTTAATTATCTTTTTCACTAAAAGAGTCATGCTGTACAAAAAATTTGGCTTTGGCTCTCAATGGGTGATGGACGTGTCGAAAAACCAATTAACCATTTCGCCCAAAGCAATAAAAACAAAGGTAACTGGTACGCAAAAAATTGCTAGAGAAGATATTACTGAAATCACCTTTCATTACTTACTATTAAAAGACCGCAAAGGCGGAAGAATAAAAACAACGGCCAATTTATGCTTTGCCGAAATCTTATTAAAAGATGGTACAAAAGTAGAACTCAATGGCACTCGGATCGGTTTTTTTGACTTACTCTACTTACTTATATTCTTTGATTATCCCTTAGTTTATCGAAATACGTCTGCAGGCGGCAGCTCTGATATTGCCATCATTTTACTCAGGTTACTCTCCCTTTCTGCCATTGCCGCCGGTCTTGCTAAGCTTGCGCTGAATTAAAAAAGTTCGCGCTTATTCTCGTTTAAATTGAGTAATAAGCGCTTCTCCTTTGTCGCCATTGATTTTCTCAATG
The DNA here is from genome assembly GCF_040104525.1 of Pseudoalteromonas sp. XMcav11-Q. Classification (NCBI taxonomy): domain Bacteria; kingdom Pseudomonadati; phylum Pseudomonadota; class Gammaproteobacteria; order Alteromonadales; family Pseudoalteromonadaceae; genus Pseudoalteromonas; species Pseudoalteromonas sp. XMcav11-Q. The sequence continues at coordinate 314,046 of NZ_JBECOX010000001.1, forward strand.
GCCTCGAGCATTTCAATGATCCGTTGACGGTCAAACGGGTTAGTGATGGTATTGCGCACATCGTCGATGATGGCCTCTAGATAATTAAATAAACTTTCCGTCGCTTGTTGACCCGCACGTGAGCGAAACAGTATATTTTTAAACGCTTCCAACACATTAACCATGACATAGCCATCGGTCTTTGCATAGTTTCTTATCGGCGTAAAATTATCATGCAGTAATTCATCAAAAGACGCTTCGTGAATATATAAAAGCGGCTCATTTTTAGCGTGTTTAAAGGAGTAGTTCACATCGCAAATATCCAAACGCTGGATAAGTAAAATACTCAGCATATCAATCGCCTTTACCGCAGTACCGGGGTCATTAATCCCTGGGCTCATGGCCTTCACTGCAATCTCCGAGATTTGTGTTAAACCATAGCGATAATGGTCGCTGATGTACTCTTCAACATAAAAAATAAAACAGCCAAGTAACGCATCCTGTAGCGCCTCATTTTCACTAAGATCCTTATTACACTTAAGAAACGGATAGCCTTTAACGGTAAAAAACCCTTGTTTAACTGCAATATATATTTTTAAGTCATGTTGCTCGCACAACCCGCACAGTTTGTCACTGTGTACTCCCTTAAAATATCCCTCTTCTGTGCTGGGTAAATTATGCCAACTCGAAAAGTCAGGAAAGTTATCAAAAGGCTGCTCTTGCTGTTTGGTGATAATATTCTTCATCTCATTCTTGGTGTTGTTAAACAGGTCATTTAGCACATTATCGACCTGTATGGCGCGGGAGATTGAATGGATAAAAAATACAAAAAAGCCTAATGAGATCAGTCCAAACACCAACGAAAGTAAAACCCCTAACGCTGGGATCCCAGTTTCACCATTGCCCACACCACGAATGTTTATCAGCATAATGATGGCATAAATGATACTGCCGAGATAAAACCCCAATACCAGCTGGTGCGACTTTCTGGTGATAAGGCCTGGCAGTACCCTAGGTGACAACCCAGCGCTGGCATTATTCAGCACAATCATCACCATTGAAAAACTAAATACCGTCAATGAGATGATACTACCCACGAGCGTGCTTAAAATGGTTCGTGCGTTTTCTTCACTGTCGACAAGTACAATCGCTATAAGCTCCTTAAAGTTGCTGATAGGAGCTGCATATTCAAGTGCAGTGGTTATAAGCGCGAAAATGAAAAATGCAACTGCAAGTAAAGAGGGGTAGAAACCGATACTACTTATCAGTTCGCGGTAATTTTCGGCTAACTTGCGAGGTGTGAACATTGCTATCCTTACACTTTGAGAGTCTGGTTATATAGCCTAGCAAGACTTGAGCAATAGAGTAATGTATTTTAGAAAGTTAGCTTCGAAGGGTTAGCAAAACTAACCCTAAAACTTACTTGCGATTATGCAATGATCAAGAAGCCAACAAAGGCGATAGCAGCCGCAATCAACGCATAAGGTAGCTGAGTGATGGCGTGACTGACTAAGTTACAATCTGAGCCTTGAGCTGCCAATACTGTAGAATCCGAGTAGAAACACGCTTGACTTCCAAATGATGATGCCGACAACAACGCGCCTATTACCAAAGGAATATTAGCATCTACAGCAACGGCCAATGGCATCACGATAGGAATAGTCACAGCGAAGATCCCCCAACTAGAGCCTGTTGCAAAAGCCAAAATAGCCATAGATAAAAACACCATCGCAGGCAGTAAACCAGCAGTCATATAAGGACTCAGCGCATTTATCACATATTGTGGCAATAGCAGCTGATCGCACACATCCTTAAAGATAAATGCGGCGATAACCGTTCCTATCGCGGGTAGCATGCATTTAAAACCATTGATCATTTGCTCAAGCATGTCTGCAAGCGGCATCAACCTTTGCACCATATAAAATGGGATAGTTACAGCCAAAGTCGCTAACAAGCCTTTCCATACATCAATGTCAAAATACACTGTAAACGCCACCAACAAACCAATGGGCACTAAAAAGTTAACCAGTTTGCCTTGAGTGTCGGCTTGTTCAAATTCCTGCTCAATGGCTTTTGCAGCATAGTGATCCGGTGTATGCACTTCTTCCAAATCAACCTGCTCAAGCGCAGGCTGTCCTTGTTTAGCTGCAAGCTCTGCTTTTTTCATTGGGCCGAATAGTGGAACAACACCAAATATCACCAGTGGCACCATAATTACAGCCACCCAAGCATACAGCATGTAAGGAATGGCCTGAATATACGTGCTGATCCCCTGTCCTTCTCCGGCGACACCGTTATCAACCAGCAAACCACCAAAGAACACTGCCCAAGTCGAAAGTGGTACTAGAACACAGATAGGCGCAGCGGTTGAATCCACTACATAGGCAAGCATTTCCCTAGAAATCTTAAACTTATCGGTAACGCGACGCATCGTCTCACCAACCGTCAGCGCATTAAGATAGTCATCAATAAAAATGATCACACCTAAAAAATAGGTCATAAGCAAAGACGACTTTGGCCCTTTTGCCATTTTCAGTGCATTGCGACCAAATGCTAAGGCACCACCCGTGTGCACCAACAATGCTATCAAAGCACCAAACGTACCACATACCAGAATAAGCCAGCCGATGGTTTCATCGCCCATCACTTTTAGCGAAGCATCAGCAAAATTTGCCAATACGGTGGCAGGGTCTAACAATGCGAGTCCTACAAGCGCCCCTAAGACAAGGGACAAGATAGGACGACGTAAGATAATTGCAAGCGTCAATACGACGACTGGGGGAATGATGCTAATTGCACTTGGCTCAGCCATTCGAATTTCCCAAATCAAAGGAATTTGAGCAGCGGAAAAAAGGGACGCAACATCGGCTATAAACAGCGGCTGATGCAGTCTTATCCGTTTCCCAAATTCAGAACAAAAGGTTAAAATCACAGGCACTTAATGCGTGTGAGGATCTGCCTAATATTGGGTTGACGAGTTGACTGTATGGCCCTCATTGAAACATCGCGGAGAAAATATACAGAATTTGACTTTGCGTCAATTTATTTTTTGTCTAATGCTAGTTTTGCCATGTGCTTATTTACTTGCTCTATCTCTTCAGCGGTCAATTCGGCGTAACGTCTAGGATAAGACCACCCGTACCCCCAACGAAATGGCGTAGGTAAATAAGGAAGCCCACCAAGTCGCACACCCGCTAACATCAAGGTTGCCACTTCTTCTTGACCTACCGCAGCAACACATTTTTGCAAGGCAATGTCGGCATTTTCGCGCTCTATAGCGGTACCACCTTTCCAGTAGGCAAGGTCGTGTGCCGTGCAACAACTTAGCCACAGTTCATTTTGCGCCAAAGTACCATCAGGAAATGCACTACAGCCATCGCTTGTGAATGGCTTTAATTCATCGGCACTGCCGTGACTAGATGCAAACAGCAGTGAGAATATAATTACTATTTTTTTAATCATCGTAAATTACCGTTTGGCTACTTTTATGACTTCCAACCTTAGCTGGCGCACCTTACACTTTCATTTCCATCAGCTGCGCATCTTCACCATAACTTTTGCATACCTTAATTGGCTTTGGAACAAAGCCTAGTTTCAACCAAAACCCTACGCTATTTTGAACAGCCACGAGTCGAATGCGACAGTACCCCATTTGGGTCGCCAACTCAACTAAGCGTTTAATCATCAAGGCACCAATTCCCTGCCCAGATACGGCTTGTGAAACAACGAGGTCATGTAGAAACAACGACGAACTAGCCGGTTGTTCAGGAAGTAATACCAATTTGCTGAATTAAGTGCTCTATTTTGAGGCAAGAAAATCTTGTCGATAACAAGGCAAAAATTTTGCTATTTAGTTGTTCTAAATAAGAAATTTTTAACACAGTTAGCGTCAGATTTGCTCCTTCAAATTGAGCAAGTATTTAGGTAGATTGGTATAATGTAAACAGACTCGGCGGCTTTTCATCGTACCAAGGGTGCGCCAATAAATAGGCATCCACGGCTCGATGTTGTTTAAAAACAACTCTTTGGCGAGCGCATCCATTTACTTTTTAGGATATCCACAGTTTCCGGCGCAACATCATGATACGCCTGACTTTGTAGCGTTAGGATCTCAGGCCACGACGCATCTTCGATAGCGTAATAAGTCATAATATACTCGCATACGACGCTTAGGTTAACTTCATCCTATGCGCCACCATTTTGGCCTTTTTGAAATATAAGAATGGGATTTGGGTTCTAGGGTTTTACGACTATTGGCATCAAAAACGCCGAGCACTAATGCAATGATAGGCGCGTCATCTATTGCACCTAATGTGCTACCACACTCAGGGCAAAAAGCGCGCGATGAATAATCCGAAGAACGCCACACCTTAGGCGCACCGCCAGGCCCATCCCAGCTTACCTCTTCACTTGCGAACTCTACCCATGTAACGGTTAGGGCACCGCTATGTCTTTGGCACATTTTACATGAGCAGGTATGAGGGTTACGAGGGACGCCAATCGCGGTAAAACGGATCTGCCCACATAAACATCCTCCAACAAAATTGACAGCCATCCTTGTGTTTCCTTAGTATTTCACCATTATCCTAAATTAAGTACGATAGTAAATTACCGTGCCTATAAAGTTCCAAGTGAAACACAAAACTGAACACTAAGCCACTGAATTTGTGATGCATTAGTTAGGTATCTCTTAGTTACGCACTGTTACCATCGAAGTTATCGTGGGGCTCGCCGGCAAGTTCATACTTCAATACGCCAAGCTCCTGATAATAATGCAAGATATCGATAAAAGATTCGTATTCTCTTTGCGGTGAAACCGTCAAGGCAAAGCACCCATCATCCAATTGCTCGCTCTCCACGCCAGATAGAGTAAGCTCTTGAAGTAGCTCTATGTTTTTGGCATTTTCTAACTCGTTTGTAAAGCGGATCCGCAAAGAGTGATACTCACTTCGAGCCACAATCTCGATGACGTCTAAAGAACCTTCGCTATCTGGTGCAACCAAAACGTGGTCGTCGTAGTTAACACCAAAAGCAAAAAGCGGAGCGCCTTTTATTTGATAAATATTATCGCTCACTGCCGTCGCAACAATAAATTCTTCAGCACAACCTTGAGGATGGTTTTTAAAAGTAAACCGTACTTTGTCAGTGACTACATCATTCATATGGATACAAACCGCCTTTACATGGACTGATCTCGTTTTATTTAACCGACCGTAAGTCCAACAAATAAAAGTTACCCACAATTACAATGTGTTACTTGTATATGGGTTTAGATTGCAAACATGATGCAGTAGCAAAACTGAAGAGAAAATTAAGCGACGACCTATAGAAAACAAAGTGGTTAATCACCAGCTAATTTTAGCTTTGAGATCGACTGTGCGATCTTTCTTTTTATAATTTTCTGTTCAATATATAAAGAGACTCCCACTCCTATCATAGCGGTGATAAGCATCACTAACCAAAAGGACAAATTGTCGTAAGACAATAACCCAGAACCGGCAAGGTAGACGTTAAACGGTACTGCAATAAACAATACACCAAGCGCTTTGCACAGCTCATTTAAGGTTGCTGAGTCTGCTTTCGCTTCTGTAATTACCTCATGCAATATCCGATCGTCTATCAGCTCGATTTTCGTGAAATTATTCCTTATCCATCGTAAGTAATCCAATTTATCTTTGCCTCCAAATTTCGGTTTTAGATATAACGTATACAATTTGGGAACGTGGTACTCTGAGACTCAAAGTGGCATGCTAACGTTTGCCCCAAAGCACATCAATTTCTTTACCGTCTTTAACAAACTCTAGCTTCACCGTCACTTTGGTACCATTTTGTGCCTGAGGAAAAGTGCGCGTACATTGCAATACATAATGGGCGAAAAAGCGGTTATAAAATCCATGTTCGCCCATGTCATCAAAAAGATTAAATGCTTTTTCAAGCACTGAATAATCCCCTTCTTGGTGATAAGCGAGGTTAAGTTGTGCAAAACCATCGCATAGGTTTTTAATGTCGTGCAAAATCCGCGGATGCAACTCGACTATTCCTGCAAGGGTTTGGAATTTACTCGCACCTAGCCTGCGCCAATCCCGCTCTTTGCGTGCAAGTTTTCGACATCCCTTTGCTTTGAGATATTGATATGTCGCCAGAGCCACTTCGTTATGAGAGTTAAGTTGCGAATTTAACAATGCCTCAAAAATCGCATCATATAATTTCACCCGATTTTCTATAGTCGCCCGCTCAGGAAGTATTTTGTGATTGATAGGTAATGCAGCGGCAAGCGAGATGGCCAGTCTTCTACTATCAAACTGACCTAATAAAGCTAGTAGCTGAACAAACGCGTCATGGTCAAGGTGTAAGGACTTAACGATCCGCACATTATCGGCATCTTTGAGTATCTCGCTCAATCGGTGTTTTGTATCCTCAGAGTCAAACTCTGGGATCATACCCCATACCGATAAATCATCGACCAAGTGGTCCAGCTCGTTACTGGTCACACTCGCCTCTTGCTGTTTATGTAAGAGCGTCAGACCCAATGTAAACTCGTTTAGCTTGGGCGGCGTTGATGTTGAAAAGGCCACCATCTGAGCATCAAAGCTGAGATAGTAATGACGTTTATCGCCATTAATATCATCTTGATAACCACGCATTCCAAGCGTAGCAAGTTGCACTCTATTTAGCTTGTCTCTCGTTTCAATGGTTTTAAATGAATAGCTGTTACGGCTCATGGCCGACCAAGCACCAAAGCCTAAATTGAACCCATAGGCTTGCTTGATTTCAGTACTGGTTTGAAAGAAGAAGCGCTCTATCTCGATTTCATCTTGGTAACTAGGCTGAGTGATAGTACCAACCCGCCCAAATAGCGCATCAAGATGCACCTGCTCTAGGCCTTTGGTAGTTAATTTAGCTTCAAGCAGCGATTGATGACTGGATAAACGCGTATATTCAAACTTAGCACTTAACTCGGCTTTCAGCTTTGCAGCCGTTTCAATATTTGCTAACACCGTTTTTTTAATGGTCAGCAGCTCGCTTTGGAGTCGTTCTAAACTGTCCATTAGTGGATCAAGCTGTAAGCGATCTTTTAATCTTAAGATCAGATCTTTTTGTGCTTCATCGGGAAAGTTTGTTGCGACAAGCGAAAGGACTTCTTCAACCTTATCCAAAGGTGCATTGAATATCCCTGTCAAAATACTCGAATAAGCTTGCTTAAATCCGGCTTGGTCGGCAAACTTGGCGTTCACTCCCCCAGTGATTGTTAAAGCAGTATTCGACAATGTTGATTTTTTAATTGCGAGGAAAGTATGGTGTGGTTTATCCAAGCGTTTAGAAAAGACAACACGAAAGCCACCACGGATCTCGATATTAAGGTCCGCATTCAAAGCCGAATCAAGGTTAACATCAAGTAACTCTCCTTGGTCCAACCAGCGGCTAAACATATCGAGATTTTGCGCGATTATATCTGACCACCTAAAATTGGCGCTCACGGTTAACGCCCCTGCCGTTTCCATCATTAATGCATTGTTAGGTGCAAGTGACTTAACATCCTCAATATCGAAAATAACCGGCATAGTCGCAAGGTCGCGGCCTAAGGCAAGACCCACAGCTTCATGTGGTTGATGGCATAGGTAGGCTGCTAGTTTACATTGTGCCTGCCCATCTGTATTGATGCCAAGCAGCTCCGCTTTGGAGGAACCGGTTAGATCAAAATCAATCTGTGTGCTGTATTTTATCCAGCACACCTCATCACTATAGGTAAGTGTTGTGGTAGGTTCGAGATTTGCATTAACCTCCTTTTGCTCACCAATAATACCGTCTTCATCGATGACTGTGCTCGCGTTGATAAGCTCTATCTTACTTTCACCAGTAACACTTGTGGTTATATCTTCCAATGCGAAGCTATGGCTTTCTACCATTTCCCCGCGCCAAGGTAACAAATCACCATGATAGTCTTTAAGTGGTGTGAGGGTAGTCTCGACAAGCGTTTGTAAGCCCGTCATATTCAGTTCAATCGTCATCGAATTTCCTTTTCATCTGAAGTGGAATTATCTAACCTAAGCTCCGATTAACTATAGCTGTAATTTAACCCTGAGAGGATAATTTTAGACCAATAATCCCAATCACTATCAGCAGTAAACTGAGTAGCTTAAGTGATGACAACGGCTCTTTAAAATAGACAAAGCCAACAATAATCGACCCTAGCATACCAATGCCAACCCAGACAGAATAAGCAACGCTAAGCGGTAAAGTTCGTAGTGCAACACTGAGAAAGTAGAAACTTGCGGCCATCGCCACTAAAGTAATAATTGAGGGAACAGGCTTCGTGAAACCGTTGGTAAATTTCAAACCAATAGCCCAAACGACTTCCAATAAACCTGCAAAAACAAGTAGCAACCAGCTCATGACAACTCCAAAATGGGGTCGTCCCCGCCAGTAAAAGAAAGCTCTGGAGGTCGTCCACCAGAGCGAGAGAAAATTAGCACGCCCGTGAAGCTAATTCAAGCTTCACGGCAAACAAATTAAGACTCAATTAAAATTGTAAAAGAGCGAGGGCCTGTTGACCTTTGCTGTTTGATTTTTGTTCTTCTGAGTGTGTTTTGGTCGCGACGCTCGACTTGTCGCCTAGTAATCTAGGCAAAAGTTGAGCAACAATGAACAAAGCGCACTCAGGTGAACCCAAAGGGCAGCGCTTGATTGGCATTTCTTCTGTGTTGCCCCACAAGGATGTGGGGTAAGGTGACTTTGCAGGAGCACAAAGTCTTTATCACCAGACTTACATAGAATGACTATGCTACGCTGGCTCTGCCTTGTATAAATACCAATCAAACTGCTGCAAAAACAAACTTGAAAGATCAACAGGCCCTAATATCCTAAAAAATCGCAGTTAGCCGTGACAGACAACACCTTCCAACCACCTTGCTCTATCTGTTCAATCTGTTGGTTGAGTAACTCAACGTCTGGTTGTCGCGAAAAAATGCTTTTTCTTATTAAATATTACAACTCTTCTCATGCACCTCTCCATGCGCAACTATCAAACCGGCTAAGTATAAAGAACAACAAAAAAGTACAAAGGCAAATAGCAAATAATAGCTGCGATTAGATGATTTATCACCGTTTTAGTGTGGGTAAGACCGCTACCAGTTTTATTATTCATCATTTACAGCGCAAAAGACGTAACACCAAAGGCTGTAAATCAAATCAATACATTACTCACGTTTACCCTTTGATGATATTACTTCGCATGTTGGCGTACAAAGCTATCAAGCGCCGCAACCGACTTAATCACATAGAGTGTTTTGGTTTGCGCACTTTCCTCTAACTGCGATAAGAATTTTTCATTCCAAAATTGCGGGCAGCGCCTTAACGTTTTAATACTGGCAATCGTCCCTTTAAACACTGAGCTACCATCTGGCCAGCCTTCAGGCTTATTGAGCATGCTTTTTAAAAGACGTTTTATTACAAACCAATAACTCACTCGATATGGTAAGTTGATGTAGACTAAGGTATCTGCTGCATCTAAGCGCTGTTTAAACGCATCTAACGGACCAAAGCCGTCAATGATCCACGCATCAGTATTCAATATGTTTTGATGTGCTTTATCAAAAGCGGCTCTGTCAACAAACTCGCCATTTGCTTGGTAGAGCATCGAGTCTAATTGATATAACGGGATGTGTATTGCCGCGGCCAGTCCTTTACTCACCGTAGACTTGCCGCTTCCCGGTTTACCAAAAACTGCTATTTTCTTCATGTAACCTCCTTGCTGTGGCCCCACAAGGCAGATACAAAAAACCCACCTTACTTTGGTGGGTTCATTAAAAAAGCACACAAAACCACCACTCCTAAGGAATGGTAATAATTCGTGTACTTGTGAGAAATAGTTCTATATTCATAACGATACTTTCACGTAATGATTAGTTATTGTCAAGCACACGCAGGCCAGATGAGTGAATTGAGAAGTAGCATCACTTTGTGGGCTAGCGAGTCACGAACTTTGGCATCGCTACTGTCTACTCAACAGTAAGTTGCCGCCAGATAGCACCAAAAATGAAGCACATGCACGATTAAAACGTTTAACCAGTTTAGGTTTACTAAACCACTGCCTTAGATACAGCCCAATAACAGCGTACATAGCGATAGCCACGATTTCCAGAACGAGAAAAGTAGCCCCCAATAGTGAAAATTGCTCTGTCACATTTTTTGCAACGTCGACAAACTGAGGGAGAAAAGCGGTAAATATCAAAATTGCCTTTGGATTACCCGCAGCAAGAGCGAACTCTTGCTTCATCAGTCCGGTAATGCTCAGATTGCGGACATCATCCGAAACTGGACTAACGTCTGAGCGCCATAAATTATAAGCCATCCATAATAAATAGAGCGCGCCACAAATCTTAATGGCAAGAAACAATATTTCCGACGTATACAGCACAACAGCAAGGCCTGAAGCGGCAAGCGCAATCATCACACAAAATGCGGCGAGCCTTCCAAATCCCGCAAGTAGAGCTATACGAAAACCATAACGACGAGCATTATTTAGCGCTAGAAGATTATTTGGCCCTGGTGCCATATTCAAGGCAAAGCAGGCTGGAATAAATAAAAGTAGTGTCCAGATTTCCATTGTCTTTCCTTTAAAAAATATTGGCTCAGCGATTAAATTCTGACTTTAATAACCCAAAGCACGTTAGATCGTGAAATTGTTCTTTCCAATACCCACTTTGTCGTCTAACTCCCTCAGCTTTAAAACCTAGCTTTTCTAACACAGCCTCTGACGCATGATTTCCCGGCACCGTATCTCCTTGAATTCGATTCAGTGCACCACATGCTAGTAAACCACCAAACGCGGCGGAGATAATTTGGTGTAATGCTTCAGTGGTATAACCCTTTCCCCAAAATTTCGGCGTCAAATCATAACCGATAACTGCATTTTTCATCGCTGAGTTCCATGAGTTAAAACCACACGTACCTATAAGCTGCTCAGTGTCTTTTAATCGGATAGCCCAACGGATCCCAACACCGCTATCAAATCGAGAATGAAAGAAATCTATGAGTTTTTCAGCTTGTAATCGCTCACTAAACGCATCTAAATCGTAGTATTTCACTACCTCTGGGTTTGAAAATAGTTCAAAAATAGCATTACTGTCGCATTCGGATAGCGCCGTCAACTTCAAGCGTGGTGTTTCAAATTCTGGAAATTGCATATTGATCTCCTTAACATTCAAAGCGCAACACTGAGATAACTTCAAACCGCGATAAATAGCACGGTGAAAGTTATTTATACTGCGCGAAATAGCACTTTGACTGCATCTAAAAAATGGCCGGATTGCGGCTGTTTAGTATTAAAACTTCTACCACCATCGTCTTCGACCACAATACTGTAATTACCTGACTCAAGTTCAGCGGTATACCACTGCATAAACTCAGAGAACGACTTAGCAATCACAAACTTTTCGTCTTCATCACGACCAAAGTTTATCACTTGTCCAACTGTGCCATTTTTGGCCGGATCAAAATCTAAACCAAGGTAGTTGCCTGCCCAATCATGGGCAAACGGTACCCACTTTTTATTGGCATAAACTTCTTTGATAAACCCAGGAACGTGAGAGGTTGAAAACATGCTCAGCTCTTTCATTCCCTCTTCACCTTGTGAATCGATGATTTCAGCCCACGAACACCACTCTTCATAAACTCTGTTCAAAGGTAAAAAATTGAGTCCGTAAAATAAACCAGTATTGATCTCATCTTTCTGGCCGTTATGTTCGAGATACATCGCTTTCAATCGCTCAGGCAGTTCAACACCGAGCTTATTCTCTAGACTTGCTATTTCACTCGCTGTCGCCGGCTGATTAAGATCACACAAAAGCTCAGGTAATGTCGCCTGTACCCATTCAATCAAATTCATTTTAATTACTTCCTTATCACTTAAATCTAAGAGTTAATTCCATTGATATCTAAAATACGCGTGTTTGCTCATCCGCCTTCAACCAAACCGAGCATGCCAATCATTGAATCGGTTCAGCAACTCTGCGCTATTTAGCTTACGATTTGCTGCGCTTTCAAGTTCCAACATATGCTCGCTTGGATCTGTACTTATCACTGACAGAAAAACATTTTTGGCAAAGACGCCTTCTTGCCTCAACTCTAAAAGCGCCAATACAAAAGCGTTGAAAGTGGGGTTGATAATTTCTTCAAGATAATTTTCATAGAGCTTTGCATCTTCCAGTTCAAGGCGAGCTGCGAGTAAAGTAGCAACACCTTTAAAATGCACATCCCTATCGCTTAAATCCCACTCAACGGGAGAGAACTCAAACTCAGTATTATCATCTTGTGAAAGCCATTGTTGTGTCATGGCAACGTGATAGAGCGTCATTACACTGTCATCAGTACATAAGGCATAACCGAGCAACTCATCTGGCTGGTGTATACGTTGGAGGTTTGTAAAAGTAGTTTTTACGGCATCTTTGACGAGACTTTTCAACTTATCAAAGTCAATCAAATCTGACATGGCACAACCTCCATACACTACACTCTGGATAACACACCAAACAGATCCGCAGGCTTATTTATCCGCTAATGACATCGACCCAACTATTTTGCCATTTTCGATTAAAAAGAGCCTATTTGCGATAGGTGCGTTACCGTAACTATCATCGTTCCAAGCTTCGCTATGTAAATAAATAAACTTATCCAATAAATCGTGCGATGCATCTCTGGATACCACCATTAATCCGGTACGTCTCGCTATTGAGACAAGTAGCTGTTCGGCATCTAGCATTTCGTGCGCTTTCAGCATTTGCGTTTGAGATAAAATCGCTTCACTACTAAAAGACTCTCCGCTGGCAGTTAATACTTGGTTGTTTAGCACTGCGGACGGGACAAAGGTTACATCTAAAGCATCAATATTTTGAAAAGCCTGTGGAACTACCACATTTAAATCGATCTCTTGACCATCTTGATGTGTTAAAAAAACGAAGTTATCTGGGGTATCATAACCAAAACCAATCACGACTTCTGGGTCATCTTCTGGGCCAATTAATACTGAATAAACCGCACCGTATTGAATACCTGGCCAATCTCCAGCCTTAATAATGGGATAAATTGTTCTATCCTTTAAGTCCATTGCTATTTCCTTATCTAAGTTGTTTGGTAAAGTAGTTTCTATTGGCATGTCTGCAACAACATCTCCCGAAAACGCAGCTACCAATAACAGTATTAAAAAGACCTTCATAAAAATTTAAGCCTCAATCAAGTAAGACGTACTGCGTAATTGTCGGTTCGAATGTGTTCGTACTTATGCTGACGGTTGTAAGGGAGATAAATAGACGCTCTAGATTTTTGGATTTATTTTGCGATATCCATATCATGCTATCTAAATACGATACTATTCTCAGCAATCCCTGGCAGTATCCATGCTTTTTTATTAAATCACCTTTGTTCCTTTTTTCAAGGTAATTTTATTAGACCATTAATAAAAAATTCAGTGATGTAGAAAAAGGCATGCTTGCATGCATGCCGTTTAGTCTAGGTTTTTAGTGGTAGTATAACCAAGAATAATTGAGTGCTAGCGTGTTGGTCTCAGCGTTTCAATAACCTTCGCATCCATCCAGTATGGATTACCTTCCCAGTAACTCGTGCCGTCTTTTTTGACTTTTTTGTCACCTCGCCAAAAAAATAAGTACTTTCCGTCTGGTGATACTTTAGGTCGTTGCTCGTACGCAGCCGTATTAATCGTATCTCCCATATTTATTGCGTTTGTCCACGTGCCATCTTGGTTACGAAAACTAATGTAGATATCAGGCGTGTTTTCACCTTCCTTTTCAGCATCCCACATAATATAAGACTCATCTGGCGCGATGTAGGGGTGAGCAATGTACTTTCCTTGGTTAATTGCCTTACTCATTTTGTGCGGTGTTTCATATTTGCCATCAACAAGCCGTGAATAACTCAAATGCCCACTGCCGTCTTTCAAATCTAAGACATAAAAGTAGTGTGTCCCTTTTGCTGAGGTGGTATAACCTCTGATTGGAATATCTTTAAAAGGCTCGATGTTTTGTATGTGTGAAACCGGTGGGCTAAATTGCTCCTGATATGCATTTATGTCTGCTTCGGGTATTGATTTTTCAATCCATTGATTGTTTTTATATTGCATCACAATCCAAGTTGGTTTTTGATATTCCCCACCAGAGCGAGTAAAAGAAAGCTCTGACATATCTGGCAAAAACAACACTTCAGTCTCGCGGTGCTCATCCGTAGAAACGACACCTGGAGCAAATTATTAAACTGCAAAACATAGCAATTAGAATGCTCATCTGCTTCATAAACTATCCTTTTATTAGAGCCTTTAGTTTTCAAGTAAATATAATTGCACTAGGAAACAGACAAGTCCAAGCTCCTTTACAAAACCTGACAATAACACCAGTTTGTCTTAATACTTGCTCAATTTGAAGGAGCAAATCTGACGCTAACTGTGTTAAAGATTTCTTATTTAGAATAACTAAATAACCTGAGCTGCGGATAATTAATGCCTTTCTAGCAGCCAGTTTTAGCGCTAACTGCGTTGAATTCACTTCCAATAGCCAGCTATTGGTGCGTAAATTCGCCTTGCCTACAGGATGTAGGTACCTTAGCGAGAGCAGGACGCGGAAGCGGTGTTTTCCCTAAAACTCTCTGGCTAGACAAGGAAAAAACTAAGTTGTGCTTTAGCAACAATGAGTTGGAACATTCCTTATCCAAACCTCAGGTTAAATAGCAAAATCTTTGTCTTGCCTACAGGACGTAGGTACCTTAGCGTGAGCAGGATGCGGAAGCGGTGTTATCGACAAGATTTTCTCGCCTCAAAATAGAGCACTTAATTAAGCAAATTGATGTTACACCGCAAAGCCTCGCCATTGCGGCATCAAAAGGCCTGCAATAAACCAAGGAACTTGTAGTACGAGAATACACAGTGCATACAAACGCAACTGCTCAGCAGTCCATAGCGCAGCAAACCACCCTATGATAAAGAACGACTTCCATCCTTCTATTTTTGCAGCTCCGCCAAAATTTAAAATCCAAAGCCAAAATGCCGCAAGTGTGACATGAGAGAGTATCCATGTAAGTAAACTCATACCTAACTCCTTGTCTCTAAATTCGTACCCGATCCAGCTTTCGCTTCAGAAAGTAAGCTAATGAAGCTGATATTAAACCACTTTAATCAATTGCATATTTTTTAACTTCTTGAATCCGGAATTTTCATTGTCTTTTTACCGCTTAGCGTGCTCATACTTTTCAACAATCGCATTGGCAATATCATTTAATTTCCCTTGCGTGTTGTTCGCTGAAACATTTGTGGCAATAAATATTCCTAACTTCTGCTTTGGATAAAGCGCAAGCCAAGTGGAAGTACCTATAGAGCCTCCACTGTGATAGAACATAGGATTAGCTGAGTGATACTCGTATGTATTCCAAAAAAATGCATGGCCATGTTCACTGCTGGTTTCTGTTAATAAGGTGCGCGACAACAGCACTTCTTCTGCTTGGGTGCTGAGTAAATACTGCATATAATCGGCAATCGAAGCTGTATTGGATGTTAGTCCGCCTTCAGCAAACGAGTGTGGACTGAGTAACGGTGCAATTTTGCCGTTTCTATCTACCCCTCTCGTTATTTTACTTATCTCACTGGGCTCTAAACGAAACCTTGTATGTTCTTCACCCGATTGCTCCGTGATCAATTGCGCAACAAGTGTAGATAATGGTCGGTTATACACGTTTTCCAAAATATACCCAGTCAGGTTTGCGCCAACATTGGAGTATTGAAATGTCTGACCAGGTATTGAGGTAAGTTGGTACTGAGCTAAATCTTCAAAAAACGTCGCTTTTGAATAGTTAGAGAACAGCTCAAAAGCCTTGCCAGGCTTTATATCTGCGCTTGTATATGCAAAATCTTGCGGTAAACCACTTCTGTGAGTCGCGAGATGACGCAAAGTGATAGGTTTGCCTAGATGTTGCAGGTTTTGATAATCACCACCCTGCAAGTACACCCTAATATCTTCATCTAATTGCACTTTTTTATCTACTACCGCCTTGGCAAGCAACAACCCGGTATAAGTTTTAGTGATGGATGCAATTTCATACACGGTATCATGGCGTGGCTTTGTACCATCAGGAAACTCGCCAAATTGCTTTTGATAGTTAAGCTTATCATTCACAATAGCGATGGAAGCAATTTGTGCATTTTCCTCAATCAGAAAATCTGTTAGTTTTTTCTCAACAAATGCGTCAAAGTCTAGTTTGCTATCGTTGTTGCAGGCGGTTAACACCATCAAAAAGAGCATCAAACAAAGTAGGGTTAATGATTTCACTGAACGTAGCAGCATATTTACTCTGGCGCCTCGGTTAATTGATTGATGTATTCCAATAGAAGGCTTTTATTTACTTCATTATCAACCAGTCGCACGGCTACTTTGGTGTTTTTCAGCGCTTGTAAGTTATCCTCATTCGCCTCAAATGCCTTTGCTAATGACTCATAGGCTTGCCAAGACTTAGGTTGATATTCGGTGTAACGTTCTGCGACTTCTATCGCTTCTATGACTCGGCTTAGTCTAATCAAATTCGTACTACTGAAGCCGAGCCTATTTACACTATTCCAACGCGTTGATCTTAGCAATGTAGTAAAATTATAACGCTCTCTTAATTGGTCGTAGTTGTTATTAATATTTTGTAGAACATTACCAGATTTAGTCACAATATCGCGATACTTCTTTTCCTTTTTTAGGTCGTCTCCAACAACAGCAAAGTAAATAACTTAAGCTACGGTCAGCGGACAGGCCCACTGGCGCTCACTTTTTTCTTTAACTTTTTTAGCGCTTCTTGGTCAAGACCTGGCACAACTGTCGCTTGCGAGCTGTTTTGAAGTATTTTTTTGATAGACGTGCCATCCACATTTATAGAAAAGACATCATAAAAGCCAAATACATTCTCTGAAGCGAAATACACCTTTGTGCCGTCTGGAGACCAAGATGGATCCCACTCTTGAATGTTATTACGAGTCAGTCGCTTGTTATTGGTTCCATCAATACCCATAACATATACTTCCTGATTCCCATCTCTATTAGATAGGTAGGCTATTTTTGTGCCATCTGGGGAAATTTGAGGAGACATGTTATCAGTGTCGTCTTGAGTGAGTTGAATAACCTCGCTGCCATCCAAATTGGCAATGCTAATTTGGCTTGGGCTGGCTTTAGATTGGTATAGTAATCGACCATCTGGCATAAATTCTGGAGCACGACCTTCGAGATTTTTAATTTGGCGCTGTTCACTACCATCAGCATTCATTAACCAAATTTCTTCCTGCCAAACACCTTCCTTATTTTCATATTCTCTAGCAAACGCTATCGTCATTCCATCCAAAGACCAAGCAGGTGCACTATCCCACACATATTTTTTACTGGTTAATCTTTTCAGATTGCGGCCAGTAATATCAACGGTATGAATTGACCATGTTTTGAAGTTATCGTATTTACCGTAAAAGGTTACTTTGTCTCCCGATGGTGAGACAGCAGGATAGCCGTCACTTGACGTGGCTTTCACGATCTTTACTGGCGATTTACCACCTTGGTCACTTAAGTAAATCGCTTTGCTATTACCGTCTTTAAGACCATATATAACACCATACGACTCTGTTGGTGGTTCGCTATATGATTGAACTTCATGAATAAAAAACAACATAATGGTGGAAAAACAAGCCAATTTTGAGATGCCAATTTTTTTAACAAGCATTACTCAATCTCCCTTTTGTAGTTGTGTATCTAATTGGAAGACTACAGAAGTCTATCTACCAAAAACATGATGTTTTATTGATTTTTCGCTGAATTACACGTTTTCGTGCTATCTTGCAGTAACAAAACGCTGATATTGCTATAACCCCTTACATTTATTGCGTAAAATCAATCAATAACCTCAGAACTCGTACTTTCCTAACTCATTGATATTTAAACTCAATGAACAGGAAATGAATAAATTTACCAAAAACCACGTTATTTTCTTGATATTTTTTCACTTTTGCCTGTATTTTAGCTTTGATAATCTCCATTTTTTAGCTAATTTAGCCCTATTTAGCAACAACATTGAAACAAGGTAATTCATGAAAAGAACACTTGCTGCCACCCTAATCGCTAGCGTGACTACTATTCCAACAGTGAACGCTATCGAGATATTCAAAGATGAAAAGAATAGTGTCACGGTTGGCGGCTTTATCGATGCTCGAGTTATTAACACTCAAGGCGAGACTGAATTGGTAAACGGCGCATCGCGTATTAACTTTGACTTTAAACGCCAATTGAAAAACAACTGGCAGGCTTTCGCACTCCTTGAATGGGGTGTAAACCCTGTTGGTAGTAGTGATATTGTTTACAGCAACCGCTTCGAATCAATACAAGACGAGTTTTTATATAACCGATTAGGTTATGTTGGTATTAAGCACGATGAATACGGCCAAGTTACCCTAGGAAAACAATGGGGCGCTTGGTACGACGTGGTATACAGCACCAACTACAGCCTAGTTTGGGATGGTAATGCCGCAGGTGTTTACACCTATAACAAAGACGACGGCGCGATCAATGGTACTGGTCGTGGTGATAAAGTGCTGCAATACCGTAATCAATTTGGCAAGCTGAGCTTTGCTGTACAAGCTCAGCTAAAATCTGATGACTTTTATACTTGTGATGTCGTTGATATTTCGAGCAGCTCCTGCGAAGCCCAATTTAATCAAGGGAACAACGCGGCACAAAAAGTAGAGTTTAATTCAACTTATGGTGCCTCACTTACCTATGCTGCGACCGAAAACTTAACTCTCACAGCCGGTGTTAACCGCGGCGCGTTTGATATTGTGTACGCTGGTGGCCGAAATCAATCGGTTAAAGATTTAATTTATGGCGTCGGTATTACTTACGGGGATTTCTATAAGCCTGGTTGGTATGCAGCTGCAAACATCAATAAAAACGAAAACCACGATACAGATAACCTAGGCCGCTTAATCAAGGATGCCGTTGGATTAGAGTCGCTTGTTAGCTACCGCTTTGATAATGACGTGCGTACATTTATCGCTTACAACGTATTTGATGCGGGCGATGACTATGTGATCCAACCAAACTTTAATGCTGATCCTAATGATGTTTTTAAGCGTCAGTTTGCCGTGATAGGCGCACACTACTTTATGTCTGAAGACACCATTTTGTACATTGAAGCGCGTAAGGACTTTAGTGACTTCTCAAGCGCCGATGCCGCGCAAGAAGCACAAATGTCACAAACCGAAGACGACGGTATCGCCATCGGTTTCCATTACACGCTGTAAGACTAAGCACTGTAGCAACAACTTCAAGTGCATCAAAGCTCATGACTTTCGTGATCTTTGATGCACAAACTTACAATGAGTTTAAAAATGCCAACACGGCTGATTTATCATTTGCCGACAAGCTTTCGTAAGCTACTCTCGCTGCTTGCGCTTCACCATCATGCCATAAAATAGCTTCTTCAATCGTTCGCGCACGACCATCGTGCAGATAGCTTGGCTCAGCGGTACAAAACTCATTGCCTTGCCCACCTAACACATTATCAACACCACCTGTCACACAAGCAGACAATCCAATCCCCCATAATGGCGCTGTTCGCCACTCAGCACCGCTAGCGATGCCTTCACCTAAGTTATCCGCAAGACCTGGGCCCATATCATGCAGTAATAAATCGGTATACGGATGGATCGTTTGCGCACGTAACTCCGCAAATGGATGATACTCACTGGTTTCAAATGTTGCTGTATGGCAACCTTCACAGCCAATTGAGGTAAAGCGTGCCTTTCCTAATTGCACCTCAGGGTCGTCAAGCCCACGCTGCGCTCTTACACCCAATAAAGCGATATATTTGCTTAGCGCAGTGAGATGTTGATCAGACACTTCTACACCGCCACCTCCGCAGCTTGATTGTGATGCTCCACAGTCAGGATTTGGAAATACCGAGTTGGTTACTCCCATATCCGTATTAAATGCACTAGCGACTTGGTGTTTAATTGATGCCGCCGCAGCTTTGTAGCCAAAGCGTCCTAACCGTGTTTGACCGGTAATAGGATCGTTCACGCGCTGCGCTTTGCCCGAAATACCGTCGCCGTTACTGTCGTTTTCATCCGCCAAGGCTAACACCGCACTCTCTGGTATCGCTTCAAGTAAGCCCAAGCCCACCAGCTGAGGCGCGATACGGGCTGAGTAGCGTGCTGGAGTGGTTTTATTAAATTGGTAATTGGGTGAACGCAAACCATTATTTTCAGTCCACGAAGCAATCGTTACATCTCCCTCGCCTTGCGTCTCGGTATCTATGCCTGTGTTTTTAGGCTGTAACACATTCCCCAATAAGGGATGGGTGTTGCCATTGATATCGGCCACTTTAAACACCCATTTTGCCAATGAGCCGCCAATAGCTGGTGGAGCCGCACGACCATTGCGAACATGGCAAGCTGCGCAACTGTCGTTGATGTAGTGTGGGCCTGACTTTCCAACCACCGCACTAAACACGCCATTTTCTCCGTTGCGTTCATCGTGCTCACCATTAACAAAACTACTGTGGTGAACACGTCGCCCCTGAACAAATGCCTGTCCATTTTGGCTCGATAAATTGGTCGCCATTTGCATAAAGTGATTATCAGGCTCATTGGTGTAATTGTATGGCAATGTGGTTTTGCCTCCCAACCACCCCGCTTCTGCAATCGGGTAAGAATCTTCGCGTTGTGATGATGGATCAGCAAAGTCGCCAACGGTTTTCCATGGGACAAGCCCTTCACCTACCATGTATAAATACGTTGTACCATAATAATTTTCTCGTCCTTCTGGTGGCGCATCAAGAAACTGGCTAACTTCAAACTCCATGCGCTGACCAACTTCAAGAGGCAAAAAGCCTGCAGCAGGGTCCCAATTTAGCGGTCTGTAGTCATCAATGATCACTCTATAACGATATTGATCACCTGAATCACTTATCTTATTAAAGTTCGTATCATAACTGCCGTTATCAAGCTCAACGACCGCACCGCCACCAAAGTAATTACCGTGGTACTCAGCAACTGTGCCTAATCCACGATACCAAGCACGAAATTCGCGCGCACCGAGTTTCCATTCTGTAATAAAGGTCACTTCAATGCGTGAGCCGCCTTTAGCTACAAAATCAGCGATTTCAAATTGCGCAGTTCGATGCGTCCAATAATGCGATAAATAGTGATCATAGATTTGAAACTGATCTTCTTTTGCATGGCGGTCTCGGCCGCGATCAGCAAAACGCGTAATTAGTGCATCTCCACGGTCATAACTAACGGCTTGCTCTAAAGGTGTTGTTGCATCATAAAGTGGCACAATAGTGCCAAAGCTGAGCTCACAACCTTGGCTGTCAACTTGGCGCCCCGTAGGGGTATTGGGACATTGGTCTAGATTATCTGGCACACCATCGTTATCGCTATCATTGTTAGATGAACCAGCGATATTGAACTCAAGCCAGTTTAGATTTAACTCGCCACCCGCCATTTCAACACGAACGGTATGTACACCCTCATTTAACGTAATCGACGCAATATTTTGACTAATAAAGGTTTGCCAGCCACCCGTAGCAGGCACAACGGTACTGGCAACTAGATTACCATTAACAAGAACGTTATACGCTCCGTTACCAACTTGGGAGGCAACGCGTGCGGTCAAATTATAGCTTCCCGCGCCTAAATTAGCCTGATATTCGAGCCACTCTCCCGCCGACGTCCAACCTACGTTGTAACCACCGCCGTTGTCGCTGGTCAGCTCAATATCAACATCATCATTGCGATATTCGCCACCTGTATTGCCTGCATCGTTATCAAAATAGTTGCTATAGTCTTCCGCTTCGATACGAAGTTGCTCAGTGATTAAAATGCTACATCCATCGGTGTTTACCACATCCCCCACAGGCGTATCTGGACACTGATCGATACCATCATTCACGCCATCACCATCGCTATCGTTACCAGCTGAGGATTCTGAAAGTATATAGGCCTGCTCTGCGGTATCTACGACCGTTCCGTCCTCCTGTTGGTAAGTAAACCAAAAACTAACCACATCCCCCACTGCTAGCCCAGATATTGTCAGCTCATTGCGACCATTAATCACTTGCATGCGGACATTTTGCTGCACACCGCCGTTGACTCGATAATGAACATCCGCCCAGCCGGTAGTGTTAACATAGAAAGTTAAAGTATCCAGAGAGACCTGTTCCAATCCATCGGGTAAATTATTCAGTGGACAGCCATTCGCATCAACTTCTTCATTTGGTTGAGTATTTGGGCACTGATCGAGGCTATCCTCAACACCATCTTGATCGCTATCGACAGGGGTACTACCGCCCCCTGTCCAGGTAATATCGTCAATTGCCATTTGAAAAGAATAGTTAGGTTCTTGCCCAGCGACAGAGACAATATTGAAGTGATTTTTAATTGATTGTAATGCCACCAAGCTACCCGCTAACTCAGTGATTGGAATACGCACTTCACCCCATTGGCCATCACGAACAAGGCCATACTGATTGGTGTTCGCGGGGAATGTGATCCAGTTCTCATTAGTATAAGTGTCAGCAATGCCAATTCTGAAACTCACATTCGCAGGAATTTTAATCTTAAAATTTAAGTAACCATCCCTAAAGTTGCTCATATCTCGCACTTGACGACTTTGAATACCGGCTCCAAACCACTGCGTTGGCGAATATTGCCATGCAATCACTTCATTGCCTTCATAGGCAGGGATATTGCCCTGAGTGAGTGAGTTTTGGTTCCACACATAAATATCCGCGTTGCTTCCCGGCACTAACTGATTATCGCTTGGCCCCTCACTAAAAACACCAAAGGTGCCAACTTCGGGCTTAGTGACATTGCCGCTGAACACTTCACCTTGACCATCTAGCTCATAAATACGCACATAATCCACCACCATTTTCCCAGGAAGTGGTGCGCTCACCTGGTCATTGCTAAGCGCGTCCGTAAATAACCCGCCGACAGCCAAGTTCATCAATAGATAAAATGGCGCGTTGAATTCGTTTGACTCTTCACTAATAACAAACGGGCTATCGAACATATCATATTCGACCCCATTATCTTCAACTGTGAAACGGATCGTTTCTTCGGTCCAATAAGTACGATAGATAACAAAGCGATTGGTTAAGGGGGTTGAGGACAAATGTGCATTATCGGTTTTGTATGCCACACTTGCTGCACAGGTTGGATTACCTTCATTGCAGGCGGCATCTGCATAAAAAATTAAGTTTGAGCCTGTATAGTTATTGCTTGGCGCACCGGGAAAGCCAGCATCATTACGAGCGGCTTGAGATTGGCCCATCTCCATGATGTCGATTTCGCCTTTTGCCGGCCAGCTAGCAGTACTCGTCCCTAGCATCCAAAGTGCAGGCCAAAGCCCCGTGTCGACATCAGATACCTTCATTCTGATCTCTATCATGCCATATTGCACAGCAAGCTTATTCTTACTCTGGATCTTACCTGAGGTAAATGCCTTGCCGCCTATCGCTTGATTTTTTGCTTCAAGAACAAGGCCTTTGTTTCCCACCTCGCCTACAATGTCGGTAATATAGACATTATTTTCACTGTACCACTGTAATTCTTGATTACCCCAACCACATATTCCTTGGTCACAACCATCCCCGACATCTATATTCCATGTGTTGGTATCTAAATTATTAAAATTATCTTCCCAAAGTAAATTCCCCACAGCCGCGTTACTTTGCGAAGACGCACAAACAATCAGACTGATAACGCTAATGTTTGCGAGCTTTGCGATTAACTTGCTACTCGTTTTCACTTTATGTCTCCAAATGTAATGTATAAAACTGCTTTAGTGATCAACCACTAAAACACGGATCCTTTTATCACTTCATAAACCGCAGAAATGAAAGCGCTTACATTTCAATCCATAACAACCCCGAACAATTGAAAAATATAGCGCTTTTCAAACACACGAGCTTTACTACACACTTTTCAGCGCGGTGTAATCGTATGTTGAATGTTAAACCTAACATGTAAGCGCTTACATTAACAAGAAAATAACAACAATTGTTATATTTTTTACTTTTATCAATTGATGGACTAACGACAAGTCGAGCGTTGTGACCAAAGCACATTCAGGGAAATAAAAGTCAAACCGCTGAGGTCAACAGACGCGATGGATCTCATATTCAAAGAAAAGTGGACTGTTTTCATCATGCACTTGCTGTGAAAACCCCAGCTTTTTGAGCAACCGAATGGAAGCATGGTTGGATTGCTCCACTCCCGCAATTAGGGTACTCCAATACTCTATACTGGTAACTGCATGGATAAACCCTTGCAGCAATTCACTGGCGTAACCTTTGCCCCAGTGCTTTTCAGCCAATAAGTAACCGATATGCGCATCACTTTCGTTTTCAACGTAAACAAACAAAAAGCCAATTGTCTCATGCTGCCCAAGCTTAACTTGCAGTAAGCGGCTCTCTGAACACATACGCTGAAACCAGTTTTCGGCCTGTTTTGTTGAATCAATACCATGAAAATAGGGGGGAAGGTTTTCAACCACGTTAGAACTCAGGATATGGGGAATTTGCTCTATCAGCCGTTCACGATCGAGTGCCGGAAAATCGTCGTTAACCTCAATAATATGCAACCTTAAGGTCTGAAATGATAATGCCATTAGCTCCCCTACTTTTTATCAACTCGATTGTTATCCTAACAAGGATACTAGCATTGCTTCTTTTAATGTGTAAGGCGCACGCAGCTATTTGCCGCAACAATTGGTTGGATATAGGTTGTACAATCAACAAGATTGACATGCACAAAAGTCCAGCGCTGTCATTTTTACTTGCTTGATAAAAATTCAATATAATAAACAACTTAAAAAACAAACAACTAAAAGATCTACTGAAGTTATTTGCCATCCCCGCTTGAAATATGTTTAAAAATTAAACACATTATTTAACAGATAAGTACTTAGAAATAGGTATTTATCTACATTACCGAATAATCAAAGATAACAAAATAACTGGATACAACATGAAACTGAAAAAAGTAAAATTAAAAAACCTTAACGCAAACAAAGCGCTAGATGCTAAACAAACGAAAGAAATAGCAGGCGGAACCGGCGCTTACAGTAAAGACTACGGTGCATGCTATACCGCACCTGAATTTTGCCCAACAGTTTACATCTGCTAAGTATGTCAAGCCCAGCAACTAGCTGGGCTTAGTTTTAAGTAAAAAGTAATTGAGAAATATAGCGATAATAAAACACTCGTCGTGTTAGCCACTCATCTGAGCAAACGAGCTAGTAACGTAACAACATTAAGATGTAACTCTTAAGATACTTGCAGTTTCACCATGGCGTGTTGGCAAAATAGTGCGACAAATAATCTATCAATGCCCTCACGGTTGGAGACATATACTTTCTCGAAGAATAGAGCACGTATATATTCATATCGCTTGGCTTCCAATCAGGTAGTACCGGCTTAAGCTCGCCAGATTTGATGTAGCGGTTAACCAAATAAGTGGGTTGAATTGCCAAACCAGCGCCATTTAACGCTGCGTGCATTAAGGCCGTCGCTTCGTTCGCAGTTAAACGACAGTTTACGGCTACCGACTGTTGTGAGTTACCTTTGCGCAAATGCCAGATATGCTGCTGAAAATTCTTATACCCAAGGCATAAGTGCTCAGCTAGGTCATCAGGTTTTGTGATTTCACTTGCACTCGTAAGGTACTGCGGCGACGCCACAATAACAGAGTCACATACTGCAATTGATTTACCAATCAAAGAAGGGTCCGGTGCAGAGGCAATACGAATAGCAAGATCTATCTGACTCTCAGTGAGATCGGCCACAGAATCTTGCAAATCAATATCAATATTCACATCAGGATGTGCTGACATAAACTGTTGAATAGCGGGCACAAGTTGAGAAAAGCCAAAAGACATACTGGTTGCTAGTCGAACCGTACCAGACAGTTTTCCGCTAGTATTCGCCAAGCCGGTTATGGTGTCAGCTTGCCTCAGCCACTGTCTTACTTCTTCCAAGCAGGACTCCCCTGCTGTCGTTAAAGACACTCTTCTCGTGGTGCGATGTAATAAACGAATGTTTAGCCAGCTTTCCATTGCTTCAATGTACCGAGTTACCATAGGGCGAGACATATCTAGCCTATCAGCCGTCGCGGTAAAGCTACCTGTGATTGCAACGTCGGCAAAGACCTTAGCAGCGATGAGTCTATCCATTTATTTGTTCGATTTATGAAACAATGATGTTTAGTTTGGCATGTTTTTCTGAGCCTATCAATTTCATATCATCTGCTCCGTACTAAACCTATTGAGGCAAAAGATATGAAACACCTAACGTTGATAGCAGCATCGATTTTATTCGCAAGCAATGCGATGGCAGCAAACACCGCCCCACTTACACTGGATGTTTATAACGCTGACAAAAACAGCTTCCACGTTAACTCAACACTGGTGATTGGTGAGAGTGAAGTGATGGTCGTAGATACGGGTTTTACCAAAGCGGATGCACTACGCATAGCTGCCAAAGTGCTCGACAGCGGCAAAACCCTAAAAACGATTTTTATCAGCCAAGCTGATCCGGACTATTATTTTGGCGCGGAAGTGCTACACACTTTATTCCCTGAAGCTAAGATCCTAACCACTGCGGCCGTAAAAGCAGTGATTGAAGAAAAACTCGCGGGTAAATTAGCATTCTGGACACCAAAAATGGGGGAAAATGCACCTGTTAAGCCATACATCCCAACAGTTGTAGAGGGAAATACACTCTTTGTAGATGGGCACAAAATAGAGATCCACGGCACGCAATCTGAGCTGGCACACCGCCCCTACTTATGGATCCCGTCAAGTAAAGCGATTCTGGGCAATGTTGCAGTCTACGGTAATGTGCACTTATGGATGGCCGATGCGCAATCCCAACGCAGTCAACAAGCGTGGAGCCGCCAATTAAAAGAGTTAAAAGCACTGAAGCCAGAGATTGTAATACCTGGTCACATGAAAGCAGGCACCAAACTTGATTCAAGTACCATAAGCTACTCGCAGCAGTATTTAAGCGACTTTAGTCAGGCAAAAAGCAGCAGCAAAAATAGCGCTGAACTGATTGATAGTATGTCTGCACGCTACCCTGATGCAGGATTGCCGATGGCGTTGGGTATTGGTGCTAAGGTACATATGGGAGAGATGAAATGGTAAAAGTGCACTACTTCTTCGACCCCATGTGTGGCTGGTGTTATGGTGCGGCTGCACTGCTGGATGCAATTGCAGCCAACAGTGACCTCAAGCTTGAACTGCATCCTGGAGGTATGATTGCCAACCAATCTATAGAGAAAGCATTCCGCAACCACATTCTCACAAGCGATGCGCGTATAGCCAGCATAACAGGCGCGCAGTTTGGCAAAGGTTACATCCAAAGGGTGAATAGTAACGAGTCGATGATCCTTGACTCATACATCACCGCTCGTGCCATCATAACCGCTGAGCAATTGGGCATAGCGCCACTTAACATGCTTAAAACTATTCAGCACGCACACTATGTAGAGGGCAAACAGGTTAACCGAGCTGAGGCTATAGAGGAGCTAGCCGTTGAGCTTGGGCTAGATAAAAACCACTGGCAACGAGCTATGCTGGCAAATCAAGGTGCTGAGCAAACAAAAATCGCGCAAAGCCGCCAATTAATGCAAAAGCTTCAGGTTACTGGCTACCCAACCCTTATCCTTGAAAAGCATGAGACGTTCGTAAAGCTTCCGCATACTGCCTATTACGGTAAGCCCGATGCTTGGCGCAAGCTAATTGATGACTATATACACTAGTTCTATACAAGCTTTGGGGTTGGAATTGGAGCTGCTGTTACGCTAATGTGAGCCCCAAAGGGGGCTGTCGGCATATCCGCTACACAACTTTGGCGTTGTCATACTAATTTGCATCTAGATTGCAACTAACCTTACCTCTGAATTACCTAACTTTTTGGAATTGCCAATCCTTTAATTCGATAACGGACATGCTTTTATCAGCGGTTAGTTCGTAGAACTTACCCGGTCTAAGTTCTACTATAAATTCATTATCTGCTTGTCCACTGTAAACCTTGCTCTGTAAATCCCCCCAAGCAAGATGTAAATCTCCACAACTGGCCGACACCCAGCGATCAGGTGAAGGGTTATATGTAGTCTTCACTCTTACCCAATTTACTTGTTGCGCCTCTTGGGCATCAACTTCAATAATGGGGTACGTTTCTCCTGGAGTTGATTCAAGTGAACCTGAGTTGGTTCCTTTACGCTTAGACTGGTACATATCACATGACTGGCTTGCGATAAAACTCCCTTTGGCAGGGGTAGCAGCGGCAGTAAAGCCACACAAATTAGCTAACTATACATTTTTAAACAAATTAATTTTGAGTAATTCAATAATATTTGAGTCTACAGAGGAGCATTAACAACCAACATAAAGGATTTTGCTTTGCTTATAACAAACTTACAATCATCATTTAAATTCGCTCATTTAGCGTTATTAACCTTACTATTAAGCGCGTGTGGTTCGGATATAACTCAAACTTCGCCCTTAATTGATGAAACTGAGCTCCCTAAAGAAGTAGGTATTGCACAAGATGGTGCATTAAAACAGCATTTAGAAAGTATTCGACAGGCATATAATGTACCTGCAATTACGGCTATGACAGTAAAAGATGGCTTAGTGTACGAAATTGCCAGCACAGGCTATCGTGATATACAAAGCCTTGAACCTGTAAGCGATAATGATCGTTGGGCGATCGGCTCTGTCGCAAAATCTATGACCGCTTTGCTCGCCGCTCGTTTAGTTGAACAAGGCCTCATTACTTTTGACACTACCGTCATAGATATATTTCCTGAACTTAAAGGCCAAATTCGACCAGAACATGAGACCATTACTTTACAGAATCTGTTGAGCATGACATCCGGATTAAAAAAGGACATAGGTGTAAAAAATCAGCAGTGGTACGACAATACCAAGCCTTTAACCGAATTAAGATATGAGCTAACAAAAGAGGTGCTTAATACCGCTGCAGTGAAAACCCGAAGTGAGTTTTGGTATAGTAATGTTGGTTACGTGATAGCAGGACATATGTTAGAGCGAGTCAGCAATCAGACTTGGGAGTGGCTTATTGGCGAAGAAGTCTTTGGGCAATTAGGCATCACTAATTATGGTTTTGGTGAACCGAGCTTTGAGAGCGCAAAGCAGCCTAAAGGGCATATTTACGAAAATGGTCACTGGCATGGGGTAACTGAAGAAAAAAAGCTTGCTCCAAAAGTATATGGTCCTGCCGGTACGGTGAATATAAGTTTACCTGACCTTGCTGTTTATTTTTCTTCGGTATTAGAGGGAATGCAGGGAGGTGACAATATTGTGAGTAAAGAGAGTTACAAAATGTTGCTCTCGCCTTATAGTAAAATTCAAGACAGCCATTCTGAGTATGCGATGGGCTGGTTTGTCAAGTCAGATAAAACGGCTTTTGGTCATGACGGTTTTACGGTCGCATTTTCGGTCAGTAGCCTGCTTTATCCTAGTCAAAATAGCGCTTATTTTGCGGCAGTGAATGGCGATACAGATAACGCACCCAAAGCACTCTCGCAAGCGTTAGAAGTGCTTATGAAAAGAAACTCTATAGAATAGTCAATTTGATAGCTTAGGCAAATGAAGCATCGACGTTATATTCTATTAGGGCCTGAAACCCATCGCGCTTGGTATTCGACGCTGATGCCACACCTTAAGGCAGAGGGTCAATCTTGTAGTAACTATTAGGGTCAGATCTTGCTTATTGCCTTCATGTTCTTTTCTAAACGAACAACTGCCGTGAATAAGGTTGGGTATGCGCGAGTTTCGACCACAGATCTGTCTTTAGGTTTACAAGTAGCCAAACTTGAGGAAGCGGATTGCGACAAAGTATTTATTAATATGACTTACTTTGTTGATTTGTAGGTCGAATAAAGCGTGCAACGCCGCCATCCGACAAACCTTTTGCACAGCAGTTACACTTTTTTCATAACTCAGTTGGAAAGCGCCTACGACTTTTCCAACCTACGAGAACACGCTAATAAAGTGTTGTTGATCTAACGAACGAAGAATAAGTGTTTTATTTGATTTAGTTTTTAAATTTAGAAAGATAGGAATTAGTATGTTTTAGTATAGTTTTAAGTACTATCAATAAGACTTACACTTCAAACAACACACACTATGGAGTTTGTAGTGACTTACACTTCAAACAACACACTTGGAGGTTTGGGTGGCAGTCTTACCAGCCACATCCCGGCACACAAGTCATACGCTGTGGCTGCTTCGTTCCCGACCTGACCAGATTCACGTACTATTGTTGCGAGAGGACCAATAAGACTACCATTGAGGGCCTTGTTTGGCGCGGGATGAATTATCTCGAAGATTGCAGGGGGATGCAAGGGAAAAGTCAAAAAGCTTGGCTAACTGGGTGATGTTTAAACAGTTTGCCAAGCTTTTGTGGATTTTATGAGGCTGTGTGCTTATTTGTTCAACGCAATTTTGATTTCTTCTAGGCGCTTTTTCACTTTTTTCATGTTTTCAGGGCCCATTCTTAAAAACTGTTTTTGCGCCGGAGAAAGTTGCTCCCATTCTGCATATGCATATTTATAGGTAACTGAGTCTTTTACCAAAGGCAGTGCGGTGTCTGGAATGGGTGTTGCCAACAACTCGTCGATTGCATCAGTTAACGTGCCGTTGAATGCATCTCCTTCGTAGCCTATTTCTTCGTATGCTTCTTCAAACAATGGTTTGTATTGGTCGTATAGTCTAACCACTTGCGCGGTGCTCATGGTGTCGAACATGGCGACATAAGGTGTGTAACGCTCGTAGCTGTTAGGATCAGTAATAATAATGTCGTCATCAATTACGCTAAAGCCATCTTGCGGCTTCACCACTGGTGCGTGGTTTTCTGCCACTTTACCCTTTGCTAGGTTATCTACATAAACCACCGTGCGGCGGATCACGTCGTCATCTGCCAGCAATTTTACCGCTTGATTAGAGAGATAATTTGATACTGCTTCTTTAATTTCGGTATCACTTTGAGAAAGCGGCGGTAGTGTTACTTCAGGTTCAACCGGTTCTACTTGCTCTGGCTCGATTTGCTCTCGTTGCGGTGGCAAGGTTACTTCAGGTTCAACCACTTGCTCAGGTGGTGTTTCTCTTGCGGTATTGACCAATGGCGTTTCTGTTTGTTCAGGCACAACAATATCTTGTTTGACCTTTTGGTTTTCCGTCGATGGAGTGTCTTTTTGTGCTAGCACAAACACAGCCACAATAATCAACGCTAGTACAACTACCGCGGCAAATAACAACTGGCTGTTAGAAGGTCTTTTATTACCTTCTTGATGGTTCTCTGACATGGGGACTCCCTCTTCGTCATTGTTGATACGCGTTAATGTAAAACTATCACCAAATACTTGACTAATAACTTAATGCGCGCTGAAACCCTAAAAAAATGCGTTGTGGTGCAAACTCTGGCTACACCTTGTTCAAACATTTGATCTTAATAAAAATACTTGAGCACCGAACTTAAGTTCAGTACATTGAAGTTAAGCTAAATTGCCACTTTATTAAATACAAAATCGCGCCAATTAGCGACTAAATTAAATCGCTAGTTTGTTAAAATTTGTTTGTGCCACCATAGCGCTTTAGTACTTAAATTTCAAAATAATAGCCTAATATATTGCGCGGGTATGTGCACTCAGACAACTTGGGTTTTAGCTAGGTTCAACTAGAATAAATAAAACAACCTATAAGCGGCTTAAGGGCAAAGTGGCACTTTACTACTAAAAATAACGCATTTACTGGAGTTATCAACTCTTTGCCCCTAAAGCATTACAACATCAACAAAGATAAATAACGCATAAAAAGACCAAATTTAAATTAAGCAAATTTAACAGCAGGATGGCCTCTTTTGAGAAAGCATAGAACGAGTGATAAAAAAATTGCCTTACTACTGACTGGAGGTGGCGCAAGGGCCGCTTATCAAGTTGGGGTATTAAAGGCGCTTGCGCAAAGTATGCCTCGTACTTCTCCCCTCCCTTTTGAGATCATTACTGGTACCTCTGCCGGCGCAATTAACTCGGCGGGGATTGCCTGTTACGCATCTTGTTTTCACCTTGCGGTGAAAAAAGTGGAATATATTTGGAAGAACTTTAGCACCGACATGGTGTACAAAAGCTCGTTTACTGGTGCATACGGCCATTTATTTGCCAATATGATGCGCAGCTTTCAAGCGCAATACCTTAATCAGCCACCAGCCAGCTTGTTAAATAACTCGCCGCTTCGAAAGCTGCTGGCCAATGTACTTGATTTAAATCGCATCGATCACAATCTACACCGCCATTATCTTGATGCCATCGCGATTACGGTTTCGAGCTATTCTACTGGTAAATCTGTGGCGTTTTATCAGGCGAACAATGCTGAACCTTGGCAGCGCTCAAAGCGCGAAGGTGTTCCGGGCACGATTTCGCTCGACTTACTCATGGCAAGTTCGGCTATACCTATGGTGTTTCCAAGCGTGCGCGTTAAACATCATTACTATGGTGATGGCTCTATCCACCAGCTTTCCCCGCTTAGCCCTGCCATTCATTTAGGTGCGGATAAAATCTTTGTGATTGGTGTTGAGCAGCCTAAACTGCCACAGCAGCTCGGCTATGAGCCGCATTTTCCGGGAATGTCAGTGGTCGCCGGTCACCTGCTAGACAGTGTGTTTAGCGATACCTTAAATTCAGACATCGAACGGCTCGACCGCGTCAACCGTACGGTAAGCTTGCTACCGGCCAGAGAAAAGCACAAAGAGCTTAGACGAGTAGATCATATGCTCATCAAGCCAACGGTTAATTTTAATGAAGTCGCAGATCATTATTACGAAGATATGCCGTTGGCAATCAAGCTGTTGCTCAGAACCATGGGGGTTAAAAAGCATTCTCCGTCGAGTTTAACGAGTTACTTGCTGTTTGAGCGTACTTATACACAAAAACTCATTGAGCTTGGATTTGAAGACGGCATGAGCCGCTTGGACGAAATGAGAGAGTTTTTGGAACTCAAGTAAGATATACAATAATAAAAATAGGTAGTAAAGATGTATAAACCTACTATAAGTGCACTTATGCTTATCGCACTTGGGTCAATTTCATTTTGCGCACACAGCCAAACGTTCGACGTTGTTCAAACCATCCAAAATAACACCGCAGGGTTTAGCGGCTTAGATAATCCAAGGCAGCTGCGTTTTAATCACCAAGGTACACAGGCCGTTGCAGTAAGTGGCGACGATAACGCAGTGGTTACATTTACGCTTAATGAAAATAAGCAGCTAGTCCAAGATCAACTCTTTCAATCGAGCGACGCGCAACCGCTTTTACTTACTGGCGCATCCGATGCGGTATTCGTAAATAGCAATCTCATTCTTAACACTAGCTTTTACGATGGTGCATTAAATGTGTTTGCAAAAGATAAAACGGGTAAGTTTAACCTTGTGCAAACCTTTTCTGACGAAGTGTCTTACAAAGTGGTGTTTGATCCAACCAAAAATGCCTCAGCTCATGACACCCTTGGCTTGTTTGCACCTTGGAAAATTAGTTTAAGTGGCGACAAGCGCTATGCATTTATCCCAAGTTATAAAAGCAATACCATCACTGCTTTTAGGATCACGCCTACAAACAGCGTGACGTGGCTCGGCCCTATTGATAGCGCTGAGCAAACTGATATGGGTGGGCCTGTGGATGTGCTAGTAAGTAAAGAGGCTAACGCGCTTATCGTTGCAGGTTATGAAGGCGATGTCATTACGCTGTGGCAACAGACAAAAGGTACTTATACTGTTAAACAGCGCATCGTTAAAGACGACACTAACTTGCTCGCACTCAGTAAACCACAAGCCTTAGTTGCAAGCTCAGATTTCACTGTTTTTTATGTTGCAGCGGCGGGCAGTAACAGCATTTTAGCCTTTGAGCGTCAACAAAATGGTCAATATCATTTACTCCAGACCATTGATGCAAACCAAGTTGGCAAGCCACTTAACGGTGTCTCCACCTTGTTACTTGCTGCTGATGGCAAAAGGTTGTTCGCAGCCTCAGAGAGTAGCTCTGGTATTGCAGAGTTTAGCGTTACCGCAACGGGCAAGCTCACACATATCGCAACTTTTGATGATTTGACCAATCCTTTAACCAATATATCGGCCTTGGCTTTTGTAACTGACCCAAATCACTTAGCTGTATCTCTTGCAAAACAAGATACCGTCAAAATACTCAAAATAAGGAAGTAGTACCGCATGTGGCCAGCTAATAAACCACTGATAGGACAGCATGTCACCCTTGAACCATTATCAACAACCCATATTAATGCCCTGCAACAAGCAGTAAAAGATGGTGAAGCTTGGAAGCTTTGGTATGCCAATGTACCCACTCCAGACGATATGGAACGCTATGTTAACACTGCGATAAGCCAAGGTTCTGAAGGCAACCTTGCGTATGCAGTAAGGCTAAATAGCAGCAACGAAATTGTGGGAACCACCCGCTATTACAATGCAGATATAGCCAATCGCCGTGCCATGCTTGGCTATACTTGGTACAGCGATAAAGTACGTCGAACAGCGGTTAACACGGAGTGTAAGCTTTTGCTGTTACAGCAACTTTTTGAAGATTTTGACGCCATTGCCGTTGAATTTAGAACCCACTTTTTTAATCATGCCTCTCGCAATGCGATTGAGCGGCTTGGCGCCAAACTCGATGGTATCTTGCGCAGCCACCAGATCGGTAGAAACAGCGAGCTAAGAGACACTGTTGTGTATTCGATTATCGCCTCAGAATGGCCCACCGTTAAGCAGCATTTATTGAGCAAGCTTGACAGGTAGTAAAAGCATAAAAGATCGCAGGGTGAACCTGCTCCTACTTTGTGTTGTAGGAGACGCTTTACGCGGCGATCTGTATAGCTTACTGCACGATTTTGCTTTTTGCTTGGGCTATCATGCTTTCAAAATAATCATATACTGACGGGTCGTCGACTTGCTGTGCTTTCGCAAGTTGCAAGGCGTGATTAAAGCTTTTCAACGCCTTGTTATACGCTTTATTCTCTAAATATCCATGGCCTAGGCTTGCATGCGCATAAGACGAGTCGGGATAACGCGTGACAAATGCATTTAAAGTCGCAAATGCAGCGTCTACACGTTTATGGCTGATTTGCGCGTCAGCAAGTGCTCTGTATATAGACTCTGGCACTAACACATCAAACTCATAGCGCTTAGAGAGCTTTAGATAATAATCTTCAATATCAGAGATATGCGCATATTTTCCTGCTTCTTCATTAAGCTCAAAATAAAAATCATCAAAAAGTTTTGTTAGTCCTTCATAGAGACTTGGGTAGAACGTAGTTTGATGCGTTTCCAATTCTTTGAGGCTAAATTGCCAATTTACTTCTTTTGATCGAAGTGCTTTCAGGTTTGACGCAACTCGCATACCGTTGGTGTAAAAGTCGCCTCCTTCCCCTGCGATACTAATATACAGATTGCGACGTAAATCATGTGCTGAGTTGCTAAGTGCTTTAAACTGCTGATCGAGCTCTTCCTCACCCCACCAACCTGGCGGGCTAATAAGCAGATAATTAGTAAATATCTCTGGCTTATTTAGAAAGGTGTGTAGTCCGTAGATCCCACCATTGGAATACCCTACTAACGTACGATTAGGTTTGAGTAAATATTGTGACTCAATGAAAGGAAATAACTCTTGAGTTAAGAAGGCTGTAAACTCGGTTGTCTTGCCAAATTGAGGAAACTTCTCTTTAATCCAGCGCTGTCTATCACTTTGAGCCTCACCGTTAATTGGCGGTAAGTAGTCTCTTGTTCTCACCGTGGTTTTCAACCCAACAACGATGGTAGCTGGTATTTTTCCAGTGCTAACCAAAGACTCCACAATGCCCACGGTTTGGGTAAAAAAGAATTCTGCATCGAGTAAGTACAACACTTGATATTGTTTCTTAGGGTCATAATCATTTGGCGTATAAACCATGACCTCCCTATTCTCACTTAATATCTTAGATGCAAAAGTTATTTTAGACCCAATCGTGATGGCTTGTTGTTCTAATGTTTGCCCATACACCTTGCCCAATGCTGCAAGTAGCATTAACAATAGCAAAATAATAAAACGCATGACTTTCCTTTTTAGTTTATTTTTATCAGTGTGTTACATTAGAAAAAAACAGGGCGATAAAACAGCAAAGTTTGCTGATTTTTCGCTGATAATTCGCTGAAAAAAGAATTTTAAAATGGAATTAAAGCAGTTTTTGATTGCAGAGCACCTTGTGGATGTAAACCGCAATCATATTGTTATCGACCAACAGACTTATGCGCTCCCCCCTAAAGCAATAGCGGTGCTTTGTGAATTGGCAAAACAACCCAGAGAAGTAGTGAGCTTTGAGCAACTACTTAACACCGTTTGGCACGACAGAGTTGTTTCTCCCAATACATTGCAGCGCTGCATTTTCCAAATTCGCCAAGTATTCAAATATGCTGATAGTGAGTTAGAGTTTATAAAAACGCACAGTAAAAAAGGCTATAGTTTAGAGGCATCCGTTACGTCGACAAGCGATAAGCCGAGCGCGCATAAAGCGACTCAAAAATCTCGCCCACGCGCTGCAAAATTTGGGGTGGCGGCACTAGTGGTAGTTATCACGGCTTACCTCTTTACTATTATAATTGCACCCGAAACCGCCCCCAGAGTA
Organism: Pseudoalteromonas sp. XMcav11-Q; assembly: GCF_040104525.1. Taxonomy (NCBI): domain Bacteria; kingdom Pseudomonadati; phylum Pseudomonadota; class Gammaproteobacteria; order Alteromonadales; family Pseudoalteromonadaceae; genus Pseudoalteromonas; species Pseudoalteromonas sp. XMcav11-Q. Next base: position 350,792 of record NZ_JBECOX010000001.1, read on the forward strand.
CCTATTCAACCTACTTTTACTCCAATGACCACAAGTGACGCATGGGATGCAAATGCCAGCTACTCACCCAATGGACAATGGATTGTTTTTCAGCGCTTTAGCGATAATTGCCATAGTCAGCTTTGGGTCAAAAATCTAGCCTCGCACAAAACCTCTCGTTTAACCGCTCGCCAGGGCGTGTACGGAAAACCAAGTTGGTCACAGGACGCAAAGCAACTAACTTTTACCGAACGGAGTCATTGCAAGGCTCAAGAGACGTCTCCCTTTTGCTGGTCTTTAAACACACTAAATGTCGATACTGCAATCAACTCACCACAAAATCCACATGCCGTTATTGCTTGCCAAGAAAAGCCCATATGGCGTCCAAATTGGATGAAAAATGGCGAGATCAGTTACTTATCTCATTTACGTCCCAAACAAGCAGTGCCCTACCTTTTTGATTTAAAGACAAAAAAAAGCCGCACTACCGAGTATATGCCAAACTTTGAAAACTACACTCTTGACTATCTTGCAGATAAAAATGTTTTCGCAATGGTAAGCATTGATGAGCACAACTCTCATCACCTGAATATTTACAATCCCGATAAGACACCAACGATCACGGCAAAGATATTACTACCGCACGAATTGTCACCATTACAGCCAATTGAAGTCAGTTATCATCCAAGCGGCGAGTATTTGCTCGCATCGACGACTAATGGACTTTATAAACTGCAAACCAACGGGAGAATGGTTGCACTTGATACTGGGGGTAGAAAAAATCTAAGGGAGGCTTCTTTTTCAGCTGATGGAAAACAGATTTTAGCGACACAGATAAATGCCGATACCGATATTTTTACATTAAGTCTTGCTCAAATACGAAATCACCAAACCACTGCGGCAGCAAAGATAGCCAGAACAACAATGAAGGAAGACAACCCTCAGTTTCAACCTTATGGTGATCATATTGCTTTTACGTCTACACGTACTGGTTCAAGGCAATTATGGCTTTATAATGACCAAGGTGTTGCACAGCTTACCGATTCACAGCAAGACAATATCAGCAAACGAATTGTGTGGTCTCCTGCGGGTAATGAGATAGCGGGCACAACACAACAAGGACTCACTATTTGGTCTTTAAATGGTGAGAAAACCCTCATTGCTAATTCGCTTGCTATTGATTCTGTCCTGCAGTGGCTAACGCCGAAAACGTTGTTGGTCACAGCAAGGGAGAATGGAAACGCGGGGCTTTACATTCTTAATAAAGATACCAAAGAGGCCTCACTCATTGTTTCTGAAAATGTAGTTTGGGCCACGCAAGTAGATAGTGATCATTTTCTGTATCAAGATATGAATCAGCGTTTTTGGCTTGTTAACACAAACACAGATCCTATACCGACTGAGATCAATGCGTTACGCGCTCAGTTAGCGCAGCCATTTGCCGTTTATAAAGATGGTATATTGTACGGCGTAAACAACGACAACCAGCTATGGTCTTATCATCTCAGTACAGGGATATATCAACGCCTTGCAGAGGTACCCAGTAACAGCCGTTACTTGGCAGATTTTAACGGTGAAACCTTTTTGTTTACTCAAATGCATTTGTTACAAAAGCATATCGTGTCATTTAATACACCTGATGATCAAGGCACATAGATAGAGCAAGAACGCAGGCCTACTCCGTGTTGTAGGAGACGCTTTACGCGGCGATCTGTTAAAAAAGCATAAATTTAAGAAACGTTATTACGGTAGGCCATCGAGTAAAAACTGCTCCGCACGTTCAACGCGGCGGGGTTTCCCCTTTAACAGCAAAACATCATTAACGCGTAAAACGGTTTGCTCATCTGGTTGAGCAATTTCTTCGCCGTCACGCCTTAACGCAGTAATATCAACGCGCTTAACGTTGAGCTCAAGCTCAGCAATCGATTTGTTAACGGCAAATGCATGGTCAGGCAAAGCAATGGCATGCAGATATTCTAACCGCTCACCTGTGACTTCATGCAGATCACTGCTGTCTCCAGCAAAAAAACCATGTAAATACGGATAACGATTTTCTCGCTCTTTACTGACGCGACGAAAAATTCTGCGCATTGGCACGCCAGACATGTACAACACATGAGAAACCAGCATCAAACTTGCTTCTAAAGTTTCTGGCACAACTTCTGCGACGCCCATGGCTTTTAATTGCTCCATGTAGCTGTCATCTTTCATGCGTACCAAGATCTTCACTTCGTGGGTACGCCGACGAATGGCGTCAACAACCACCTGCGTCTGTTCAAAGTCATCAAAGGTAATGATAACCAAGCGCGCTTTATCAATATTTGCTGACTTTAACAGCGTTTTTTGTGCCGCATGACCAAATAACACGGGCTCACCCGCAATTTGTGCGTCTTGTACAATTTGCGGGTTGCGCTCTACCGCAATATATGGAATAGCCTCCGGACGTAAAAATCGTGCGATAGTTTGACCAACACGCGCGTAGCCAAAAATCACAACATGATTTTTTAAATCAGCCGCGTTATAACCACTTGGCGCTTCGGGTTGCCAGTCTTTTTCTATTCCCAAGATATTGAGAATATGCGCGGTTTTACTAATAAGATAAGGCGTTAACGCCATAGACAACACGCCAAGCGTGATCAAGAAGGACACTTCATTCTTGTCTAATAATTGATGTTTACTGGCAAGAGCAACCAATACAAAGCCAAATTCCCCCATTTGCCAGATCAAAATACCAGCGCCCCATGCGTCTTTTTTACGCTCTCCCATTAACTGCGCAACGCCAACGATGATCAACACTTTGATCTCAAGCACAGCGCCAAGTGCTGCAACAATATAAATAAACTGGTCGAGCACATAAGGAATATCTAGTTGCATACCCACTGTGACAAAAAAAAGTCCCATTAGAATATCTCGAAACGGTCTAATTTCTGCCTCAAGCTGATGCCGATATTGGCTTTCCCCTAACATCATGCCCGCTAAAAATGCGCCGAGCGCCATTGAAAGTCCGAATGCATAAGTGAGCGAACCCGCGCACAGGGCAACAACTAAAGTAGATAAAACAAAGAGCTCATCTGTTCTTACTAATGCGATTTCGTTAAATATTTTAGGTAGTAACCACTTACCTACTGCCCATAAAACCAGACACACAACCGCACCCTTAGCAAATGCAAAAAGTAGCGCTGACGCCAGCTCTGAATTACTCGCAGAGGAAATAAGCGGAAACGCGATGAGCAGCGGCACAACGGCAATATCTTGGAATAACAACATGCCAATACCGAGCTGACCATGACGTGTGTTGAGCATCCCCAGCTCCTTTAACAGCTTAACCACAACCGCCGTAGAAGAAAGTGCAATGAGGCTTGCAATCACAAATGCACCCACCCACTCATATTGCATAAAACGCAACACAAACATACCAATGATCGTGGTAACGATGACCTGCAAACTCCCTAAACCGAATACTACGTTTCGCATTGCCATTAATTTTGGCACGGAAAATTCAAGCCCTAAACTGAACAGTAAAAACACGATCCCAAGCTCGGCCATAAAGTGGATTTCTTGGCTGTCACTCATCCATCCAATGCCGTGACTGCCTGCAATGACTCCAGTGAGCAAATAAGCCAGAATAGGCGGCAAGCCAATCCGCTTAAAGGACCAGACTAAAATCACTGCACATAACAGCAAGGCAAAAACCTGCGCGAAGATACTTTGCAATCTGCCTCCTGAGCGAAAAAATTGACGGGGAATAAAGGTGGATTTCTTTTTCTTTCTCTTAAATATAGCAAGCGTTTGTTTTTAAGCCAGTTTAAATTTTTGGCACAAAGTTCGCATATTAATCATGTATTGTTGTATTTAAGGGGAAGAAATATGGAAAATGTCCATATTTTGACACAGAGATTGCCGACCAGAGGCGATTACTTGCCGTTCAATTCTGAACAGTATAGTACGCAAGGCGGTGAACACTACGCGCGATTAGTCGACAAACTTCAGACAACACTCAACATTGAAGAGCTGTTGACTATTTACGCGGAGCATGTGGCAAGAATTTCAAAAATTTCGGGGCTCCAGTTCCATTGTAGCCTTGGTGTCTTTCAGATGAAGGACAGCGATAGCCAATTTCCGGCTAGTACGTTTGATCTTGAGCTAGAAAAAGAGCACTTAGGACAGCTGGTGTATTTCAGTGAGTTTCCATTTAGTGAAGCGATCAAGGCAAAATTGTCAAAATTACACGCCTGTTTAATTTACCCAATGCGTAATGCCTTGATGTACAACCGTGTATTGCAATTAGCAACTAAGGACTCTCTAACAGGACTTTATAATCGCAGTCAATTTACTGACAATTTAGAAGAGAAACTCGAGCGTTGCCGTCGTCAACATCGTAATTTTAGCCTAATGCTTTTAGATTTAGACAACTTTAAGCAGGTGAATGATGTTCATGGTCATAAAGCCGGTGATGAAGTGTTGGTTGAGTTTTCACGTATTTTGCAAACCTCAACGCGCGCAACTGATTCGGTATTTAGATTCGGTGGTGATGAGTTCGCCATTTTAATTGACGATCCTGCGTTTACCACCAACAAGGTAATTGCAGAAAGAATTATGGAAGCCGTAAGAAAGTCGAGCATGTTGGCTAAATATACGGTGACCACGAGCATTGGCTTTACGCTGGCATCGAGCCATGATACTGCCGACAACATATTTGCTCGTTCGGATAGCGGCTTATACCGCGCCAAAGCAGCCGGACGAAACTGCGCTCGCGCAGTATAAAAAAACACTTCCCCTTTTGCTCAGTGTTATGCGTTAACGCTGAGCACCTTTTCCTAAGTATAGGTAGGCCATCAGGGCTAACGCCGCGCCGTTAAAAAATCCATTTATTACCCATGCAAGCGCAAGGAAATCGGGTAACTCTGAAAACATCACCGCAAGCATTGGCGCAAGTAAGCCAAGAATAAAATACATTCCACCCTTACCATGCCAATACAGAAGTAAAAACACGATACTGATAATGCCTGACGCGGAAGCAAATATTTGATTTAGCCACACCACTTCACTCGACATAAAAAGTACGATAAACACCACCGCAGTGAACACCACCGCATAAGGTGCCTTTTGCGCTAACTGTTGGCCAATCTTTTTACTTTCAGTCATCTTTTACTACCCAAATAATGCCATTGTCTTCTGCGTGATCGGCACTCACAAACAGTCCGTTCACCGCAACCGGTGTATCATTGTAATAAACAACCGCAATAGAATCACGCTCCCAGCTTGGAATGTGTAAATCTTTTAGCCAATGTTTCAAGGTATTAGAGCCAGGTTTGCTTTGTGGTTTGATTTTATCTTTAAGTCTGCCGTAGCGAATGCTAACGATTTCGTCCGTGAAAGGTTTGCGGATCCCCTTGCCAGTTTGTAAAGCAACAGGTGTACTTTGTCCGCTGAGTTCGTTGAGGTTAACGGTCTCAATGTCATGCTTTTGGCTAGTTTCCGTTACCCAATAAAGTGCGTCACGATAGCGCCTCACTGCGCCTTGCTTAAAACGAATTTCAAGTTGACTGTCTTGGCGCGATAAAAACGCCTGTTGTACGATTTCATCTAGCTGTTTGTGACTCGGCATCTCTATGCCCTGCTTTGATAGCCACAGTCTGATAACATTATCTCTTCTTGCACAAGAGAGCCGTTGTAAAGCCGTGATATTTAGCGCCATCCGACAACGACACTTTTGCAAGTCTTCTTCACTCACCTCATCAATTATGGCTTGTTGGCGCTGTAGAATATCAATACTGCGCAGTGTGTTACCTACAAAACCATTGAATCGAGAGGTAAGTAGCGGGATCACCTGATTGCGTAAAAAGTTACGGTCAAACACATCGTCAGCGTTGGACTCATCAGTAATATGCTCAAGGCCAAACTGCTGTGCAAATGCTTCAATGTCACTGCGACTAACGGCAAGTAACGGACGAATACAATAGCGCCCAGATGGCAGCTGAGTAGTCGCTCTCATCGCTCCAAGCCCGAGTAATCCCGAGCCGCGCTTTAATCTCAGTAAGAAAGTTTCTACTTGGTCATCGGCATGTTGCCCAAGTACGATTGCAAAACCGGCTTTGGCCGCGTCATCTAAAGCTTGATAGCGAGCTTCGCGTGCTTGCGCTTCAAGGCTAGTACGGGTTTTCCGAGTAATAGCAACCTGTTTTGCAACAAAGGGAACATTGAGTGTTTCACAAAGCGATTTACAAAACTGCTGCCACTGCGTAGCGTGCTGTGACAAGCCATGATTAACATAAACCGCTTGGAGTATAACGTTATGCTTGTTTGCATATTCTCGACAAAGATGGAGCAACACAACCGAATCCACACCACCAGATAAAGCAATACACAACCCTTTGGCGTCAAGGCTGGAACTCAATACCTTTAAACTTGACTCTACTTGTTGGTAAACCCGACTATTAATCATGTTTTCTACAATCAATAAAAAAAGCCGCTCAATAGCGGCTTTTTAACTTAAATTAGCATTGATATCAATACGAGCAGAACCCGTATTAACAATAACCAAATGACATCAGACGCTTATAACGCTGATCTAACATCTCTTCGGTGCTTAGCGCTTCAAGATCAGCCAAGTCACGTTTAAGCTGCACTTTCAGGTTTTTCGCCATCGCATCGTAATTGCGGTGTGCGCCACCTAGCGGCTCTTCGATGATGTTATTGATAAGGTCTAACTCTTTTACGCGAGAAGCTGATACACCCATTGCTTCTGCTGCAAGTGAAGCTTTGTCTGCACTCTTCCAAAGAATAGAAGCACAACCTTCAGGTGAAATTACCGAATACGTGCTGTATTGCAGCATGTTTACTCTGTCACCTACCCCAATAGCCAATGCGCCACCAGAGCCGCCTTCACCGATCACAGTACAAATGGTTGGCACTTTGAGCGCTGCCATCACCTTAAGGTTACGTGCAATCGCTTCACTTTGACCGCGCTCTTCAGCACCTACACCCGGGTAAGCTCCCGGAGTGTCGATAAAGGTAATGATTGGCATCTTAAAGCGTTCAGCCATTTCCATTAAGCGTAATGCTTTACGGTAACCTTCTGGCTTTGGCATACCAAAATTACGTTTGATTTTTTCAGCCGTATCACGACCTTTTTGCTGACCGATAATCATTACTGGCTTGTCGTCAAGACGTGCAACACCACCAAGAATAGCCGGATCGTTAGCAAAAGTACGGTCGCCTGCGAACTCGTCAAACTCGGTAAAAATGCGTTCAATATAATCGCGAGTATATGGACGAAGCGGATGACGCGCTAATTGAGACACTTGCCAAGTACCTAAACCATCGAAAATTTTCTTGGTTAGCTCAACATTTTTGTCTTTTAAGCGGCTTATCTCTTCTTCAAGGCTAAGATCTAAATCGCCAGAGCGGCTTACGTTTTGTAATTCTTTGATTTTTGCTTCCAATTCAGCGATTGGAAGTTCAAATTCAAGATAATTGAGGCTCATGCTCTAAACTACCTGTTTAGTTAAATTCTAATTCTAATTCCTGCGCCGCCAACAGTGATAAACGAGTTAAAAGCTCATCACTTGGCGTCACACACCATTGTGTTCCTAATGTTAACTCTGCTAATGCATCAGGACGCTGATATTTAATTTTTACCGGACACGTTCCAAATTTGTATGGTTCTAGCACTTTTTTGAAATTATCAAAGAAGTTCGCGTCAATTTGAGCCATATTTAGCGTCATTTTTATTGCACTAATACGCTTTTCTCGCGCCTGAGCAATGGTAGAGATTTCTCTTGCGGTCATTGTAATGCCACCAGAGAAGTTATCAAAGCTGACCTGTCCAGATATTACCAAGATTTGGTTAATTTGCAGCATTTCTTGGTACATTTCAAACTGTTCAGGAAATAAGCGTACATCAATTCGGGCACTTTTGTCATCTAAAGTGATAAGCCCCCAACGCGCTCCTTTTTTGTTTATCAAGGTACGAGCATTGATAACCAGTCCCGCCGCGGTTGCTACCGTATCACGATTACCGGGTTGTAAGTCAACTAACTTGCCAGAGGTATAATATTTTAATTCTTTACGATATTGGTTAATTGGGTGGCCTGTTAGATAAAGACCTAAGGTTTCTTTTTCCCCATTTAACCATTCTTTATCGCTAAGCGGCGTGGCTTTGATAAAGGCTTGCTCAACCTCCTCAGGCTCAACTGCTAGCAAACCAAATAAGTCGCTCTGTCCAAGTGATTCGGCTTTGTGATGCTGCTCTGCCGACTTCATGGCATCTTTTAAGCTTGCCAGTAAAGTCGCGCGCCCAGGCTGATCTCTGTCAGGGCCAAGCTTATCAAGCGCTCCTGCGTAAATGAGCTTTTCAATCACGCGTTTATTTAGACGCTTTAAATCAACTCGCGCACAGAAGTCGAATAAATCTTTAAATTCTCCCCCTTGGGCTCGCGCTTCAAGGATCGCTTCAACGGGGCCTTCACCCACCCCTTTTATCGCACCTAAACCATAGACGATCTCACCTTGAAGATTTACAGCAAATTTGTAGACACCGGCATTCACGTCTGGTGGTAGCAGCGTCAACTTCATATTTTCGCATTCATCTACCAAGGTTACGATTTTGTCGGTGTTATCCATATCCGCTGACATTACTGCCGCCATAAACTCGGCAGGGAAATGGGTCTTCATCCATAGCGTTTGGTACGACACTAACGCGTAGGCTGCGGAGTGTGATTTGTTAAAGCCGTAACCCGCGAACTTTTCTACCAAGTCGAAGATTTTCATGGCAAGTTCGCCTTCGACGCCATTATCTTTGGCACCATCTTCGAACGTTGCACGTTGCTTCGCCATTTCTTCAGGCTTTTTCTTACCCATCGCACGACGAAGCAAGTCAGCGCCACCTAGACTATAACCGGCAAGCACCTGCGCTATCTGCATTACCTGTTCTTGATATAGGATGATCCCGTAGGTTGGCTCCAGTATGGGTTGTAGACTTTCATGCTGGTATTGTGCGTCTGGATACGATACTTCTTCACGACCATGCTTACGGTCGATAAAGTTATCTACCATGCCTGATTGCAAAGGACCCGGACGGAATAGCGCAACCAGTGCGATCATGTCTTCGAAACAGTCTGGCTTCAAGCGACGGATCAAGTCTTTCATACCACGAGATTCCAACTGAAATACCGCAGTTGTTTGTGCGTCTAGTAACACTTTAAAACTTGCAGGGTCATCCAATGGGATCGCAGCGATATCAATCGGCTCACGACTTTCTCTACCAAGGCGTTCGTTCGCCATGTCGAGCGCCCATTGCAAAATGGTTAGCGTTCTTAGACCGAGGAAGTCAAACTTAACCAGACCTGCAGTTTCTACGTCATTCTTATCAAACTGGGTAACTGGGAATTTACCTTCTTCATCGCAATACAGCGCTGCAAAGTCGGTAATGGTGGTAGGCGAGATAACAACACCACCGGCGTGTTTACCTGCGTTACGCGTACAGCCTTCAAGAATACGACATTTATCAATCAGTTCACGAACTTCTTCATCGCTATCGTAAGCTTCAGGCAGGCGAGGTTCAACATCAAACGCTTTGGCAAGTGTCATCCCAGGGTCGCCAGGTACAAGCTTAGAGATCCTATCTACGAAGCCATAAGGGTGACCAAGCACACGACCAACGTCTCGAATTACCGCTTTTGCCGCCATCGTACCAAAGGTGATGATCTGAGATACGGCGTCTCGACCGTACAGTTTAGCAACGTGATCAATTACCTCGTCTCGTCTATCCATACAGAAGTCGACGTCAAAGTCTGGCATCGAAACCCGCTCGGGGTTAAGGAATCGTTCGAATAGAAGATCGAATTCAAGTGGGTCAAGATCTGTGATCTTAAGCGCATATGCCACCAAAGAGCCGGCACCGGAACCACGACCAGGACCTACAGGGATGCCGTTATCCTTACTCCACTGAATGAACTCCATTACGATTAAGAAGTAACCTGGGAATCCCATTTGGTTGATAACATCGAGTTCAACCTGCAGACGGTCGTCATATTCACCACGCTTTTCTTTGCGATCATTTTCATCAGGAAATAAGAACTGCAACCGTTCTTCTAGGCCATCTCGCGACACTTTTACCAAGAAATCTTCAATCGCCAGATCGCCCGTTGGATAATCTGGTAGGAAGTAGGTGCCAAGCTGTACCGTCACGTTACAGCGTTTGGCGATTTCTACGGTGTTTTCTAAAGCTTCTGGAATGTCACTAAAGAGCGCTTGCATTTGCTCAGAAGTCTTTAAATATTGCTCTTTAGAAAAGCGTTTTGGTCGATTTTTGTCTTCTAATGTATAGCCGTCGTGAATAGCAACACGAATTTCGTGGGCATCAAAGTCTTTTTCGTGTAAAAACACCACTTCATTCGTCGCAACGACGGGTATATTACGCGCAGCCGCGACCTCCACAGCACCATGGAGATATTCTTCTTCTTGTGCACGTGCTGTGCGTTGCAGCTCAATATAAAAATGGTCGCTAAAATGTTGCTCGTAAAACGCCAGCGTTTCTTCAATTAGCTTAGGATTGCCTTTTAAGATGGCTTTACCTAAATCGCCATCTTTCGCGCCCGAGATAAGGATCAGCCCTTCTTTGTATTTGGCGAGCCATTCTTTATCAATAACAGGACGATGGAATACATGACCACGAAGATAGGCATCGGAGATCAACAAGGTGAGGTTTTTATACCCTTGATTGTTCTTGGCGAGAACGAGAATTCGGCTTGGTTCATCAGGAAACTGATCTGACTTCAGCCAAAAATCCGCACCAATTATTGGCTTAATCCCTGCCCCGTGTGCGCCACCATAAAAACGCACCAAACCACATAAGTTCATTTGATCGGTGATGGCAAGCGCAGGCATTGCAAGCTCTTCGGCCCTAGCCACAATTGGTTTGGTCTTTGCTAGACCATCCACCATTGAGAAGTCACTGTGTACACGCAAATGGACAAATTGCGGGGCTGGCATGTTTACTCCTTCTCGGCCAAAATTCGTTGCACAGGCTTAAAGCTTGTACGGTGATGCGGAGTAACACCATGTGCTTCGAGTGCGGCAAAATGGGCTTTGGTTGGATAACCTTTGTGGCCTGCAAAACCAAACTCTGGATATTCCGCATCGAGTGCTAACATCTCATTGTCTCGGGTGACTTTCGCCAATATGGATGCTGCACTTATCTCGGCAACTAGGCTATCCCCTTTTACAACTGCGGTTGCCGCAACACTTAGCTTAGGTAAACGATTTCCATCAACAAATACATGATTTGGTTGAATTTCCAACCCTTCAACTGCGCGTGTCATCGCCAACATCGTTGCGTGAAGAATATTCAGATCGTCAATTTCTGCAACTGATGCTCTCGCAATGCAGTAACATAATGCCTTTTCTTTTATTTCTTCTGCCAATGCAATGCGCTTTTTCTCTGACAGTTTTTTTGAGTCGGTTAACCCTACTATTGGTTTGGTTGGGTCTAAAATAACGGCAGCGGTCACAACGTCACCCACCAACGGGCCACGTCCTACCTCGTCAACGCCTGCAATATACTGCACATCAGGACGTTCAATTTGCATCTATTAACTCCATTACAGCCTGAGCCGCTTGTTTGCTGGCATTTAGGCGAATGTTCTCATGTATCTCGTAAAACTTTCTAACAAGCTTACTATTATTGCCCTTTAACATCGGGAAAAGTGCATCAGCGAGTGCGTCAGGATTACATTCTGCCTGTAAAAATTCAGGCACAAGTGGTGCGTCAGCCAATAAATTCGGCAAAGCAAAGTATTTGATGTTAAAGGTAAAAAAGGTATTAAAAATCCAATAACTCTTAGGATTTAGCTTATACCCTACCACCATTGGCTTTTTATATAGCATCGCCTCAAGTGTGGCTGTACCCGAGGCCAGTAAAACGCTATCCGCAGCTTGCATTGCCAGTGCTGACTGGCCGTCAAGCATAATCGGGTTCAATTCCGGCGCAACTTCCTTCAAGGCTTCCAAAAACTGCGCTCTGCGCTTTTCGTTTACCAAAGGCACGACGATTTTTAAGTCGGGAATTTTATCGACTAGTTTTTTTGCAGTGGCAAGGTAAGTGCGACTCAATAAGCCAACTTCAGAGCCCCGGCTACCAGGAAGCAGTGCTAAAACCGTATCATCTTGACTTAAGCTCAGCTGTGCACGCGCACCTGCGGTATCCGGCTCAAGTGGAATTTCATCCGCTAGCGTGTGACCCACAAATGTACAAGGCACTTCATGTTTATCATAAAAGGCTTTTTCGAACGGCAGCAAAGACAGCACTAGGTTAGTCGCTTCAGCAATCTTATGGATGCGTTTTTGACGCCACGCCCACACACTTGGGCTTACATACTGAATGGTTTTAACCCCAGCCGCTTTCAACGGTTTTTCAACACGCAAATTAAAATCCGGCGCATCGATACCGATGAATACATCGGGTGGATTATCAATAAAGTAATTCACCAATTGCTTTTTAATTTTTAGCAAGCGAGGTAAGCGACCAAGCACTTCGACTAGTCCCATAACAGCCAGTTCATCCATGTCAAACAGGCTTTTACAACCAGCTTGTTGCATTTTAGGACCACCGATCCCGACAAAATTGGCATTGGGGTAATGAAGTTTTAGCGCGTTTATGAGGCCTGCTCCGAGTATATCGCCCGATAACTCTCCTGCGACCACGCCAATGGTAATATTTTTTTCGTTAGCCATTGTTATTTTTCAGTATAAAAAAACGCCATACAAAATGTATGGCGTAAGTATAACCTGTATTGCGGTTCAAGTTTAGCGGATCAAACCACGATTAGAAGTCGCAATAAAATCAATCATTTGTTGAACTGCTGCGAACTCAGAAGCCTCTTCTTTTAGCGCTTCTAACGCATCTTCTAAACGCAGCCCCTTACGGAACAACGTTTTGTATGCGCGTCTTGTTGCCATGATTTCATCAGACTCAAAGCCGCGACGCTTTAAGCCTTCAGTATTAATTGCAACGGGTCTCGCTGGCGTGCCAGTCGTTGTAACAAATGGCGGCACGTCTTGGTTCACACCCGAGTACATACCAATAAAGGCATGTGAACCCACTTTACAAAATTGATGTACACCAGAATTACCCGCAAGGATAACCCAGTCACCAATATGTACGTGTCCGGCTACACTCGCATTGTTAGCGAAAATCACATTGCTGCCAATGACTGCGTCGTGTGCTACATGGGTGTAAGCCATAAATAAGTTGTTGCTACCAATTCGAGTGATCCCTTCGTCTTGAATTGTGCCACGATGGATGGTCGCACACTCACGAATAACGTTGTTATCACCAATAATTAGCTTGGTTGGTTCATCCTTGTACTTTTTATCTTGGCAGGCTTCCCCTACTGACGCGAATTGGAAAATGTGATTGCCTGAACCAATTTCAGATGGGCCTTTGATCACAACATGTGATTCAATCTTACAGTTATCGCCAATGACTACGTCATTGCCAATATAACTATAAGGGCCTACAGAAACATTCTCGCCTAGACGCGCGCCTGATTCGATAATTGCGGTAGGATGAATAGCCATTAAAACTCTCTTCTAGCACACATAATTTCAGCTGAACACACAGTTTTGCCTTCTACTTTAGCTTCAGCACTGAATTTCCAGATATTACGGCGTTCTTTTTCGAACTTAACGTGCAAATGCATCGTGTCACCCGGTAGAACAGGTTGTTTGAAACGTGCATTGTCAATCGCTGCAAATAAGTATAGTTCATTCTCGCTGCGATTCTCGACCGTTTTAAAACCAAGTAAACCAGTTGCCTGTGCCATCGCTTCTAGGATCAACACACCTGGGAAAATAGGTTGCTCTGGGAAGTGACCCGTGAAAATAGGCTCATTAATCGTCACGTTTTTAATCGCGTGAAGATATTCGCCAGGCTTAAAGTCTACCACTTTGTCAACAAGCAACATTGGGTAGCGGTGCGGAAGAAGTTTTAAAATCTCTTGGATATCAAAGCTGTTTAATTCGTTAGCCAAAATAGCTTCCTTATTCTACATCAGTATCTTTAAGCTGTGCTGTCAGCAGCTCAAGTGCCTTCAGGCGCGACTTAAAGTCAGATAAATTGCGTAAGTGTGCAATAGACTTACGCCACTCTTTATTCGTTTGGTGAGGTAAACCAGAAGAATAGATCCCTGGCTCAGTAATTCCTTTAGTAACCATGCTCATACCAGTAATGACAACCCCATCACAAATTTCGTTGTGACCATTGATTGCTGTCATGCCGCCAATTTGGCAGTACTTGCCGATCTTAACACTGCCCGCTAATACCGTGCAGCCTGCGATGGCTGTACCGTAACCAACTTCGACGTTATGGGCAATTTGGATCTGGTTATCTAAAATGACGTTGCTATGAATAATGGTGTCTTCTAGCGCACCTCTATCAATAGAGGTACTCGCGCCAACTTCGACACGGTCGCCAATAATTACGGTGCCAACTTGAGGGATTTTAACCCACTCGCCTTTCTCGTTGGCGTAGCCAAAACCATCACTTCCTATTACGGCACCAGACTGGAATAGACATTGCTCGCCTATCTGTACTTCATGATAGATAGTCACGTTTGCCCAGAGTTTAGTCTTTGCGCCTATTTTGGCATGTTTTCCAATGAAACAGCCTGGCCCTATCTCAACATCATCACCAATCACAGCGCCATCTTCAATTACAGCGTTCGCACCCACACTGACATTTTCGCCAAGCGTCGCGGTATCAGAGATAACTGCTGTACGATGAACTCCTGCTGCTGCGCTAGGTGTTGAGTCTAGCTTCTGTGCAAGTTTTGCATAGGCTACATAGGGATCTGCGATAATGAGTTTATTACCCGCAAAATAATCCGCGTCTTTTACACTCAAGATCACGGCCCCCGCAGTCGTGCTTTCAAGCTGACCACGGTATTTGCTGTTGGCTAAAAACGCGATTTGGTCGTCTTTTGCCTGTGCGAGAGTGGCGATATTTCGAATTGATTTATCGCCATCACCTTGCAGCTGAGCACCTAGAAACTCAGCAAGTTGAGATAAGGTGTGAAGTTTTGTCATTACTTATTGCTAACCGCTTTTACCACTTCTTCAGAAAGGTCGGCTACTTTATCAGGATTGAAGTAAATTGTCGTATCTTTTACTTTAACTTCATCAAACTTACCTTTTTTAGCAACAGCCTCAATCGCATCTACGATTAGCTTTTGTACTTTAGCAAGCTCTTGGTTTTGACGAACTTTAATTTCTTGCTCTAGTGGACGACCTTTTTCAGCAAGTGTCTTTTGCATTCCTTGGATTTTTTCACGAAGCGCTTCTTTTTGCTCTTCACTCATAGTCGTCGCTTCGCGCTTAAATTTTTCAGCTTCGAAACGAATGTCACCTTGAATTTTTTCAAGCTCTTGACGACGCTCAGCAAACTCAGCTTGTAGCGTTTGTTCAATTTTCGCCATTTGTGGAATTTGCTTATACACTTCCTGCATGTCTACGATGCCGACTTTGTGTGCAAGCGCGCTACCTGAAGCACCCATCATTAGTGCTGCTGTCATGGCTAGTGTTGATGATTTAATAAATTTTTTCACAATAAAACTCCTTAGAATGTATTACTGATATTGAAGCTGATCGTCTTCGTATCGTCTTCTTCTTCTTTTTTGAGTGGGTAAGCGAAACTGATCAGCATTGGACCCATTGGCGAGATCCACTGAATCGATAAACCCGTTGATACTCTGAACCTTGATGGATCAGAGAAATCAGAAAGTAGATTGTATTGATCTTCCGTCAAGTTGTTATAGCGATCTACATCAAACTCGGTATCCCAAACGTTTGCCGCATCAACGAAGAAGCTGGTTCTTACAGAACTGGTATTATCTTCGTCTAGGAATGGCGTTGGTACAATAAGCTCTAAACCAGCTAGTGCTTTTGCGTTACCACCGATACGGCCACCTAGGTTTAGCGTATCAAATTGCTGATCGCCGCCAATACAGCTACCTGATGTACCATCTGGTTTAGGTGTACCCGGAATACACTTAGGCGCACGCTGTACCGCTCGAGGTAGGATCGTGTTTCGGTCAAAGCCTCGCAGCTCTTGCTCTGAAATACGGAAGAACTCTTGGAATGGCAATACTTGCTCAAAGCCATTGGTCTCGCCATAACCGTTACCATAACCTAAGCCCGCTCTCGCTGAGAATACCCAACGATGGTCGTTACTGATTGGCCAGTAAAAACGTGAATCGTAATTAATCTTGAAGAAATTAAGATCTGAGTTTGGTGTAGTAATACTTAAGTTCAAGCTTTGACGAGAACCTGCGGTTGGGAACATACCACGGTTAACCGTTACACGTGACCAACCTGCGCTTAACTCATATTTGGTAAAGTCATAATCTGCGTTTGGATCGCTTTCGTTTAAGAAGCTCTCACGAAGTACGCGTGTTTGCTCAAAGTCTGAAATTTGCGAAAGGCTTTCTTCAATCCAACGAATACCAAAGTTAACACGGTTTATCGCATTGATTGGGAAACCAAAGTTAGTGCCGATACCGTAGCTCGTCGATTTATAATCTACAATCCCAAACTCACTTGCATCGAACTTACTATAGAAGATACTGCTGCCTTGCGACACACCATCAGGTGTAAAGTACGGATCGGTATAAGATACACTATAACGCTCTGAACCACGCGAAGTGTTGATATTGAACGCAACTTGGTTACCTGACCCCAAGAAGTTAGACTCACTGACACCGATGTTAAACTGAAGGCCCGCATATGAACCATAAGCAACACCCGCTTGGAAACTGCCTGCAGGTTGCTCTTTTACTTTAAAGTCAACATCAACCTGATCTTCAACCCCTGGAATTGGCTTGACTTCAAACTCTACCGATTCCATATATGGCAAACGTTGAATTTGAAGCTTAGAACGCTCTAAGTTTTGGTTAGACAACCATGCACCTTCAAGCTGCGTCATTTCACGACGTAACACTTCATCCGCTGTATTCTGGTTACCATTCACTACGATTCGACGCACATACACACGCTTACCAGGGTCTACCGATAGCGTTAGTTGTACTTCTTTATTTTCGTCATCAATTTCAGGGACTGTTCGCACTTCAGCGTTAGCATATCCAAAGCGCGCCAAATAACTCTTAATGAAGTCTTCCGTCGCCGTTACAACTGAGCCGTTGTAAAGCTCACCAGCGCGAAGTGGCACAATACCTTTAATTAAGTCTTCACGGCCTAGTAAGTCACCAATGAAATCAAATCCTTTAACGGTATACTTTTCACCTTCGGTGATGTTTGCCGTAACATAAACTGATTCACGTTCTGGGCTTACTGAAACTTGCGTTGAATCGATGTTAAAACGTAAATAACCACGGTCTAGGTAAAAACTGCGGATCTTTTCTAAATCGCCTTCAATAGTTTGTTTTTGATAACGGTCATTAGAGAGGAAGCGCCACCACGGCAAGTCCTGCTGAGATTCAATTAGGTTAAGAAGTTCTTCGTCCGAGAACAGTTCATTACCAACAAGGTTAATTTGACGTACAGAAGCAGCATCACCCTCTTCAAACTTCAGCATCAACTTCACACGGTTACGTGGCAATTCTACAATGCTCACCTCAACCTTAGCATTGTATTTACCAATACTGTGGAAGAATTCCGTTAAGCCTTTTTCGATACTATCGAGTACCGTTCTGTCTAACGGCTCACCTTGGCGAATATTTTGCTGTTCTAAACTCTCATTTAGCTGCTCGTCTTTGATGTCTTTGTTGCCATCAAATTCGATTGAGCTGATAGTTGGACGTTCTTTAACCTTAAAAATAATCTGATTACCATCACGGAATACCGCAATGTTGTCAAAGTGGCCAGACTTATACAACGCCTTGATTGTGCGTGAAATAGTAAACTGATCGACATTGTCACCAACGTTGATCGGAATATGTGTCAATGCAGCACCTAGTGCAACGCGCTGCAGCCCTTCTACTTTTAAATCTTCTACGATAAAGGAGTTTTGCCCTAAGGCAGCAAAACTAGCGCCCAGTAAACTGGTTACTGCAATGTGTTTTTTTATAGGCATTTTATTATCTTTATCCTTTACAACAATTTTGGCGCGATACGCTAAGGCCCACTACATCACAACATTCAAACGTTACAGCCTTTGTATTATGTTATCCGTTGTATGCTTGAACAAAAATGCAAACATTTAAACTGCATATAATGTGCACTTTTTAGCACCGCACGGCTTAAAGCCGAGAAACATCATTAAATAGTGCAAAAAACGTTAAGGCAAGAAGAAGCGCTGCTCCAATCTTAAACCCAAACTCTTGTGTCTTTTCAGAGACTGGTTTTCTGCGAATTAGTTCAATTAAGTAATACATTAAATGCCCACCATCTAGGACAGGGAGCGGTAATAAGTTAAAAACTCCTAAATTCACGCTGATAAGCGCTAAGAAGCCTAAAAATGCAACTAACCCGTAACTAACACTATTTCCGGCACTAACCGCGATCCCCACAGGCCCGCTTAAGTTTTTTACCGAGACTTGGCCCGTGATTAAGTTGCCGATCATGTCGAAACTTAAGGCAATCAAGTCGTAAGTTTTACGAATGCCAAGCACCATACTATCTAGGATGCCATATTGTCTAGTTTCAATATAACCATTTGGCCATTTTTCCATCACAGGCACAACGCCCAAGTAGCCTTGTACGACACCTTCTGATGACGTTTTTGCCCGAGGGGTTACCGTTAGGGTTTGTGGCTGCCCATCGCGCAGAATATCAATGCTTATGGCTTGATTTGCCGATTTTTGAACTCGGCTCACCAGCTGTTGCCACGACGCCAATTTGTCACCATTTATCGCAACTAGCGTGTCTTCTACTTGTAAGCCACCTTTGTCGGCAGCCGCACCTTCTTCAATATAACCGAGCTGCAGCGTCAGCGGCGGCCTATATGGCGTAATGCCGACTGAGGTCAGCGGCGCTTCGTCCTGCTTTTCCAGCTTCCAGTCACTCAAACGTAGCGTGCGAATTGCTAAGCTCCCCTTTTCATCTTGTACTTTGGCAACCAGTGATGGTTCACCTAAATGCGCCATCAATTCAAACGTAACGTCTTGCCATGAGTGCACTAACTCATCATTCAGTGCAATGATGTGGTCGCCTGATTGAAACCCTGCATCCGCCGCGATACTGGCTGGTGTCACAGCTCCAACGACGGGTTTTACTGATTGAACCCCTACCATATACATTGCCGCTAACGCGACAATGGCAAACAAAAAGTTCGCAATGGGGCCTGCAGCTACCACAGCGATACGAGAAAGTACTGGCTTATTATTGAAGGCAAGGTGGCGCTCCTGCTCTGGCACATCGTCGACACGTTCATCGAGCATTTTGACATAACCACCAAGTGAAATTGCGGCGATAACGTATTCGGTTTGGTGTTTGTCATACCACTTAACTAAAGGCTTACCAAAACCGATAGAAAAACGTAAGACCTTAACGCCGGCTTTTCTGGCAACCCAAAAATGGCCATATTCATGAACGGTAACTAAAATCCCTAAAGCAAGAATAAATGAGCCTAAGTGCCAGAAAAATTCAAACATGGTTACCTCAATGTGGCGATAATTTGCTGCGCTCGGTGGCGTGCCGTTCGGTCTGTTTCCATAATAGACTCAACGGATTCTAATACGCTTAGCTCACTGTGCTCAAGCGTTAAGGCATTGACTCGATAGATATCACAAAACCCTATCTTACCCTCTAAAAATGCCGCAACGGCAATTTCATTTGCAGCATTCACTGTTGTTGTTGCGGCCTGACCACTACGACATGCGTCAATCGCTAATTTGAGGTTGGGATAACGGTTAAAATCTGGTTTGGTAAAAGTGAAATCGACAATCTGAGAAAAATCTAATGGCTCTACACCGGCGTCAATTCTGTCAGGATAGGCAAGCCCATATGCAATCGGCGTTCGCATGTCTGGTTGCCCCATTTGTGCCAGCACCGAGCCATCGCGATACTGCACCATAGAGTGGATCATACTTTGTGGGTGGATCACCACTTCAATATCGTCAGCTGAACAGTTAAATAACCACTTAGCTTCAATAAACTCTAGCCCTTTATTCATCATGGTCGCAGAGTCGACAGAGATTTTTCTGCCCATAGACCAATTAGGATGTGCAACCGCTTCTTCTACCGTTACTGAAGCTAAGGTAGCCAATGAACGCTGCAAGAAAGGTCCACCTGAACCGGTTAATAAAATCTTACTAACACCGCTGTGGCTTAGATTTGAAGATTGTCCCGTTTGTATAGTCGTTGGTAGACACTGATAAATGGCATTATGCTCACTGTCGATAGGGAGTAAAGTCGCACCATGCGCTTTTACTTTATCCATAAACAGCTGGCCACTCATTACTAACGACTCTTTGTTCGCCAGCAACACTTTTTTACCCGCTTCGACTGCCGCTAAAGTCGGTAACAACCCAGCTGCACCAACGATTGCGGACATCACGATATCCACATCCACGTGGCGAGCCATCTCAGCCATTGCTTCAACGCCATGGAGTACTTCGGTGGTAGTGTCCGTCAAACGTTGAGAAAGTTGCTGAGCTGCGTGCTCAGAGCTCATAACCGCGTATTTGGGTTGATGATGTAAACAAAGCTCAGCCATCTTTTCCGCGTTTTGCCCTGCGACTAAGGCAAATACACGATATTGTTCTGTATTGCGGCTGACGACGTCTAAGGTTGATAGTCCAATTGAGCCTGTCGCCCCCAGTACTACCAAGTTTTGCTCGCTCATAGCACTACCGTCCAAGCGTAGCAAAAAGCAAAAATGGGTGCTGCAGCCGTTAAGCTATCAATGCGATCTAGAATACCGCCGTGACCTGGCAAACAACGGCCTGAATCTTTAAGGCCTACTTCGCGTTTAAACATACTTTCAAGCAAATCACCAACGGCGGAAAATAGCGCGATAATAATGGTCATTGCAGCGTAAATTGGCCACATGTTGAGATCAATCGCAGCGAAGTGACAAAACACCAAAACAAAAACAACCGCGGTGATCACACCACCAACTAGGCCTTCAATCGTTTTATTAGGGCTCACTTTAGGCATGAGCTTGTGCTTACCTAAATTCTTTCCAGCGAAGTAGGCGCCAATGTCTGCGCTCCACACTATACCCAATACCACCATGATAAGAACCGAACCTATGTGTTCGCCATCTTCGTATCCGGCACTACGCATCACGTTTAACGCAAGCCACAGCGGTACTAGCGTCAGTACACCAGCGATGGAGCGCATCATGATCCCTTCATTCCAAGCACGAGCTGCTCGTGGATATTTAACTACCAAGAAAGTAGCAACCAGCCACCACGCAAAAGCGAGCGTAAATACATAATTAGCATCAGCGACTAAGCGCCCTTGCTGCCATAAATCCTGTATTGGCCAGTGGGTGTTAAGCAATAGAATTAACACCGCCATGACGCCAACGAAAGTAAAACGCTGACGCTTTTGACATAGGCCCGCAAGCGCCGACCACTCCCATGCACCAAGCAAAACGATTAGTGCGGCAATCGTACTAAACATTGCCAGCGGTGTATAAAACACCAAAAGTAGAGCCAGAGGTGCAAGCACCGCTGACGTTAGAATACGTTGTTTTAACAAATTTGAACCCTTAACTTGTTGCGTCTTTCTCTGCGAGGAGCTGCTTTATCTGCTCTCCTGTGCATCCGAAGCGTCGCTCTCTAGACACGTAACAAGCAATGGCTTCAGAGAATGCTTGCTCGTCAAAATCAGGCCAAAGCGTGTCGGTAAAATAGAGTTCGGCATACGCAGCTTGCCATAGCAAGAAGTTACTGATGCGGAAGTCGCCTCCCGTTCTGATCAGCAAGTCGAGATTCGCTTGATCGGCCATCGTCATCTGCTCTGTCAAGGCATCTTCGGTTATATCACTTGGTTGCAATTCACCCGCTGCAACTTGTTTTGCGAGGTGTTGTGCTGCCTGTGTGATATCCCAACGTCCACCGTAATTTGCTGCAATGTTTAAGTTAAGCCCTGTATTGTCCTGGGTCAATGTTTGAGCTTCATGAACACGCTTTTGGAGGCTGTCAGGAAAACGAGAAAGTTCGCCAATAATGGTTAGCTTTACGTTGTTCTTATGTAATTTTTTAACTTCTTTAGTCAGCACATAAATAAATAATTCCATTAACGTGCTGACTTCATCTTCTGGCCTACGCCAGTTTTCACTACTAAAGGCAAATAGCGTCAGAGACTCTATACCTAACTTGGAACAGAATTGTACAGCACTACGAACAGAATCTACGCCCTTCTTGTGTCCGAAGGCGCGTGGACGCCTGCGAGCTTGAGCCCAACGACCGTTGCCATCCATTATTATCGCAACATGTTTTGGCAATGATTGCTGCGAAATAACCTCTGCTTTTAAAACCATAATTCCAATTTAAGTGAAAAAAAACGCCGCCTAGTATACCTTAGGCGGCGCTTCAAACCTAATAAATTTGTCAGTGTACCTAGCCCAAAAAAACCTAACTGCTCAGAAACAAAGCAGAATTTTCTGCAATACGTAAACAGTGCGTAAATATAAACGCTAGGATAAAGACATTTAGATTTCCATCAACTCTGCTTCTTTCGCGCTTAGTTGAGTATCCATTTCTTTGATGAACTTGTCAGTCAGTTTTTGGATATCATCTTCAGCTTGACGCGCTTCGTCTTCAGAAATTTCTTTGTCTTTTAGCAATGATTTAATATCACCGTTTGCATCACGGCGAATGTTACGTACTGCAACACGACCACCTTCAACCTCACCACGTACGATCTTGATGAGATCTTTACGACGCTCTTCAGTTAGTGGAGGAAGTGGAACACGGATCACGGTACCTGCTGACATTGGGTTTAGACCTAAGTCAGAAGACATGATTGCTTTTTCTACCGCTTGTGCAAGTGACTTGTCGAATACGCTGATAGCCAGCGTACGAGAGTCTTCCGTCGTTACGTTTGCTACTTGGTTTAGCGGTGTATCTGCACCGTAGTATGAAACAGAGATACCATCTAGTAGTGCAGGGTGTGCACGACCTGTGCGGATTTTAGAAAGCTGGCTTCCAAGTGCCGCCACACTTTTTTTCATGCGCTCTTGAGCGTCTTTTTTAATATCTTCGATCACAATACTTTCCTAGTCTGTTCTTGTTATGCCAGATTATACTCGCAATTTAGAGATTCGCTACTTAACTGCGAATTGCTGAAATAGTCGTCAGATTATTCTGCTGCTTGAGAAGAGATAAGGGTACCTTCCTCTTCACCCATGATGACATTTTTCAATGCACCCGGTTTATTCATGTTGAATACGCTGATTGGCATATTGTGGTCACGTGCCAATGTAAATGCAGCTAAATCCATCACTTTCAATTCTTTATCGATCACTTCGTTGTAAGTCAACGTGCGGTATAGCGTAGCATCTGGGTTTTTCACCGGATCGTCACTAAATACCCCTTCAACCTTAGTGGCTTTAATCACGGTATCCGCTTCAATCTCAATACCGCGCAAACATGCTGCTGAGTCTGTAGTAAAGAAAGGATTGCCCGTACCTGCAGAGAAAATAACAACACGGCCAGATTTTAGTAGGCTAATTGCTTCTGCCCAATTGTACGCATCACACACACCATTTAGCGGGATAGCAGACATCAAACGTGCGTTTACAAAAGCACGGTGCAGCGCATCACGCATCGCAAGGCCGTTCATGACGGTCGCCAGCATGCCCATGTGGTCGCCCACAACTCGGTTCATGCCCGCTTCTGCAAGTGAACCACCACGTAAGAAGTTACCGCCACCGATAACCAAACCCACTTCTACGTCGAGCTCTACTAACTCTTTGATTTCTTGTGCCATACGATCCAATACTTTTGGATCGATACCAAAGCCTTCATCTCCCATTAAAGCTTCACCACTAAGCTTTAAAAGAACGCGTCTAAAAACAGGTTTTTTATTGATAGTCATAATATCCGGGCCAATTAAAAGTGAGGTAAAAAATAACCGCGCTTATGCTAGACATAAATGCGCGGTTATTTTAGAGAATTTTCAGCAATGACGCAAAGCTAATGTCAGCTTTTACGTCATTAGGCATCACAATAAGTGATTACTGGCCTTTTGCTGCAGCGATTTGCGCTGCAACTTCTGCTGCGAAATCTTCTTCTTTCTTCTCGATACCTTCACCTACTTCTAGGCGAACGAATGAAGAAACAGATGCATTCTTCTCTTTAAGGTAGTCACCCACTGATTTCTTAGGTTCCATGATGAAAGCTTGACCAGTAAGAGAGATCTCACCAGTGAACTTCTTCATACGACCAACAACCATCTTCTCAGCGATTTCAGCTGGCTTACCTTCGTTCATTGCGATTTCAACTTGAACCGCTTTTTCTTTTTCAACTACTTCAGCAGGTACGTCTTCTGGGTTTAGGTAGTCTGGCTTAGAAGCAGCAACGTGCATTGCAACGTGCTTAAGTGTTTCTTCGTCAGCATCACCAGCTACAACAACACCGATACGCTCGCCGTGACGGTAAGCAACTAGCTTGTCACCTTGGATGTAAGAAACACGACGGATGTTCATGTTCTCACCGATTTTAGCTACTAGTGCAACGCGAGTCTCTTCAAACTTAGCTTGTAAGTCTTCGATAGTTAGTTGCTCAGCTACAGCTGCGTCAGCAATTTCGTTAGCAAATGCAAGGAAGCTTGCATCTTTTGCTACGAAGTCAGTTTGACAGTTAACTTCTACTAGTGCAGCAAAACCTTCGCCTTGCTTGATGATGATTGTACCTTCAGCAGCGATGTTGCCTGCTTTTTTAGCAGCTTTAGCAGCACCACTTTTGCGCATGTTTTCGATTGCTTGATCGATATCACCGCCAGTTTCTGTCAGTGCTTTTTTACAATCCATCATGCCAGCGCCAGTGCGCTCACGAAGTTCTTTTACTAGGGCAGCAGTTACAGCCATTAGAATATCCTCAAATCTGAATTCAGTTCTTGATAAAACCAACCTTAGGTTGGCTGAATATCAAATCAAGTACAGCTCGCCTCAATTTGATAAAAATCCGTTATCTTTCAAGGTCTGCTTGGCAAACAACGGGATAAGCAGTTAATCGCTTATAAAGAATATCAAGTCTTCACCAATAATTTGATGAAGACTTGATGACAGCTAATACCTAATCAGGTAATTACTCAGCTTCAACGAAGTCGTCGTTTTCTGCTTGAGCAACGATGTTGCTTTCACGACCTTCAGTGATAGCAGTCGCTACTGCACCAGTGTATAGCTGGATTGCACGGATAGCGTCGTCGTTACCAGGGATGATGAAATCAACACCATCTGGGTTAGAGTTAGTATCAACAACAGATACTACTGGGATACCTAGGTTGTTAGCTTCACGGATAGCGATGTGCTCGTGGTCAGCGTCGATAACGAAGATAGCGTCAGGAAGACCGCCCATATCTTTGATACCGCCAAGGCCTTTTTCAAGCTTTTGCATTTCACGAGTAAGCATTAGCGCTTCTTTCTTAGTAAGCTTCTCGAAAGTACCGTCTTGGCTTTGAGTCTCAAGCTCTTTAAGACGCTTGATTGATTGACGAACTGTTTTCCAGTTAGTCAACATACCACCTAACCAACGGTGATTTACGTAGAACTGCTCACTTTGGATAGCCGCTTCTTTAACTGCTTCGCTTGCAGCGCGCTTAGTACCTACGAAAAGGATTTTGCCTTTGTTAGATGCTACGTTCTGTAAGAACTTAAGTGCATCGTTGAACATAGGAACAGTTTTTTCTAGGTTGATGATATGAACGCGGTTACGTGCACCGAAGATGAACGGCTTCATCTTAGGGTTCCAGTAACGTGCTTGGTGACCGAAGTGAACACCAGCTTGAAGCATATCGCGCATTGAAACGTTTGCCATTGTATATTTCCTCTAAAAGTTAGGGTTAGGCCTCCACATATCCCATAGCACCAACACGAAGTTTTTATAACTGCATGCACCCAAGTGTATGTGTCGATATGTGTGTGTGTTAATATTAATAAGTGTGTTGTCTTAACTACAAACATTCAATCTCATCGTGTGAGGAAGAATTATTTGTAAAAAGACGGCGCGCTTTATACCATATATAAAGAATTAACTCAATCTTATGCGTAAAATTTGTGCATAATAAATGTTCATCTAAATTGACTTGGAGTCTAAATGAGTGCAGTGATCAAAACCCCTGAAGAAATCGAAAAAATGCGTGTTGCTGGGCGTTTAGCCGCGGAAGTACTGGAAATGATCGAGCCGTATGTTAAGCCAGGGGTGACCACCGACGAATTAAACACCATTTGTCACAACTACATTGTTGATGAGCAAGGTGCCATTCCTGCACCGCTAAATTATCACGGCTTTCCGAAGTCTATTTGTACCTCAGTTAACCACGTTATCTGTCACGGAATCCCGAACGATAAACCGCTAAAAGAAGGCGACATTATCAATATCGACATCACTGTGATCAAAGATGGGTATCATGGTGATACGTCAAAAATGTTTTACGTCGGTACACCAACGATCCAAGGTAAGCGCTTAAGCGAGATCACGCAAGAAAGCCTATACCTTGCGATAAAAATGGTAAAACCGGGCGTGCGTTTGGGTGATATTGGCGCTGCAATTCAAAAGTATGCAGAAGGCTTTAACTACTCTATCGTGCGTGAATATTGTGGTCACGGTATTGGTAAAGAATTCCATGAAGAGCCACAAGTAATGCACTACGGCAAACCAGGTACTGGCGAAGTGCTCAAAGCTGGCATGTGTTTGACTATCGAGCCTATGGTTAACGCCGGTAAGCGCCAATGTAAGCTACTAAAAGACGATTGGACTGTCGTTACCAAAGACCGTAGTCTTTCGGCGCAGTGGGAACACACGCTGCTTGTCACAGATAATGGCGTTGAGATCTTAACGCTGCGCAATGACGAAACGATAGACCGCGTTATTACGCATTCAGCTTAATTGCAAAAAGCATTTATCAAAGCCAGCCAGATTGCTGGCTTTTTTGTTGCAAAACTCACACAACAGCGATTACAGCACCCCTTGGTTTAGATGTCAGTTACACACGATGATAGTTGTCCAATCCTTGACCCTTCACCTCCTCGTCACTCGCAATTCTTATTTATTTAGTGTAAAACAGGACTCTACTGTTTTTGCGCGCATGACACAGGATCCTAAGTGGCATTACCGAACAAAGTGAAGACGCTTCTTGACGAAGCACAAGAACTTACCGATTACCGTGATTGTCTTGCTTTTTTCTACAAATGGTTAAGCAATCAATTTGCCAAGCAACCCGTTAGAAATCTAATTAACTCTCGAGCCGAATTTATCGATCGATTGTTGATTAAATTGTTTAATGAAACTGGGCTAGCGCACCAACCAGACTTGTCGTTAATCGCCATTGGTGGTTATGGCCGTGGTGAGTTACACCCGTTCTCTGATATCGATTTTTTGGTGCTGACCAAATCCGTTCCCTGTGAAGAAGTGACCAGCTGCTTAGAGCGTTTTGTCACTTATTTATGGGACTTAGGTCTAGATATTGGTCATAGCGTAAGAACCCATGAACAAGTCCTAGAACAAAAACAAAATGACGTTCACTTTGCCACTAGCCTGCTAGAAAGCCGCCTCATTTGTGGTAACCATATTGAATATGAACGCCTCAAACGACATATTGTTGAAACCCCAATTTGGCAATCTAGTGACTTTTTTATCGCTAAGGTCAATGAGCAGAATATTCGCCATAAAAAATGCCATGGTACCGCCTACAACCTTGAGCCTAATATTAAAGAAAACCCCGGTGGCCTGCGCGACCTGCAAACCATTTTTTGGGTCGCTAAAAAACACTTCCGCGCTGAAACTTTGGAAGAGTTAATCAATCACGGTTATTTGACCCATGAAGAATATCAAGAGCTGTTAGAGTGCATCGAAAACCTGTGGAACATTCGCTTTGCGCTGCACTTAGCCGCTGGTCGCAGTGAGAACCGCTTACTGTTTGACCATCAACCACATGCCGCAGAGCTCCTCGGTTTTGGCTCTGAAGGTAAAGCCTCGGTCGAGCGTATGATGAAACGCTTATTTAGGATCATGAGCCGAGTGCGCGAAATGAACCAGATGCTGCTTTCCTATTTCGAACAAAGTATTCTTCCTGAGCAGTTAGAGCAAGAAGCCGTGCCACTTGACAGAAACTTTGAGCGTATTGGCAATAAAATTCGCGTTAAAAACCCCTCGGTCTTTTTCCGTCGAGAGAATTTGTTTGTCCTCTTTGAACATATTGCAGACAACCCTAAAATTAATCAGATTGACCCCAGTACCATACGTACTATGCGCCAAGTCAGACGCCGTTTATTAGGCGATTTGCAAGATTACGCAGGCTGTCGTGACGCTTTTTTAAGGTTATTGAAACACCCTAATGGCATGGGACGAGCGTTTACTCTGATGCACAAACACGGGATCATCGCTGCCTATTTACCGCAGTGGCGTAATATTTTTGGACAAATGCAGTTCGATCTGTTTCACGCCTACACGGTAGATGAGCATACCCATAAACTCATCAATAACATCTACCGCTATTTCGATAAAGAGCATATTAGTGAATTCCCGATTTGTTCTGAGATTGTTGCCCGCATGGACAAACCAGAGCTACTCTACTTGGCTGGGATCTTTCACGATATTGCCAAAGGTCGAGGTGGCGACCATTCCGAGCTTGGTGCCGTTGACGCCATGGCATTTACCAAAATGCACGGTTTTACCGCTTCCGACGCTAAATTGGTAGCTTGGCTGGTGCAAAATCACCTCCTGATGTCTGTCACAGCCCAGCGTAAAGATATTAACGACCCCGATGTTATTGCAGAATTTGCACAAAAAGTGAAAAACGAACGTCAGCTAGATTATCTCTATTGCTTAACGGTTGCCGACATTCGTGCCACCAACGACAACCTCTGGAACGACTGGAAAAACACCCTCTTACGCGAGCTATATCTACATACTCAACGGGCATTGCGCTTGGGTCTTGAAAACCCAATGGATATGCGCGACCAGATCCGTGATAAGAAACGCCAAGCCAAGCAACGACTGATTAATTTGGGCTACTTCGAAGAGTACATTGACCTTATTTGGTCACGCTTTAAGGCCAATTATTTTACTGCCTTTAGTGAACAGCAGATCTCTTGGCATACTGAGCACTTATTACAGTCTGATGATTTAAGTCAGCCAAGCGTGATCGTCTCTAACAAGCCCATGCATGGCGGGACGCAAGTATTCGTATACAGTCCTTATGAATCGGCGCTATTCGCCAAGCTAGTCAGTGTAATTGGTTCTAAAAAAGCACAGATCCAGCATGCTCAGGTCATGACCACAAAAGATGGCTATGTTGTCTTTAGTTTTGTTATCCTAGAAGTGAATGGCGACCCACTCAGCACCAGTCGTGCAGCGGGGATCAGGAGAGGCTTAGAGACGCTCTTAAAAGACCCAAAAAAGAAAATCAGAGTCAAAAAGAATCGCTCACAGAAGTTTAAAGATTTTAATATTAGGCCAAAAATTATCTTGCGCCCTCATGCTAGAGCAAACCGTAGCCTTATTGAAATTCAGGCCATTGATATTCCGGGGTTACTGACTAAAATTGCTGAGGTATTTCAGGCCTATTCACTACATATTCATGCCGCGCGCATTACAACCGTCGGCGAACGCGCAGAAGACTTTTTCGTCGTCTCAAACAAAGATTACAAGGCTCTAGATGAAGTACAAAAAGCAGAGCTTCATCGCGCCCTACTCAAAAAATTAAATGCTGAAACAGATTAACGAGGAATTTATGTCTGATTTAAAAACGACTATTGAAACCGCGTGGGAAAACCGCGATACCATTACTCCAACCACGGTATCAGACGAAGTAAAACAAGCGATTGTCAACGCATTGGAAATGCTAGATTCAGGTGCAGCGCGTGTTGCTGAAAAAATTAGTGGTGAGTGGGTTGTACATCAATGGTTGAAAAAGGCGGTACTCCTGTCTTTTAGAATTCGTGACAACCAACCAATGAGCGATGGCGTTAACCAGTTTTACGACAAAGTACCATTAAAATTCTCAGAGTATACGCCAGAGCAGTTCCAACAAGGTGGTATGCGCGTAGTACCAAACGCGGTAGCGCGTCAAGGCAGCTTTGTCGGTAAGAACGTGGTACTAATGCCATCCTACGTTAATATTGGTGCATATGTTGATGAAGGCACTATGGTAGACACTTGGGCAACCGTAGGCTCGTGTGCACAGATCGGTAAAAACGTACACCTATCTGGCGGTGTGGGCATTGGTGGCGTATTAGAGCCGCTACAAGCCAATCCAACGATTATTGAAGATAACTGTTTCATCGGCGCGCGTTCTGAAATCGTAGAAGGTGTAATTGTTGAAGAAGGTGCCGTTATCTCCATGGGTGTCTATATTTCACAAAGTACTCGTATTTACGACCGTGAAACTGGTGAAATCCATTATGGTCGCGTACCAGCCGGTGCAGTGGTAGTACCAGGGTCACTACCGAGCAAAGATGGCTCTCATAGCCTGTATGCAGCAATTATTGTGAAAAAAGTAGATCAGCAAACCCGCGAAAAAGTTGGGATCAATGCACTACTTCGCTCACTAGACGACTAAATATCACGATAGTTTCACAAAGGGAGCTTTCTGCTCCCTTTTTCATCTATTACCAGCGGTAGTCCAGTGACACTAGAATGTTCCTTGGCCGCCCAGGAAAGTACCTTTCACCACTAAATGAAGTGTAATCGGCACGCTCAGCATAACGTTCGTCGGTTAGATTTTTCACTCTCATCGTCAACGCCAAATGCGGATTTACCTGCCACTTTCCTCGTAAACTCAGTAAATCGTGACCAGAATAACGATGAAGATTTTCGGGGTCAGTAAAATACTCTCCTACATGGTGCCAAGCTAAAGACCAACTGAGATTATCCCGTGCTTGCCAGTGTAATTGGGCGTTAATGACGCTCCTTGGTGCTGAATCTAGATCGTTGCCGTTAATATTGATGCCACCAAGAATATTATCTTGTTCATAGGTATGCTTAGCACGCGTTGCGGCGAGATCTAGTTGCCAATGTGCTAAGAATGAATAACTCAGCTCCAACTCCACACCTCGGTGTCTTGAGCGACCATCGTTGATATAGAAAAAGTCACTATCTCGGAAGATCAAATTTTCTTTTTCCATGTCATAAATCGCGACCTGATAGCCAAGACTATCTGCACTCCCTTTTAGGCCAAGCTCGATATTGTCCGCCTTTTCTTCCTCTAGCGATGCTTTTACCTGCTCTCGCTGCAATTGGTAAAGCTCGGCAGTTTGTGGTGCGCGATAGCCTTGAGACACGTTAGCATAGGCAATATTTCGCTCAGTGAACGCATAGCTTAGGCCAAATTTTGGTGAAAAATAAGCAAAGCTATCTCTGCCACTGGCTGGGCGACTATAACGACATCCTCCCATTGCACACACCGAGCCATCTTCTTTGGTGCGCCCAGTAGGCAAAAAGTTGCGATAATCGTACTTCATTGACTCAAAACGACCGCCCAGTTCAACTAACCAGTTACCCTGTCGCCAACTGAGGTTTGCAAAAGGCGCGAGTTGCCTTGCATCTACCTCATAGTCGTAATGCTTTCCTGTGGGAATAGTTGAGCGCAAAAATGCAGAGCCTTCAGTCGGCGTAGGCTGATACTGCAACATCTCGCCTTGAGTATATTCCGCATCCATTCCCCAATCTAGTTGTATTGAGTCACTTAATTCAGTGTGTATAAGCGTTTGCAGCCCTACACCAGTTTGACCATTTTCTTCAAACGGCTTACCCGGCAAGAAATGCTTAACAAATTCCATCTCTTGCCAGCGTACATAAGGTTTTATCAGTACGGTGTTGCTATCATCAAAGTGCCCGGTTATTTCTGTCCAAGCTCTAAATGACTCTGCCTTTCTAAATGCTTCAGGGTTTTCGTTTTGCTTTGCCAATTGCTTATTTTTATAGCTGTCCACTCCTGTTATATAACCCGCAGTTTGCTGATTTAAGTGGGTGTATGTCATCCCAGATACGACACCAACCTTCTCACCTTCATATTGATGTTTGACGCTCAACTTTTGTTGCTCAACGCTTTCATCGTCACGATAACCCGTATCTTTTGTAAGGGTTAACGCTGCGCCCAAGCCAAGGGCTTTATCGCCAGCTTGTATTCGAGTTCGGCTATAACCATAGGAGCCGATATCTAACGCTACCCTAGGTGTTTTTTGAATGCTGTTTGAAGTAATCACATTAACCACTCCATGCACCGCATTCGAGCCATACAATACGCTGTTTGGCCCTTTTAGCACTTCTATACGCTCAGCTGCTTCAAAGTGCGATTCAAAGAGTTCATTAATATTGCAAAAACCTGCGGCTCTGAGTGCAATACCATCTTCAGCCATTAAAATGCCGCCACATGCGCCTGCACCAGAGAGCACTTGTGAGCGCAATGCAGGTAGATACTCTTGACCATTACCATGTTGTACATTTGCGCCAGCAACGAGCCTCAACGCCTTTTCGATATGCGTGACGCCTGTATCATCTAATTGAGCTTCTGTTAGCAAAGAGAGGCTTACAGGACGCTCTCCTGCCGTCTCAGCCAATCTGGATGCCGTAGTAGTGATGATTTCAAATTCGTTGTTCTCTGTCGCTTCGCTAAGTTGTGGTGCAAGGGCACAACTTGCAAAGACCAACACCATTTTTTTCATTTTGATACCAACTGTATTAACTCGATTACAAGGCAAAAAGAAAGGGCTACACAGCCCTTTCGTTTTCTTTACCACTAAGCGTTATGCTTGTCTCGCCTCTAACATCAAACGCTTCATATCTCGTACTGCCTTTTCCAGCCCATCAATTGCCGCTCGAGCAATAATGGCATGGCCAATGTTAAGTTCGTAGATTTCTGGCATTTGTGCAATCGGTTTAACGTTATGGTAATGCAAACCATGACCAGCGTTAACGATAAGACCTAAGCCATGAGCATACTGAACGCCTTCACGAATGCGTTCAAGCTCAGCGCTCATTTCGGTGTCGCTCTCAGCATCCGCATAAGCACCAGTGTGGATCTCAATGTAAGGCGCACCGGTTTGCTTTGCAGCATCTAGCTGCTTTTTGTCCGCGTCAATGAACAAGCTTACTTTAATACCTGCATCAGCTAGACGCTGAGTTGCCGCTGTGATCCTATCAAGATTACCCGCAACGTCTAAGCCACCTTCCGTGGTTAACTCTTCGCGCTTTTCTGGCACTAGGCAAACATATTCAGGTTTTACTTCGCAAGCGATGTCGAGCATTTCGTCAGTTACTGCGATTTCTAGATTCATACGTGTTTGGATGGTTTTTGCCATCACGTAAACATCGCGATCTTGAATGTGGCGACGGTCTTCACGTAAGTGAATAGTAACGCCGTCGGCACCTGCGTGCTCAGCTACTGCAGCTGCATGTGCAGGATCAGGATAGCTAGTGCCTCGCGCCTGACGAAGCGTTGCAATATGGTCTACGTTGACGCCGAGTAAAATATCTTTCATCGTTTATCCCTTGATAATATGACGTAGCAAGTGGATCACCCACCTATTACTGCGATACCAATTTACCGATTTATACTTTTGATTAAATTGGTATTATTTCTTTGAAATAAATAGTTCTCTACTTTTCAGCCCTTGCTTACCAACCAGCGGCGCCATTAATTTTCGTGTTAATAGCTTAGCCGCTCTTCTCACGGCAAGGTCTTGGAAATCTTGATTGGCAATGGCCAATAACATACTGCCCGGTATCGTATCAGGTTCACGACCGACTGCAATAAAACCGTACTCAGATACGTAC
This sequence comes from Pseudoalteromonas sp. XMcav11-Q, assembly GCF_040104525.1. Lineage (NCBI taxonomy): Bacteria > Pseudomonadati > Pseudomonadota > Gammaproteobacteria > Alteromonadales > Pseudoalteromonadaceae > Pseudoalteromonas > Pseudoalteromonas sp. XMcav11-Q. Next base: position 384,676 of record NZ_JBECOX010000001.1, read on the forward strand.
TTATACGCGGCTTTTGGCCGCACTGGATTACCTTCAGCGTCAAATTCCAGTTCCACCCCGAAACCCAGCTCACCTAACAATTGCAACTCAAAGCTACGTAAGATAGGTTCCACATCTTCATCTTGGGCCAAACGCATTAAATGTAGCTGATAGAGCGCAAAGATCTGCTCTAGCGGTTCGTTGGTTGGTACCACGCGTTGCGTTAATTCATTGAGATACAAACCACAATATAGCTGCCGCCCAACGAGTTGGATTTGGTTGTCTGTGGGTTCAAAACGGTTTAGGTATTTAAAATCGTATCTGCCTGCATATTGCAGTAAAAGTAATGAAAATGGCCGCAGCTGGGCATTATGTTTGAGGGATTGCTTGCCCTTGACTCGGGCAAGCATTTTAAGTTGTCCAACGCCTTCGACCAGCACGTCAAGCAGTACCTGAGAATCGCTGTAAGGTCTGCGATGTAACAGATAGGCCTGTCGAAAGTCGCTATCCAATCAGTCTTCTCCGTACCCTAAGCTACGAAGAGCACGTTCGTCGTCTGCCCAGCCAGATTTCACTTTAACCCAGCATTCGAGATAGACCTTGTTGTCTAGCATGTTCTCAAGATCTTTACGCGCTTCGCGACCGATAACTTTGAGCTTTTCGCCTTTGTTGCCGATCACCATGCGTTTTTGCGATTCGCGCTCAACAAGGATCAACGCGTTGATCTGCCAAACGCCGTTGTCTTGCCACTTAAACTGTTCGATCTCTACCGTCACCGAGTACGGTAACTCATCGCCCATAAAGCGCATCAACTTTTCACGCACGATCTCTGCCGCCATAAAACGCATCGAGCGATCGGTAACATAATCTTCAGGGAAATAGAATTCACACGCAGGTAAACGCTTGTGCACTTCTTCTCTGATCATATCAACGTTTTTACCTTGCTTCGCAGAGATAGGTACGATCCCGATAAAATCCCCCTGTTCACTCAACCACTGAATATGTGGCATCAACAAGTCTTTATCTTTTACCTGATCGGTTTTATTCATCACCACCAAGATAGGACGACCGCTGTCTTTAACTTTAGCCAGTACCATTTCGTCATCAGGCGTCCAATGCGTCCCTTCTACGACAAAAATAACCAGTTCAACATCGCCGATTGAGCTTGATGCTGCTCGGTTCATTAAGCGGTTAATTGCACGCTTTTCTTCAATATGAAGTCCTGGTGTATCAACGTACACCGCTTGATAGTTACCCTCTGTATGGATCCCCATGATGCGGTGACGAGTGGTTTGTGGTTTACGCGAGGTAATACTTACCTTTTGCTCAACCAATTTATTTAATAGTGTCGATTTACCTACATTAGGTCTACCGACAATGGCAATCATGCCGCAATGTGTATCAAGCGTCATTCTTTAATATCTTAAGCGCTTTTTCGGCAGCTTTTTGCTCAGCTTTACGTCGCGAGCTGCCTACTGAAATTATACTTTCCATCCCTTCCACTATACATTCGACCGTGAATGTTTGGTTGTGAGCTTGCCCTTTGGTATCTATTACAGTGTAGCCCGGCAAAGGTAATTTTCGAGCTTGTAGATACTCCTGCAGCAGCGTCTTCGGGTCTTTTTGATTATGACCAGGTGAAATCGCTGTTAAGCGTGATTCGTACCAACTTAGTACCAAATCTCTACACACGTCGATGTCAGAGTCTAAGAAAACGGCACCAATTATGGCTTCTACTGCATCTGCGAGCGTCGACTCACGGCGAAAACCGCCGCTCTTCAGCTCACCTGGACCTAGGCGCAGATAATCACCCAGCGCGAATTCCACACCGAATTCCGCCAGAGTTTGACCACGCACTAACGTTGAACGCATGCGGCTTAAATCACCTTCACGCGCTTTTGGAAACTTGTGATACAAAGCATTTGCAATCACAAAGCTTAAAATAGAGTCGCCCAAAAATTCGAGACGCTCGTTGTGCTGGCCTTTGTGACTGCGATGCGTCAAAGCCTGCTCAAGCAGCGCCTTATCAGAGAAGTTGTACCCTATTTTATTATAAAGTTCTTCTACGTTTCTTTTCATTTTTACTGAATACTACCTAGGCGTTCAAAACGAACACCAGTTGGAACCCACCCTGGCAAAATGCTGTCTGGGCCATTATCAAAATCAAAACTTAACCAAATAAATACCGCTCTTCCAACCAAGTTTTCATCAGGTACAAAACCCCACATACGACTATCTTGGCTGTTATTACGGTTATCACCCATCGCAAAATAACTTCCCTCTGGTACTACCCACTCATCGCGGCGAGTACCTGGTTGTTGATAGTAGCGATCTGTTAACTCTAACACTTCAGGATTAATTAAAATATCATGTTCTACGTTTGGCAAATGCTCGGTTAGACGCACTAACTGCATTGGACCTTGCGTAAACTCGTCACGATTTACAATGTCTACATCAATCTTGTTATATTCGCCACACGTCAACCCGTTTGCTTCGCTCTGCCCGTCTTCACACTTAGGTTTAATGTAAAGCTGACGATTGCGATAAACAATGTGGTCGCCCGGTAAACCAACAATACGTTTGATGAAGTCAATTCTCTCGTCTAGCGGAAACTTGAACACCGCAATATCACCGCGCTCAGGGGTACCCGTTTCAACGATTTTGCTACGCCACACTGGATCTTTAATCCCGTAAGCATACTTTTCCACTAGAATAAAATCGCCATCCAATAAGGTTGGCATCATTGAGCCGGATGGAATTTGAAACGGTTCAAAAATAAACGAACGGAAAATCGTGATTGCGGCAATCATAGGAAAAATTGATTTCGCGTTTTCAACAATGGCAGGTTCAGGTGCGATTTCCGCAATGATGTCGGCATCTAACTGAGTGTCAGACGCACCTTGCGCAATAGCAAGCCTAGCTTGTCTTTTTGGTGCATACACCAAATGATCGATCAACCAAATAAGGCCTGAACCGACCGTGAGTAGCACCAATAAAATTGAAAAATAACCTGCCATTTGTATTTCCTGTTACTTACCTACTTTCAATATTGCTAAGAATGCGTCTTGTGGCACTTCAACGTTACCAAGTTGCTTCATACGCTTCTTACCTTCTTTTTGCTTTTGCAGTAGCTTTTTCTTACGGCTCACGTCACCACCATAACATTTTGCGATTACGTTTTTACGTAACTGCTTAACTGTACTACGCGCAATGACGTGATTACCAATTGCAGCTTGAATAGCAATATCAAACATTTGGCGAGGGATCAATTCTCTCAGCGCTTCAGCTAACTGACGGCCACGCGTTTGTGAACCGTCGCGGTGAACAATTATTGCAAGTGCATCAACGCGGTCACCATTGATCAGAATATCCACACGCACCATGTCTGATGCTTCAAAACGCTTGAAGTTGTAATCTAGTGATGCAAAACCACGGCTGGTAGACTTCAACTTATCAAAGAAGTCCATTACCACTTCTGACATCGGCAATTCATAGGTTAACGCAACTTGCTTACCGTGATAGGTCATCTTGGTCTGCATACCACGCTTTTCAACACATAGCGTGATCACATTTCCTAAATACTCTTGCGGAACGAGAATATTTGCTTCAACAATTGGTTCACGAATTTCAATAATGTCGTTTACTGGCGGTAAATCCGATGGATTATCGATTTTCACCACACCGTGCTTAGTTTCTACTTCATAGATTACCGTTGGAGCTGTGGTAATAAGATCCATGTCATATTCACGTTCAAGGCGCTCTTGAATAATCTCCATATGCAGCATACCTAAGAAACCACAACGGAAACCAAAGCCTAGTGCTGTTGAGTTTTCAGGCTCGAAGAATAGTGATGCATCGTTGAGGCTCAATTTATTAAGCGCATCGCGGAAGTTTTCATAGTCATCAGATGAAATTGGGAACATTCCCGCGTATACCTGAGGCTTCACCTTTTGGAAACCAGGCAAACGGTCTGTTGCAGAATCACGAGCCATGGTAATGGTATCACCAACTGGTGCACCATGGATGTCTTTGATACCTGCGATAACAAAGCCTACTTCACCCGTTTTCAACACCCCAGTATTGGTCTGCTTCGGTGTAAAGATACCAACCTTATCTACTTGGTGAGCTTGCTCTGTAGACATGATCTTGATCTTCTCGCCCGCTCTTAATTCACCGTTTTTAATACGTACCAATGACACTACGCCTTGGTACGGGTCAAACCATGAATCGATAATCAGTGCCTGTAGTGGCGCATTTGGCTCACCTTCTGGCGGCGGAATATCACGTACGATCACTTCGAGCACTTCATCAATGCCGATCCCCGTTTTCGCACTACAACGCACCGCTTCTAATGCTTCAATACCAACGATATCTTCAATTTCTTCGGCAACGCGAAGTGGATCAGCCTGTGGTAAATCAATTTTGTTTAGTACCGGAATAACTTCCAAGTCCATCTCAAGCGCGGTGTAACAGTTCGCTAGTGTTTGTGCTTCTACACCTTGACCCGCGTCAACAACCAATAACGCACCTTCACAAGCGGCAAGAGAGCGCGACACTTCATAAGTGAAGTCAACGTGTCCTGGTGTATCGATAAAGTTTAGCTGGTAGGTTTCACCATCTTTTGCTTGATAGTTAAGCGTTACACTCTGTGCTTTGATGGTAATGCCGCGCTCACGTTCGATGTCCATCGAATCCAGTACCTGCTGCTGCATTTCGCGGTCTGTTAAACCTCCACAAACTTGGATTAAGCGGTCTGATAGCGTCGATTTTCCATGGTCAATGTGGGCAATAATAGAAAAGTTACGGATATGCTTCATATACTGGATTCAATACTTCTGTTAGTCACAAATAGAGATTAAGGCCTCGATTTTACATTTTATTTAGTACAATCACCATCTATTTGCGTTATTGGTAGGCTAATTGGGTAAATTTTTATCACTTTTACCTGATGTTTGAGTTTATCCCCTTGGACTCTGGCGAAAAATAAACCGAGTGCTGCACTCGTAAATGCAATAAGTATCTGCAAAGGTTCATTGAGACCAAGTACGAGGGCTGCGATAAACATGCCGGCAAAAGCAAAAAGTAATGGCATCATGTAAACATAAAACGCATGTTTCACCACATTAGAGTCGTCTAATGCCAACTTAATTTTTTGGCCAATTTCGACAGATTCCGTCAAATCTACAGGGAATTGTTTTTTGTGGGTGCCAAAGAGTTTGGCGAATACTTGGGAGCCGCATTTGCCGTTACAGCCTTCACAAGCGGGTTTTGGCTGCGCTTCTAAGTAGACAGTTGCGCCTTTTATGGCGGCAACTGTCAGAGTTTGTTCTATCATAAAGGTCTTTTCACAGACTCAGCGATTGCTTTTGCGGTCATTGCTGGAATATTTCCAACTACGGATACGTCAAACGCACCTGTGTTGTGTACGTACACCGTTGTTGCACCTGACGAGAGCGCTCCACTTGGGCGCTGGCCCGGTAAAGGACGTTGTACAAATACCGAAATATCAACAAGGCCATCGGAAAACAAGTAGTAGTCTGCCAGCTCATTGTTTAAATCTAACTTATGTCTGTCAGATTTTAGCAGCTCAAAGCCCTGAGGTAACCAACCAATTTGCCAATTGTTTTTTGTGCCATTCTCAAGTGTCTTCAACAACCCAGATACGGCTTCAGGAAACTGTTTTTGTGAAAGTTCTAACAATTGCTCGGCCGGAGTTTCAGTCACGCTGATATGGGTAAGCTGAAGCTGTTCTAACAATTCGCCTTGTTGGTTTACGTAAGCGGATTTTAGCAACAGAGATGACTCGGTATCGATCCACAACCAATAGTTGTATTTAGCGTCGTCCTTTGCTTCTAACCTGACAAGCTGAGCAGGTCTGTCAACAATCCGACCTTTACCACCTAAGACAAAATCATAGCTTTCTTTGAGGCTGTCGATATTTTTGAATAAAACTTCGGGAATAGGACCTGCTATCGAATCTGTTTGGATGGTGTAAGGCTCAGACTTTGGTTCAAAATAAGTCACTTTGTCACCAATGCGGATCATTTCAAGTCCAGCACCATTGAGCAAACTTAAAAGCTCAAATTCAGTCCCATCTTGGTTACCATGAAGCCAACGGTAAGGCTCCATAGATTTTCCTTTCACCACGACAAACGATGCATCAAAGTTTCTATGATGCACCGCTTCGGCCATGTCTTTTAGCAGTTGTTTGGCTGATACGCTTTCATTTGCCCACAGCCAACTAGAGAAAAATACACTTACTACAACTAACAGTGCTCTCATTTATTGCTCTTTTTCCTCTTGCTTTTCAGCGGTGCTGTTTTCACCAGATTGCTGCAGCGCATACGCCATGCGTGACTGTCTTTGGTGCTCTAACACCAATGCACCAATACGTTGCTGCTGTAACTCTCTAATGCCTTTAGCCGCTGATTCAAGCGCAGGCTCAGTTGATAAGCTCACAGGAGAAACGCCTCCAGCAAAAGGAGTAGATTGCAACTGTAACGTATCGCCCGCAGGTAAAGTCGCATCTGTGCTTAGCGTATTGACCCCAAGCACAGCAAACAATGACACACTTGCCGCGATAGCCACTTGTGCAAACGGCTTACGCCATGTACTTAGCTCAATCACATTGCTCTTCGGCGTCGTTTCTTTCACTTGCTCAAGGGCCGGCTCACTATACGTTTGCTCTTGCTCAAGTGCCGCTGCAAAGCTGCTGGTGATATCAATGCAAAGTGTGTCTTGCTTTTGACTACGCATTACATCACCAATCAAGGCATACCGAGCAAACTTTTGTTCGTCTAAACGAACATCAGTTTCAGCGTTGAGTGACAGATCACCGTCAAAAATTTGCGATGTCGTTAAATCTTCTGTCACTTGTTTTTCAGCTTGTGCCATATTAAGACTCACCTATTAATGGGTTCAAATTGTTATCTATCGCTTCCCTTGCGCGAAAAATTCTCGAACGAACTGTACCTACCGGACAATCCATAATGACAGCTATTTCCTCGTAGCTCATACCTTCGATTTCACGCAAAGTAATTGCGGTTTTTAAATCGTCAGGCAAGCGCTCGATAGTTTTGAAAATCACTGCTTTCACTTCGTCGCTTAACAATAGATTTTCCGGTGAAGCGTTCGATCTTAATTGGTCTGCACCATCATAAAACTCAGCTTCTTCCGCATCTACGTCGTTTGCTGGCGGCTTTCGACCAAGCGCCACCAAATAATTTTTTGAACAGTTAACCGCGATTCTATACAACCAAGTATAAAATGCGCTCTCGCCCCTAAAGTTAGGCAACGCTCGATAAGCTTTAATGAACGTTTCCTGTGCCACATCTGCCACATCGCCTTGATTCGCTACATAACGAGAAATCAGCGCTGCGACTTTATTTTGATACTTGGCAACTAACAGGTTGAATGCGTTTTTATCTCCCTGTTGAACGCGTTTAACTATATCTAGATCTAAATCCTGCTCGCTCATTCGAGCCGGTACTCCTCTTTTTGCTTTTCTAAATCGTATCTAGTTGCCATCATTCACAGCTACTCTGACTTAGTACTGAATAAAAAGTTCTGTTTTTTTGTATTTTTTTTTAAAATAAACGAATTCATCCATCTTTGCGTACTAGTTTCTTGGCTGCTTTTTAGCATTATTCCATTAGCAGTCACACAAAATGTTCTAAATGATTCTCATTAAACGGAACAAACTCTCTGCCTTCTATGATAGCAGATGTGGTATAAATAGCAGAATTAAACGCAAAAACAGTAAAGATCTTCGAATATGAAAAATACGACTCACCACAATACTGATGTAGTCATTATTGGCAGTGGCGCTGCTGGACTCTCTCTTGCGCTCTCTTTAGCAAACCACTGTAAAGTTACCGTGATAAGCAAAGGGGCGTTAAAAGAAGGCTCCACACTTTATGCTCAGGGTGGCATTGCCGCAGTATTCGATAAGAAAAATGACAGTATCGAATCACATGTCGAAGACACACTTGCGGCAGGCGCTGGCTTATGTGACCGCGATGCGGTGCACTATACCGCCTCAAATGCAAAAAATTGCTTGAAGTGGCTGATTGAGCAAGGCGTACCATTTGATATGGAAGTGGATAGCAAAGGGAAAGAGCGCTTTCATTTAACCCGCGAAGGTGGACATTCACATCGTCGTATATTGCACGCAGCTGATGCAACGGGTAAAGCCGTTCAAACCACATTAATTAGCCAAGTACAGTTACACCCAAAAATTAATATACTAGAGCAATACAACGCCATCGATCTCATTAAAGATAAATATGGTGACTCAAGCGATATCAAAGGCGTTTACGTCTATAATCGCAAAGCGGATAGAGTTGAGAGCATCTCGGCTAAGTTTGTCGCTTTAGCAACGGGTGGCGCAAGTAAAGTCTACTTGTATACCTCAAATCCAGATGTTTCTTCGGGTGACGGCATCGCAATGGCGTGGCGTGCGGGTTGTCGTGTGGCCAACATGGAGTTTAACCAATTTCATCCAACCAGCTTATACCACCCTGAGCTACAAAACTTTTTAATAACCGAAGCCATGCGCGGTGAAGGCGCGCTGCTTAAACGTCCTGACGGCACACGCTTTATGCCTGACTTTGATGAGCGCGAAGAACTCGCCCCTCGCGATGTAGTCGCCCGTGCCATCGACTATGAGATGAAACGATTGGGTGCAAATTGCGTCTATCTGGATATCTCACATAAAGACAAAGAGTTCATCATTGAGCACTTCCCTACGATTTATGCTAAGTGCTTAAGTGTTGGTTTAGATATCACCAAAGAGCCAATCCCCGTAGTGCCAGCGGCGCATTATACCTGCGGTGGTGTTATGACTGACTTTAACGGTCGTACTGACATCGACAATTTATATGCAATCGGCGAAGTGGCTTACACAGGTCTACACGGCGCAAACCGCATGGCGAGTAACTCGTTGTTAGAATGCATTGTGTTTGCCCACGCAGCCGCAAAAGATATTTTAGCTAAAATCGATAATCGTCCTGAGCCATCTAAGTTACCAGATTGGGACGAAAGCCGTGTAAGCGACTCGGACGAAGAAGTAGTGATCACCCACAACTGGCACGAACTTAGATTGTTTATGTGGGATTATGTTGGCATCGTTCGCTCAACTAAACGGTTAGAACGTGCGCTACGCCGCGTTGAGTTATTGCAGCAAGAGATCCACGATTATTACGCCAACTTTAGAGTGAGTAACAACCTGCTCGAATTACGTAACTTAGTACAAGTAGCCGAACTGATTATTCGCAGCGCGTTAGAACGTAAAGAAAGCCGCGGACTGCACTACACCATTGACTTCCCAGACATGGCTGAAAACCCCACACCGACCGTTTTGTCACCGACAAAATAATAATATTTGCATGTAGAGCATGTGCTGATTTTTATCGCCATGCTCTGGTCGCTGTTTCTAATTGGCTTGCAGCGCAGTGCGACAAAGTAAACGCCAGTCCGCTTCTGGTATTGCCTGTCGAGTCAAAAATATCTGCTGCTTAGCTTGGTTCGCATCCATGATTTTTAGCGCTATTTGACTATCAAACCATATGGTGGCACCAATAAGCTGCCCTTTGCAATTTATCGTTTGCGACTGTATTTCAATGAAGTTTTCCTTCGGGAGCATGAGTACAGTACCTGCCTTTGGCGTACGAGATAAAACAGTTTGCCAACTGCAATAACCCGTCACGGCGAATACGATTGCGACTAACCACCACAGCGCAGGAAACAGCAGAAAAAGGATAAAAGCGAGGCAAGAAAAAAGAACCACAAAGAAGGTGTGGTTCTGAAGATTGTGTTGAAAGTCGATTCTATACGCGGATCCGATCAAGGATTAACTTAACCATGCGGTTTAGCTCTGGATCTGGACATTCTTCATGACCCATAAACCAAGCGAATAAATCTGGATCCTCACAGGTAACTAGACGCTGAAACACGTACTTACCTTCGTCGGATAGCGCGTCATAAGCCTGCTCAACAAACGGCTCTAAAATAACGTCCAGCTCTAACATGCCACGACGGCAAGCCCATTTAACTCGAGCTTTAGGCAGTAACTCAACCATAAACTGATTAACCCCTCATAAACTATTGAGAAAATTATACCCACTGTGCAGGACATATGCCATAAAACTTATAGAAATGGCACATTGAAATCGTCCGTCCCTATCTCCACTTATGATTTTACGGTAACATGACGAAAACACTTTAATAGGGATCAACATTATGTCAATTGCTCGTGCTTATGCGCTTCCGTTCAAGGTTATTCGCATTTCAGGACAAGATAAACTTAGCTATTTGCACGGTCAGGTTACTCAAGACATTAACCTTATCAAAGAAGATAATTTTATGTGGTCTGGGCATTGTAGCCCTAAAGGCAAACTTTGGTCTGTGTCGCGCTTAACTCGCTATCAAGACGACTACTTAATGCTTGCAGGTGTAGCCGAAGCTGAAGCATCACTTCGTGAGCTAAAAAAGTACGGCGTTTTTGCCAAAGTTGACATTGATTTTGCTGACTGCGAAGTCTTTGGCTTAATGACTCAGGACAGTAAAGCGCTTGCTACTGCCTTTGACGTTGAGCTTTCGTCTGACGCAAGCGCTGTTGATGTTGCCAACGGCAAGCTGCTAAAACTCGCAGACGAGCGCTTTGTTTTCATCGCGTTCGAAGGCGCAAGTTTACCCGCGGACGTGGAACAACAAAGCAATCCAGCACCGTTTATTGCGGCCAGCATTTTAGCAGGTGAGCCAAGCCTTGATGCAGATCACGTGGACGAATTTGTACCACAAATGGTTAACCTTCAAGCCCTTAACGGGATCAGCTTTAAGAAAGGTTGCTATACTGGTCAAGAAACCGTAGCTCGTATGCGCTATCTTGGTAAAAACAAACGTGCCATGTACATAGTGACAGGCAATGCTGCAGAGCGCATCGAAGAGGCAGACATTGAACTGCAGATTGAAGACAACTGGCGTCGTGGTGGCAAGGTTATTCAACAAACCTTTGATGCTAACAGCGGCCGTTATTATGCGCTAGCTGTGATGCCAAATGACACACCACAAGACGCGGTGCTAAGAGCAAAAAATTCACCAGAGGTGAGTCTTACTATTCAACCTCTACCTTATTCTTTAGAAGACAACTAACGGGATCTTATATGATTATTGGCCCTAACTCGGTAGTGACAATCCACTACTCAGTTCAAGACAAAGACAACAACACGATTGATAGCACATTTGATGATGAGCCTGTGATAGCGATGCTTGGCTCAGGCTATCTGATCCCAGGTCTTGATGATGCCCTACAAGGCAAACAAGCTGGTGACACTTTCAGTGTGACCATAGAGCCACAAGAAGGTTATGGTGAGCGCTTTGACGAACTGACTCAAGCTGTTCCTAAATCAATGTTTGAAGACATGGAAATCGAAGTGGGTATGCAATTTAGAGCTACCACTGATGAAGGCGACCAAATCGTTGTGATCATTGGTATCGAAGACGAAGAAGTCATTGTTGACGCGAACCACCCACTTTCTGGGATCACACTGAATTTTGACGTTGAAGTGCTTGAAGTACGTGAAGCAACAGCAGAAGAAGTTGCCCACGGCCACGTTCATGGCGAAGGCGGTTGTGGTCACGACCACTAAGATTAGTCGAGTTACTAATAGAAAGCGCTGATCATTCAGCGCTTTTTTCTTGTTTAAGTTTACTTTCCATTGCCGTAACCAAGTTAGCTTGGTCATTAGTTCCTAAGCGATATTTAGTGCCGTCCTTCATCACCACTTCGAGTGCCTTGAATCCAGCAACTGTGTATACCCAACCGTCTGTACTGATCCGCATGCCAATGCCATGACGTAGAGAATTAGTCACAGGCTGAACATAATCGATATCGTCAAACTTTAAGGTCATTTTGGCGACCGACGGTCCAAACCACCAGCTTAACGTTTGTTGCTCTTGGTTCACTTGAATGGTTAAGCCGTAAAAAATAAACGCAACAAGCGCGAGGATCACCAAAAAGCCAACAAAGGCGAGATTGCTACCAGCTAGGAAAATTGCCAATATGGTAAAACTGGCGATAAAGGCTAGAAACAGCCATATAACCCATGCAAACTGTGTATTTTTATACATCGATAGTCTTCTTAATCAAAGCTGTAAACTAATGTAGCACCAAGTTCGGTGTCTACCTTTTCTTTTTCATTTTCTGGCTGCGAATTATAACGGTAAATAAACGCAAACTTCAGCGCAATCCCGCCAATCACTTGTGTGACTAGCGCAGACTCAGCAAACAATCGGGAGTTTAAACCTGACAGCGATTGCTCAAAACTGACGTCTTGATTAAAGCGGGTACGCTTTGAAACGTTTCTTTCCCACTGCAATGCCATACGCAAAAGCTGGCCTTGCTCGGTTCTATCTTCTTCCGGTTCAAGCTCGATTTCGTTATCCACACGAGAAATGGACATACCGGGACCAACGTCGATATCTACAGTATTCTTTCGTCCCTCGTACACACGATTGCCATAACCGAGCGCAAATGTCGTGGTATATTCCTTGCCGTTAAACCTGTCACGCTCATAGTCACCGTACATAAAGAACGAAGCGTTATCGTCTCCTAGCTTGTAGTTACCTTGCGCAGAGCCAAAATAGCGCGACGCTGAGACATCTTCGACGTCTGTTTCTGTATTTTGCTCGCGGCGATAAAGGCCATTAAATTTAAATTGATTACGCCACTTGGGGAAATCTTGGTAAAGGTTACTTTTAAACTTAAATGACGTGTTTTGCGTATTACCTTTGTTAACGATAAAGCCAAATTCAACGTCGCCGTACAGCATTTCGCCCTTGTGTTTTTGATGAATTTCGTCATCGGGCATTTTGCCATATTCGTGAAAATCTTCGAATGGATCCGTAGCTAAGCTTGGTAGCGAAACCAAGCCAATTGCAAATAAGGCGAAAGTTCTAAAAAACGGCACTGGCAACTACTTTCCGGTTATTGCTTCCATATGATATGACAAAACGGTGCATCTAAATCTCTGCTAATCAAGATTTTTGCGTACACCTGATCCGAGTCATCAAACTCGATACCAACCAAAACCTGTACGAAATGCTCTGGTTCTGCTTCTTGTTCATACGCAGTGATGCTCGACCAACTCTCGTCCGGCTCACTTTCTTCAATGAAGCCACGCTCTTCACGATGTTCGTTGAACATATTAATATCGTGTTCTTCAAGATTATCCGGGGCCAACTCAAGGAAGATATCATATGCTTGGTGAGTGGCTTCTTCGATGCTACAAAGTCTCGCTGTCATGGACGCTAGCCTGTTGTTTTAAAGTTGGCGCAATGATAGCAAAATGAGGTAAAACATAAATACATAGTCGCGATAATCAAACAGAAAATAACGCTAAATGACGAACAAATTATCGGTAAAAGTTGAATGTTACGTCGCTTTTGAGTTATTACTCTAAAACTATCGCACAAAACCCGCAGGGAGCATCTCATCATGATTTTATTTTCCGAAGCGAACAACATCGCATTTGTGACCTTATCTCGACCAGAAAAACAAAACGCGCTGTCTGTTGAAATGTTTGTTGGTTTAGATAATGCAATAAAGAAAATTAGAAAAAGCAAATCAATTAGGGCTGTCGTTCTCCAAGGTGAAGGCGCACATTTTTGTGCTGGCCTAGATGTAAAAAGCGTGCTGAATAAACCTTCTAGGATCATCAAGCTACTTAAAAAGTGGTTACCTGGCAATGCTAACTTAGTACAAAGAGTCGTACTCGGCTGGCAAACTTTGCCTGTTCCTGTCATCGCCAAGATCACAGGCAATTGTTTAGGCGGAGGCTGTCATATTGCATTAGGTGCAGATATTCGTTTAGCCGACAGCAGTGCGCAGTTTGCCATTATGGAAGCCAAATGGGGACTTTGCCCTGACATGGGCGGCAGCTTACTTTTGCCTGCCACAATGAACAAGGATAAGGCATTGCTAATGACAGTCCATGCACAGCGAATAGACGCCCAGCAAGCACTAAAGGACGGTCTCATTACCGAGATCTGTGATGATGTTGACGCTAGACTCTCAGAGTTACTCTCTCAATTTACCGCACGCTCGCCAGATGCCATTGCAGCAATTAAGAAAGTGTATAATCGAGCCTACAACCAGCCCGCACGTAAACTATTGTGGTTAGAAACGTGGTCACAAATTAAATTGCTCGCCGCTAAAAATACCAAAATTGCAATGAAGAATGCCTCTGTAGCAGATGATAATAAAAAGCCATTTTTGCCTCGCATGAAGTGGTGAGGCTAGATTGAATGCCTGTTTGCCCAAAGTATAATGGTCATCGCAATACGAAAGCGTACAATGAGCCATCATACATACTAGAGCCATTACAGCGCTAAGGATTTACATTTAATGGTACACAGAGCGAAGTTGATATTACAATTTGCACTAGGCTTTGCCATCATTTTAGCGTGCCTCTTCAGCGCTAAGTGGATAATTCAGCTTAGTGCTTTACAGATCCCAGCCGCCCTACTTGGCATGGTGTTTCTTGTCATACTCCTTGCCACAAAAATCATTAAAGTAGAATGGTTAGCCCCCGCAGCAGAGCCCATCTTAAAATACATGGCGCTGTTTTTTATTCCAGCGGGAGTGGGCTTGGTAGAGCATCTCAGTTTGTTTCAATCCCAATGGCTTATGCTACTGTTATTGCTAGTTGGTGTACCAACAATAAGTCTTGTATTGTTAAGCCCTATCGTTAAGAGCATCAAGTTTCGTGATTAATATGATTATGGCGTCAGCGCTCACTGTGCTATTATTTTTTAGTGCTCGCAAACTATATCAGCGCATCTCCTTACCGATATTGAACCCTGTGCTGATCTGCATTTTGGCCATTTCGGCATTTCTACTGTTCACGAAATTCGACTACAAGGTATATCAACAAGCAACGCTACCAATTCATTACTTGTTAGAGCCAGCTGTCGTTGCACTCGCTTACCCTTTGTATAAACAATTTCACCAAATTAAACCGGTATTTTTTGCATTGTGCTTAACCAGTTGGTTGGGTGTTTCACTGTCTACGTTAAGCGCTTTTCTTATCTGCCAGTTTTTTGCAGCCGATCCGCAGCTCTCAGCTTCAATGGCGGCCCTGTCGGTTACAACACCAATCACCTTACTCATTAGTGATTATCTCGGAGGGATCCCCGCTATTGCAGCGATTATGGTGATACTAATTGGTGTATTTGGTGGCGTGTTTGGACTACATATCTTGCACTGGTGTAAAGTTGACCATATGCAAGCGAAAGGCACTGCGCTTGGTGTTGCTTGCCATGCGATAGGCACAGCCGCAGCGATAGAGCATCACCCCATGGCTGGCGCTTTTGCTTCAGCGGCGATGACAATTACCGCCATGATAACTGCACTTTGGGTGCCTTTGTTTTATCATTGGTTGGCTACTCTAATTTAATAACTCGGGATACGACTGTGATCAATCAAGAAATCGAGCAAATAGAACACTATTACAACATTATTCGAGAGTATCTGGTGACTTACAGTTTCCAATTGCTCGCTGCGATATTCATCTTCCTTCTCGGTTTGTGGTTATCAAGAAAGCTGTCTAAAGCGACTGAAAACTTGATGCTAAAACACAATATCGATCCTGCTTTAACCAACTTTATTGGCAATGTGATCAAAGTGCTTATCATTGCCATGTTTGTGATTATTTCTCTTGGCAAGGTTGGCATAAGTATCACACCGTTTGTTGCCGCCATCGGTGCCGCGTCCCTAGGTGCTGGTCTTGCGCTGCAAGGTATGCTGGCAAACTATGGCGCAGGGCTTGCCATCATTGCTACCCGCCCATTTGTGATTGGCGATACCATCAGCATCAAAGGGGTTAACGGCCAAGTTAAAATGATTGAGCTTGGACATACCACGCTCATCAACGAAGACAAAGTAGAGATCACTATCCCGAATAAACATGTGGTGGGAGAAATTCTCCATAACTCATTTGCAAACTCTCTGGTTAAAGGTGAAATAGGAATAGCTTATGATGCTGATTATCAAGGTGCATTAACGCTTATCAATCAGGTACTCGCTGATAATACTAAGGTCAGTCAAGACCCTAAGCCGCAGGTGGGGATTGAGGAATTTGCCGACAGTGCAGTGATATTGAGTTACCGCTACTGGGTGCCTACGACTTCACTTATCGAAACTAAATTAGAAGTGAATAAAGCGGTGTTTGCCGCGATTAAAAATGCGGAAATCGAAATTCCATTCCCGCAACGAGTGGTTAAAATCATTCAGTGAGTAAACTCACGAACGGCTAGCACCCTAGCCGTTATTCTACACTCAGCTTTCATCAGGCTTTTCCATAGAAAAGCCACTGCGTAAATGAAGATCGCGCTGTGGAAACGGGATCTCGATTTGATATTTGCGAAAGGCATCATCGATAGCCCAGAGGTAATCAGAAACCAGCGCCGTTGGCCGCTTTACCTGCTCAGGTTGCACCCAAACTCCTAGCGTGAAATTCAAGCTACTATCACCAAACCCTGTCATCCATACCGTTGCTTCTCGCCCCGGCGTATTCAAGGTATATTGGACATTTTTGGCCGCTTCCAATGCGGCACGCTTCACCTTCTCTTTATCGCTGCCGTAGGCCACCGAAAAAGGAATACGGAAACGACGATATTTATCTGACATTGTCCAATTGGTAATTGTATTTGACACCATTTCCGAGTTAGGAATAAGCAGGTCGACGTTGTCATTTGTACGGATCCAAGTTGAGCGCATGTGAATGGCTATCACTTCCCCCACCACCCCGTTGGTCAGCTCCACAAAGTCCCCGACTTTGACTGTTTTCTCTAGCAGTAACACCAGACCTGAGACAAAGTTATTCACCAGACCTTGTAGGCCTAAGCCAATCCCAACGCCGAGCGCACTGGCAACAAGCGCTAATTCAGTGATCTCTATTCCTAACGCCGTCAGCGCAATAATAAGACCAATAAATAACACGATGTAGTGAATGATCCTGCCTATCACATAGGCTGAGGTATGCTGGATCACCCCTTGTCTTGACGCGAGACGATTAAATGCTAGTCGCAGGATCTTGGAGATCACCAAAGTTGCAACGATCACCGCGATAAATGAGAGTGCCTCTCCCACCTCTAATGAAAATTTACCTAATGAAAATAGCTTCTGGTCAAGCCACGGAATATCTACGTCTATATCTATTGGTGCTTTTATCATGGTTATATTTTTTGTTATCTCGTGAAGTTAAGTGTGTGTGGCGAGCAGCAAAAATACAAGTTTTAAAGACGCCTAAATCATGCTTTGTTCAAGCTACTCGCTTGACCTTTTACAGGGCTCGTGACTAAATAAAGGACAAACAAATAACAAAAATACTACTGCGGATTGGTAAAATACGTCATGAAAAAGTCCCTACTCGCTTTAACCACTTGTCTCGCGCTTGCGTTGCCGGCTCATAGTCAATCGCTTGCGGACCTTACCACGCTCGAAGCACAAACCAAAATACAAAATCGAACTTTATCAGCAACGCAACTCACTGAGTTTTATTTAAAAAGGATTTCACAACTTGACGACAGTGGCCCTATGCTCAATGCCGTGATCACGCTCAATCCCAACGCTTTACAAGACGCTAAAAAGCTTGATGCCGAAATACTCGCGGGAAAATATCGAGGGCCACTTCATGGCCTGCCAGTTATTGTTAAAGATAATATCGACACCAGGGCGCCAATGGCAACAACCGCAGGCGCGCTCGCCCTGCAACACAACGTCAAAACCCAAGCTGCACCGCTTATCATCCAGTTAGAACAAGCCGGCGCTATCATCCTTGGCAAAGCCAATTTAAGTGAATGGGCAAACTTTAAATCAAGTTTCAGCTCGAGCGGCTACAGCACGCTCGGTGGTCAAACCAAAAACCCGTATGTGTTAGACAGAACACCATGTGGCTCAAGTTCCGGCTCTGCTGTTGCCGTCTCCGCAGGTCTTGCACTGCTCGCCATTGGTACGGAAACTGACGGTTCTATTGTTTGTCCTTCAGCACATAATGGCGTTGTAGGTATTAAACCGACTGTCGGTTTGGTTTCTGGTGAAGGCATTGTTCCTATTAGTCATAGCCAAGATAGCGCTGGCCCTATGGCAAACTCGGTGATGGGCGCCGCCTTATTGCTCAATGCTATCGTTACCGATGCAAAACAGCCGATTGATTTTACCCAAGGCTTAAATGCAGCCAGTTTCAAAGGCAAACGAATTGCTATCACCAGTCATGTAGGTCAGTTTCCACCAGCAGTTCAAGCGGTATTTGCAAAAGCCGTTGCAACCATGAAAGCAAATGGCGCAGAAATAATTGAAGGGTTAGACTTACCTGAGCTGGAAGCTTTAGGCTCCGCCGAATTGGATATTTTGCTCTATGACTTTAAACATGATCTCAATGCTTACCTTGCCAAGACACCAGAGCAGGTAAAAGTAAAAAACCTAAACCAGCTCATCCAATTCAACCAGCAACATCCCTCCACCATTAAGTACTTTGATCAATATTTGATAGAGGAAGCAGCAAAGAAAGGCGATATCACAGAACACCGATATCAAGAAGCCCAAGCTTTGGTTAAAAAATTTGCCCGCCAACAAGGCATTGATAAAATAATACAAGAACATCGCCTTGACGCATTTATCGCACCAACGAATACCCCAGCTTGGAGTATCGATATCATTAACGGTGATAACTTCTCAGCCTCGTCGTCATCTCCCGCGGCGATTGCAGGATATCCAAGCATTACAGTACCGATGGGTTTTCATCACGAGCTACCGCTGGGTATTTCTTTCTTCGCTGAGGCTTATAGCGAAGCGAAATTAATCAAGCTTGCCTATGCTTTCGAACAGTTGACTAATGCACGCAAAGCACCTGAGTTTAAGGCGACATTAACGCCTTAAAAATAATAGTAGTGTTATAAATAAAAATGCCTTCACACCGATTGATGTGAAGGCATTTTTATTTGCGTATCGTGTTGGTACCAAGAAGGTTAAGCTTTACGCCAAGTTGTTTTGCCCGCGCTATCTTCTAACACAACGCCTAAGGCAGTTAGCGCATCACGCGCTTCATCCGCTGCAGCCCAATCTTTATTTTCACGAGCGCTGCGGCGCTTTTCAATCAATGCTTCGATTTGCGCTACTTCGTCGTCGTCTTGTTCACCTTGTAAGAAAGATTCAGGGTCTTGCTGCGCAATACCTAAGACTTCCGCGAGTTTCACAAGAATAAATGCATGCTCACCTGCAGCTTTTGCGTCACTCTCTTTTAAGCGATTCACTTCTTTTGATAATTCAAAAATCACTGGCAGTGCTTCTGGCGTGTTAAAGTCGTCGTTCATTGCTGTCTCAAAACGTTCAGCGTAAACATTACCTTTAAGCTCGACTTCCACCAGCTCAACGCCACGTAGCGCAGTGTAAATACGCTCAAGCGACGAACGTGCTTGTTCAAGGTTTTCTTGTGAATAGTTTAGCTGGCTACGATAATGACCATTGATTAAGAAATAGCGTACTGTTTCTCTATCAAAAGCTTTTAGCACTTCACGTACGGTAAAGAAATTGCCAAGAGACTTAGACATTTTCTCTTTGTTAACTTGTACCATGCCGGTGTGGATCCAGGTGTTCACATAACGGCCATTATTTGCGCAGCAAGATTGGGCAATCTCGTTTTCATGGTGCGGGAATTGCAAATCTGAACCCCCACCGTGAATATCAAAAAATTCACCCAAATGCTTTGAACTCATTGCGCTACATTCAATGTGCCAACCCGGACGACCTTCGCCCCACGGAGATTGCCACGCAGGCTCACCCGCTTTGGCTTTTTTCCACAATACAAAGTCAAGTGGATCATCTTTGTCTTGCGCTACTTCAACGCGTGCACCCGCTTGTAGCATTTCTAAATCTTGCTGAGATAACTGACCATATTGCTCAAACGTTGAAACATCAAACAATACATCCCCGTCCTTCGCAACGTAAGCATGGCCTTTTTCAATCAAGCGCGCGATCATCTCGATGATTTCGTCCATATGCCCTGTTACCGTCGGCTCAATATCCGCAGGCAGCATATTCAACGCAGTAAAGTCTTCATGCATGGCTTTGGTCATGCGAACGGTTAGGTCATTAATCGACTCTTTGTTTTCCGCGGCGCGTTTAATGATTTTGTCATCCACGTCAGTAATATTACGCACATACGTGACGTCATAACCTAAATAACGTAAATAACGGTTCATTACGTCAAATGAAACGTAAGTGCGTGCGTGTCCTACATGACAGAAATCATAGATAGTGATACCACACACGTACATATCAACCTTGCCTTCTTTGAGCGGTTTAAAAGGGGCTTTTTGGCGAGTGAGTGTGTTGAAAATCTGCAACATGTAGTTTTCTTCCTAAGTACGGTTCATTTTTTAACAAAAGTGCTTTTAATCATACCACCTGCATAGCAGCGCCTCTAGATTTTAATAACAAATTACGGCAGTTTTTTGATTTTTTACGCTGATTTTTAAGGAATGCTTTTTCACAAAAGCCCAGTTGATATAAAATAGGGTTTTATCATTCAACACGATGGACACTAACATGGTTGTTTTAGAAACAAATCACGGCGAAATCCGTATTAATCTTTTCGCTGACAAAGCGCCTGAAACGGTAGCTAACTTCCTAAACTACGTAAATAGCGAGTTTTATAACGGTACTATTTTCCACCGTGTAATCGACGGTTTTATGGTTCAAGGTGGCGGATTCGCATCGGGTATGGAACAAAAACCAGTTGAAGCACCGATCAAAAACGAAGCTAACAACGGTGTTGCAAACAAAGTGGGTACCCTAGCAATGGCACGTACGCCAGATCCACACTCTGCAACTGCACAATTTTTTATCAATGTTAACGACAATGACTTCCTTAACTTCTCTAGCGAAACATCGCAAGGTTGGGGTTACTGTGTATTCGGTGAAGTTGTTGAAGGCATGGACGTAGTAAATAAGATTAAAGGTGTTGCTACTGGTTCTTCTGGTTTCCACCAAGACGTACCGCTTGAAGATGTGATCATCGAAAAAGCATACGTTGCTGAGTAATATCCTACTTTTTATTCAAGGCCAGTATTTATGCTGGCCTTATTAGTTTTGAGGTCCCATGGGTAAAACCTATTTTATCGCCGACTTGCATTTAACCGAGCACCGCACTGATATCACCGACGCATTTTTCGCTTTTCTCGACCATCATATGACCGCCGATGTCGACGCTTTATATATTCTGGGTGATTTTTTTGAAGTGTGGATTGGAGACGATGAAAAAGACCCCTACGCCCTGAGTATTGCACAAAAACTGCGAAGCTTGAGTCACCTCGGCATTCAAGTATTTTTTATTCACGGTAACCGTGATTTTTTAATCAAACAAGCCTTTGCTGACGAATGCCAAATGACTTTGCTACCTGAACAAGCGGTGATAGATCTATACGGCACACCAACGGTGATTTTGCACGGCGACGAGATGTGTACACAAGACGAAGCCTATCAAAAGTTTCGCAGGAAGAGCCGCGGCTGGTGGTGGCCAAGGCTGATGCTTGCTATGCCACTTTGGTATCGTCGCAGAGTCGCTGCAAATGCAAGACGTAAGAGTATTGAAAACCAAAAAGGCAAGCCCCTCGAGATTCTAGATGTCACCGAAGAAGCAGTGGCTGAAATGTTCGCAAAACATGGCGTAGACAATATGATCCACGGCCACACCCACAGACCAAAAGTGCACACCTACCAAGGTGGTAAGGTACGCACTGTGCTTGGCGATTGGTATTCACAAAGTTCATATATCGTCGTTGACGAAAGTGGTAAACAGCAGCTCCTTTGCCATCCTTTTGAATAAATTTAGTGCTTAAATAGGCGCACCTGAGTGAAACTTGAAATCGGGGTCCGGCGAGCTGATAAGCTCGTTTTCTACTTGTTGAAATAGTTTAATGCGCCCAGCTACGTCACAGCGCTTAGGATCGGTTGCGTTGGCTACTTGATGCGCCAAATCAATATAGTCTTGGTAATGTCTAGCTTCAGAGCGCAATAGCGACACATAAAACTTAGCAATTTCTTGATCTAAGTGTGGCGCAAGTTTAGCGAAACGCTCACATGAACGAGCCTCAATGTAGGCACCAATGATCAGTTTATCAACCAGAGCTGCGGGTTCATAGGTGCGAATATGTTTGATCATTCCAGACGCATAGCGAGATGCTTGTACGTACTCAACAGGAATATCACGTGCCCTTATGATTTCTAGCACCTGTTCAAAGTGATGTAGCTCTTCTTTGATAAGCCTCACCATCTTACTCAAGATATCTTGATTGTAAGCATATTCAGGTCGTGCAGTTAACTCACCAATCAATTCATTTTTACTGCCTGAAAACTCGCCATCACCAACACTGCGATAAATAAAATCTTCGTAGGGTTGCAACCAACTTAACAATGTTTTTGCAGACGCATCATCTATTGCATATTTGCGAATTAAGAAGGCCGCACTTTGTGCCGCTTTTAACTCACAATGCATATGATCGATAAGCAACAATGGTAAGTGCTCGCTTTGTTTTGCTTTTTCAATCCAAGCTTGCGGGGTTTCACAGCCTAAAAATTGGTTAATAGGCGCAAGTAAATCTGTGTACTTTTCTAACATAACAACAAAAGACTAATGTGTTTGCGCCATTTTATCATAACTTCTCGCTGCAAGGTGCACCACAAGGCTATTCCCCAAGAAGTTTTAGATCATTCTGAAAATAGTAATATTGCTATTCAACTACATTTTCTTGACAAAAATTAACTCATCTCTCATAACTTAATTGAATTGTACAAAAATAGTACAAACCTATATTTGAGGGGCTAACTATGATCTTTAATCATCTATGGGGCTTATATGCTCACCCGCACGAAGAGTGGCAAACAATCGATAACCGTCACGAAAGTATGTTTTACAGTTTGTCACATATCGCACTTGTTGCGCTGATCCCAAGCATTATGGGGTATTATTCTTCGGTCTACTTAGGCTGGAGTGTTGGTACTGGGGATGCTGTCTATTTAACTCATGAGTCGGCAATATTAATTGGTGTTGCAATGTACTGCGCATTAATTGCAGGCGTCTTTATTCTGGCGTATCTCGCCCACTGGATGGCCATCACTTTTGGCTCAACACCGACCTATACACAAACTCTAGAGTTATCGGCTTACACGGCAACGCCAATGTTTATGTCGGCATTTGCGGCATTTTATCCTGAGCTTTGGTTTGTCGTATCGGTTGGGATGGTTGCACTGGCGTACTCCGTTTATCTGCTTTATACGGGCGTGCCTATTCTTATGCATATTCCTGAAGAGCGCGGTTTTATTTATGCCAGCTCGGTTGTGACTTGTGGCCTAGTGCTGTTAGTCATCATTCTTGCTGCAACCGCTATCTTGTGGACTAATGGCATAATTAGCCCTACGTTTACGTAGCCTGAGGGTGGGATAAAAATAGATTAATCTATGTCTGCTAACGCTAGTTGTATTTGCTTGGAAAATGAAAAGACGAACGTTTTCTTGGCTTTTATCCTAAATGATGAATAAAAACGGCGCTTGTTTAGCGCCGTTTTTATTTTGTAGGTCGAAATATGACATGGGGTTGTCGATATTTGTCGACATAAATGTCGACCTACTGTGCTGCGAATACTTCGTCAGTTTTAGCGGCACAAATAAAATCGTTTTTATGAAGACCTTTGATAGAGTGGCTCCACCACGTTACCGTCACTTTACCCCATTCGGTAAGTAAACCTGGGTGATGGCCTTCTTCTTCAGCCATATCGCCCACCTTGTTTGTGAACGCAATTGCTTGTTTAAAGTTTTTAAACTTGTAAACACGCTCAAGCTGCATAATACCATCGCGTACCTCAGGTACCCAATCAGGGATCTGTTTGATCAGAACCGCTAGTTCTTCATCTGATACTTTAGGCGCATCCGCACGACACGCTTCACATTTTTGTGCACTTAAATCAGACATTGATAATTCCTTAACTTGCTAGTTTTTCTTTTGGCGGAAACTTAGGTTCAAATAACCCTAGCTCTTTTGCTTGTTCAACCTGCGACATGATATCCATTTTAGAGATCTCAAATAAGTCGTTGATTGAGTTAATTGTATAGTAAACAGGTTGCATAATGTCGATGCGATAAGGTGTACGTAACACATCTAACACTTTAAGCGGATTAATTTCTGGTTTGTCAGAGTAAACATATTGAGTCTCACCTGGGCTTGACAGCACACCGCCACCATAGATACGTAGACCTTGCTCAGTTTGCATTAAACCGAACTCGACGGTAAACCAGTATAAGCGTGCAAGGTATACGCGATCTTTCTTCTCAGCGGCATAGCCTAGCTGACCATACTTGTGTGTAAACTCAGCGAATGCTGGGTTTGTTAGCATTGCACAGTGGCCAAAAATCTCATGGAAGATATCTGGTTCTTGCAAGTAATCAAATTCTTCTCTGGAGCGAATAAAGGTCGCTACAGGAAACTGTTTGTTGGCAAGTAATCGAAAGAACTCATCAAAATCAATCAGTGCCGGCACTGGTGCTACCTGCCAACCCGTTTCTTTCGCTAGTGCTTCGTTTAATTCACTTAGTTGTGGAATGCGGTCTTTTGGTAAGTTAATTTTCTCAAGGCCCGCCAAATATTCATCACAGGCTTTGCCTTCGATACACGCTAGCTGACGTGCAACTAACTCTGACCAAATTTGGTTCTCTTCATCTGTCCAAGCAATAACGCCATTTTCATCTGGCTGCTTAGATACATATTTACTTGCTTTAGCCATTTTACATTCTCACTTACTTCACCCCGAGTTTATGATCTTGCAATTTCAATTGCCGTCCTGTTGATGGTTCGGAGCGCTTCAACTTGTGACTTTGATACTAAGTAAAAGTGAAGGAAAGTTTAATAGTGCGCACGTTTATCACATTTCGCACAACAAGCATTTTCGTAAACTATAAAATACACACCTGTAAAATTAAAATTACACACATAATAAAAAGGGGCTAAACCCAGCCCCTTTGTAAAAATTAACTTACAGCTATATTTTATCAAACGCCTGCTTAAGATCGTCAATAATGTCTTCTACGTCTTCAAGCCCCACTGAAATCCGAATTAGTCCATCAGAAATTCCCGCAGCTAACCTTTCCTCTTGTGTATAAGGAGAGTGTGTCATTGATGCCGGATGTTGAATGAGCGTTTCCGGATCACCTAGACTTACCGCTAACGTACACAGCTCAGTCGCATTGATAAATTGTTCACCCTGCTCTAGTGAGCCGTTGATTTCAAAAGCAATTACCCCACCAGCCCCTTTCATTTGTTCACCAAGAAATTGGTAACCAGGATGCGAAGGTAAACCAGGGTAGTAGACTTTATTCACTTTAGGGTGCGCTTCTAGGAACTCTGCTACCGTTTGTGCGCTTTGACAGTGGCGTTGTACACGCAAAGCTAAGGTTTTCAACCCTCGATTGATTAACCAAGCATCATGCGGACTGATTGTAGCGCCAATGTCTTTTAACACGGTTAATTTGATAAGTTCTATGTGCTCTTTTGAACCGCACACGAGCCCTGCTACCACATCCCCATGACCATTTAGATACTTGGTTGCGCTGTGCACAATAAGATCAGCACCATAATTCACAGGCTTTTGTAAAAGCGGTGTCATAAAGGTATTGTCAACGACAAACAAGAGCTCGTACTGTTTAGCGATCTCTCCTAACATTTTCAGATCTAATACCGTCATGTTGGGGTTGATCGGCGTTTCGGCAAACAATAGTTTTGTATTTTCCTGTACCGCATCACGTAACGCGTGCTCATCGGTTAAGTCTACAAATGACACCTCAATACCGAATTTAGGCAACATATGCGCAAATAGTGCGAAGCTACAGCCATATAATGCGCTTGATGCAATCATATGGTCGCCTTGCTGCAAAAAGCTCAGCACCGATGCAGACACAGCCCCCATACCAGTGGCGGTCGCCGCAGCATCTTCCATTCCCTCGAGTCGAGCTACTTTTTCTTCTAGCTCTCGCGTCGTAGGGTTGCCTAAGCGAGTATAGATATAGCCGGGCTCTTCACCGGCAAACCGTGCGGCTCCTTGCGCTGCGTCTTTAAAGTGGAATGTTGAGGTTTGATACAAAGGAGCTGTTAACGCCCCATGTGGGTCGTCAAAATGATTGGGTCCGTGAATACACTGACTGTCATCTCTTAATTTTTTCATACTTGCCTGCTGATTTTATTATTGCCAACCAAATAAACATGGTAGTGAATTGATTAGCGTCGTTTTTGTGTAATAACCAATATGTAGGGCAGTTTAGAATAATAGACAAGCATGCCAGATGGGGAGACGGCTAGTTCACTTATTGTGACTAGCCAATTTTACTTAAAGAGGTGTATAAAATTGTTGCCGCTTAATCTTTTTTGCTACGCCTTAATAGCACATCAACGACTGAGCTAATCGCATTTTTTAAAAGACTTTGTTTGTGCTCCAAGCGTGGCAATGGTCGACAAAGTTCCATCGCCTTATAGCCCAAGCGGGCTGTGAATATCCCAGCACTTAGGCCCTGTGCCGAACGGGTAGAAAGCTTGCCAAGTAATTCAGCCCCCACACTGGTCGCAGCAAGGTCGCTTACCAGTTCACTTGCGCCAACAAATACCATTTGCTTCAACAACATTTTATACAAGGTGATGCGGCTACGATACGCTAATCGAATACCATAATGTTTGCTGATCTTTTCCACCAGCACGACTCCGCGCCAAAGCACCGCCAGCATATCCACAAGTGCAAGTGGACTTAAAGCAACTAAGAGCGCCGATGTTGTTGCATGCTCCTGAATTAGCTTTTTAGCTTCAGCATCTTGGCCTCGGAGCAAAGTTTTTTCATATAAAGTGATGACTTCTTTGTCTGTGTGGTGAGGCTGTAACGCCTCTTCAAATGCGGCAACCTTTTGCTCTGGATGCGCTTTTAATAGTGGCCCAAGCCAAGCTCGCGCCTCGCCAATTTGGTCACTC
Source organism: Pseudoalteromonas sp. XMcav11-Q (assembly GCF_040104525.1). Taxonomy (NCBI): domain Bacteria; kingdom Pseudomonadati; phylum Pseudomonadota; class Gammaproteobacteria; order Alteromonadales; family Pseudoalteromonadaceae; genus Pseudoalteromonas; species Pseudoalteromonas sp. XMcav11-Q. Next base: position 411,714 of record NZ_JBECOX010000001.1, read on the forward strand.
TGTAATAAGCGCAGGGCATCATGCTTAATTTGCTGATGTTGTTTTAGCTTGCTAAGTGCGATGACTTCCGAAAATAAGAACTTAAATAGCGCAAGTAAACCAAGAGACAACACGGTGGTGTATAGACTAAACAGCAGAATATTTTGCTCATAGCTCTCTATCAAGGTCAGTGCTGCTTCCACAATGATAAGTATTAATAGCGCAAGCAAAAAGCACTGCTTAAACCCAAATCGCCAAGGCGATTCGTAAATACGTTCAATTTTCGGTAACTCGGGTTCAGGCACAGCATCAAGGCTTTCACTCACAACCAGCTCGTTGCCGAGAACTTTGCCTTCACCACCCAAATGTTGAGACTCATCTTGGCGTTCAGTATCGATGTTTAAGCGCCTACCCGAGCCTTGGTAAGATTTTGTCTGATCTGTCATCTTAATTTATCTCCAATTAAGAACTGCAAAGCATGATCAAGCCTGATATGCGATAAGTTTCCTTGCCTCGCAGGTAGCGGCTCAAACGCTAAAAACTCAAACCCATTTTGAGGCCAAGCCTGCGCTTTTGGAACGTGATCAGGCGGGGTTGGTGGCACATAATTAATAAACTGCTGCTCGCCGACTGGCTTGCCGTAGATACATTGCACATGTTGCGTCCCCTCTTTCACCGCTCTCGCCTCAACACTTCTCACCGAAGAAAGAGACATCGTGTCCACGGTTACCCCATTGAAGCGCAGCTCATTGGCGCTGTCCACCAGCATTTCATTTAACAACCTTGTCAAATTGGTCTGCTGCTCGTTCAAGACACCATCACATTTGTTGGCGGCAAATAGCACCTTATCTATTTTTGGGTTAAATAAACGAGACAAAAAGCCACTTTTACCATGAGAAAACATGGCGAGGATCTGCTTTAACGCAACTTCTTGCTCTTTCAGTGTGTCATAGCCATCACTTAGGCTACCCAATAGATCAACTAACACGACTTGGCGGTCAAACTGACAAAAGTAATCTTTGTAAAAAGGTGCGACGACTTGCTTTTTGTAGGCTTCAAAACGCTCCACAAGCTGTTGATATTGTGAATGCTCGGTAATGTCGTTTGGGTGAACTTGTACCGGGAAAAACAGCAATATTGGCGCTCCCTCAAGGTCACCTGGGATCAACGCTCTGCCAGGTTGCAAGTTAGATAAACGAGTGTCCCGCTGCAACTGCGCTAAAAGCGCATGGTAACTTTGTGCAAGCATTTTCAGCTTACTTTCATCCACCGCTTCCGTCCCATCAAACTGCTTGAGGAGCTGTAAAAACGTTTGTGCAAATGGCTGGTATTTAGGCTTATTTAATAATGCAAATTGCTGCTCACACCACTCGGGAAAAGTCATTTTAAGTAGCGGCAAGTCCATTAACCATTCACCTGGGTAATCATATAGTTCAAGGTATAGTGTATGGGTTTGCGCTAAGTGCTGTTTGAGTCCGCGTTCACTATGATACCTAAACGCCAGTGTTAAGGTGTTGATACGTTTGGTTGACGCAGGCCATGTTGGCGGCTCTTCCAATAAACAAGTTATCGCTTGCTGATAGTCAAAAGTTGGTACCGCCAGTGCCTTCTGCGGCTCAGGACGACACGCAACAAGACGACCTTCACTCACGACATCTAAAAACGGTAAGTTGTCGGTGCGCGTTTGGGTAGTCAGGTGCTTGATAAGAGCCGTGATAAATGCGGTTTTCCCGCTGCCACTAAACCCGGTTACGGCAAGCTTTATATGCTTATCAAAAGAGCGGTGGAGCGTTTTTTTGGCTTGTTGTTTTAACTTATCTAGGGAAGATGGGGTTCGAAAACGTGACGTAGTCATAAGTAGAAAAGTGCCCCTCAAGAAAATGCCAAGGCGGCCAATACCGCCTTATAGCTTGTCAATTTCTCTGCTAACCGTAAATTCAGGGGAAGTTACGTAGCGTTCCATGTTCTGAATGCGACCATCAAGTCGTGATAATCTGTCTTTTAGGTCGTAAAGTGCCTGTCTTGGCGGCTCGCCTTTTTGCCACACCTTAAACTTCACCGATACTTTATCTTCATCTTTTGCATCAGGTGAACGGTTTGGCGTCACTTCACGTTTATCTAAAATAAACCAGCATGCCACATACACGACGATAAATAATGGACCACCTGATAATAGCACGGCTGTGATGAATAAGATCCTAACAAGCCATAACTCCATGTTGAAGTAATCGCTAAGACCTGCGCATACCCCAGCTATCTTGCCGCGACTTGGGTCACGATATAGCTCTCGCTTTACTCTACTCATAACTTGCGTCTCCATTGTGGTGACTCTTGGTCAAGTAAAGCTTCTAACGTTTCAACACGATCTGCCATTTTTTCTGCCTTGCTGGCTAATTCGATAAGCTGACGATGCTCGTGTTCACTTAACCCTTGGCTTACCTGCTTTTTGCTACGGTAGTGCAAAATCAACCAAAGTGGTGCCACGATGACCATAAAAATAATCAACGGAGCCATTAAAACTTCTGCGTCAAACATAATCTTCTCCTGCCTTCAACCTGGCTGTTATTATTGTAGTTGGTTAGCACCTACCCTGACAGTAGGTGCGACTATTTTCACTTTTCAGCCATTTTCTTTTTCAGCTGTTCAAGCTCATCGTCAATCTTTTCGTTCTTTTGCAGATCAGCAATCTCATCCGCTAAAGATTTCTTACCTAAATCGTAAGATTCGATTTGCGACTCTAGGCCATCGATTTTGCTCTCATAACGCTCAAAGCGATTTAGGGCATCATCTACTTTACTGCTGTCGAGTGCCTTTTTCACCTCTAAACGAGATTCTGCTGAGCGCTGACGTAGTACAATCGCTTTTTGGCGCGCTTTTGCGTCGGCCAGTTTATCTTGTAATGTACTGACTTCTTGCTGCAGCTTTTCAATGTGCGTGTCTACATGCTCTAGCTCTTTTTCAAGGGCTGCAACATCTTCCGCAGACTTTTGCTTTTCAAGTAAAGCAGCACGTGCTAAATCTTCACGTTCCTTACTTAGTGCAAGCTCTGCTTTGGTTTGCCAATCATCTACCTGTGCTTTTAGCTGATCTAGACGGCGTGTTAACTCCTTTTTCTCAGCGAGTGTTTTTGCTGAGGTCGATCTTACTTCGACTAGTGTATCTTCCATTTCTTGGATAATTAGGCGAACCATTTTTTCTGGATCTTCGGCTTTATCCAAAATAGCATTGATATTAGAATTCACTATGTCTGCAAAACGAGAAAAAATTCCCATAGTGGTTACCTCTTTGGTTAATAGCTAAATTGCTTACTTCTATGTATCAAATAGCTTGCCAACTTTAACAAAATTAAAAACACAATAAAATCATAATGTTATTTTATTTTTAAAAAGCCTTTAGTTATCACTTTTTTTAAAATACACTAGTTATTAGTAAAAACCACTAAGAGTTAGGCAATATGAGCCGTTTTCGCCAACAGGATAATTTATTAGGCCAATCTGACAGCTTTTTAGCTGTGCTAGACAAGGTTTCACAGCTCGCTCCTTTAGAAAAGCCCGTGCTTATTATTGGCGAGCGTGGCACAGGTAAAGAGTTAATTGCGGCACGTTTGCATTATCTCTCAGAGCGGTGGGATCAGGAATACGTCAAACTAAACTGTGCAGCCCTAAACGAAAACCTTTTAGAGAGTGAATTATTTGGTCACGAGAGCGGTGCCTTTACTGGTGCAAGCAAGCGCCATGAAGGTCGATTTGAACGCGCTAACAGTGGCACACTGTTTTTGGATGAGTTAGCTAATACCTCTGCGATGGTGCAAGAAAAGCTCTTGCGTGTAATTGAATACGGTGAGTTCGAGCGAGTTGGCGGCAAGCAAACCGTAAAAGTAGATACTCGACTGGTATGCGCTACCAATGAAGACCTCCCCACTCTTGCCGATGCTGGAGAGTTCAGACACGACTTATTGGACCGCCTCGCATTTGACGTCATCACCTTACCGCCATTAAGAGCGAGAAAAGAAGACATCTTATTATTGGCCGAACATTTTGCAATAAATATGGCTCGGGATTTAGGATGGGAGTTATTTAGCGGCTTTACCCGCAAAGCCATCGAGAAACTGCTTGATTACCCGTGGCCCGGTAATGTACGAGAGCTCAAAAATGTGGTGGAGCGTAGTTTATATCGTCATGGCAATGACCAAATTCCGGTTCATGATATTGTGTTTGACCCCTTTGCCAGCCCATTTAGGCCGAGTCAACGGATCAAAGCGCCAAATGCCCAGCCAACAACTGCAGCCACTCATAAAGTTGAGCCTTTGCCTGCAGCGCAACCGAGTAACGAACAACAGGCAGATCCTGCCCTCGAATTCGACTTCCCTTGTGATTTAAAATCGCTTTCCAACGACTATGAAATCACAATGCTGCAAAAAGCACTTGAATTTAGTCAATTTAATCAAAAGAAAACTGCACAAAACCTTGGTTTGACGTATCATCAACTTAGAGGTTATTTGAAAAAATACAACCTACTGGACCAAAACTAAAAACAAGAGGCATAGTGGTGCGTAAATTGTTTTTTGGTGTGCTGTGTACCGCTTTATTTGGCTGTACGGATCAGACGCCAAATAAAGTGAATGATAAGTCACAAGGCTTAGTATATTGTGCAGAAGCGAACCCTGTGTCATTTAATCCACAAGTGACCACAACAGGGTCTACGATTGATATTATTGCCAATCAGCTTTATGACACCTTGATCAGTATTGATCCTGAAAGCGGCGAATTCTTACCTGAGTTGGCAACGTCTTGGCAGGTCAGCGATGACGGTAAATCTTTCACTTTTACCCTGAGGGATGATGTCCAATTTCACGATACCCTCTACTTCACACCAACAAGAAAAATGAATGCCGATGATGTGGTATTCTCATTTAACCGTTTATTTGATGTTTACAATCCGTACCACTTTGTTGGTGATGCAAATTATCCTTATTTTCAAAGTATTGGACTCGACCAACTGATCCGCCAAGTAAAAAAAGTGGATGAACATACCGTTCGCTTTGATCTGTTCAACGCGGAAAGTAGCTTTTTATCCAATATCGCCACAGACTTCGCTGTCATTCTTTCTAAAGAATATGCCGATCAGCTTATACAGCTTGAACATAAGCAAGATTTTGATCAAAAGCCCGTAGGCACAGGTCCGTATAAGTACCGTGAATTTTTACGTGATAACCTGATCCGATATTATCGCCATGAGCATTACTGGAAACACCCGGTATACATGGAACAATTGGTCTACGATATCACCACCAATGGCACTAGCCGCATCGCAAAAATGCTAACTAAAGAATGTGATATTACGGCGCACCCCAGTGCTACCCAGCTCACCGTGCTTGAGCAAAGAAAAGACATAGAAGTTGAAAAGGCCGCAAATCTGAATATAGGCTACTGGGCATTCAACACCGAAAAGCCACCATTTGATAATCCGTTGGTCCGCAAAGCGCTGGCGCACAGCATAGATTTTGAAAAAATCATGCAAGCGGTATTTTACAACAATGGAATTTTAGCCCGCTCGATGCTTCCCCCTTCTTCATGGGCATTTGAAGCACAGCAAAAAATGCCAACATATGACCCTGAAAAAGCCAAAGAGTATTTGAAACAGGCTGGTCTTGAGGGTGGTTTTTCCATGACCTTATGGGCCATGCCGGTGTCGCGAATTTACAATCCTAACGCGCGGAAAATGGCTGAGCTTATTCAACGTGATCTACGTGATATTGGCGTCAATGCCAGAATCGTCGAGTACGAATGGAATACCTTTATTGAACGCGTTGGCCGCCATGAGCATGATAGCGTGTTATTAGGCTGGGCCGCAGATACACCTGATCCAGACAATTTCTTCAGCCCATTATTGAGCTGCACTGCGACATTTAGTGGCAAAAACCCTTCCAACTGGTGTAATCCGGAGTTTGACTTATTGCTCACTCAAGCGTTAGACACCAACGATATGGAAGAAAGAAAATACTATTATCAGCAAGCACAAAAAATGGTCATTGAGCAACTGCCTCTCGTCCCAATTGCGCACGGGCTAAGGTTCCAAGCAACTAGCTCTGATATCAAGGGCGTCTCATTACGTCCATTTGGTGGTATTTCGCTCGCTGAGGCAAGGAGAGACTAACATGTTCGCAAAATATGCTTATCGACGACTGAGCTTGCTTTGCTTTATGTTGTTTACCCTAACGATATTTACTTTCGCCCTCAATTACCTGTTTCCTGGTGAGTTGATCACTAACTTCAGTGGTGAAGTCAACTCGAGTTATGCCCAAACGCAGGCGCTAGTTGAAAAATATCGTATTGAAGAAAATATCTTTGTGCAATATGGCGCGTTTATGACTCGTATGTTTGAAGGCGACTGGGGTTTATCTTTATCATCAGGGCAGCCCGTGCTTTCTCATGTGAAACATCTATTTCCAGCAACGCTTGAGCTGTGTTTATATGCTTTGACGGTTGCAGTCTTGATTGGTGTACCAAGTGGAGTAATAGCCAGCGCTTATCATAAAAAGTGGCCAGATAAGCTCATTAACTCATTAAGCTTGATGGGATTTTCCATTCCAGTTTTTTGGTTAGCCCTGCTGCTTATTATGGCATTTTGTCTGGGCCTTGGGCTTTTCCCCATGTCCGGTAGAATTGGCTTACTTTATGAAATACAGCCCGTTACTCATTTTATTCTGATTGATATTTATCTTGAAGATTTTCCCTATGGTGGTGCCGCATTTTGGGATGCACTTCATCATTTAGCGCTGCCAACCGTTGTGCTAGCTATGTACCCAACGACAGTTTTGATCCGCTTTACTCGCGACTCTATGCTCGAAGTCCTCGACCAGAACTATATTAAAACAGCTAGAGCAAAAGGCCTTAATCGCAGCCAGCTTATCATCCACCACGCGCTGAGAAATGCGCTGCTTCCAGTGATAAAACAAATTGGCCTCCAATTTAGCACGCTCATCACACTTGCGATGATCACTGAGGTGATATTCTCTTGGCCTGGGATCGGTCGATGGTTAATTGAAAGCATCTATCAACGTGATTTCCCCGCCATCCAAGGGGGACTGCTCGCGGTGTCTTTCTTTGTTATCATTGCCAACATGTTGTCTGATTTTATTCACTCGATACTCGATCCGCTCGCAAGGAATCAGGCTCATGGCAAAGTTTAATCTATTTACCGAAGAGTCTAATCGCTCACCTTTATTTAGGTTATGGCGTAAATTCCGCTCAAACCACGTTGCGCTAGTGGGTTTATGGCTGTTTGTTGCTCTGACGGTGTTGGCTTTAACAGCGCCGCTGATCGCGCCCTATGGTGTTAACCAGCAGCATGCTGATGCCCTGTTGCTACCACCTTCTTGGCATGACGATGGCGATGTGCGCTTTATACTCGGTACAGATGATCTAGGGCGAGACATCTTATCGCGCTTAATGAATGGAGCAACCTACACGTTTGGTTTATCTATCATTGCAGCCTTGGTTACCACGGCGCTCGGCGTCGTACTTGGTACGCTTGCTGGCGCCAGTCGAGGCTTAAAATCCAGCTTTCTTAATCACTTATTGGATATTACGCTCGCCATTCCTTCGTTACTGCTGGCCATTATCATCATTGCTATATTGGGGCCAGGTTTGATGAATACAGTGTGGGCAATTATCTTCGCGCTATTGCCACAATACATCCACTCGATTAGAAACTTAGTGGTCACTGAGCTGAGTAAAGACTATATCATCGCCTTTAAGCTTGATGGTGCAACACGCTGGAAACTGCTCGTCCGTGGCATACTGCCTAACATTTACGAGCATATCGTGGTTATCTTCACCATGGCGCTGTCGACTGCTATTTTGGATATTGCGGCACTTGGTTTCTTAAAGCTCGGTGCGCAGCCTCCATCGACCGAATGGGGTGCAATTCTCCAAGAAAACTTAAGTTTAATTTATCTAGCGCCTTGGACTGTAGGTCTCCCAGGTGTATTGCTCTTTTTGGCAGTACTGTCTACCAACTTGGTTGGTGATGGACTGCGTGAAGCGCTGAAACAACGTAAGGCAGATTAATGCAATTACTAGACATTAAGAACCTCACCATTGAACTACGTACCGAAGACGGTGTTATTCGCGCGGTTGATAAGGTCAACCTTAGCCTTAAAGAAGGCGAAGTACATGCGCTTGTCGGTGAGTCTGGCTCTGGTAAAAGTCTAATCGCCAAAGCCATTGTGGGGGTACTCAATCAGCGCTGGACAGTAACCGCAGACCGCATGCACTGGCGTGGCGTTGACCTTATGCGTTTATCTTCAGAAAAGCGCAGAAAGCTCGTCAGCCAAGATATTGCGATGATTTACCAAGAGCCAAGTCGAAGCCTTGACCCAACCGCTACCATTTTCGACCAAGTCGCGGAATCTATTCCCGATAGCGTCTTAAAAGGTGGCTTTTTTGGTCGTAGAAAAGCACGAAAAGAAAAGGTCCGAGCGCTATTGCACAAAGCTGGGATCCGAGACGATAAAAAGATCTGCAGCAGTTACCCACATGAACTTTCTGAGGGGATGTGTCAAAAGATCATGATTGCGATGGCCATCGCCAGAAGCCCTAAATTACTTATTGCCGATGAGCCAACCACCGCACTTGAGAGTACCGCCCGCGCGCAAGTATTTCGATTGCTCAAGGCATTAAACCAGCTTAAGAACATGTCGATATTAATGATTTCGCATGAGCTGGAAGAGATCTCCGACTGGTCTCATGCAATGCATGTGCTCTACTGCGGACAGATGGTTGAAGCAGGTCCTACTCAGGCTATTTTTAAACAGCCATTGCATCCCTACACCCAGGCGCTGGTTAAGAGTTTACCTGACTTTGGTCAAGGGCTCGGCCATAAAGAAGCATTCTATGCCTTGAAAGGCACGATTCCACCATTACAGCATTTACCCATAGGATGCCGCTTGGGGCCTAGATGCCCTCAAGCGCAAAAAGAATGTGTCGTCACGCCAAGGCAAAGTCGCTCGCATGGTCATAGTTACGCTTGCCACTTTCCGTTAATTAAGGTGAAGCAAAAATGCAACCCGTCTTAAAAGTACAGTCTTTAAACAAGTCCTACACTTCTCGTCAAGGACTGTTCAGACGCCGCTCGTTACAGGTACTCAGAGATGTGTCGTTTGCGCTTGCTCCCGGACAAACCCTCGCGATCATAGGCGAGACTGGCTCTGGTAAAAGTACGCTCGCCAAAGTACTTGCCGGTGCCGACATGGCAGACTCAGGACAAATATTACTGAATGGCCAAATTGTAGAAGACGCAGGTATTCGCAATCATGACTGCCGTACTATTCGCCTTATCTTTCAAGACCCAACTCGCTCGCTCAACCCGGGTCTCACCATTGGGGATATGCTTGATGATTGTCTGCAATACAATACAGAACTCACTGAAGAGCAGCGCTATAAGAAAATCCGCATCACGCTCAGCCGCGTCGGGCTACTTGGCGAACACATAGACTATTATCCTCATATGTTTAGTGGCGGGCAGTTACAGCGGGTTGCCTTAGCGCGGGCCCTTATTTTAGACCCAAAAGTGCTGGTATTGGATGAAGCGTTGTCATCATTAGACCCATCCGTACGCGCGCAAACCGTAAATCTGCTGCTAGAGCTACAAGCAGCAACGGGACTTGCATACGTGCTTATCACACATCATTTGAGTTTGGTTCGTCACATGAGTGATGAGATTTTGGTATTAAACCGCGGCAAAGTCGTCGAATATGGCGAAACCGAACGTGTGTTCAATACTCCAAAATCTAAAACCATGCAGAAGCTGCTATCAGCATAATTTCGCGGGGAATAAGTAATGGATTTTAGTGCCCATCTGTTATTTTTCTTCTCACTTATCGGGGTGTTTAATGGCTTTATTCTCAGCGCCCTACTGCTAATAAAATTTCAGGAGGCAAAGGCACTGCGCTGGGTGTCGGTGCTCCTCATTTTACTCTGTATTCGAATTGGTAAATCAGTCCTTTTTTACTTTAACCCAGAGCTGGATAAAACGATCCTGCAAATAGGTTTGAGTGCCTACTTTTTGCTTGGTCCCTGCCTGCTTAATTTTGTACTTGCAAGCTACAGTAAAACCAAAAATCGTTATCTAACAATACACTTTTTGGCATTAAGCGGTTTTATTATTGGATTTGGTATACTTATGCCCTATCAGCTTCACCCTGAAATTTGGCAAATGTGGGGTTACAAAGGCACATCCTATTTTTGGCTAGGTTATTTACTGATAAGTTCTTATACTTTTTATCGTCTAGCTATAGGCAAAAGCGCCAATGGCAACGCTGAGTTTCATCTAACTTTGGTTGTGATCTGCGGTTGCTGGCTCATTTGGGCCGCGTATTTCTTTTCGTCGTTCACTTCTTACATCACAGGAGCACTCACGTTCAGCTTTGTGCTCTATTTAAGCATCCTTTTCGCACCCAAATTACTACGAAAACCAACTGCTAATGAAAAGAAATATGCCAATACGCACATAAGCGACGATGAATACAATCAGCTCATAGCCAAACTTGAGTCGCTAATGTCAGAAAGCAAGCTATTTACTGAGCCGGATTTAACGCTCCCCCGATTGGCCAAACGATTAGGCACGAGCCACAACAAATTATCGCAAATAGTAAATCGCCACTATCATTGTAACTTTAAACAATATCTCAATGGCTTGAGAGTTGAATATGCGAAACACTTGCTTTCGAGCACCAACATGCCGCTGGAACACCTTGCACTGGAGTGTGGTTTTAATTCTGCATCCACATTTTTTGCCGCATTTAAGAAGCTCACGGGGTACTCTCCAAATAGCTTTAAGCACTCCGAGAACATACTATCAGACTCCTAAAATATACTCTAGGTGACTGCTTTAATTAAATAAGTTTATGTTTCTTCTGAGTCATTACAGGAGAAGCTTATGACCCTATCAAAACTAGTACCATTGTTATTTTTACTACTTATCCAAACCAGCATCGCCATCGCTTTTGAGGATGAGACCGCTAAAATTACCGCTACATTAAACCACTACATCGGTGGCACCGCGAATAACCAGCCTGAAATGATAAGAAAAGCGTTTCATCCCGATGCGATACTTATTTTAGAAAAGTCAGACCAAGCGATGTGGCAAGTCCCGTTGAAAGAGTATTTGAGTTGGTATAAAGGTCCGAAAAAAGACACAGGCAGGCGCGCAAAAATTCTAAATATCAGCGTGAATGATCACCTTGCACAGGCCAAAATCCGCATTGATATATTGAAGTCAAACGTGCAGTACATCGATCACCTACTCCTAAAGAAAATAGCTGGCACATGGAAAATCATCAGTAAATCTGCGCAGCAAACCACGCTAACTTCCGAGCAAGTAACGAACTTAGGTCGCCGAGTGCTCATTGTCGCGTCAAGCAAGGCCTTTCACGGCGATAGTCAGCTGCCAGCTGGCACGAGCTTCGAAGAGCTACTCAGTGCCTATGACGTATTTACTCAAGCAGGACTAATTGTTGATTTTGTCAGCACACAAGGTGGCGCGCTAAACCTGAGCTATATAAATACTTCAAACGGCGAACATAAAAAGTACCTTTACCAACCTGACTATATGTATGCGCTCAGCAACACAATGCGCCCAGCTGAAGTCGACCCTAGCCAATATGCGGCAATCTATTATGTAGGCGGCAGTAATGCCATGTATGAAGTAGCAGAAAACCTTACTCTACAGCGTATTGCTATGCATATATATGAACAAAACCAAGGTGTTGTTGCCGCTGTATGCCACGGCACAGCTGGTATCGTTAATTTGCGCTTGAAAAATGGCGAGTATCTCATCAAAGGAAAACAAATCACCGGTTACCCTACCGCATTTGAAAATCCAGATAGAGCGTATTTCAAGCATTTTCCTTTTCAAATTCAGCCTAAAGTGGAAGAGCTTGGAGGGAATTTTGTATATGGAGAGCGGGATGCGTCTTTTATCAAGGTAGATAGCCGCATAGTGACGGGCCAGAATTATCAGTCTTCACAAGCGGTTGCAAGCACCGTACTTGAGCATATTCAATAATACCGATATCCCTTCACAAGGCATAAAAAAGGCGCCGTGTTGGCGCCTTTCTGCTATCTAAAAACGATTATTGCTGCTCTGTGACCTGTAACTGTGGTCTTTTCACTTCAGACTTAGCTTCAAGTGCTGCTAGTAGCTCAAGATAGTTTTTGTTTGCATAAGAAGCCGTGATTGACTGCTTCTGCTGCGCATCAACTTTGCCATCAACTTCAGGCGTGGTTACAGACTTCAGCACCACAAATGCCGAGTCACCATTACCAAGCTCTACAAGTGCAGATTCTGTTTCTGCTACACCAGGCTGAGGCAATTTAAATGCTTCTGCTGCGATAGCTGGCGGTACGTCATAGCTACGACGCTTAAGCTCAGTCACGCTTTTCACTTCGATATTTTGTGCTTTGGCAATCTCAGCTAAAGTAGAACTACCTTGTAGTTGCTCAAATAGTGACTGTGCTTTCTCTGCAATTAATGTCGACGCTTTTTCATTGCTCAACTGCGTTTTGATCTGCGCGCTGACTTCCTCAAGTGGCTTCGTCGCTGCCGCTTTATGCTCAGCAACACGAACCACCACGATATGCTCTGGTGCAACTTCTAACACTTCAGAGTTTACGCGGTCTTCTAGCAGCTCTGGCGTGAAGATAGTATTGCTTATCGCTGGTGAATTCAGTGGCTCAGGAAGCGCATTACGACTTACCAGCTCAGTTGATTTGATTTCAACGCCAGCGGCTTCAGCAGCGTCTTGTAGCGAGTCAGCCATTTCAAAAGCAAGTTCAGCTACACGGGTTTGCTTTTGATAGAACGCATCGATCTTAGCTGCTTTTTCAAGCTCTGCACGAAGGTTGTCTTTTACGTCTTCAAAAGATTGCGCTTGTTGGCGTTGAATGTCCGTTAGCTTGATAATGTGAAAACCAAACTCAGATTCAACCACTTCAGATACATCACCTACCGCGGCAAGCGCAAATGCTGCATCTTCAAACGCCGGATCCATCATGTCCCTTTCAATCCAATCTAGATCACCGCCAAGCTCAGCGCTCACCACGTCGTCAGATTTTTCTTCTGCAACAACGGCAAAATCAGCACCGTTATTCAATTCAGCCAGAATTTCATCTGCTTTTTGTTTAGCGGCTTCAGCATCTTCGCTTGCATCAACAAGAATGTGTGACACGCGGCGTCTTTCAGGTTCAAGATATTGGTTTTTTTGCTCTTCGTAATACGTTTTTAACGCTTCCTCAGTAACTGGTTCTGCAGGCGCTAAATCTTCAGCTTTTAGCTCGATATAGTTAACCGCCACCAATTCTGGAGCTTGGAACTGAGTTTGATTCAAGTCGTAATAGTTCTGAACTTCTTCATCTGATACTGACACTTCATCTTTCACCAACTCTTTGCTTAATACCGCATAGTCGATAGCACGAGTTTGTTGCTGTAGCGCAATAGATTGCTGAAGTTCGTTTTTCAGTACAAAATCAGTGCCAGCAACTGCAGAGATTAACTGCGCACGAGTCATCTCGTCACGAAGATATTCACGGAAGCTATCTGGCTGGAAGTTCATTTGACGGATAACTTGTAAGTAACGGTCGTTACTGAATTCTCCACCAATTTGAAAATATGGCATTTCAACAATCGCTTTTTTAACCTGCTCATCGCTCACACGAAGACCAAGCTCTTTAGCTAATTGAGTTTGTAATTCTTGTTGTACTAATTGATCAACAACACCTTGGCGAATTTGCGCCATATAATTAGGATCGGCTGCAATCTGTGCAAAGTATTCGCCAAACTGTTGCTCTAGTCGTGCGCGTTCATTTGAGTAAGCACGAGAAAACTTGGTTTGTGAAATCTTTACTCCGTTCACTTCTGCGACAGGCTGCTCTGTGGTTTGACCTAGGTAACCACCGATCCCTGCTAACGCAAAAGATAAGATGACTAAACCTAATACGATTTTAGCCGCCGGGCCTTGCGAGCCTTCTCTGATCTTTTCAAGCATTTATTGTTTCTCTTATCTAAGTCAAAGCACTAAAGCACTTTGTGTTTGCTAGATTTGGGTTAAGCATTACACCAATCAGATTAGTGATGGTATAAAAAAAGCGTATCTTAGCAGATACGCCTTTTATCTTGAAGCAGTTCGCGATGACTCTGCACCGCCTAATTCAAATTGAATTAGTTTACTGCGTCTTTAAGCGCTTTACCCGCTTTGAAAGATGGGATGTTAGCTGCTGCGATTTGAATAGTCTCACCAGTTTGTGGGTTACGACCAGAACGTGCAGCACGCTCGCGCACTGAGAAAGTACCAAAACCTACAAGTGCAACAGAGTCACCGTCTTTTAGTGCACCCGTTACAGACTCAATGAATGAATCTAGCGCACGACCAGCAGCCGCTTTAGAAATGTCAGCATCAGCTGCGATTTGATCGATTAATTGAGATTTATTCACAATATCATCCTCTTCCATAGTTATTGTCAAAAGTTACTTCTTACTGGTAACTTTTGCTATTCATTTAGAGACATCACAGCGACTCTCTAATTCTCGAAATCTTTCTCAAGCCTAGTGATTACGGGGCTTCCGAACCAGTAGGCTTGAATACAGTGCCTAACTTAACACACCTTTTAGATTTGAAAAGCCTTTTCACTCAATTTTTTGGCTTTTTTCTTAGTTTTTTTGCGATTCCACACTAAAACTGTCTATTGGGTGCGCTAACGCCAGTGATAATACCTCATCAATCCATGACACCGCATGAATATCAAGCCCTTCAAGAACATTCTCAGGAATTTCTTTTAAGTCGCGCTCGTTCTTTTTCGGTATTAAAACTCGTTTAATTCCACCACGGTGCGCTGCCAATAATTTCTCTTTCAGACCACCGATAGGCAGAACTTCACCACGCAAGGTAATTTCACCTGTCATCGCGACATCTGCACGCACTGGATTGCCAGTGAGGCTTGACACTAAGCCCGTTACCATCGCAATACCGGCGCTCGGACCGTCTTTCGGTGTTGCACCTTCAGGAACATGAACATGAATATCACGTTTCTCGTAGAAATCGTCATTAATGCGTAGTTTGTCAGCACGGTTGCGCACAACCGTCATTGCCGCCTGAATTGACTCTTGCATCACATCGCCCAGCGAGCCGGTGTAAGCAAGTTTGCCTTTACCTGGTACTGCCGCACATTCGATAGTGAGTAAGTCACCCCCTACTTCCGTCCATGCAAGCCCGGTAACTTGACCAACTCTATCGCCGTCTTCCGCCTTGCCGTAGTCGTGACGTTGTACACCTAAGAAGTCTTCAAGATTTTCTTGGTTAATCACAACTTGCTTAACATTTTTATCTAGCAAGATGTTCTTAACGGCTTTTCGGCATAACTTAGAAACTTCGCGCTCTAGATTACGGACACCCGCTTCACGCGTGTAGTAGCGGATAATGCCAATGATCGCACTGTCTTCAATATTGATTTCAGACTCTTTTAATCCATTGCGTTTCACTTGCTTTGGAATTAAGTGCTGCTTGGCAATATTTAGCTTTTCGTCCTCGGTGTAACCAGAAAGACGAATGACTTCCATACGGTCTAATAATGGACCTGGAATGTTAAAGCTATTAGAAGTCGCAACAAACATAACATCAGACAGATCGTAGTCCACTTCTAAATAGTGGTCTGCAAAGTTGCTATTTTGCTCTGGATCTAACACTTCTAGTAGAGCCGATGCAGGATCGCCACGCATATCCGATGACATCTTATCGATTTCATCCAACAAGAAAAGCGGGTTCTTTACGCCAACTTTCGACATGCTTTGGATCAATTTACCCGGCATTGAGCCAATATAAGTTCTTCTGTGACCACGAATTTCAGCTTCGTCGCGCACGCCACCGAGCGCCATACGTACGTACTTACGGCCAGTCGAACGCGCGATAGATTGACCTAAACTGGTTTTACCAACGCCTGGAGGACCAACTAAGCATAATATAGGACCTTTAAGCTTATTGGTGCGCTGCTGTACCGCTAGATATTCGATGATGCGGTCTTTCACTTTCTCAAGACCATAATGATCGGCATCTAGTATCTTTTGTGCACCAGCTAGGTCTTTTTTCACCTTTGAGCGTTTTTTCCAAGGTACATTGATCATCGTCTCAATGTACGAGCGCACAACTGTCGCCTCTGCAGACATAGGTGACATCATTTTAAGTTTGTTAAGCTCTGAAAGCGCTTTTTCTTCCGCTTCTTGCGGCATATTCGCTTCGCTAATACGCTTTTTCAGGGCTTCAAATTCGTCAGGAACATCATCCAGCTCACCAAGCTCTTTCTGAATAGCTTTCATTTGCTCATTCAGATAGTACTCTCGTTGAGATTTCTCCATTTGCTTTTTAACGCGTGAGCGGATCTTCTTCTCTACTTGAAGTAAATCGATCTCGCCTTCCATCAACGCCATCAAATACTCGAGACGCTCAGTCACATCGTTAATTTCTAGCACCTTTTGTTTTTCAGGTACTTTAATTGGCATATGAGCAGCCATCGTATCCGCTAAGCGTGCAGCTTCATCGATACCCGATACTGAAGTTAGTACTTCTGGTGGGATCTTTTTATTTAGCTTCACATAGCCTTCGAACTGGCTAATTGCGCTGCGAACTAATATGTCTTGCTCTTGCTCATCCACATCCTGAGATGGAATGTACTGAGCTTGCGCCAAGAAATATTCGTCTGTAATTAGAAACTCATCTATTTTTGCGCGTTGAGTACCTTCAACTAGCACTTTCACTGTGCCATCAGGTAGTTTGAGTAACTGTAGTACCGTTGCAATGGTACCAGTCTGATAGACATCATCAGTGCTTGGGTCATCAACTGAGGCGTCTTTTTGCGCAACTAAAAAGATTTGCTTGTCATTGTCCATCGCAGCTTCTAGGCATTTTATTGATTTTTCTCGACCTACAAACAGCGGGATCACCATATGCGGATACACCACTACATCGCGTAGCGCTAGCACAGGAATTTCTACTCGATCCGTTCTTTCAAGCGTCATTATGTTCTCTTCGCACTTCAATTAATTTTGGGAATACTGAGCTATATGGGGATAACGCAGATAAAGTTCAATAGTTTATAGTAATCCGCATCAAGTAGAGATCAATTTAACGTATAAAAAGCTTAGTTTTGACACTCAATTTACCGTGGTGAAATGTATGAAATATTCACCCTAAAAACTTGTCTCGCTATTGCCCTTTATTGTTATAGCAATTTGACTATATTGGTTTCTATCTGATGTGGACTAAGAAATAAAAAGGAGCGCTAGGCTCCTTTTTTCAATCTCATACTGAGCTATTCAGACGCCGCCTTTTCTTTACCGTTATTTTCGTAAATCATAATAGGGTCTGATTCGCCTTTGATCACCGTTTCATCAATGACGACTTTACTCACTTCTTCTAGTGAAGGAAGCTCATACATAGTATCAAGCAGTACGCCTTCGACAATCGAACGCAGACCGCGGGCACCCGTTTTACGCTCCATCGCTTTATGAGCAATCGCTCGTAGCGCATCTTCACGGAATTCAAGGTCAACACCTTCCATCTTAAATAGCGCCGCGTATTGCTTAGTGAGTGCATTTTTCGGCTCATTTAGGATTTCAATTAGTGCTTCTTCGTCCAGTTCAGTCAAAGTTGCAACTACAGGCAAACGACCAATAAATTCAGGAATTAAGCCGTACTTAACTAAATCTTCAGGCTCTACGTCTTTAAACGTTTCGCTTAATGAGCGCTCAGAGTCTTTAGACTTAACTTCAGCACCAAACCCAATTCCGGTATTTTTTGTACTGCGCTGCTCGATGACTTTATCTAAGCCTGCAAACGCACCACCACAGATAAACAAGATCTTAGAAGTATCTACTTGTAAAAACTCTTGTTGCGGGTGCTTTCTACCACCTTGTGGCGGAACAGATGCAACCGTGCCTTCAATCAGTTTTAGTAGTGCTTGTTGTACACCTTCACCTGACACATCACGGGTAATTGATGGGTTGTCAGATTTTCTTGAAATTTTGTCGATTTCGTCAATGTAAACAATACCACGCTGTGCTTTCTCAACGTCGTAATCACATTTTTGCAGAAGCTTTTGAATGATGTTTTCAACATCTTCCCCCACATAACCGGCTTCGGTTAATGTCGTTGCATCTGCCATGGTGAATGGGACGTCAAGTAAACGTGCAAGCGTTTCCGCTAGAAGGGTTTTACCACTACCCGTTGGACCAATTAGTAGAATATTACTCTTGCCAAGTTCTACATCACCTTTACCGCCTTGGTTACGCAGGCGCTTGTAGTGATTATAAACCGCAACAGACAAGACTTTTTTAGCGTGGTCTTGACCTATCACATAATCATCTAAGTGATTTCTGATCTCTTTTGGCACAGGTAATTTATCAGACGCGTCATGCTTAGGCGCAATATCTTTGATTTCTTCCCTAATAATGTCGTTACAAAGTTCAACGCACTCGTCACATATATAGACAGATGGACCGGCAATTAACTTACGAACTTCATGCTGGCTCTTACCGCAAAATGAGCAGTAGAGTAGCTTGCTATTCTTATCGCCGTCTGTTGGAGTGTCTGACATTCAGCTACCTCATTCAATTGCTGTTATCTCTAGATAACATCGTATTTCTTTTAACTATACCAAAGAAATTTGGCTTTGGCACAGTAGAAGCCGATGAATTCAATTCATCGGCTAATTCATAATCACTTAAGCTCTCGACGAGAGTGAACCGCATCAATCAGACCATATTCTAACGCTTGATCTGCAGTCATAAAGTTGTCTCGGTCTGTGTCATGCGCAACCACATCATAAGGTTGACCGGTGTGATCCGCCATTAAGCGATTCAATTTTTCTTTGATCGCCAAGATTTCGCGGGCGTGAATTTCAAAATCAGAAGCCTGACCTTGGAAACCACCTAAAGGTTGGTGGATCATCACACGCGAGTTCGGCAAGCAATAACGTTTACCTTTAGCACCGCCAGATAGCAAAAATGCTCCCATACTCGCAGCCTGACCAACACAAACCGTACTAACGTCAGGCTTGATAAAGTTCATCGTGTCGTAGATTGACATTCCAGCAGTCACAGAACCACCTGGCGAGTTGATATACAAGAATATATCTTTGTCAGGGCTTTCTGATTCTAAGAACAGCATCTGCGCCACAATTAGATTGGCCATATGGTCTTCGACTTGACCTGTTAAGAAAATAATACGGTCTTTTAACAGTCGTGAGTAAATATCATAAGAACGCTCGCCTTTAGCCGTTTGCTCCACGACCATAGGTACTAACGCATTGATTGGATCGATCATACCATCATTCATGTTTTTTATTCCTTATTAGCACAGAATCTATTGCCTATTCGCAGCAACTTTCATTGGACTTAGCGCGGTCCATAAAAACATTCTGTGATCGGTGTTTAGGCTAATACTTTTTTGAGCGAATTGAAACGAGTAGATATAACTGTATCAGTAATACTCAACGAAACCTGACTCGTAAAATAAGTATAGCTAATAAAATAAGCCATGCCTCAAGATATAAGTACTTAATGCTTCAATATCAAGGCTTAAAAACAAAAATGGCCCGAATTCTCTATTAGAGTAACTCGAGCCATTTAAACTTCAGCTTAGCTGTAAGTCAATGATTTCTTCAAAGACTTATTGAGCAGCCTGTGGATTCATGATGTCGTCGAATGACTTTTCAACATCAGAAACAGATGCAGCAGCAAGTACAGCTTCAACTGCTAGCTCTTCCATCGCAACGTTGCGCATTTGCTGCATTAGTTGATCGTTTGCTTTGTAGTATGCCACTACTTCACTTGGATCTTCGTATGCAGAAGCAACTGTGTCGATTAGTTCAGCAACTTTATCTTCATCAACTTTGATGTCGTTCGCTTTGATCACTTCACCTAGTAGTAGGCCAGTTTTCACGCGAGTTACTGCTTGCTCGTGGAATAGCTCAGCTGGAAGCTCAGGCATGTTTTGTGCGTTGCCACCAAAACGTTGTGCAGCTTGTTGACGAAGTGCATCGATTTCTTGGTCGATTAGTGCTTTTGGCACTTCAACTTCGTTAGTTTCTAGAAGACCTTTGATAGCTTGATCTTTCACGTTAGCTTTAACCGCTTGGTTTAGCTCACGCTCCATGTTCTTCTTAACTTCTTCTTTAAGTGCGTCAACGCCGCCTTCAGCAACACCAAACTTAGTTGCGAACTCGTCAGTTAGTTCAGGAAGCTCTTGAACTTCAACTTTCTTCACAGTGATTGTGAATTGAGCCGCTTTACCTTTTAGGTTTTCAGCGTGATATTCTTCAGGGAAAGTTACGTCAGAAACAACTTCTTCACCTGCTTTTTTACCAACGATACCGTCTTCGAAACCTGGGATCATACGACCTTGACCAAGCTCTAGAGGGAAGTCTTCAGCTTTACCGCCTTCGAACTCTTCACCGTCGATTGTACCAACGAAATCAACCGTTACACGGTCTTTTTCGCCAGCTGCAGCATCACTCTCAGTCCAAGAAGCGTGTTGCTTACGAAGCGTTTCAAGCATGTTCGCTAGGTCTTCATCAGTGACAGAAACTGCAGGCTTCTCAACCGCAATTTTGTCTAGATCTTTAAGCTCAACTTCTGGGTATACTTCAAAAGTTGCATCGAATTCTAGATCTTTACCCGCTTCTAGTGACTTAGGAGCAAAAGATGGTGCGCCTGCAGGGTTGATTTTCTCTGCAATGATTGCTTCGATATAGTTACGCTGCATCAGATCGCCAGCAACTTCTTGACGTACAGCCGCGCCGTAACGCTTAGTGATGATTGACACTGGAACCTTACCAGGGCGGAAGCCATCGATACGCTGTGTTCTTGACAGTTGTTGTAGGCGTTTTTTAACTTCAGTCTCAACGTTCTCTGCAGGAACGGTGATGGTCAGACGGCGCTCAAGGCCTTGAGTCGTCTCAACAGAAACTTGCATGATTTACCTCAATCTTCATTTTTGGGCGACAAAGCGCCTTCCTTACTAACAAGACAACCATCATGCTTTTATGGGCCTTCGGCTAAATTGCCAAACTCTCCGTTGCATGTGACGCTTGTTGCCTGCCCTACGGGCACTACGTTAATTAATAGACGCGGCATTATAACCTATTCAACGACGGAGTCGAGCAATCAGGTTAAATAATTAGGCATATTGGTGCTAATTGATTAAAAGTTAGTAAATTTGAAATAAAGGACTGAAATACTAGAGAGAAAGTGGTCGGCGATGCAGGATTTGAACCTGCGACCCCTTGGACCCAAACCAAGTGCGCTACCAAGCTGCGCTAATCGCCGAACATATATATTTTGTAGAAGTGGTCGGCGATGCAGGATTTGAACCTGCGACCCCTTGGACCCAAACCAAGTGCGCTACCAAGCTGCGCTAATCGCCGACTGATTTTGGCATGTAGATGGGGCGACTGATGGGACTTGAACCCACGACAACCGGAATCACAATCCAGGGCTCTACCAACTGAGCTACAGCCGCCACTACATGTGGATTAAAATAAGATGGCGCACCCTGAAGGATTCGAACCTTCGACCGACGCCTTAGAAGGGCGTTGCTCTATCCAGCTGAGCTAAGGGCGCAAACTCGTAAACATCTTCATGCTACATTCTTATTTTAAAAGTGGTCGGCGATGCAGGATTTGAACCTGCGACCCCTTGGACCCAAACCAAGTGCGCTACCAAGCTGCGCTAATCGCCGACTGTGACCTTGGAGAACTAAGAACCTTTTTATCGGTGAGTCCTCGTTGGCAACGGGGTGCATAATAGTGATTTGCCCGAAGTAGGTCAAATATTTTTTTTAGTTTTTGTTTCAACTGCCTAATTTTGCCACAAATTGTTGATAAAACAGCTGACTTAAACAATTTTTGAGCGGTTCTTGTAGAACAGATCATGAAAACCTTTGCTTTTACGCAATGCAAACTTGGCGGGCTGGCTGTTTTTTGAGAAAATAGCGGGCAAATGTCCTCCTTTGTTGTAACTAAAGGGACATATAAATAGAGCGACCCCATTTTCATCTTTATTAAGCAATCATTTCATCAATACATGAAAGTGCTTGTATAGAAGAATTTAAAGGCTCTATCATCGTTCAAGTTTTTTAACCCTTAATATAGGTCAATCATGACGGCAAACATCATTGATGGCAAAGCTATCGCGAAACAAGTTCGTTCTACTGTTGCACAACGAGTTCAAGACAGACTAGCGCAAGGCCTAAGAGCGCCTGGCTTGGCTGTGGTATTAGTAGGCCAGGATCCCGCGAGCCAAGTTTATGTTGGTTCAAAGCGTAAAGCCTGTGAAGAAGTCGGATTTGTTTCTAAATCTTTCGACTTACCAGGTGACACAAGCGAAGAGCAATTACTTGCGCTTGTTGATGAGCTTAATGCAGATCCTGAAGTTGATGGGATCTTAGTACAATTGCCGCTACCTGAAGGCCTAGACGCAGAAAAAGTGTTAGAGCGTATTGATCCTCATAAAGACGTCGACGGCTTTCACCCATATAACGTAGGTCGTCTTGCCCAAAGAATGCCAGCACTGAGACCTTGTACGCCAAAAGGGATCATCACCCTACTCGACTCTACCGGTGTACGTTATAAAGGCATGCATGCTGTTGTGGTTGGTGCTTCAAACATCGTTGGTCGTCCTATGTCGCTAGAACTATTACTTGCCGGTTGTACTACAACCGTTTGCCATAAATTTACGCAAGACTTGGAGGCTCACGTTCGTCGCGCCGATCTATTAGTTGTGGCGGTTGGTAAACCTGAGTTTATTCCAGGCGACTGGGTTAAAGAAGGCGCGATTGTCATCGATGTAGGCATTAATCGCTTAGAATCTGGCAAACTGGTAGGTGACGTGCAATACGACATCGCAGAACAAAACGCGAGCTTTATTACCCCAGTGCCAGGTGGTGTGGGCCCAATGACCGTCGCAAGCTTAATCGAAAATACGCTAGAAGCGTGTGAAAAATATCACAGCTAAACGCTGTTAGTTTATAGCTGTAATAAAAGCCTCAGTTGAGGCTTTTATTATTTTAAGCCTCACTAACTCATTAGCGTGTCCTTGTTCGCTTTGTTTTCTTCCTGAGTTACCGCTTCTCTCATCGCTTCTTGTAAGGCAGCCATCCGCTCTTCTAATTCTTCAGGTGAAATTTTTCCCTCAGCCGCAAGCTTTTCAAGTTCTGCCATTTTCTCTTTTAATTCGTCTATTTTCTCTTTATTTGCCCCTAAGCGGCTAAACATTACCGCTTCTCTCATTTTTTCTAGAAATGACTGATTACGCTCCACCACTTCATATTTATATGGCTCGTCGGCTTTATTATCCAGTACAGGGGATGATTGGGTTGCGATGTTAGCAGCCGCGACATAGTCTTGCTCCTGCGCAGCGGTATTAGCTCGTTTAGTTTGGGCAAGGCTTTGCTGCTCTGAAACGGACTCAGTGGTACGAATTGCGGAGTGGGTTTGGTAAGTGATCATGATTGCTCTCCTTGATTTGTCCAAGAAAAGCAATCACTGTGCCAGAATTAGCTTACTGGCTAGATATGACCAGGAATTGGCTTATGCGGCAAATTGACGTCTTGGTTTTGACCACGGTGACGTAATAAGTGATCCATGAGCGTAATAGCCAACATAGCTTCTGCGATTGGAATGGCACGAATACCAACACAAGGATCATGGCGACCCTTCGTCACAACTTCTTGCGGTTGGTTGTGGGTATCAATACTCTGCCCCGGTACCGAGATACTTGAAGTCGGTTTTAGCGCAATTGATGCGATAATATCTTGCCCTGTAGAAATACCCGCTAAAACGCCGCCTGCATGATTAGAAGTAAATCCCTGTGGCGTTAGCTCATCTCTATGCTCAGAGCCCTTTTGCTCAACCACATCAAAGCCATCACCAATCTCTACACCTTTTACGGCATTAATGCTCATCAAGGAGTGCGCTATCTCAGCATCCAGACGGTCAAACACTGGCTCACCTAAACCAACAGGCACATTTTTCGCCACGACTTTTACTTTCGCGCCGACTGAATCACCTTCTTTTTTCAGCGTACGCATATATTCATCTAGCGCTTCTAGCTTAGCTTCATCGGGAAAGAAAAATGGATTGGTCTCAACCGCTGACCAATCATAATGCTCGGCTTTAATCGGGCCTAATTGAGAAAGACAGGCATTGATTTCGATGCCGTGGACTTGCTTGAGATACTTTTTCGCAATTGCACCTGCTGCAACTCGAATGGCAGTTTCACGTGCCGACGACCTACCACCACCGCGATAATCTCTATGCCCGTATTTGTGCCAATAGGTATAGTCGCCGTGACCCGGACGGAACAAGTCTTTGATGTTTGAGTAATCTTTTGAACGTTGGTCGGTATTTTCAATCAACAATCCAATGCTCGTACCTGTGGTCTTGCCTTCAAACACACCCGAGAGAATTTTTATCTCATCGCCCTCTCGGCGCTGTGTTGTGTAGCGGCTTTGACCTGGTTTACGTCTATCTAAATCGATTTGTAAATCAGCTTCAGTGATCTCAAGCCCTGGTGGTACACCATCCACCACGCCACCAAGCGCGGCGCCATGGCTTTCACCAAAGGTCGACACCTTAAATAATTGGCCAATGCTATTGCCTGCCATCGTTTTTCCTCATTCCTAAATAGACGATAGAGAGCATTGGCTCCCTATCAGTTTTTAAAGTATTCCAATAGTTGTTGTTTGGATACGACAAAGACCCCTAAACCACCATGCTCAAAGTCTAACCAAGTAAATGGCGCTTCAGGAAATTGCTGCTCCATATGTACCATAGAATTGCCAACTTCGACAAATAACAAACCATCATCATTTAGATGATCGGCCGCTTCTGCCAGTAGTGTGCGGGTCACATCAAGGCCATCTTCTCCTGACGCCAAGCCAAGCTCTGGCTCATGATGGAACTCCTCTGGCAGATCTGACATATCTTCTGCATCAACATAAGGAGGGTTCGCTACGATTAAATCGTACTTTTGACCCGGTACACCACTAAATACATCAGACTGGATAGCAAAGACTCTGTCTTGCATCATATGCTGATTGATATTGTGATCAGCCACTTCTAAGGCTTCAAAAGAAATATCGACTGCGTCTACTTGTGCGCGCTCAAATGCTTTGGCCAATGCAATCGCAATACAACCAGAACCCGTACACATATCTAAAATACGCGTTACTTTATTCGGTGCAGCTACCCAGGGGGCAAAATGTTTTGCGATTAACTCTGCAAATGGTGAGCGTGGTACTAATACGCGCTCATCAACATAAAACGGCATACCAGCAAACCAAGCTTGATTGGTTAAGTAGGCGACGGGAATACGCTGCTCAATACGTGCTTTGATAAACTCCATCAGATGCGCTTTTTCACTTTGTGTCATACGCGCATGCATGATTTCTTTGGGAGCATCAATTGGCATATGCAGCACGGGAAGCACTAAACTGACCGCTTCGTCCCAAGGATTATCCGTACCATGACCAAAAAATACCTCGTTACTCACAAACTGGCTCGCTGTCCAGCGTACCCAGTCCTGAATGGTATGTAAGTCTTGAAAGGCTTCAACGGCCATTTCTTCGGTAATAAGTGGTTGCGACATTTCCGTCATGATGACTCTCTAAAGATCAAACTATATGGCGCTATTGTAGCGGTTTTTAAGCTAGGTTTTTATGCTTTTTTTATTTAAAATGCCATCATGAACAGAGAATCTAAAACTAATGCTGACCTAAATGACGATTTCGCGATGTTTCGTGAGTCTTTGAATGGTGTAAAACCCCTCAAACAAGATCAGGTGCAGCTCAAACAAAAGAAAAAAATTCAGAGCGTTGAGCTGAAGCAACAAGTCAAGCAGCAGCAATCTGAGTTTTACTTTTCTGACGAGTATATTCCTGATATTGATACCTCGGGAACCATTAATTTCGTAAAGCCCGGAGCTGATCGCTATTTAGCAAAGCAGCTAAGGCGTGGTGACTACGCGCCCGAACTCATCTTAGATTTACACGGACTAAATAAAGAAACGGTAAAACAAGAACTGGCAGCATTAATTCATGCTTGTAAGAAACAGCATATTGCTTGTGCGTGCGTGGTGCATGGAATTGGTGAGCGTGTGCTTAAACATAAAGTACCGCAGTATCTTGTCCAGCATCCAGATATACTGGCGATGCACCAAGCACCTTTAGAATATGGTGGTAAAGGGGCGGTATTAATCTTGGTTGACCTACCTGATGACCCTAACTTTGGCCGTTAATTCGGCCCAAACCTTGTTTTTCATCCTTTCTTACTTCGCTTAATCCAGCCTTAATAAATTTAACTAAATCTTAGCCATTTCACCCATTCTGCACTGGTCAAATTCACCATTCCACTAATTCCCCTGTGCAAAATAAAAATTAAAGCACATAAAAATCAATAAGATAAAATTTAAATTCATTTTGGCACAACCTTTGTAATAGTTATTGCGACTAACAAATTACAAGGAAACTTATTATGACTACTTTAGCGAAAATCACCATGACAACTTTACTGTTTACAGCAAGCATGACAACAACAGCTGCAGAAATTGATGCTTCATTACTTCAAGAAGTAAAAACCAAAGTAACGCAAGCTATCACTGAGTCAATCAAAGCGAATCTAGAAGAAATAAAAATTGAGACCAAACAGTCTTTAGAGAAAGCGTTTCAAACAACCAATAACAACGAGCAAGAAAAAAAGGAAGAGACTAATGATTAATGAACTCGAATTTCTGAGTCTGCTCGCAACTCCCGTGATCAGTTTATTTGCCGCTTACCTAAGCATTCAACTGATAAAATCACTGGGTCAGTTTATCAACTTTAACTAGCATGGCACTTGCTAAAGTAGGCAAGGTAGCCGAGTAGTCAAAGTTTTACCCTGAGAAAGCTATTGAGGTATCAGTAGCCATTAAAAAACCCGCCAATTGGCGGGTTTCTTTTTGATATCAGCGAGATATCACAAAGTCGACACTAAATTATAGTGCGCCTTCGTTTTCAGATAGGAACTTAGCAACACCTTCAGGGCTTGCATCCATACCTGCTTTACCTTCAGTCCAACCAGCTGGACATACTTCACCGTGCTCTTCGTGGAATGCTAGTGCATCAACCATGCGAAGCATTTCGTCGATGTTACGGCCTAGTGGTAGGTCGTTAACTACTTGGTGACGTACATTACCTTCAGCATCGATTAGGAAAGAACCACGGAAAGCAACACCAGCTTCTGGGTGCTCAACGTCGTATGCTTGACAGATTTCGTGCTTAACATCAGCGATTAGATCGTATTTAACTTGACCGATACCGCCTTCGTTTACTGGAGTGTTACGCCATGCGTTGTGTGAGAATTGAGAATCGATAGAAACACCGATCACTTCAACACCACGCTTTTGGAACTCTTCGTAACGCTTGTCGAACGCGATTAGCTCTGAAGGACAAACAAACGTGAAGTCTAGTGGGTAAAAGAAAACAACCGCTTTTTTACCTTTAATACGCTCGTGCAGGTTGTAGCTATCTACGATCTCACCGTTACCTAGTACTGCTGCTGCTGTAAAGTCTGGTGCCTTGCGGCCTACTAATACACCCATTTTTATCTCCAATAGTTAGGTTTATTTCCAATCTTATTTGGTATCTCGTGTCGAGACCAAAATATCTTGTTCATAATATTGTGGCGTGCTTATGAAAAAACAACCCTAGCTAAATTCATAACCAAAGTCTCTTTGTCATTCTCACCGCCAAAAACTGCGCCTAGTGTATTTGGCAAGCGCCATAATTAACAATCGAATTTACCGATAGCACCAATCTATAAATTCGATGAGACAAAAATGCCTCCGCTCAAAATGCCATTCGGAGATCAAAAAAGGCTTCACGAAGAAGCCTTTTTAAGATGTCTATCACTCAGTGGACATTAGTCCATGATATTTTCAGGCATATCACCGCGGATCTGCTGCCAAATTTCACCCGATTGGTGACCATACTTACGCATCAATGAAATAGCACCATCGTGTTCTTGATTTTCTGCCAGTTTGGTTAAATCTGCATAGAACTGTCTCGCCAGTCCTCGTGTTCTTGAATCAGAAAAGTAATGGCAACCAATTTTTGAGTATAAACCTCTGAAGCCATTTAAAATAAGCACATAAATTTTGTTTTGCCCAGCACCTGCCAGCTCATGGTGAACTTGGTAGTCATAATCGGCAAACGCTTCTGCGGTGTCTTCTAGCTCTTCATGCTTAGACAAAATATCGATAACACGCTGCGGATTGAATTTTATCGCCGCACGCGTATAGATAGCACTAATATTGGTACGCGCAGACAGCAGCTGATCGGTCAACTCAGGCATCTTATCTTCATCAAGACGCGCTAAGGTTTCTAATATATTAAGCCCTGACGTTTCCCAAAAGTTATTCACCCGGGTTGGCTTACCATGTTGGATAGTCAACCAGCCATCACGAGCTAGCCTTTGTAATACTTCGCGCAGTGTTGTTCTTGTTACACCAATGAGTTCAGAAAGCTCACGCTCAGCAGGTAGAATGGATCCCGGAGGGAATTCGCCGTTCCAAATTGACTCAACAATATATTCTTCAGCAAATCCAGCTGGGCTCTTGGCTTTGAAAATTCTCATCTCACACCACTTTATTATTACATCAATGCCTTGATTGGCAGGTTGTGCTTGTTAATCCACTGATTGTACCAGATGAAGCTCAACTAACAAGCTACAAATCACCCTAGCTGAAAATAGCCATGTTTAATGCAGATGAGATTGTTACGCGGTGTGAGACTTAGAACTCACTTAAGGCGATATAGACTTGGCCATAACAGGCTCATCTTCGCTCAACACTGAGCTGTTAATGTAAACAAATTGCTCCTCATCAGACCATCCTGCCTCTGCTTTCATTTTGTATAACTCAAATGCTTCGTAGTACGGATCGGTATCGTATTCGTTTTCTACCATCGCCCATGCTATCCAATGCGAAACGGTATAATCGCAACCTGCCAATTGGTATAGCGGCTCACTTAAAAAGAAAAGTGCTTCGTAACCTTCTCCACCACAGTGTTTCTTGATAATTTCAGACAGTGCATCATCTAAATGTATGGTGGGTGGATCCGCATTTTTAAACACTTCACACCTTAGCGTTTCACTGCCTCGATAAACACGACATTTCTCAGTGGAAGACTTTTCTCTATTTAACTCAATAAGTGCTTGATCGCCGAATGCTTGAAGCACAATCTCTATATTTTCATTGAGTTGATTTAGCTTGCTTAAGAGTGTTTCATCATCAGTATCTGTAGATTGCGGACACACTTTTCTGACTTCTTTCACTCTTTTAAGTATTCGCTTGCCATTTGGAAATATTGAAAAGCAGGCTTCGAGCTTTTCATCATCTAGTTTCCATATGTCGAAATGAAGAGCATAATCCTCCCTGATATCAGGCATTGAGTCAGTCGACTCTCCTAATACTTCTCTCCACTTCCTTTGCCAATGTTGTTGATTGCTCATATTGTTTTATGTTTATTACGCCGCAACAGCGGTAAATTATAGTGAAGTATTTTTGTATAGAAAGGCGGAGCTAACACAAAAATGCGTAACAGCGCTTTGCCCGCTAATTGCAATGTGATGCACACTGATTGCTCGTGAGAGAGGTAAGTATATGATCTTCCCATTTACCGGCAATTTTAAGGTACTCATGCGCCAACCCTTCTTTTACAAAAACCCAAACGGTTTAGTAATTTTTCTGACCCCAAATTATAAGGCATGTAGTTTGCCATTATGCGATGAAGTTTTAATGTGTGAAAAGCATAATCAATAGCAGTATTGCACATATTGAAAGCACCAAAAAAATTCGCTCCCTATTTTTAAATCACATAGCGAACTTTATACCTGAGTAACCAAACGTATTAGAGCTCGTTTTGTCTGCTTTCAAGCTTATTCAGCCATGCTTGTTTAAATTCGTGGTCTGATGTCAAAGCGAGATAAAGATCCGTAGCAAAAAAACTATCATTGTAGTCGGGTAACCAACCGGTGTTGAGCAGCTGCGTTAGCGCTTGTTTCGTTTCTGCTACGTCATTGTTAAGTGCAAACCAGTAAGGAGATAACGCTGCATCTAGCTGATTTCCTTGATTAAGGTATTGTGCCAACAACTGTGTTACTCGCTTGAGCTTGCTTTGTTCACCTGTACGTTTCAGCATCAGGGCATAAGTAAGGTATTGTCCTACATTGCCTGCCTCTGGCAATGTAAACGCCGCGATATCAGCAAAATGCTGTTCAAAAAGCGTTAGCGCAGGTTGTATTTTCTGCCGTGCAAGTAAAGCAAGAACATAAGGCATCACATAATGATTACCCTTTGAGTCGAGCTCGTATCGCTGTTTTAAGAGTCCTTCGGCCTTTTCGAAATCGCCTTGTCGCCATGCGATCCCGGCTTCAACATAGAGTCTAAATGCTGTAGAAATAGAACCTAAGTTTGCGGCTTGCTGATATTGCTCCTCAGCTTCTTCTGCGCGCCCTAAACTCAATAATACCAATATGTGACTCAACTGCTGCGCAGGATATAATTTACTATGATGGATGTGATTGTTTTGATACCACAGCAAATATTGTCTTGCCCTATTCTGGTTAAGCGGATAAAAGTCTAGCGCATAGAGCGGATTGTTTTTGGTGTGAGGGGCTACGGCAACGCTACGATCAAAATATTTTCGAGCGAGTACTAACTCTCTAAAATTCAAATAGGCATAGGCTAACCCTCGGATAATCACCGCATCGTTTGGTGCTAACTGATACGCTTGTTTATGCGCAGCAATTGCATCGGATATTTTGTGTTGGTCCCGAAGAAATCGACCGTACCAATGCCATAGGCGAGCATGCTTGGTTGAGAGCTCAAATCCGCGCTTAAAATAATTCTGTGCTTGCTCAATTTCATTCTCCATCACCGCAAAGCGTGCAAGAGAGGTTATCACTTCAATATTTGTATCATCTAAGATCCGTGCTTTTTCTAACAATGGCCGACATAAAGCAAGCGATTCATACTCTGACACCGCGCCATATACGCTTAGCCCCATAAAGACATTGCACAAGCCACTAAGTGCCTCGACATTATCACTTTGTTTAGATAACACTTGTTGATAAATCGTTTTCGCTCGCGCTAACTCTTCCACCGCTGTACTTTGGGATAGGTGTGTGGCAAGAGTGATCTCATCAAAGTACGGGTTGTTTTGTGTCTTGTGCTTTTGATCAGTTTGAATATAAAAAGCAAAAAAAGCGATGAGAGCGAGCAACGTAATGATGACACCAAGCAGCCAAATTCGCTTTTTGCTCACAGGCATCACAGCCGCTTTATGCTCTCTAAGCGCAATGTTTGGATGAATGCGGTAGCCTTGAGCTGATATTCTTTCTATGTATTCTTCGTGTTGCGGATCTGTGTTTAAAATCTTTCTTAACTGCGCAACAGCTTGATAGACCGAATTGTCAGACACCACCTTCGGGTGCCAAACTAACTCGACGAGGGTATCAATACTCAGAGGCTCAGGTTTCGCATCGACCAGCACCAACAGTAATTTCATCACTTTTGGGGTGACGGTATATTCACGGCCAGTCGGATACTCCACAATCTGGTTCAATTTAGGCACGACAAGCCAATTTCCCAAAAGCAAATTTTTCAACCCACGAACACCTTACATTATTGATTGTTATAGTTTTAATTAAATTAAGAAAAATTTCAGAGTTAATTTATATGAAAATTAAAACACAAAGTACCTCGCCAGTTATGCTCGAAGGCATCTAATACGACACTAACTGGTTTTCATTATGAAAAAACAAACATTAATATTTGCGGCCTGTTGCGCCCTGTCTTCTCATGCATTATTTGCAGCAGTGGACCTTCGTATCGACAATGCTACCATTTTAAATCCTATTGATAAGCACCAAGTCAATATCATTTCCAATCATTGGCTCGCCATCCAAGATGGCAAAATTATACAAGTCTCTGACTCAAGTCAAAAACCGGATGCAGCACAGGTCATTGATGCTCATGGTCAATACCTCATACCAGGGTTAACCGATAGCCATGTCCACCTAAAAACAATGCCGGGATTGCTTAACACTTCCCCTAAAGCTCGCCAAATGCAGGCAGCATTTTTACAACGGCAAGGCGCTAATTATCTTTACTATGGCGTCACGCAAGTTATTGACCCGTCAAACACTGCAACCGGCATGACCGAATTTACAGCAAATGGCCCCGCACCCGACGCCTACTTTTGTGGCGCGATGCCGGTTTACCAAGGGTATAATGCTGAAGGCCTTAGTTACTCAAAGCTACATCAACATAAACCCTACTTTGCTGCACAACACGGCGATCCTGCTTATGAGCTGACGCCATCTCAAGCACACGCTCACCAAGGAGCTCAGCCCTTGACGCGAATGAAATCTGACGGTGCAACTTGTGCCAAACTGTACTTTGAAGATGGCTTTGGAGAAAACAGTGCTATACCGCTTATTAACCAAGAAACTGCTAAACAATTAGTCGAGTCCGCAAACTCATTGAAGTTACCCGTAATGGCACATGCGAATGCCGTTGATATGCAACAACTTGCTGTAGATGCCAATATCAACGTTATGGCGCATGGACTTTGGAACTGGTTATCGCCAAATACAGCCCCTAGCGAAAGCGAACTGCCAACCAATGTAAAAGCTGTGCTGGATACCATCATCGAAAAAGGCATCGCATATCAAGCCACATTAAATGTGATGAATGCTCTGGCGAAAGTGACTGACAACACTTTTACCTTCTCCTCTGAATATCGTACCGTATTACCTCCGTTTCAAATTGCTTGGTATCAAAGTGAACCTGGTCGCTGGTTTTCTCGAGAAATGGGTCAAGGCTGGGGTGAAATAAGTAATCAACAAAAGGTCGCTAAACTTGAGCAAGTTTTCTCACAAGGGCAACGAGCACTAAATTATCTATATAAAAATGGCGCAACCTTGCTGCTTGGCTCAGATACGCCACCCGCACCAACTTATGTCTCGCAACCTGGCTTATCGACTTATCAAGAATTAACGATGATGGATCAAGCCGGAGTAGGCCTCGTTAGCTTGCTATCTGCTGCTACCATTAATAATGCGAAAGCATTTGCAATAGACAACCAGTACGGCAGTATCGCTGCTGGGAAAGTGGCAAATCTATTACTTTTAAATAGTAACCCTTTGCAGTCAGTCGCGGCTTATAACGATATTGAATATGTTATCTTACATGGCTCCGCCTTTGAGCGTGCGACTTTTCATATCGATGCCCTCGAGAAAAGTGAATGAGTAAATACGTTAGAATAGAAATGCTGATAATGTCGGTCTCACTTCAATTGACTTAATCAAGTGGTCTGTTTTGATATTTTCGAACTTCTGCAGGTAACAAGAGTCGAAAAATCGTTGCAAAGATAGCGCACACTGCGAAGTAAGGTTGCTCTAACGCGGCCAGATAAAGCATAATAAAACAAAAAGGGTTTCTCTATAATGAAGATTTCATCTTTTCATCTCTCTAGGCAATCTTGGGGATTGCTAGCACTATCCGCTGCTATTTTTGAAGCCGCTGCACTGTATTTCCAATACGGTATGGGTTTAGAGCCCTGTATTATGTGCATCTATCAGCGTTTTGCTATGTTGGGGTTATTAGCAGCTGGTTTAATCGGTATGACTTCTCCTCGCTCATTCGCGCTGCGTAGTCTGGCATTTGTTTCGTGGGGTGTAGGCAGTATTTGGGGTTATTTTATCGCCCGTGAACATATCAGTATGCAAACCACAACGGATCCATTTGCTTTTACCTGTGACTTTGTACCAAACTTTCCTGCGTTTATGCCGCTGCATGAATGGCTACCAAGCTTTTTTGCTGCAACAGGTGACTGCGGCAACATAGATTGGTCTTTTGCAGGATTATCTATGCCTGGATGGATGGAAATTATCTTTGCATTTTATAGTGTTGCATTTATTCTTTTCTTATTTTTCCACGTTACCAAAAGAAGTTGAGATATCACATTCATGCATTTTAGGTTAAGCCAAATTGAGCAACTGAGAGCGTTTAAATTACGTGACAAGCAGATGATCTTACGTCTTGCACTTAGCCACCTTGATGCAAAAACAAAGGTCGTGTTAAGAATAGCCAAGTTGCTACTGCTCACACCATTTTTTGCCTCATTGGTCGTATTTGAAGGCTGGCTGTTATTACCTGTCTTATTGGTAGCAGGACTAATTTATCCGCTACTGACCACACCACTGGAAATACAGTTTGGCAAACCCAAGTTAGCTCAGGCAATCGCTGAGTTTAACGCCTCGAATAAGCCCTAATCTTTAATTTACCTGTGTGCGAGCAGCTAAGCTCGCACACAATAACTACGACTAGACTCTAATTTTCCCCTCCAGTTTTGCCAATATTCCTTTCCCAATTCCTTTTACTTCCAGCAACTCCGTTGTTGTTTTAAAGCGCCCCATTTTCTTGCGGTACTCTACGATGGCTTCAGCTTTACGAATACCAATCCCTGGTAAACTTGAAAGCGCCGAAGCGTCAGCAGAATTAATATCGAGTACAGCACTTTGCTGCTGTGTTTGAAAGACTGACTTTGCTTGCTCCGCAGGTTTTGCGAGCACGCTTGAACAGCTTAAACCTAACGCCAATAAAATAGAAAGTATGGTGGGTTTATTGAACATATATACACTCCTTGTGCGTAAAAAGTATCCAAAGCTTTTTGCATTCCTCTCAATGGATGATTGCAGCAAGCTTTTTAAATAAAGATTGGAATATTGACTTTGTCAAAAAACATTCATTCTTTCAAAAATCAAAACAAACATTAAGATTTTGTTTTTAATGAATTTAATTAATTCCACTTCACTCAACAGCACTTGAAAAATTTTCAAAATAACTTGCTTAATCACTCGATTCGATTTACTGTATAAAAAAACAGTGACTAGGGGAATAACCATGGCCGTTATCATCAAATATGTTGTTGAAAGAAATGGAGTCGAGCGTATGACTTTCACGTCTAAAAAAGAAGCTGATGCTTATGATAAGATGCTAGATGTAGCTGAAGCATTGGAAGACATGCTAACGAAAGTTGACGTGCCGCTAAGTGAACAACAAGTTGAATCCCTAGCGCTTGAAATTGCAAAACAAAAAGATGACTTTGTGTCTGTGTTAAAAGGTGGCAAAGTAGCACCAAAGGCCAATACCAAAAACAAATCTGAAAACGAAAAAGCGTCAGATCCAGATAAAGTGACCAAAATTAAGCAAGCCTAAATGATAATAACCACTTACTTCAGTGGGTGGTTTAGGCTGAAAATAAAAAACCGCATGTTCTGCGGTTTTTTATTTTGTGCTGTGTAGCGTGGTATTATTTAATCACGCTTGCCACTGCGTCAGCAAAGTAGTCAATATTGTCTTTGCTTACGCCAGCTACGTTAACGCGGCTAGAGCCTACCATATAGATAGCATATTCAGTGCGTAGTCTGTCAATTTGCTCTTTATTAATACCCAAGAAAGAGAACATACCGTGCTGACGGTCAATGAACGAGAAGTCTTGCTCAACACCTTTTGCAGCTAGGCTTTCTTTGATCAACGTACGTAGACCATTGATACGACCGCGCATTTCGTCAAGTTCGTCGTACCACATTTGCGTAAGTTCAGTACTGCTTAGAATGGTATTT
This sequence comes from Pseudoalteromonas sp. XMcav11-Q, assembly GCF_040104525.1. Classification (NCBI taxonomy): domain Bacteria; kingdom Pseudomonadati; phylum Pseudomonadota; class Gammaproteobacteria; order Alteromonadales; family Pseudoalteromonadaceae; genus Pseudoalteromonas; species Pseudoalteromonas sp. XMcav11-Q. The sequence continues at coordinate 447,467 of NZ_JBECOX010000001.1, forward strand.
ACAATATCAGCACCGTGTGCTGGCGGCATTGAATAGATACTACGAACCACACTAAGTAATACTGAGTTTGAAACATCAGCAGTTGCACTGTCTTTTGCAATGATTGAACACGCACCGATACGCTCGCGGTATAAACCAAAGTTTTTAGAGCAAGATGAACAGATGATCATTTCATCAACTGTATCCGCAACCGTTCTAAGGCCTTGTGCATCTTCTTCAAGGCTAGTACCAAAGCCTTGGTATGCAATATCAATTAATGGCGTAAAGCCTTGCTCTTTTGCAAGTTCAGCAACCACTTTCCATTGCGCTTGATTTAAGTCCATACCACTTGGGTTATGACAACATGCATGAAGTAGTACTACATCACCTTTAGGTACTTGCTTCAGCGCATTGATCATCTCATCAAACAACAACCCTTTGTTTTCGTAGTCGTAGTAAGGATACTCTTTAACTGTTAGACCAGCTGCTTCAAATAGGCTGATGTGGTTTGCCCAAGTTGGAGTCGTAACCCAAACAGTTGCATTGGTGTTGCAACGTTTAATAAATTCGGCAGCAACACGTAATGCGCCAGTACCACCAGGTGCTTGCGCCGTACGTACGCGATTTGCCAATAATGTACTATGCTCTCCAAGTAACAGTGTTTCCATCTTTTGACAGAAGTCTAAATTACCAGCCAAACCAATATAAGATTTTGTCGTTTCGTTTTCTAAACGAAACGCTTCCGCTTTTTTAACCGCTTTAAGTACCGGCGTGTTTCCCTGCTCGTCCTTATAAACACCTACACCAAGGTCAATTTTGTTTGGGTTAGTGTCCTGTTTATAAGCGGCCATCAGGCCTAAAATAGGATCTGTTGGAAGTGGTTTTAGCTCTGAGAACATGGCTTATCTCTTTTATTTTAATTAATGCAAACTCGAGCGGCTGACGCCCGATTCCAGTAGACTTGATGGTAACATAGAGACTTGCATCTCAGTTACCATATTTATCTAGAATTTTATTCATTTTTGTAAACTTGGCAGCACCACAAAGGCGTCAAGTTTACAGCCGGACATTCCGATAATTATTTGGGTAAATATTCAGGGATTCTCGTACATGCTGCTGCAAGCAATGCTAAAATTTCTTCGTTGAAAAATGACTCAGAAAACGCTTCTGCATCAATAATTCCAATACAATTTTGAGCATCATCGAATAATGGCATACAGGTTTCTGCTTTCACCTTTGGATCGCAAGTGTAGTACTCTCCACCACTGGCGACATATTGAGGGATGTCATTAATCACTCGAGCTTTAGCACTTAATACCGTTTGAATATTATTTGACGTAGCGGCAAAAGCCTCCGTTATTGGGAATAGCGGTCTACTCGGCGCGCCAGAGTACGCTAATTTGAGAAGTTGTTTCCCTTCATTTGTCGCTCTTGCTTGGTATATGCCAAACCAATCAACAGCTGTAAATTCAACTACCGCTGACACTATCGTTTGTAGCTTAGCAAGCGATTGCTCATTCACCGTGTTCTTTTCAACGTAGTCACTCAACAAAAAAGGCGCTTCCTGAAGGTGCCCAAACAAGCTACAAGCGCCTCCTTCCCCAAGCTCAGGGATCTGATATGACCACACAGCAAGGCTTGAGTTTTGCTCAATATAAGCATCTAGTTTTTCTAATTGCAGCAAAAGCAATTCGCGGGAGATAGATAATCCACTCAATGAAATATAATCTGACATTTTAGCCATCTAAACATCTAAAGTTAATGCAACTTTACCACGCTCTTTATACCTTGCCAACACTAAAAAACAGGTACATAGAGTAATAGGAATAGATATTAAACTAAAGCAGAGGTGAAATGCGCTTGAGTGGAATTTAGACCGATTTGGAGGTGAGTGAATAAATCATTTCTACTTCATTTCCAGCACTGTTGTAGCTAACGCTTTGGGCAATCTCGTTAAGTAAGCTAACACCTCGACCGTGGCTATGCTCTTGCTGCGCTTTATTGCGCTCGCTTGATTCAAAACCATTACCTGAATCACAAATGTTGAAGTATAGCTTTAGCTCTTCAGGGCTATAGCGCACAGAAATAATAATTAGCGCTTCTTTTAGCTCCTTCAAAACACTCTCTCGCAGACTATAGAACTCAAAAAACCCATCTTCTTTATTTTTAATCTCAGAATCTAACCCCAGCACACCGTGATCTAAAGAATTATTGTAGGCCTCTGAGAGTAATAAGAAGATGTTAGAGCGATGCGCCGAAATACCGTCAACCTCACTAAGCAAATCCACCAGCTCAAGTACCGGATCTGTCGTTTTCATCTGCTTGGCATCTAAAGATAACGAAATATTAAACGGCAAACTTGAATAATGGTTAGGCACAGAAACAATTGAATCGCTAGCAACACAATTAACAATCGCGATACTTAAGTCATCTTGTTGCTCTGTATTGCCAGAAAACTCGCGAACTTCAGAGATAATTTGATCCGTGGAAATATGCTGCCGACTCGCCAGCAAGCGCTTTAACCGTCGTTCGCCATACATTTCCCCCCGCTCAGACTCAGACTCGATGATACCGTCTGTCGCCATTACGAGGCGTTGGTCGGGGCTAACTTCAAAATGCAGCAGATTACGTTCAAACTCATCGACTTCTAAAATGCCGAGTGCCATATGTTGGCTCTCAATGGTTTTAATAAGGCTACCATTTTGGTCAATCAGATATAAATCTGGCAAACCACCAAGCCAAGCAGAAACACTTTTCCCTGAGCTGCTCAATTCAATGATTGCTGCTGCACAAAACATATGACCGGGTAATAACTCATTAAGGGCGGTATTGAGCTCAACGGCTATATCACTCACCGCCATCCCCTTTTGCACCATAGTATAGAAAATGCGCGACGCAGGAAGCGCGCCGACCGCAGCTGCTAAACCATGGCCAGTAAAATCACCAAGTAAACAATAAAAGCCACCCATCGGGCTCTTGGCCATTAAAAACATATCGCCATTAAACATTGACGCGGGTGACAAGTGATATTCACAAATCTCAGGATATTCAGATTGTTGTGCAAGCGCATTACTAAAGATGTGCTCAACAATCTCGTGCTCTCGCTCTATTTGGTTATAGTGATATTCTAGTTGTCGGCGTTGTTCGTTGCTTTGTTGGCTGAGCCTACGAGTCCTCGCATGCGCTTTGATTTTGGCTGATAAAATGACTTTATCAAACGGCTTATGAATAAAGTCATCGCCTCCTACAGCGAGACACTTTTCAAAGCTGCTTTGATCTTCAAGTGCAGTGATAAAGATGATGGGGAGGTATACGTCGCCCGCATATTGCTTTATTTTGGGGGCAGTCTCAAAGCCATCCATTACGGGCATGACAACGTCTAGCAGCACGATGTCGATGTCCTGACTTTCGAGAATTTTTAATGCATCACGACCATTATGCGCACAAAAAACGGTATAAAATTGTTGCTCAAGCATCGCCTTGAGCAGCTTACAGTTTAATACCTGATCGTCGACTACCAAGATATTCATGAGGGGCTAATCTATCGGCGTTCAGTCAATATCAAACTTCTTATCAAAACGAGAGATCTGGAGGATTTTCTTAAGTTGTGGACGACAATTACTAATTTGAATGCTAGAAACTGAGCTTCCTAGTGTTTTTTTCATATTTAACAGCATACCCAAAGCGGAGCTATCCATATAGTCGGTTTCACGCAGGTCAACAACAACCTTTTCGGTTTGATCATTCACCTCCGCATACGCCTGACGAAACGATTGCACCAAATTAAAGTCGAACTTGCCTCTAATTTGAATGGTTAGTGTCTTACCGTCAGCAGAAGCGTTTTTACTCAAGCTCATCATTAAGCTCCTAAATTATTTTGATTTGTTTCCCCTCACCAATTTAAATATAACGCTTAAAAATCATTTAGCAAAAAATAAAAAACATCTAATCTGCTTTTTGCTATGATCTCTGCAAAGAACCCGTAAGAGGACCAGAATCAATGTCAGAATCAAGACTTGTGTACTCCACAGATGTAGGCCGTATTGACACCAAAGAGCCAAAGCAAGAAGTTCAAGGGAAAGTTTTTAAGGACGGCGCCGTTCGTATTGAAAGACAAACTAAAGGGCGCAAAGGTAAAGGTGTTATGCTTGTTGTTGGCATCGATAGTGAACAGCACGATCTCAAGAAATTGGCAAAAACGCTTAAATCTAAAATGGGTCAAGGTGGTGCAGTTAAAGAAGGCGTTATTGAAATTCAAGGCGATGACAGAGAAAAGCTTAAGCAATTATTAGAAGGCCAAGGCTTCAAAGTGAAAATTGCTGGTGGTTAAGCGCTTATTATTTTCAGCCCCAAGCTTTGGGGCTGAGTCGCTATACCGCTGGGGCAAACCGCAAAATCTCGGCTTCACTTAACGGCGGGCTGTAGTAATAACCTTGTACAATATAGCAGTTATTTTTCGCCAAGAACGTCATCTGAGCCTCAGTTTCCACCCCTTCAGCAATAACCTGCAAATTTAATTTTTGCGCCATCGCAATGATAGCTGCAGTGATTTCCATATCGTTCGGATCTTCAGGGATATCCTTTACAAAGGAGCGGTCTATTTTGAGTATATCAACTGGGAAACGCTTAATGTAACTCAAAGACGAATAGCCTGTACCAAAGTCGTCAATAGACAGTGAAACACCAAGCGCTTTGATATCTTTAAGTTGTATGATTGCCGCTTCCACGTCTCCCATCAGCATACTCTCGGTAAGCTCAAGGTGCAGTAGAGTTGGCTCCATCTCAGTTCTGTCTATAATATCTGACAGCGTGCTGATCAATTGTGCATCTTTAAACTGCCTCGCAGAAAGGTTGATGGATATGTTGGCAATCTTCCCCGCGGCTTTTAAACGACGAGAAAAATGGCACGCTTCTTCTAACACCCATGCACCAAGCTCTACGATTAGGCCTGTCGCTTCAGCAATTGGAATAAACTTACTTGGCGGAATAGTTCCCTCGCTCGGGTGGAACCAGCGAATAAGCGCTTCATAGCCTACAACCTCTCTACTTTCACTGTTCACTTGTGGCTGATAATGCAAGGTAAATTGTTGCGCTTTAATTGCTATACGCAGCTCGTTTTCTATATATAGGCGCTCGTTAGCAGCTTCGTCTAAATCTTGGCTATAGAAATGGTAAGTGTTCCGCCCTTTTGCTTTGGCCTGATACATTGCCAAATCTGCATGTTTAAGCAGCTGCTCCTCTTCTTTACTGTCAAACGGAGCCATGGTGATACCAATACTTGCACTGACGATCACTTCGTTATTCCCCAGTTTTATTGGTTCTGCCAGTGTCTTTTGAATGATATTGGCAACTTCCATGGCATTTTCTCGCTCATTGATGCCACTCAGTAACACCGCAAACTCATCCCCACCCAATCTGGCAATGGTATCTTCTGCACGGAGCCGCTTTTTCAATCTCGTCGCGACTTCAAGCAATAAGCGGTCACCCGCGTCATGTCCCAAGGTATCATTGATGCGTTTAAACTCATCTAAGTCAAAGTAAAATAGAGCAAAGGCGTAATGGCCACGTTCGGCAAGCGCCATGGATTTACGTAACTGCATCCTGAAAAACGTTCGGTTGGCAAGGCCAGTTAAGGTATCAAAGTAAGCCAATTCTTCCATTTTACGCTGGCTTTCTTTTACAAACGAAATATCTTGGGCTGAGGCGACATAACTTGAAATCGCGCCGCCTTCTTCACGGATCGGCGACACACTCAAACTGACCCAAATAGGTGCCTCTCTGTTACCCGCCAACATGGTATCCCCGCGCCAATGATTACGACTGCGTAAGTCAATATCGATATCATCAATGAGAATAGCCATGTCTTTTGAAATAATACTCAAAAGCGGAGAGCCAATAAAATGCTGTTCATCATAGCCCGTCATTTCCTGCATTTTTGGATTGACGTACTCAATTTGAAAATGCTCATTGGTCAATACAACGCCAGTACCAGAAAAAGCCACAGCTTTTGACAAACGGTTTGCCGCCTTTTCTGCGATTTCCTTTTCTGTAATACGTTGATTTAGGCCATTTACAAGCTGTTTTATCTCAACACTCATGTCATTAAATGAGGCGTTCAATTGACCTATTTCGTCATCGGTATGGGGTAAGGTTGGCGTATCCCACTGCCCTCGGCCAAATCCCTTCACTGCTTTAACAAGCGCATTGATGCGTTTGAGTACTAATTGATATAGAACCTGATGCAGTAATATCGCAACAAAAATGGCATACAGAATAAACAAACCAAAGAACTTAACTTTAAGCTCTTCAATGGCCGAGATAGCCGACGCCCGCTTCTTGTAGATCCCAATGTACCAATCTAAATTGGCAATATGGGTCACGTGCATAATATGCCAGTTGTCTTTATACCTAAATTCATCTTGGATATTTGGTAGCTTAGTAATAAGTGCAGTTTGTACTATTTTACTCAAGTCTTCAGGTAGTTTGTTGTGGTCCAGTAGCTGCCCGGTCGTAGCAGTGGTTTTAAACAGACCTGGAGCTGCCAATAACCGACCCTGTTTATCAAAAACGATGAAGCCTTGCTGATGGTCAGATTTAGGTAATTTTTCGAGTAAGGTGGTCAACTCTATATCGCTACCCGTTAACCCAAGGTATTTATCATGTAAGTATAAAGGCACCAAAATACTCACCACCCACTTGTTCCAAACCCTATCAAAATACACGCCCGACCAAACCGCTTCCCTCGTTGGGTTTTGTTCAGCGTGTAAAACAGGCAAGTTATGAAGCTGATTATTTACCAGCCTTGGGTCTTTCGCTAATAAGGCATTAGGAGGTGCAACACGAACAAAGCCGTCTTTTGTAGATAAGTAAAAATTAAAGAAATCTTGTAACAGTGGAGGCGCAAGAATGTTCCAGAGCAATTCAGATTCAGAAAATAGCTTTTGCACTGACTGCAATTTTAAATTGCCAGTATACATAGCTGCAGAGAGGCCATTTTTAGCTGTACTCGCTAAGTTTTCGCCACGCACGTCAACGCTCGCTTGTGCGCCAGATAAATCTTGAACACCGTAAAGTAAGTGTTTGGAAACCACTGAGTTGGCTTGTTCGGCCAAGTTGGCTTTAAGATCGAGGTAATTTGAGAACTGATTGTTCACCTGCGCACTAAAACGCTTGAGCTCATCATACTCTTCATAGATTAACTGCTTTTCTTCAGATTTTAGCATCAATGCCGCAGCAAAAACCCCCGCGATCAAACACACGGCCGAAATCAACATCGACAGCTTTACACTTAAAGAGCTTGCACCATATCTTGATGGGGGACGACGATTGCCCACAAGTTAGCCTATTCTTTTATTTACAGTGGTGGTGTTGCCTGAATATACCAGAATATTTTTCGACTCGCCAATAAGTTACGTTTGATTAACGTACTTAACTCACTGAGATTGGACACTTATCCACCAAATAACTTAGGTTTTTGCGCATACGTCCAAAGTAGTACTTGTTTTCTCGTTTAGTTCTATGCTAATAATGTATTCAGTTTCAAAGTAAGGTTTGAATAAATGAATTTCATCACACGCAACAGCAACACATATTTCTTTTTTAGCTTCTTTAGGTGAAGAGGCTTGACTGTTCGCGAGTGAAAAAGAATAGCTAAGCCTCCCAACTTCGGGAGGCTTTTTTTTTGGCTAAATGGGAGTGAGGACCTATGACACAAAATACATTAGATGCCCTTAGGCATGACATCAATGAGATAGATTCAGAATTACTGATTTTACTGGCAAAGCGACGTCGCATTAGTCATGGCGTGCTGGAATATAAGATTACCAACAACAAACCTATCCGTGATGAAGCACGTGAGCAGGCATTGCTGGAGAAACTGATCCGATATGGTAAATCTCTGGGTCTTGATGCCTTTTATATAAACAGCGTTTTCCAAACTATCTTAGAAGACTCTGTATTAAACCAGCAAGCCATGCTGCAAAAGAACTTAAACCCCGATGCCGTAGGTGATACACACCGCGTTGCCTACTTGGGTGGACAAGGCTCTTATAGCCAGCTTGCTTGTCATAAATACTTCAGTCGTCGTCCCGGTAAGCTTGTGGAAATGGGTTGCCAAAGCTTTGAGCAAATCACCGAGCAGGTAGAGAAAGGCCAAGCTGACTTTGGTATCTTACCTATTGAAAATACCAGTTCAGGCAGTATCAACGAAGTATTCGATTTATTGCAACATGCGCAAGTATCTATTGTGGGCGAAGTAACGCATACCGTAGAGCATTGCCTCCTAGCTTTGCCAGACACAGAATTACAAGCGATCGACAAAATTTATGCGCACCCTCAACCTTTTGCGCAGTGCAGCCGTTTTATTCAAGGTCTTGGGGATATTCAGCATGAAACTTGCGACTCAACCTCTAGTGCATTAAAGCAAGCTGCAGAGCACCCAAATAGTGCCGCGATTGGCTCTGCACAAGCTGGTAAAAATATGGGTCTAGAAGTGGTGAAATCTGGCCTTGCGAATCAGACCGAAAACCATAGCCGCTTTATTGTAGTAGCAAGAAAAGCACTTCAAGTATCTACTCAAATCCCAACGAAAACCAGCTTAATTATGGCCACCAAACAGCAAGTAGGCTCACTTGCTGACGCGCTGATGGTATTTAAACAGCACAATATCAATATGGTTAAGTTAGAGTCACGCCCAGTACCTGGTAACCCTTGGGAAGAAGTCTTTTATGTAGATTTGCTTGCCAATATTGCAGACTCACAAGTCCAAGTAGCACTTGAAGAATTAAAAGACCATACCCAGTTTGTACGCTTGTTGGGCTGCTACCAAAGCGAGTCTTTGCAAGCAGTAGAGGTGTTATAATCCCAATTTGACTCAATACTTGCTCAATTTGAGGGATTAAATCTGACGCTAGCTGCGTTAAAAATTTCTCATTTAGAGCAACTAAATAGCAAAATTTTTGCCTTGCCTACACGGAGGTAGGTACCTTGGCGATAGCAGGACGCGGTAGCGGGGCTATCGACAAGATTTTCTTGCCTCAAAATAGACCACTTAATTAAGTAAATTGGCATAATCAATCATATTAAGTCACTCTCATTGAGAAAAATAAAAAGCCAGAGCGCAAATCGCATTCTGGCTTTTTTTGGTTGAGATTTATTTAACCTTAGGTTATTCAGGCTATTTGCCGCTAAGACCAAGGAGTTCGATTTCTGAGATCTGTACTAGGCCATCGTTATTCGCATTTTTGCTAATATTTAGACGATAACTGCTATAGGCAAAAGCATTGGAGAAAGTAAACGCTCTTCGTTGTAAGCGCTCATCCCAGCTTTCTCCCACCCAAACCGCAACTTCTGTCCACGTCTCACCGCCATCATTAGAACCCAGTAACTGGAAGTTTTCGGGATCGCGTTCTGGTGCATCATTAGCACTGGTGATAGCCAAACCACTCACAATCTGTGGCGCAGTAAAATCGGCTTGGATCCAAGATGGTGATTCCTCTGTTGGCGGGCCTTGCCACTCATTGTGATCTAGCCATTTTGTCTCGATATCATTATCAAACGCCTTTTGTTCACTTTCTGCATCTCCAATACGATTACGCGCGGTAAAGCTTGTTCCAGCCAAATCAGATAAATCTTCAAGTGCATACTGAGGTCCAGCGAGTTCAATTTCAGCTACTTGCACTAATCCATCATTATTCGCTTTTTTACTGATAGACAAGCGATAATGTGAGTAAGCCAAACCATTAGCAAACGCGAAGGCACGACGTTCAAAACGCGATTCAAACGATTCTCCTACCCAAGTATTTAATACTTGCCACACTTCCCCATCGTGAGATGCTAAAAGTTGGAAGTTTTCAGGGTCACGCTCCGGCGCATCATTGGCGCTGGTAATGTACAAAGTATTTACCGCTTGCGCTTGCGGCAAGCTAACTTGAACCCAAGCCGGATTTTCAACAGTGGGTGGCCCCTGCCAGTCGTTGTGATCGAGCCATTTAGTCTCAACATTTTTATCAAATGCTTGCGCTGCGCCCTCTGAATCACTAATGCTAAAACGCGCCGAGTAACTCGCACCTTGTACTTGTGCATGATCTAATCCAGAGATTTCTGGACCGATTAATTCAATCTCAGCAAGCTGCATCAAGCCGTCATTATTTTTGTTCTTGGTTATCTCAAGACGATAGCTTTGGTATGGCAATTGATTCGCTACCACAAAGCTTTGACGCTCCCCTCGCGCTTCAAAAGACTCACCAACCCAATTACTCAAATGCTGCCATGTAACCCCGTTATCGTTAGAGCCAAACAAAGCAAAGTTCTCAGGATCTCGCTCTGGTGCATCATTGGCGCTCGTTATCGCAAGCTGATTAACCGCCACCGCCTCATTAAAGTCTACTTGGATCCATGAAGGCGCTTCGACGGTAGGCGGGCCTTGCCAATCATTATGATCTAGCCACTTAGTGGTTGGGTCGTTATCAAATGCCTTATCTTGGTTTTCCGCCTCACCGATACTATTGCTTGCCGTGACCGCAAACGTCTCAGTATCAGTATGGTCAACGCTCGGATAAACCGGCCCAACAAATTGAATTTCTCCAATTTGCAGTAAGCCATCGTTATTTTTGTTCTTTGTCACTGCAATTCGGTAGCTTGTATACTTTTGCGCATTACCAAATACAAAGCCTTGACGTTCAAAGCGCGCTTCAAACGACGCCCCAACCACATTACCCAAATTAACCCAACTCGCACCCTCATCATTAGAAGCTAGTAAAGAGAAATTTTCAGGGTCTCGCTCTGGGGCATCATTAGCACTGGTAATGTAAACACCGCTAATTGCTTGTTGAGTGGGAAAATCCACCTGGATCCAAGATGGCGCTTCCTCAGTAGGTGGCCCCTGCCAGTCATTGTGGTCAAGCCATTTAGTTTGTGGATCGCCATCAAATGCTTTGTCTGCACTCTCGGCATCACCAATAGCATTTCTTGCTGTGATAGTGGCACCTGATGTCACGACTTGCTGCATCGGCCCCGTGGAGACCGGCTCATCAAATAATGGTAACGCTAAGTCCATAATACTATCGGCACTAAGATCTAGCTGCGCAGTTAATGGGTGAGCTTGAAGCGCGTTGTAAATTGGCAATCGAAGCGCTTCAAGTGCAACTTCATCACCGCCAAGTGCGGCGCTAAGATTGCTAGCTGAGTCGCTTAAGACGCCTTGCAAAGAGCCTTGCTCGTCAAACTGTGCAAACGCGGCATTGAATAGAGAAAGCTTTTGCACACTTTCGGAAACATATGTCATCTCGCAACTTTGCTCACCAGAGTCAGAGGTTGTGCAAGTTTCTCCTAATTCAAAATTCGTTAATTGATCAGCGCTAACCACAGGTAACTCAAAAACATTGATGTTCCCGGTTTGCCAGCCAAGGGCCCGAAGCAATAACGCAGACATCTCCACTTTTGCCAATGCCATTAATTCGGGAGTAGAGACATTACGCCCCTCAGCAATTTGCTGCTCCACCAGCATGGTTGCTAGTGTCGTCAAGGCGTTGATTTGTAAGGTAGCATCAGCACTGCCATCGGCATTTGAACCAAACGGTACGGCGACATGACTTAAGGTAGCCAAAGTCACACCAGCAATATACTCGCCACTTACCTGCTCCCCAATTCCTACAGAACCACAGCGACTGGCGTCGCAGCGCATCTGCGAGCCTTCGCTCGTTGTGGCGGTCACTTTAATGGTGGAATTAATGCCAAACCCGGCTTTACCCGTCAGTTCTATAAACAACTCCCCCGATTGACTGGTTGCCGAGTTCTCATCCATCATCATGCTAGAGCCATTGAGCGCCGTCACCGAAATGCGGGCTTGGCTCAACGCGCCTTTTATCACTGAACCTGATACTTCTGCCGTCGTCACAGCAGGGGTTACTGGCACTTCTTCAACTTTTGGGTCATCGCTCCCGCCGCCACATGCAGCCAATAAACTGCTAACGGCAATGAGCGGGATCGCATTTCTTATTTTATTTAACGTTTTCATATTTATCCCTTCTTACATATCAACCAACTCGTGTGACTAGGTTGATATAAACGCACCACAAGCAGGTGATAAGCCGTGATATTGTTTCTCGTTGTGCTGACACGACTTCACCCTGTTTGCATTACTTTATGGTTATCGCCAAAGTTAAAATCGATAGGTGATCCCGGCATAGTAGCGCTGCCCGGTGTAGCTGCTGCTGCGCAATCTCGCTTTAGAATCTTCACCATAAAAGGTTCTCGGTTCTTCTTTGGTTAGGTTGATCACAGACGCGGTTAGGATCAGGTTTTCCATCAAGTTATAAGAAGCGTTCACATCAACTTGTTGGTATGGTTCCTGATATACAGTGAGTCCGTCGGCAAGCCCCAAAGCGGTTTCTCCTCGGCGGTTATATGATGCTCTGACACTAAAAGTGTCATTCTCGTAATAGGCGGAGAAGTTAAATTGATTATCGGCACTGCCAACAAGCGCAGACTCACCGACCTTTTCACCGTCTACGCTAATGTCTGCCTGATTGGTATCGTTTAGGGTGTAGTTAACGTTGAGACCAAAGCCATTGTCGAATGCATGTTGTGCAAACAGCTCTATTCCCCGAGAGGTTGCGTTTGTACCATTGGCGGTGGTGGTAAACGGCGTGACGGTAATATCACCCGGCGGTACAATTTCAACACCGGTAAAAGGGTTATCAAAGCCCTCAAACGGCCTTACTGAGGTAATAATCAAGGGCACGATAAAGTTATCTACGTCTTTGTTGAATACCGCAATGCCAACCGCAGATCCTTCGCCATAATAATACTCCGCAGATAAATCCATCTGTACCGATTCAAATGGTTTTAGCGCTTTGTTACCACCTGAACCACGCCACCCAGGCTCCACAGGGTTACCTCTAAACTCTAGTCTATCGTCTGCCCATTCTTGAGAGATAAAGGTCAGCTGCTCTGGCGCACCCATGTCGTTGAACGGAGCTCGAGACATCGTTTTGGCGATAGCACCACGTATGACAAGATTGTCGCTGGCATCCCAGACAATATTGAAACTAGGTAAAAATTGTGAGTCGGTTACGGTACGCACGGTGGTGGTTTCAACATCAATGAGACGTTCATCACCTAAAATATCCTCTTCGGTGACATCATCAATGTCATCTAAAAAGTAGTTAATTTTATCCGACGACATAATCTGCGTTTCAGTCTCGACATAGCGTACTCCGATGTTTCCTCTAAAATCTCCAAAAGAAAAATCGGCCTGTAGATAGGCGGCCATGATCTCTTCTTCTATGTCGAACACAAAATCAGGCTCACGGCGCGTGTGCTTAACATATTCACTAGTCACGATTTCGCGGTATCGATCCCAATTGATCGTGGGCATCGCATTCACTTCAAAACCGCCTGGGATATTTTGTTCAGACGTTGCATTCAAAATATCCTCCAGTTTTGGCATACCCCCAATCCACTGATAAGACACTTCATCAATGGCACCTTGACTAAATGGATCTAGCTCGCCACTGGCAATTCTGTCAGCCCCATCTTGAGTAATAAAGAAGGTGTTGTTGGTTTCGCGGTGTAGTGTTGCTTTACGATATTTAGCACCGACGCGCAGCGTATCAACGATGCCGTACCCGACGCGATAATCAAGGTCTAACTGAGCATAGTCCTCTTCTAAGTCACTGACGACAAAGCTTGAGCCTGTCGAACCCGGATCGGGATCGCCGGCAATACCAGCCTGAAGGTTAGACAACAAAGCGGGATCAGCGTACAGCGACACTCTGTCACCTAATCGCCACCCTGCAAATGAAGCGGCGTTTTCAACCTGCCCGGAATCGCTGCGACTCGCAGGTTGGCCGCTTTTATACGCCGCACTCCAAGATTCTGAAGGGCCACCGCTGGCTTCAGTGTGACCAAATTTACCGCGTAAGTCATATAAGTCACCGGCATACTCAAAGGCGAAGTCGTAGGTATCCGAGGTATCTTTTTCTACCGTATAACTACCAATGATCCAAGGAAATTCAAGATTCCCTTCAGTGCCACCTGCGCCACTGGTAAAGTCCATGCCAGTCACAATCGTACCGGTTTCGTCTAGAGTAATACCGGTAAGATAATCTGGGTTGTACTTCCATTCTGGGATCCACATTTGTGACGTGGTGCGATTTTGCCCAAGCTCAAAATGAAAATGATTGAATGTTAAAGATAAATCATCTATTGGACGCCATTGAATGGTGGCTTGTAACCCCTGACGTTCACGTTTTTCTTTGGTTACCCCAATACCTGCAACTTGCGGTGCCCAAACACCATCATAAACGTTACCATATGCATCTTCTAACGCTGCAAATCGACGTGTACTATCGGCAATCACATTGCCCGCCGTGTCCGTTGCTGGCAAGTCTGAACTCGTTGCCCAACGCCAACCGCCACCGCCCGACATATCACCGCCTAAAGAGCGGTTGGTACGGTCTTGTTTGGTATAACCAACTAGCAAGCCAAAGGTTTCTTCTTCGTTCTTCCAAGAATAAACGCCGCTAAAATTAGGCTCGTACTCTTCAGTCACATCAGCGTAGGTATATTCAACATTCAACGCCCCAGAATTTGCCTCCATATCCAGCGGTTTCCGGCTGTGTAGAATAACCGTGCCGCCAACCCCACCTTCATCTAAACGCGCCTCAGAAGACTTAAACACCTCAACCGATTGCACCATGGTAGAAGGCAACAAAGAGTAACTAAAAGAGCGCGACGGCGAGCCCGGAGAAGACGCGATAAAGTTGCCGTTTAACTGCGTAAAAGTAAGATCAGAGGAAAGACCACGAATACTGACGTTTTCCCCTTCCCCGCCACTACGAGAAATCACCACACCGGGTACGCGTTGCAGTGAATCCGCCACATTTTTATCGGGAAACTTGCCAATGTCTTCTGCTGTAATGGCATCCACAATCGCGTTTGATAAACGCTTAATCGCCAAGTTTTCGGCCATAGATGCGCGGATCCCACGCACCTCAATCGTTTCGATTTCCTGCGCTTCCTCTTTTTCGGTTTCTTCAGCCATTGCCCAGTTAGTAGCTGATAACATAGCGAGGACCAGTGCAGACTTGCTAAATTGCCGTGACCTTCCTGTCACATGGCGTCTGTTATTATTATTGGCCATTCCTATCTCCAAGTTTTTTATAATTTGTAAAGCCACGACGTCCCTTGCTGCTCCATGACGCATGACTTTGTGACGACCCTTTTTTGTTTCCCTATAGGGGTTAATGGTTTGTGAAACACTCGTTCAGAATAGGAGCGCTCTACAAAAAGTGATAATAGAATTTCGGTTTGCACTAAGACAAAATCGGCGTTTAGGTCAAAAAAAGATCCAATTTCAATTTCCTTGGTTTATAGTCTGATTAACATAAAAACTCATTATTAGTTTCTATATTAGGCAATTTAAAAACGTTCCAAACACGTGTAACTAAATGTTTTTATTGAACTAATTAAATATTCAAAACCAAGCATTTTAAACTTTAAAATTATTCAACTTCAAGAGTGAAATATGAATTCGGCAAACTATTCAGGTAAAAACTTGGAAATATGCCTCAGCAGCGATAATCCTCATTTGTTGCAGCGAAATGCACAAATTGCTTTTGCATCAGGTGCAACAAGGATAGAGCTCTGTGGTGTTCTGAGTTGCGGTGGCTTGACCCCAAACCCGACGGCGATAGCGGCAGTTGCCCAGTATTTACCAAGCTTTGGCGAATGTATTGTGATGTTACGCCAAGCACCGCATTTTTTTATTGATGACACCATGCTCTATCAGTTACAAAAAGAGATAGATGGCATTGCTTGCGCGGGTGCAACCGGTATTGCGCTTGGTTTTATCGACGACAATCAGGAGATAGCGGCTGACCACTGTAGCGCACTCATTGCCACGGCAAAATCCTTAGGCCTTTCTGTCACCTTTCATCGCGCCTTTGATGCCGCTGCAAACTGGCAGCAGGCAGCCGAGACGCTGCTAGAGTTAGGCGTTGAGCGGGTCTTAAGCGCCGGCAATACATGGCAAAGTGGTAAAGGCGCAGCGTTTGGTACCAGTCAGCTCATTGTCTTACTGAAAAAACTCAATGCTGAAATCGAAGTGGTGATCGGTGGAGGGGTCAACACGAAAAACGCCGCGGATCTTTGGCTTTTAAGTGAATTTGGTCCACTCTCTCTACATACTCACTCTGGCGTGCATCATGGCGATGAAGTTTGCCCAAGGCTAGTTAATGCAATACTCACCGGATCAGAAAAGGCAATACAATGACAGCATCGAAGCTATTTTTAGGGATTGATGGTGGCGGTACGAAATGTAAAGTCCGCCTCGAGGATCAACATGGACAGCTCCTTGCCGAGGCCACCAGCGGCCCTGCAAACATAGCAACATCAATACATCAGGCCCAAGAGTCAATGTTGAGCGCAACAATGACAGCGCTGACAAACGCAAAAATCCCCCACCACGATATTGCCAACATCAGTGCTTTTGCAGGACTTGCCGGCGCGAATGTCACGACGGCTTGTGAGGCGATGCAGCAATGGCGTTCCCCTTTTGCACGTTTTCAATTTTCAACCGATGCACACATAGCTTGCCTTGGTGCGCATCAACACGAAGATGGCGGTGTAATCATTCTTGGCACCGGATTTTGCGCGGGTCTGGTGACGCATGGACAATTTAGGGAGTTCGGTGGCCACGGATTATTACTCAGTGATGGTGCAAGTGGCAGTTGGATCGGTTTGAGTTTAGTGAAGCATGCCATCGAGGTGCTTGATACACTATCCCCTAGCAGTCTGATGATTGAGTCGTTTTTGGCTGCCATGAATTGCCACAGTACCGAACAGCTAGTCAAACTCACGCTAAACGCCACTCCCCAGTATTTTGCCCAGTTTGCTCAACATGTTTTTGCTACGCCAAACGATCCCTATGCTGAGCAAATCTTAAGTAGCGCGGCACGGTTTATTGAGCGTTATGTCCGTCATTTGCAGAGCTTAGGGGCACAGAAAGTCGCGCTAGTTGGGGGCATTGCTATGCCTATACGCCCATGGTTAGCTGCCGAGTACGCAAATGCGCTGGTGACACCAGCATTACCACCAGAAGTCGCAGCGTTAACGCTCGCTCGACGTTAATTCCTTACGTAATTGCGACGGGATTTCACCAAATAAACGACGAAACTGCTTGCTAAAATAACTTGGCTCTGAAAAGCCACACTGATAAGCGACTTGTGATACTGGTAAACGTGTTTCGACCAATAATTTACGGGCATTTTCCAATCTCACTTCGTTGATAAATTGATTGGGAGTTTTGGCTAAATGCTTTTTAAATCTACGCTCCAGTGCGCTTACCGACAGGTGAGCAAGTTCCGCCAATTCTTCGATACAAATATGACGATGGTAATGTGCCCGAATAAATTCAACGGGCGCTTCAATGGCTCTTACGTGAGACAACGCCTTTGACGTTTTCGCTAGATGTCGTGTAACACCATAAGTGCCCATAATCGCATTTTCGCCATCAAGTAACACTTTTTTTGACGTGGAAAACCATGCCAATTCCCCATTTGCGGTTTGATTGAGTTCTAATCTATCCGTCACGATAAAGCCTTCCATCACTCGTTTATCATCGTTAACGTATTGGAATGCCAAGTGTTGCGGTGAAAAGTCAAAATCGGTTTTCAGTAAGATTTGATCTAGGGTTTTATAGCCCTGATGTTCAACAAAGTGTTGGTTCGCATGCACTATTCTACTTTTTGTGTCTTTGACCCAAAAGAGGATGTCTGGGATCAGATCAAATGCTGCAATCAATTGATTTACGCCAGCTTTATTCAATATTGTTTGCTCTTCCATTGCCCTACTTACCGCCTTTTTATAATTATAATAATTTATTTTAAACGCCGATTTTGTTGCATTGTCAACCGAATTTTTATTATCACTTTGGCGCCTCTGTTACCTATTATCAATAACATCAGATTAACTTACCTCGATAACTCGACGGAGACGGAGCTAAACGATGGATAATAACAAAATCCGCATGGCCATGATCGGTGGTGGAGAAGGCGCTTTCATAGGTGCTGTGCACCGCATAGCCGCGCGTTTAGATGGTCAAATTGAACTTGTTGCAGGCGCATTTAGCGCCGATCCAAACAAAAGCCTAGCAATGGGCCAGCAACTCGGGCTTAACCCAGCACGTTGCTATACCAGCTACCAAGCACTCTTACAACAAGAGGCGGAACTACCAGAGTCGGAGCGCATCCACTTTGTTGCCATCGTGACCCCAAACCATTTGCATTTTCCGATTGCCACAGCCGCTATCGAACACGGCTTTCACGTCTTGAGTGATAAACCTGCAACGCTCAATTTATCTGAGGCTCTGCGTCTACAAACACAGCTTCAGAAGAGCAATTGCTTGTACGGATTAACACACACCTATACCGGCTACCCAATGGTGAAAGAAGCACGCCACCGCATCGCAAATGGCGAACTTGGCAAAATACGCAAAGTCGTCGTTGAATATAGTCAAGGATGGCTTGCAAGTGCTGATGACGAAAACAGCAAGCAAGCCAGCTGGCGACTAGATGCAAGTAAGTCTGGCGTGAGTTGTTGTATGGGCGATATCGGTGTGCACGCAGCGAACCTCGCCGAATATGTGAGTGGCTTGGAGATAGAGGCGCTTTGTGCGGATTTAAACACGGTTGTGTCCGGCCGACAGCTCGACGATGACGGCACCGTGTTACTGCGCTTTGGCAACGGTGCAAAGGGCGTGTTGATGGCAAGCCAAATAGCCCTTGGCGAAGAAAATAATCTCACCTTAAAAATCTATGGTGACAAAGCCAGTATCGAATGGTCGCAAATGGAGCCTAATAGTTTGTGGTTACGTGCGGCAAATGCTCCAGCTCAGTTGATCCGCACAGGAGTGGGTTCACTTAGCCAAGCAGCCATTAGCGCAACTCGTGTGCCAGCCGGTCACCCTGAGGGATATCTGGAAGCATTTGCAAATATCTACCTTAACTTCGCCAGCCTTATTCGTGCACACCAACAGCAACTCAATGTGCAGCACGAAGAATTTGACGTGCCAAGTATTAACGCTGCAGTCCGTGGCATGGCATTTATTGAAAACGCGGTCGCTGCTAGTGCAAAAGACACTAAGTGGCACCCCTTTACCATTGGATAAAATAAGAATGAAGCAAATTAAAGGACCCGCTATTTTTCTCGCGCAGTTTGTCTCGGACGAGGTGCCATTTAACAATTTTAATAGTATTTGCCAGTGGGCAAGTAGCCTAGGTTATAAAGGTATTCAGCTACCAAGTTGGGAACAACGACTGTTTGATCTGCAAAAAGCCGCTGAAAGCCAAGATTATTGCGACGAGATCACTGGTATTGCTGCAGAGCATGGCCTTACTATTTCAGAGCTATCAACCCATTTGCAGGGTCAACTAGTGGCGGTGCACCCAGCTTATGACCAAATGTTTGACGGCTTTGCACCAGCAAAAGTGCATGGCTCGCCTCAGGCTCGTATGGAGTGGGCAACCGAGCAGCTAATGCTAGCGGCCAGTGCCAGTGCTAAGCTTGGGCTAACCAGTCACGCAAGCTTTTCTGGCGCCTTGCTCTGGCATACCTTTTACCCATGGCCACAACGTCCAAATGGCTTGGTAGAACAAGGGTTTGAGGAGCTCGCAAAACGCTGGTTGCCTATTTTAAACCGCTTTGACGAGGTTGGAGTCGATGTGTGCTATGAGCTTCATCCAGGTGAAGATCTACACGATGGCGTGACTTTTGAACGCTTTTTAGCGGCGACGAATAATCACCCGCGAGCCAATATTCTTTACGATCCAAGTCACTTTGTCTTACAGCAATTGGACTACTTAGCGTTTATCGACATCTACCATGAACGTATCAAAGCGTTCCATGTAAAAGATGCCGAATTTATCCCCAATGGCCGCTGCGGTGTTTACGGCGGATACCAAGGATGGCAACAACGGCCAGGACGGTTCCGTTCATTAGGTGACGGACAGGTCGACTTTAAGAAAATATTTAGTAAGTTAACACAGTACGGTTTTGATGGTTGGGCTGTATTGGAATGGGAGTGCTGTATTAAGCACCCTGAAGATGGGGCCAAAGAAGGTGCCGAATTTATCAAACAGCACTTGATAAGACCAACCGAAAAAGCCTTCGATGATTTTGCAGGAAGTAGCACCGATACCGAACGCAATAATCAAATCCTCGGCATAAAATAAACAGGACTACGACCATGAATAATAATAATCATAATCGGACCGTGTTTCAGCTCTGTTGCCTAGCACTGGTCGTCACATCAATGACGTTCGCTATTCGCGCAGGCATTTTGGGGCAATTAGGTGAGCAGTTTGGACTCTCAGATACAGAACTTGGTTGGGTTAACGCCATGGCATTTCTGGGCTTTCCCGTTGCAACCATGTTAGGTGGCGCAATCTACAACGCCATTGGCGCCAAAAAGTTAGTTGCCCTCGCCTTTATTTGCCACTTTGCAGGGTTGGTTTTAACCATTACCGCTGATGGTTTTTGGTTACTGCTGATCTCGACGTTTTTAATCGGTTTTGCGAATGGTTCAGTGGAAGCTGGCTGTAATCCACTGATTGCCGAAATGTATCCGAAAAACACCACGACCATGCTCAACCGATTTCATGTCTGGTTTCCAGGCGGCATTGTGATTGGTGCACTGGCATCGAATGCCATGACTGCATCGGGCTTTAATTGGCAATGGCAAGTTGCTTTAATATTAATTCCAACGCTGATTTACGGAGCGATGATGGTCAAGTCACAGTTTCCTGAATTTGACCGCACAGATCATTCCACCACCAGCAATCTCAAGCACCTGTTTTCTCCGCTCTACCTATTTTTAATTTGCTGTATGACCTTAACAGCAACAACCGAACTTGGTACACAACAGTGGATTGAACGCATACTGGGAGCGTCAGGCGCCTCTCCTATGATGATCCTCGCACTGATCACAGGCTTGATGGCTTTAGGTCGCTTCTTTGCCGGCCCAATAGTCCACCGCTTTAATCCAACAGGCGTGTTACTCGGCTCTGCGGTATTGGCAACCGCGGGGATTTTCATGATGAGCCAAGCACAAGGGTCAGCAATCTACTTGGCCGCAATATTATTTGCCTTGGGTGTCACTTATTTTTGGCCAACCATGCTGGGCTGTGTTGCAGAATATACCCCAAAAACAGGCGCACTTGGTATGTCTTTAATGGGCGGTGCGGGGATGTTCGCTGTCAGCATGTGGAATCCAGTAATTGGTAGTTGGATTGATTCGGCGCGACTCGAAGCCCAAGCAGCAAACTTAACCGCGCAGCAATCAGAACTAGTTGCAGGTCAAGCGGTGCTTGAAAATATCCTGTTATTCCCAGCTATTCTCATAGCCGCTTTTATCGGCCTTTACCTTTATATCAATAAAAATAAACGCGTTGAGAAATACGCGTAATACCCTTTGTATTAAGTAGCAACAAGTAAAAAGTGAACAGACGAGGTTCCAATATGCTCAACTCTATAAAAATACTAACGCTGGCATTGGCTGTTAGTTGTGCGGCTTGCGCTAGTACAACTGACAACCAATTGAGCCCGCAAGAACAACAAGCCGGATGGCAACTGCTTTTCGATGGCAAAGATATGTCGCAATGGCGCAACTTTAAAAGTGACGGCCTAAGTAGCCAGTGGCAAGTTAAGGACGGCGCGATGACACTTACCCAAGGTGGTGGCGGCGATATTCTGACCAAAAAACAGTATCAGAATTTTGAGCTCCAGCTCGATTGGAAGATTTCTAAAAAAGGCAACAGTGGGATCTTTGTATTGGCGGATGAAAAAGGTGGAGCTATATACTCCCACGCCCCAGAAATCCAGATTCTAGATAACAAAGAACACCCAGACAATAAAATAGACTCTCACCTTGCAGGTTCTATTTATGACCTGTTCGCCGCACCAAGTACGGCACATAAAGCTGCCGAAGCTTGGAACCAAGTTCGTATTAAGCTACAAGATAGTCACCTACAAGTTTGGCAAAATGGTGTAAGCACGACGAGTATCGTGATTGGCAGCACCACTTGGAATGCTTTGGTTAAGAACAGTAAATTTGCGACATGGCAAGGGTTTGCTGAAGGTAAAAAAGGCCACATCGGCCTGCAAGATCACGGCGACAAAGTCTGGTTCAAAAACATTAAGATCAAGGAGCTGTAACTATGGCAACATTTGATCATAAAGTATTGGTCGTTGGCTCAGGTGCCGGTGGCGCAATGGCCGCTTATACACTCACTAAGCTAGGCCACAAAGTTTTATTGCTAGAAGCTGGCAGAAATTACGACCCAAAAACAGAAAGCCCGATGTTCCGCCGCAATAGCGAAGCCCCACTCATGGGCGCTGGTAATAAGGATAAGAACTTTGGTTTTTACGACGCGACGATTGATGGCGGTTGGCAGGTGCCAGATGAACCATACACGCGCGCTGAAAACACCGATTTTTATTGGTGGCGTGCACGTATGCTCGGTGGCCGAACCAATCACTGGGGTCGCTACTCGCTGCGTTTTAGTGAGCACGACTTTAAGGGCAAAAGCCGCGATGGACATGGCGCTGATTGGCCGTTTGAATATCAGGACATTGCACCTTGGTATGATAAAACAGAAGAAATAGTCGGGATCTGTGGTACTAATACCGGCTTGGATGACATGCCCCCTTCTGCGCCTGGCGTGTTACAGCCACCACCAACACCAAGAGTACCCGAATTATTGGTTGCAGCTGCCGCGAAAAAAATGGGGATCCCAGCGGTTCCTATGCACAGAGCTGTGCTGACTCGTAATAAAGACGACCGCTTAGCATGTTTTTACGCCACACCTTGTGGCCACGGTTGCTCAATTGGTGCAGCATTCCAAACTACAACCTCGCTTATTCCGATGGCCAAAGCGACAGGAAACCTTGAAGTGATCACCGATGCCATGGTGAAGTCGGTGGCGGTGAATGAAGATGGCAAAGTAACTGGTGTGACTTATGTCGATAAAAAGTCTGCACAAGAACATGCAGTCAATGCAGATGTGGTGATTTTGGCGGCCAGCGCTTGTGAATCTGCCCGTATTTTGCTTAATTCTAAACATGCAAAACATCCCAAGGGACTTGCAAACTCAAGTGGTCAGGTAGGTCGCAATCTAATGGACTCTACAGGTGCTTGGCTTGGTGCGCAAATCCCTGCGTTAAAAGGTCGCCCGCGTTATAACGAAGACGGCCATACCGGGAACCACCTTTTTATTCCTTGGTGGGGACACAAAGCCCATGAGAAAGGTGAGCTTAATTTCCCGCGCGGCTATCACTTTGAAATTAGCAGCGGCTTTAATCAACCGGGCTCTGGCGTATCTGGCAATAAACAAGGTTATGGCCCCAAGTTAAAGCAACAAGTGCGTGACGCTTATGGCTCCTATGTTGGATTTGCACTGCGTGGAGAAATGCTACCGAACAAAGATTCTTACATGGAAATTGACGAAAACGTCAAAGATAAATGGGGGATCCCGGTTGCTAAGTTCCATTTCAAATGGTCTGACAGAGAGCTCAAGCAAATCGAGCATGGTCTCAAAACCGCGAAACAGATCCTTGAGAACATGGGTGCCAAAGTGGGCGAGCTGCCGCCTGCAGAAAAAGCCATTTCAAAAGGCGGTGAGATCATTCATGAAGTCGGCACGACGAGAATGGGCAGCTCAGCAAAAGAATCGGTAACGAATCAGTGGGGCCAAACATGGGACTGTAACAATCTATTTGTGATGGATGCCGGTGTCTTTGCGTCTAACCCCCATAAAAATTGTACCTTAACCATAATGACCTTAGCGATGCGAAACTCAACTTGGTTGGCAGCACAAATTGATAAAGGAGCACTGTGATGAATACACCTGATCGCGTTGATTCTTATAAATATATTTCAGGCATGACACGTCGCGAGTCATTAAAGTGGTTAGGCTTGCTTGCTGCTGGATCTGCGGTGACACTCACCGCTGGTTGCAGTAAGGCCATTGAAGGTGAAACGGCTGCAGCTGGGCACTGGCCAGATATTGAAATAAAGCCAGTTAGCGCTCAAGGGTATGGCACCGATCCAAACATGATCATGCCGCCAGAATCACCTTGGCCGCTCACCCTCACCGAAGCGCAGCTCACGTTAGTTGCAGTACTAGCTGATTTTATTGTGCCAAAGGAAGGAAATCATCCATCGGCTTCTGAAGTACAAGTACCGAGTGTGATCGATGAATGGGTAAGCGCACCGTATCACGGACAACAAAAAGACAGAGTGACAATACTCCATGCGCTTGCTTGGATTGACGATGAGTCGACTTTGCGCTTTAAAAAGCCATTTATACAACTTAGCGCAACGCAGCAAAGTAAGATTATGGATGATATTGCTTATTTTAATGCACAAACACCAGAGCAATTTCAGCGTATAGGTAAAGCATTCTTGCGCTTTAAAGATCTCGTTCTCGGCGCTTACTTCTGCACACCTGAGGGCTGTCAAGACATAGGTTATCTGGGCAATATGCCAATTGCAGGTGATTATCCAGGGCCTACTGCCGAAGCCAAGGCGCATCTAGATGGCGTACTCGCAGAGCTTGGGCTAAGCCAGTATGCGTACCGCGACTAACCCTTGAGTCATTTTGTTATGACTAACCGAAGCAGAGTCTAGCTCTGCTTTTTCTTTAGGAGTAGATCATGTTTGTTGAAAACACCAACCGATTAAAGCAAGTAATGCTGTTCATTGCTTTAATTTTTATCTCGCCACTGTATGCACAGCCTTCCCTTCAACCTTTGCCCGTTAGCGTTCAACTGTGGTCGGTAAAAGATGAATTGGCAAGAGACTTCGACGGCACCTTGCAAGCACTCGCTAGTATGGGATTTGATGGCGTTGAGTTTGCGGGAAACTTTGGCAGCTATGCCAATAACCCAAGTAAATTAAAACAAAGGTTAGCCGAACTCGGCCTAGTTGCGAGCAGCGCCCACATCGGCTTTGACGCATTAGCTGAAGAAAAACGAGCAAGCACCCTACTCTTTTACAAAACCTTAGGCGTATCCACGCTCTTTATTCCTTGGGATGAAAGAGCATGGGATAAAAACCAAGTGCAAGCATTTGTAAAACAGCTTAACCAAGTGCACCAAATTGCCAAACGTTATGATATGAGGATCGGATTTCATAATCATGAGAAGGAATTTAACCCATACGCTAATAGCACGTTTTGGGATTATATCGCCACCAATACCCCTAGCGATTTCCCACTGCAGCTCGATGTCGGCTGGGTGATTTACGCAGGTAAATCACCCAGCGATTATGTTAAGCGATATGCAGGAAGAACCGTATCGACACATATTAAAATACGTACTCATCAAGGAGATGACAAAAGCCCAATCATTGGCGAAAACCACTACCCCTGGAAAGCGCTCATCCAAACCATGCAGCAACACGGCGGTACACAGTGGCTGGTAATCGAACAAGAAGAATACCCAAGCGGCCTAACGCCCCTAGAAAGCGTCGCCCGCTCAAAAGCGAATTTAGATAAGATACTGAGTGAGTAACAAGCGGGAATATGTTTATCTGAAATAGCTAATAGTCACTGTCAGGTTTGAGCTTTAGGGTTAATCAAACCTGACTGCTGTAATGGTGCGAGAGTGGAAAATGGTAACGGCGACCACAGCGGCTGGCAAAGCTGACGGTTTTTGTGCAGCGAAGCGCACAAAAAGTGACTGGTTTTATAGTACGTTACTGACCCTAGCACTGTTATTTACACGGTATAGCAAAGTCAACATGGTAGTGTTCATCATGCCTGACCCAAGACCGTTTTTTGGAAAATTGGATATTATCCTTCAAATACTGCGCATACTTAGTTTTGTATAAATTTGGCTGTAATTTCGGGTCAAAAATCACTCGCCATAAATCATGCCCATGCGCCTTGGCTTGTTTGTGCAAAGCTACAACATGAGCTGCAATCGCTTCGTAATCTATGTACATACCATCATAATGGTCGTTAACATCAAACTCGATGTTGTAACCCAACTTATTTAAGGCATTTGTGGGCAAATGAATAGATTTCCCATTCTTGTCCTTTACAGGTGTCATAAAATCAACCGAAAGTCCATTTCTATGAGTTTTATGAGGTTTGAATTGCCCTCCATCCTTAAATCCTGTTTCTGCGTATTTGTAGACTTTCGTTGGCTGTTCATTCTCCAAGTCTTTATATGCAGATACTATGATATTTCTTACTTCTGAATGAACGTAGGTACGACCAACCAATCTTGCCATTATGCTGTAGCTTACATAGTTTTTTCCTTCGGATGGAAGTTTCACTCCATTAGTAAGGCTGCCATTGGAAGTAGTCCCAAAGCATGTACTGCTTTGTGCCAAAGCCATCAGCGGAAATAAAAATGTAATTATTAGAAGATACTTCATGTTCATGTTCATGTGGTGCTAACAGCCTATTAGCGTAATTTCTTGAATATCTCACTTATTCACAAGTAAAAAACAATTATCAAGCTAACTTTATTTAGTAATTTTAGTAACTTATCAGTCAAAGGTTATCATTTCAACACGCAAATCACCGGCTACACGCAAGGAGTGACCTATCCGGGTCTTCTGCTAGCTCGCTAGGCACAAATTGCACTTAGCTAACGCATTAAAAATGCTCAACTTTAAATGTTGCAAGTGATATACCCGCGACTTTTTTACTTGTCGTTATTTTAATAGTACCAACGCCCAAAGGTTATTTGTCGCCATAAATGCAAACCAAGTAACGTTATCATCAATTTTGCAATGGCAGGTAAATATCGGTGATCAAGTCGCACTCATCCACTTGATGCACAAAATTATGATATTCAAAAAAGCAGCAATGCGCATCTGGCAATTCGCCACTGTCTGCTAGCCAGTTTTGATACAACCAGCGTATAGTTTGCTCCATATTGTCGTGACTCCCTAAATGCCTTACCTTGGCGCAACGCATTTGTGGAATAACACCATTTTCGACGCCAAACGCGTTATCTGGTACTTCAGTGTTTACTGAGCCACACAATTTAAAACGAAATGCGTCTTCAGCCATGGCTTCAGGGTCGCCATTTGGCATGCCAAATGTTCGACTCGTATTAATTGGTGAAAGCCCGCTATTTTGTCGCCAAGCGATAAACTTGCCGGCACTTTCAAATATCTGTTTTGCTGACCCTTTGTGCTCTAAAAAAGCAATTTGAGTCTGTTCAAAGTTAATAATATCGACCTGCATTGTCTGCACTCCTAAATTTTGCGGTGAAAAATTAAAAATGTCATACCAACTAGGCCAATTTGCAGCTTTTCTAAACTGTGAAGGACTTTGTTCAAAAGTACGTTTAAAAGCTCGAGAGAAGGCCTCAGCACTATCAAACTTTGCTTCAAGTGCAATATCAATAATTCTAATATCGCGCTCAAATGCTAGGCGAAAAGACGCCCGCTTTAATCGCGCCAGCAAAATATACTTACCCACATTCACGCCCATAAAAGCCACAAATACGCGATGAAAATGAAATTTAGATAAAGCAGCAACATCACTAAGCAAACTCACCGTTAATTCATCATCTAAATGTTGATTGATGTAATCGCAAACGAGCGAAATACGCTGCTGTAAAAGATTGCTTTGCATAAAGCGCCTATGTGTTAGTAGAACTGCAGACAAGCTTAATCATATCAAAAGCAAGATACTTGATTGAAATTGCTCGATGTAAGAGAGAATGAGGAAATATCCATCCACAAAGATGGAAATAGCGAGGGGTGTCACTATTTTACCATTTAATCGCGCTATCGGGCCAGCTCGTGGTCGAACGCGCTAAACGCCCGACTACAAGCCCAGGGGATCCCTCGCACTACTTATAAGCGCAGCGCGAGGGGTTAATATTCAGAGGGTTACCCTTGCGTCTTTCCAGCTGCGATTCAAACTTGCTGGCCAACTGGTGTCGCCAGTACGGTGCCATCATCTCTTTGTTCGGCGCTTTGGGGCCAAGCGTAACGTACTCAATCGGAGTCAGATGATCGTCTCTGTGCAGCTCCAGATATAAGCGCGGTGCTTTGCCATTTGCAAAGTCGGGATCTTCACTCTTTATTTCTTTTGCGCCATAGTCCAGATGCGTGACTATCACCCTGTGTTCCTGCTCATCCTTATAGTTGGCATCTTTTAGGAGATAAGGCAGCGGGCCGAGTAGCCAAGCAAGTGTTTGTAATTTTTCAGGCGTAGGTTTCTTGCCAACAAATTTATCAACTTCTTTTTTGAGGTTTTTAAAGTCATCTTGCAGCTTTTTGGCACCCTGGCCCAGTATCTTAAAATTACCCTTTAGATAAACAACCCGGTAAAAAGCAGCACTTTCCTGAGGAGATTGTCCGGTATTGGCAAATGAGGGCACTCGCAGCTCTTGCTCAGTGTGGTTGCTCTGATCTTTCATTAAACGATAGTCAAAAAAGCGCCCGGTATTAAAGGTAATGGCGCAGCCGCAGGCATCGTCATTTAAGTGGTTTTTACTGTAAAAGCGCCACATATTTAGGCTGTCGCTGTCTGGTAAAAAACAACCAATAAACACGGGGTTACCCTCTTCCGGCTCGTAACCTAATTCCTGCCAGAGTAATTTTCCCTCATTAGGATCATTTACTGCGTTAATGTGCCCCAGCCTAAAAGGGCTTTTTTCCAACAAAATTGCGTGGCCAACGTCGAAAGCGGTATAGTGGGTCATCGTACGATTTTTACTGACTGTCAAATGAGAGAGTATCTCCTCTCTTAAAGCGCTAATTGACTTTGATTGTTCAAAACGCTCAGCTCGATCGTGAAGCTCATAGGCTTCAAAGCTGAGTAGAGGATCTTTGAACACTTGTTCACACAGAGCTTTGGTCTCTGTAAAGCTTTGAGTGACCCCTTTTCCCCGAAAGTAGCAATAGGCCAGAATAAATATAGCCCGAGCGTTTTCTTGCTCCGCAGCCAACTGAAAATACTCAACCGCTTTCTCATCACTTTGCGCTACGCCTTTTCCTTGCCTATACATATTGCCCAAGTTGCACTGAGCGAGCGCATTTCCCTGCTCTGCGGCCAACTGGTAATACTTAACCGCTTCCTTATCACTTTGCACTACGCCTTGACCATATTCATACGTAACACCCAAGTTGCACTGAGCGCGCGCATTCCCCTGATCCGCGGCCAACCGGTAATACTCAACCGCTTTCTCATCACTTTGCGCTACGCATTGACCATATTCATACATAACACCCAGATTGCACTGAGCATCTGCATCTCCCTGCTCTGCGGCCAACTGATAATACTCAACTGCTTTCTCATCACTTTGCGCGACGCCTTTTCCTTGTCTATACATAACACCCAGATTGCACTGAGCATCTGCATCTCCCTGCTCTGCGGCCAACCGGTAATACTCAAACGCTTTCTCATCACTTTGCGCGACGCCTTGACCATATTCATACATAACACCCAGATTGCACTGAGCATCTGCATCTCCCTGCTCTGCGGCCAACTGGAAATATTCAACCGCTTTCTCATCACTTTGCGCGACGCCTTTTCCTTGTTTATACATAACACCCACGCAGAACTGACCGCGCGCATTTCCCTGCTCTGCGGCCAACCGGTAATACTCAACTGCTTTCTCATCGCTTTGCGCTACACCTTGACCAAATTCATACATAATACCCAAAGAGCACTGAGCATTTGCATCTCCCTGCTCTGCGGCTAACCGGTAATACTCAACCGCTTTCTCATCACTTTGCGCGACGCCTTTTCCTTGACTATACATAACACCCAAGTAGCACTGACCGCGCGCATTTCCCTGCTCTGCAGCCAACCGGTAATACTCAACTGCTTTCTCATCGCTTTGCGCTACGCCTTTTCCTTTCTCATACATAACACCCAGATTGCACTGAGCATCTGCATCTCCCTGCTCTGCGGCCAACTGGAAATATTCAACCGCTTTCTCATCGCTTTGCGCGACGCCTTTTCCTTGTCTATACATAACACCCAAGTTA
Source organism: Pseudoalteromonas sp. XMcav11-Q (assembly GCF_040104525.1). Taxonomy (NCBI): domain Bacteria; kingdom Pseudomonadati; phylum Pseudomonadota; class Gammaproteobacteria; order Alteromonadales; family Pseudoalteromonadaceae; genus Pseudoalteromonas; species Pseudoalteromonas sp. XMcav11-Q. Next base: position 477,471 of record NZ_JBECOX010000001.1, read on the forward strand.
CGCTGACCACGCGCATTTCCCTGCTCTGCGGCCAACCGATAATACTCAACCGCTTTCTCATCGCTTTGCGCGACGCCTTGACCATATTCATACATAACACCCAGATTGCACTGAGCATCTGCATCTCCACTTTGAGCTTTTTCAATCAGAACTTGAGTCTCTGGGGTTAATTCGGGGTTCTGTTCTACCATCAATATTCCTTTTAAACTGCTTAACCCCGTAAACATCATGATTGGGGCTGAATGCCCTTATTAAACGATATTTTGTGATGACTGACAATGGGATAGATTTTAATCAGTAAGTGTAGGTTGTCTGTACTAAGAGGGAATGCTTTCACGTAGTTTGGGCACAAGCGTGAAAATCGAAGAAGTCTCTGACCCCCACCTCAAATTTGGAAATCTTGTTATTTGATACTTCGCTTCGTTAGGCTAGGGCTAAGAACAAATTTCTTTTGTATCAGCATCGAAGTTATTAGTCGCCATAAATGGCGACCTACACAAAATCGTGGCGTAAAGCCACTCCCGTAACACTATTTGCACTGTGATGTAGGAGACATACCTTGACGCTAAATACTTTCCTCATAATCCAACACTTTCGCGTCATTGGCTTTGTTAAGCAGGCCTCGGCTTTGTGATAGAAAGTGTTTTGCGCTTTCTGAGAAATAATGTTTGGCTTGTGAGAAAGATTGCATTAGGCCTTCTTTATCGCCTTGTTGTAGCTTGGTCAATGTCTGCTCAAAGGTATCTTGATAGCTTGCCAATAACCCTTCTACATCATTAAATTGCGCGAGCATAATATCTGAATAAAGTTCAGGGGATTGCGCAAACAGCCGTCCCACCATCATCAGCTCTAATTGGTAGATAGGCGATGAGCAGCTTCTTAGCTCTTTTAATGAATGGCACTGCTTAGATAAAAACTGCCCATACACAAACGTGGTTAAGTGGCGCATCACTTGGATGATCTGCATGGATTGGTCGTGTTTTTTAGCGTCCATGGGTACCAACTGGCTGCCCCAGATCTTTAGTTGCTTGATTAATCCTTCACATTGCTTTGGCATACGCCCTTCGCACACCACGACAGTTTGCTTAACCCAATGAGATATATCTGGACCAAACATAGGGTGTAGACCGACCACAGGGCCGTTGTGCTTATTCATTAGTACTTTGAGCGGGGCTTGCTTTACAGAGGTAATATCAGCAAGAATACAATCATCAGGTAGCGCTGGTAACTCGTTAACGACTTGCTCTAGCGCGTTAATTGGTACGCTCACCAGCACCAATTTTGCATCACTCAGTAGCTCAGTAGCCTGTGATTGATTGTCTTTGTCTAAAATGCGTACTTCGTAGCCTGAGCGTCTAAACTGTTTCGCAAACAATTTACCCATGGCACCTTGGCCGCCGACAATAACGACCGGCGACATTTTTGGTGCAGCACAGGCGAGTTCACTTTGCTGGTTTTCGTAGGCTTCTCGCATCATACGACGCAGAATATCTTCGACTAAATCAGGGTTTACCCCTTTGGCATCAGCTTCTGCGCGCCGGGCTTTGATCAGCTCAGCTTCGCGCTTCGGCACATGTAGCGGTGCGCCCTTTTGCTGTTTTATTTTTCCAACCTGTTCGGTCAATGCTTTGCGCTTTGCAAGTAGCGCGACAAGCTCGCTATCGCAATCATCTATTGCAACGCGTATTGCTTCTAAATCGTTAGCCCCATTCATGATGTAAACTTATATATACAGTAGTAAATTAAATAATACACCGAGTCTAACAAGAAGTACGCCGCTTTAAAAGTAAGCAACCATGAAAATATCGTGACAAGACGCCTGATATGTCAGTGAGTATTCACAGAATGGAAATAATGAGAGGAAATAAAACCAAAACAGGCCGCATAAAGCGGCCTGTTTTATCTGCATTTGATAAATGCGACGTATTAGTTAAGTTTTTCTTTAATACGTGCAGATTTACCAGAACGCTCACGTAGGTAGTAAAGCTTAGCGCGACGAACCGCACCACGACGCTTAACTGCTACGCTGCTGATAAGAGGGCTGTGCGTTTGGAATACACGCTCAACACCTTCACCGCTTGAAATCTTACGAACAGTGAAAGATGAGTGTAGACCACGGTTACGCTTAGCGATTACAACACCTTCAAAGGCCTGTAGACGCTCTTTGTTACCTTCTTTTACGCGTACCTGTACAACTACTGTATCACCAGCGCCGAACGCAGGTACGTCTTGCTTAAGCTGTTCAGCTTCAAGCTCTTTAATAATATTTTGGTTTACTTTTGCCATTTTATTTCTCACATTCCTAGGTGTAACTGTCTTCTAGCCACAAGCTTGGCCATTCTCTTGCTGAAATTCAGCAAGTAATGCCGCCTGCTCCTCAGTCAGAGCTAGGTTACGCAACAAGTCAGGACGACGTTGCCAAGTTCTACCCAAAGACTGCTTTAAGCGCCATTTGGCTATTTCTTGGTGGTTTCCGCTGAGTAATACAGCAGGCACCTGTTTATCATCCAATGTTTCCGGCCGAGTATAATGAGGACAATCCAACAAGCCATCCGAAAATGAATCTTGTTCTGCTGATTGGTTATGACCTAACACACCTGGCACTAATCGCGCGACTGCATCGATTAATGTCATGGCTGGTAACTCACCACCACTCAGTATAAAATCGCCGATGGACCACTCTTCGTCTATATAAGACTCGATGATCCGCTCATCAATACCTTCATAACGACCCGCTACTAAAATCAACTTTTCAGATTGCGCCAATTCAGTCGCACCTTGTTGATCTAGCTTTCGCCCTTGAGGGGACATATAAATTACTTTAGCGCCTTCTCCTGCTGCCGCTTTGGCATCAAGAATAGCTTTTTTCAGAGGCTCAACCATCATCAACATTCCCGGGCCACCACCATAAGGGCGGTCATCCACGGTTCTATGTTTATCAGTGGCGTAGTCTCTCGGATTCCAACAATTAAACTCAATCAAGCCGTTTTTCACAGCTCGACCCGTTACGCCTTGCTGAGTTATCGCATTAAACATGTCAGGAAAAAGTGAAACCACTCCAACCCATAGCTTTTGCTGATCGCTCATTAAAACGCTGGATCCCAATCTACCGTAATTTTTCTCTCGTCATGATTAATATCCAAAATAACAGAGTCTGTTAAGAATGGAATTAATCTTTCCGATTGGCCAAATGCATCTTTTTTGTTTGCTTTCACAACCAAAACGTCGTTTGAACCAGTCTCCATCAAGTCATCAACTATGCCTAAGTCGTAGCCTTTATCGGTTACTACTGACATGCCGATGAGATCTCGCCAATAAAACTCCCCTTCAGGTAATTCAGGAAGCTGCTCAGCATAAACAGCGATTTCAGCATTGGTATAAGCCACTGCTTCGTCTCTGTCGTTTACCTGTGCAAATTTAGCGATATATCCCTTGTTGTGACGACGCCAGTCGCTCACTTCAAGGTTTTGCCATTTACCTTGTTGCCCTATCAACCATGGGCTGAAATCGAAGATCCCTTGGGGATCGTCAGTAAATGAATGCACCTTAAGCCAACCCTTGATGCCATAAGGAGCACCAAGCTTACCAACAACGATTGTCGAGGTTTTACTTTGACTCATGGTTACACTTACGCCTATTAAGCCGCTTTACGAGCGTCTTTAACCAGCTTCGCAACACGATCTGAAAGAGCTGCACCTTGACCTACCCAGTGATCAACACGAGATAAATCTAAACGTACTTTTTCTTCCTGACCTGCAGCGATAGGGTTAAAGAAACCTACCTTCTCGATGAAACGACCGTCACGCGAGAAACGGCTATCCGCAACCACGATTTGATAGAATGGACGCTTTTTAGCGCCGCCACGTTGCAAACGAATAGTTACCATACCGTCCTCTACATAGATTGACTGTTTTCATTAATAAGTTTGTACTTCCCATTACGGGAAGCTCGGGCATTTTACGCATTTTCACGCGCAATGCAAGTTAATTCCAAAGTTGATGCTTTATTAGACCCTGCTACAAAGTTACCGCTGAAGTTTCGCACGGCACATTCGTCCCAATAGTGGTACAAAAAATTGGCTTTTTCAGCACTGCTGGAAAGTCGAAAATCCCTGTTGTTTCATTTATAAGGAAAGCACACATATGAACCAAATGCGCAAAGCAAAACGTTCAATTAAACATCTACTTCTAGGTATACCACTCTTTTCTTTTGCGCTCATTGCTACTTCAACACTTGCAGCAAACAATGAAGAAATAACGGCTTGTAAACTGTTACGTTTTGGTGACTTCTCGCAGCTAGAGCAAGGTAATGCTGCAATGAGTATCACCAACGCAGAATATGTACCAAGCCAAACCCTAGATGCCGGCACCGAACTCTGGACATATAAGTATAGTCGCCTATTGGGTGCACCTATACCAAAAGGAATAAACTCTTTACCTGAGCACTGTTTGGTTGAAGGCTATGCGGCACCGACGATACGTTTTCAGCTTAGGTTGCCAATGAATCAAGTTTGGAACCAACGTTTCTTGCTCAATGCCTGTATGGGCTTTTGTGGCGAAGTATCCAACTACCCAACGATGGCTGGCGTTATGCGTAATTACGCGACCATGTCTCATGATGGCGGCCATACTGCTGCCGGATTCGATGGTTTGTGGGCTAAAAACAATGTGCCATTAAGGGAGGACTTTGCCTACCGAGCGAATCATGTGGTTGCTGTTGCAGCAAAGGCGGTTATTGAGCGCTTTTATAGTAAACAACTTACGTACTCATTTATATCGGGTTGTTCGAAGGGAGGTCATGCAGGGATAATGGCCGCAAAGCGTTACCCAAATGATTTTGATGGCGTGATTGCCAGAGGACCGACGATTAATTACACCAAAGTCAACCTAATTAACTGCATGGATAACGCAAAAGCTATTTTGGATGAAAACGATAACGCACTGCTCGATGCAAGCTACACTGACTTTATTTCACAGGCCGTCATGCAAGCATGTGACCATAAAGATGGCTTAGTTGATGGATTAATAAGCGACCCAAGACGCTGCGATTTTGACCCGCAAACGCTCCTGTGCAGCAACAACACCACGGGTAAATGCCTGACACCTCGCCAAGTTAACGCAATTAAGGACATATATGCACCATCCTACGACCAACAAGGTAACGTTATTTATGGCGGCCTACCCTATGGCTCTGAACCTGAATGGACAGGTTGGTTGTTTCCTGAAGCACCGTTTATCAAGCCTTATCACTATTATGCTGCAACCGAGTACTTAAAGTACTTGGCTTTTCCTCGAGAAAGATACAATCAAGGCAACTGGAGAGACTTTTCTTATAACAATGAGGTTGGCGAGCTTTCACCTATCTCAAGCTTTATGGACGCCGATCACCCTGATCTCACTGGATTTAAAAATAGCGGTGGCAAAATGATTGTATTACATGGATGGTCAGACGCTGCAATACCCGCATATGCAACTATTGATTGGTATAAGTCAGTTATCAACTATATGGGTAAAGACAACACCTACGACTTTGCTCGGCTATTCTTGCCACCAGGATTGGTGCATTGTGGTATCGAGGGACCTGGCGCTGAAACCTTTGATGCTATCACAGCGTTAGTGCATTGGCTTGATACAGGCATAGCACCGGATGCGCTTATGACGCAAAAAGAAGATCCGCAGGGTAATATTCTTTTCACTCGCCCTGTTTACCCCTATCCACAAGAAGCCCAGTACATTGGTACAGGCGACCCTAAAAAAGCAGAAAACTTTAGGCCAATAGTGCCCAATTTTAAGAGTAACTAAGTAAACAAAAAGGCAAGCCCCATGGCTTGCCTTCACATTATACAGACTATAAAACGGTGTTAGAACTTAGGCCCACCGCCACCGAACATGCCCGGCGGCATCATGCCTTTCATGTTCTTCATCATTTTCATCATGCCGCCTTTGCCTTTCATCTTCTTCATCATCTTCTGCATTTGGGTAAATTGCTTCAGCAACTTATTAATGTCTTGTACTTGCGTACCAGAACCCGCAGCGATACGCTTTTTACGCGAGCCTTTGATGATTTCAGGACGTGCACGCTCTTTTGGCGTCATTGAGCTTATGATGGCTTCCATTTGGTTAAAGGTCTTATCATTTACTTGACCTTTTACTGCATCTGGCAAGTTCGACATACCAGGCAGCTTTTCCATCATCGACATCATACCGCCCATGTTTTTCATCTGGCGCAGCTGCTCAGCAAAATCTTCCAGTGTAAAACCGTCGCCTTTAAAGACTTTCTCAGCCACTTTTTGGGCTTTGTCTTTATCGACTTTCATTTCGACTTCTTCAATAAGCGACAGTACATCGCCCATACCTAGAATTCGAGATGCAACACGGTCAGGGTGGAATGGCTCTAGAGCATCAGTTCTTTCACCCACACCGATAAACTTAATGGGTTTACCGGTAATATGACGAATAGACAGAGCCGCACCGCCGCGCGCATCACCATCCGTCTTAGTTAAGATAACACCGCTAAGTGGCAGCGCTTCATCAAACGCCTTTGCTGTATTTGCAGCATCCTGACCTGTCATTGAGTCAACGACAAATAAGGTTTCAATCGGATCAATCGCCGCGTGTAAATCTTTGATTTCGTCCATCATGTCTGCATCTACGTGCAAACGACCTGCGGTATCCACAAGTACCACATCAATGAACTTTTTCTTCGCGTGAGAAATAGCACCCGTTGCGATATCTACCGGCTTTTGTGAAATATCACTGGGGAAGAACTCGACGTCAACTTCTGCTGCTAACGTTTCAAGCTGTTTGATAGCCGCTGGACGATAAACGTCAGCACTCACCACCAACACAGATTTCTTTTTGCGCTCTTTAAGGAATTTAGCCAGCTTACCAACACTGGTGGTTTTACCCGCACCTTGAAGACCTGCCATCATGACGACAGCTGGCGGCTGCGCGTTTAGGTTCAGCTCCTCGTTGGCCTCACCCATCGACTTTTCAAGTTCTTCGCGAACAATCTTGATGAAAACCTGGCCTGGGCTCAGACTCTTTGTGACTTCTACACCAACCGCGCGTTCTTTTACTTGTTTTACAAAGTCGCGCACAACCGGCAAGGCAACGTCAGCCTCAAGCAATGCCATGCGTACTTCACGGAGTGTTTCTTTAATATTGTCTTCAGTTAGTCGGCCACGGCCACTGATGTTTTTAAGCGTTTTTCCTAAACGCTCTTGGAGGTTTTCAAACATGTATCGGTTCCAAAATCTCGAAATTGTCGGGCATTATACTGATATGCGAGCCACTAATACAGTATTCAAGCCGATTGTTCTGCTTTTTACGCTTTCGTTGAACGAAAATAAGAATAAGTTAACGGATTGAAATAAAACCCTATGCAAGCGCAGAGGCTTTAAATACAATAGCTAAAAAAGGAAAGCAAAAATTAGGCACTTATTTTTATGTTGATTGTTAGCTTGTCATTAATCGCCTGTCTCTTTTACGTCATGGCCACTAGCCATGTTTTATCGCGCTTATTTGACAAACAAGGTCCAGATCAAAAGAAAACCTTAATATTAAGCACCGTCGCCATTTTGACTCATATGCTAGTGTTGGTGAATTCAGTGTTTACGCATCAAGGACAAGATCTCAGTACCGTCAACGTTGCCTTGTTAACCTGTTGGGTTATCGTCGTTTCTGTAACGACCGTATCTTTGCGCTTCCCTGCAACACTATTACTACCTGTGGTGTATGGCTTTGCCGCCATTTTGTTATTAGCAAGCCTGTTTATTCCGCACCATATTATTATGCATACAATAAACATAGATGTTGGTCTCGTTTTGCATATTTCACTTTCATTGTTGGCTTACTGCGTACTTATCATCGCCACGCTCTACGCCATTCAATTTATGTTTATTGATAAACGTCTAAAACAGCGGGATTTGGCGATTATGACCAGCCATCTACCGCCACTTATGCAAGTGGAAAGGCAGCTTTATCAACTGTTATTTGTAGGCACAGGTTTATTAACGCTGGCATTGGCATCCGGTTTTTACTTTTTAGACGGTATGTTCGCTAAAGAGACTATTCACAAAACCATTTTATCTATCGTTGCATGGCTTATTTATGTCGTCGTCGCATTTGGGCATAAGCAGTTCGGCTGGCGCGGTAAGTCTGTGGTGATTTCAATCATAGCGGCTTCTGGCATCGTAACTTTAGGTTACTTTGGTAGTCGCTTTATACAAGAAGTGATTTTAGGCAGGTTTTAAACTTTAACTTGACTATCGTAACTCACTAACGCTTAATACTCTTTCGTAAGTAAAAAAGGGATCCACTGTTGGAAGACATATCGACCAGCGCCTTGTTTATCATACTCGGCGTGCTCATTTTGATGTCGGCTTATTTTTCTAGTTCAGAAACCGGTATCATGTCAATCAACCGTATTCGTCTACGCCATCTTGAAAAAGAGAATCACCGTGGTGCGAAGCGTGTAAGTAACCTCCTTAACCGTCCTGACAGACTGATTGGTCTGATCCTGATTGGAAATAACCTCGTCAATATTGCCGCTGCGCAAGTGGCTACCATCATTGGATTACGCCTGTATGGCGATATGGGTATCGCAGTTGCTACTTTTGGTCTCACACTTGTGGTTCTTATCTTCGCTGAAGTTACACCTAAGACTCTCGCGGCTTTATACCCTGAGAAAGTCGCGTTCCCAAGCTCTGTTATCCTCAAAGTATTGTTGAAGGTCTTGTTCCCTTTGGTTGTGGCAACCAACTGGATCACCAATGGTATGTTGCGATTGGTCGGGATCACACCACAAGAGATTGAAGAGCACAGCCTAAGTAAAGAAGAATTAAAAACCGTGGTAAATGAGTCGAGCGCTATGTTGCCCTCAAACCACCAAAACATGCTCACTTCTATCTTAGACTTGGATCACGTGACCGTAGAAGACATTATGATCCCACGCAGTGAAATCAATGCGATAGATATCAATGACGAGTGGAAAGATATTGCTCGCCAGCTCACGAATGCGCAGCACACCCGAGTGCTACTTTACCGTGACCAAATTGATGATGCGGTTGGTTTTATTCACGCTCGTGATGCGCTACGCCTACTGACAAAAGAGCAGTTTGATAAGCCGTCACTACTACGTGCGGTAAGAGAGATTTACTATGTACCAGAGAATACCTCGCTCAATACACAGCTAATTAAATTCCAAGAAGCCAAAGAGCGTATTGGTCTTGTTGTTGATGAGTATGGTGACATTCAAGGTCTGGTTACGCTCGAAGATATTCTTGAAGAAGTTGTAGGTGACTTTACCACCACGCAGACGCGTGCGCCGAGCGAAGACGTAAACATGCAGCGTGATGGCTCAGTTATGGTTGACGGCAGTGTAAACGTGCGTGACTTAAATAAGGAAATGAGTTGGGACTTACCTACCGAAGGTCCTAAAACCCTGAGTGGCCTGATTGTAGAGCACCTTGAAGATATTCCAGATGCGCCTCTTGGCTTAACGATTTCTGGTTATAAGATGGAAGTCATTGAGATAAAAGAAAACATGATCAAGATGGTGAAAATTTCTTCTAATACCAATTAGCTTAATTAAGTGGTCTATGTTGAGGCAAGAAAATCTTGTCGATAACACCGCTACCGCGTCCTGCTATCGCCAAGGTACCTACATCCATATAGGCAAGGCAAAAATTTTACTATTTAACCTGAGGTTTGGATAAGGAATGTTCCAACTCATTGTTGCTAAAGCACAACTTAGTTTTCTCCTTATCTAGCCAGAGAGTTTTAGGGAAAACAAGGCGAATTTACGCACCAATAGCTGGCTATTGGAAGTGAATTCAACGCAGTTAGCGCTAAAACTGGCTGCTAGAAAGGCATTAATTATCCGCAGCTCAGGTTATTTAGTTGTTCTAAATGAGAAATTTTTAACGCAGTTAGCGTCAGATTTTATCCTTCAAATTGGGCAAGTATTAAGACTAATTGGTATAACTCTTAAGCGAGTAAAAGCTAAACTCTAAACTCAATTGCGGTGTTGAAAGTAACACCGCAATTTACTCAAGAAAAAATTCTCTCGAACCAGTTCTTATCTAAATCATCTTCACAGCGTTTAAGTTGAACGGCATAGCGCGCAGCACGATGCTTTACCTTATTTGCGACTTGCATTAACCATTTCTTATTCTTATATGTACCACGACGATAACCGCCCCAACCTTCATGATAATTGAGGTATTGTGCATAAGCGTCCCATTTTGACACGCCGTTTACTTTGTGAGTTTTGTATACGAACCAAGCCATAAAATCGATGGCGTCTTCAAAGTCATCGCGATCTGCACCAGAGTTTCCAGTTTCACGAATATAATCAGACCAGGTCGGAGTTTTGGCTTGAGAGTAGCCATAAGCAGAGCTCACTCTGCCAACAGGAATAAACCACAGGAAATATTCCATAGGAGGAGCCGCATCGTGACGAAAAGAGCTTTCTTGGTACATCATGCTCATCAGTACATGCTTTGGTGAGCCCCATTTTTCTTGGGCATCACGAGCATCATAATACCAATCTTCTTTTTCCTCAAAAATTTTACAAATATCATGAGGTTGTTTAGGTGGTGCAGTAGCACATCCGGATAAAACGGCGACGAGGCTAATTAAAATTAATTTTTTTTGCATTTTTTCGAAACCTAATGAACTTTTACAATTTGCATTGGTCTGAACTTATGAATGCAGCAGTTTAGCATTGTTTCATCCCTGAAATTTATTTGCGCAGCCTTATGGCTGCGCTTTTTTTTGCCTTGTGCATTATGCCCTTGAAAAATAATCGTCAAGGAAAGCCGTGAAGTCTACCGTATCCGCAGCTCTAACCGCAGCCTCATCTTCGAAAGACTGACGTGCAAATGACTTCAGCGTATCTTCATCGTAATAACCATATTTGATATCTTGATGAAGTTGCTTATATTTTTTCGCAAGTTCAATGCCCATTGAGCCTTGTTCTAAGGTACGACTCTTCAGTTGAGATAGCAACTGCCCAGAAAAAGTAAGTGCAGGCGTTTCAATTGACAACATTAATTTTTCCACCGTCGCCACATAGACTGATTGTTCAGTACTCGCATCTAACATTTTTGCGACTTTGAGTAAGTCTGTAAAAATCTCTGTGCCCCACTGTTTCACACTCACAGGCTCACCCGCTTTACTCAGTTCAAGTGCTGTGCAGCGACCTTGGTTAACCACCTGATGTAAATTCTTACCAGCGAGCTTCTGCGCTTCAAACGAAAGTTCAGGGCTTGGCTTTAACAAACAATAGGTTAAAAACACGTCTAGGAAGTGGATTTGCTCCAGACTCACACCGGTGTGCTCGAATGGGTTAACATCCAGCGCACGAATTTCGATATATTCGATACCACCACGTTCAAGTGCCTGAGTCGGCGTTTCACCAGACTTGGCATTGCGTTTTGGTCTAATTGGTGAGTAGAACTCATTTTCAATTTGTAAAATGTTGCGATTCAGCTGTTTTGGCTCTGCTGCTCGATAGTCTGGAATTTCATGATATAAGTCGGAGCGGCAACGAATGGCTTGTCGCAAGCCTGCAATATACTCATCCAGATCGTTATACATCACCTTAAGCGAGCTTTGTGCGCTATTGGTATAACCTAAATCACCCAATCTAAGTGCGGTGCCATATTCAAGATATATGGAGCCATTTTCTAGCTTACTAAATGGCAAGTCGCTCTTTTTGCCTTGCAAAAATGACGGACAAAGCGCAGGAGATGCGCCAAACAGGTAGCTTATCAGCCACATTTCACGCTTGAAGTTACGAATGAGGCCTAAATACTGCTGGGAGATAAATGATTGTTGAGGATTATCATCTTCAGACATCACTTGCAGGCTTTGCCATACGGTCTCTGGAAACGAAATATTGAAGTGCACACCCGCAATGGCCTGCATCATGCTGCCATAACGGTTTTTTAGCCCTTCACGATATAGCGTTTTCATTTTGCCGATATTAGAAGTGCCAAACTGTGCTAGGACAATATCTTCTTCATCCTCAATAAAGCACGGCATCGACAAAGGCCACAGTAACTCATCACCCATGTTAGCCAAAGTAAACTTCTGTAGATCAGAAAGTTGCGCTAATGTCTCTTGTGGGTCCTCACTCACTGGAGTGATAAATTCGAGTAGCGACTCAGAAAAATCAGTGGTGATATGACCATTGGTCAATGCATGGCCCGTCTTTTCTGGATGCGGTGTTTTCGCTATTTTTCCCGACCCTTGGATCCGCAATGCCTCACGTTCGATACCTCTTTTGATACCTTTGAAAACGCCGCGATGCGCGCCGTCAGACAATAAGTCCAGCTTAGTGTTTAAGTCTAATTGTTTCAAAAATTCTTCCTCGAACCTACAGGCCAATTTCAAGTTTATGGGGTCGAAACCAAATTATACCAAGTGTATTCATTAAATGAGTGATTTAAACCGAGCAATCAATTTAAATATGGTTACTTTTAGTACACTTAGGCCTTAATAATAACTTTGCCAACATGCTTACCACTTTCCATACAGTGATGAGCCAGCGCAATATCCGCCATAGCAAAGTAATGACTTACATTTATGCTGATTTTGCCAGCTTGGTACGCCTGATACAAATATTTAAGATCGTCTAAATTACTCGCAACCAACATCCCCTCAGCCCTTACACCCCTTGTCGTAGCTCGCTCACAGACCATTTCTTTGGTGACGCTGGGAATAGTCACTAGGTGCGAATCCGGCTTCATCGAGTCGACACACTGTAATGCAATATCGCCACCAATTAAGTCCAGTAAATCGCATTCAACTTGGTGCTGATAAAATTCGTCATAACTTATTGCCGTTACCTTAAGCTTTGACAACAATTCGTGCTCAGGGCGGGTCGAGACAGCAACTACCTTTCGACCTTCAAGCTGTGCTAGTTGAACTGCTAAATGCCCCACGCCACCGGTTGGTGCCAATACATATAGTGGACGATTATGATTCGAAAATTTATCTAGCGCTTGTTTTGCCGTAAGACCCGCAAGACAAAGACCTGCAATATCTGGATTTTCTTGCAAAGAAACCTTAATGAGCTCTGGCTCAAGCGCCACGACATAATCACTATAGGTTCCGGGGTTACTTGCAAACCCAATCATACCGATGACAAGGTCGCCTACTTTAAATTGGCTATCTGGGCCATAAACCTCAACCACCTCACCATACAGATCATATCCGAGCGGCAAAAAAGCATCTGCGCTTTTTTGCGCTGCAACATAACCAAGGCCTTGTCTGGTTTTCACTTCAATAGGATTTATGCTGGTACTGTTTACTTTTATGCGCACTTGGCCTGAACTAAGCGCTGGCAAAGAAATGGTGGTACTACACAGCTGATTGCTATCACCAAATTCGTAGATACCGTAAGTGGTTGACTTATTTATCATGTGCGGCTTTCTTAGAAGACAGTTTGTTATCTTTGTAGAATACGCGAAAGGGTAAAGAGTTTGAAGAAATTTACAGTATGGGAAAGAAAAACGCTCTTACTGTATGGCTGTAAGAGCGTTTAGCCATATTAGTGATTGAACACTATCTGGTCGTCGACAACCTCGACTTTAATGGTATCTCCAGTCACAAACTTCCCTTGTAACAAGTCCTGCGCCAACGGGTTTTCAATGTATTGTTGCACTGCTCGTTTTAGAGGACGGGCACCATATACAGGATCAAACCCGCTTGCAGCGATTTTATCAAGCGCGGCGTCACTGAGCTCAAGCGCAAAGCCTTTTTCAGTTAAGCGTTTACTCAATCTGTCTAACTGGATACTCGCAATTTCTTTAATATGCTCATTGATAAGCGGGTGGAACACCACAGTTTCATCAATGCGATTAATAAATTCAGGCCTAAACTGACTAGCAAGCACGCCCATAACACGCTCCTTGAGTGTCGCGTAGTCGTTATTTCCTGCTTGCTCTTGAATGACATCCGACCCCAAGTTCGAGGTCATGATGATCACCGCATTTTTAAAATCAACCGTGCGACCTTGACCATCGGTCAAGCGACCATCGTCCAAGACCTGCAATAAGATATTAAATACATCTGGATGCGCTTTTTCGACCTCATCAAGCAAAATCACAGAATAAGGACGACGCCTTACCGCTTCTGTCAAATAACCGCCTTCCTCGTAGCCAACATAGCCAGGAGGTGCACCAACCAAGCGCGCAACTGAGTGTTTTTCCATAAACTCGGACATATCAATGCGCACCATGGCGTCTTCTGTATCAAACATAAAGTTGGCTAACGCTTTGGTCAGCTCCGTTTTACCGACCCCTGTTGGACCTAAGAACAAAAACGAACCAATTGGGCGATTTGGGTCTGCAAGCCCGGCTCGTGAGCGACGGATAGCGTTGGCAACCGCATTAACGGCTTCGTCTTGCCCAATCACTTTTTTATGGAGCTCGTCTTCCATTTGCAGTAACTTTTCACGCTCACCTTGAAGCATTTTTGCTACCGGGATTCCAGTCCAGCGAGATAAAATTTCTGCAATTTCATCTTCACCCACCTGATTTTTTAAAAGGCTCATTTCCTGCATTTCAGCCTGAGAAGCAAGGTCTAGTTTTCGCTCAAGCTCAGGGATCCGACCGTATTGCAGTTCGGACATGCGTTGCAAGTCACTTGCTCGACGCGCGACTTCTAGATCTAAACGCGCTTGCTCAAGCTCAGCCTTAATCACTTGTGTGCCTTGTAGTGAGGCTTTTTCGGCATTCCACACCTCATCAAGCTCACGATACTCAGCTTCTAATTCATTGATGAGCGTTTGCATCTCAGTGCGACGCTTTTGACTCGCTTCATCTTTCTCTTTTGCCAGCGCGTTATCTTCCAATTTTAGTTGGATGATACGGCGCTCTAGTCTATCTAATTGCTCCGGCTTTGAGTCAATTTGCAGCCGAATTGAAGACCCTGCCTCGTCTATCAAATCGATAGCTTTATCTGGAAGCTGCCGATCTGAGATATAACGATGTGATAAATTAGCCGCAGCGACAATCGCGGGATCGGTAATATCCACTGAATGGTGCAATTCGTAACGCTCTTTTAAGCCACGTAGAATCGCGATGGTGTCCTCTACGGTTGGCTCTGCAACAAATACTTTTTGGAAACGACGCTCAAGTGCCGCGTCCTTTTCAATATACTGACGATATTCATCGAGCGTGGTCGCCCCCACACAGTGAAGCTCACCACGAGCAAGTGCGGGTTTTAGCATGTTACCTGCATCCATTGCACCGTCGGTCTTGCCAGCCCCTACCATAGTATGGATTTCATCAATAAAGAGAATAACTTGACCTTCTTCTTTAGCCAACTCGTTCAATACCGACTTTAGGCGCTCTTCAAATTCACCACGGTATTTGGCTCCTGCCACCAATGCGCCCATATCTAGCGATAGTACGCGCTTACTTTTCAAACCTTCAGGAACTTCACCGTTGATAATACGCTGCGCGAGCCCCTCAACGATGGCGGTTTTACCAACGCCCGGTTCACCGATAAGTACAGGGTTGTTTTTAGTACGGCGCTGTAGCACTTGAATAGTGCGGCGAATTTCGTCGTCACGGCCAATAACAGGATCAAGCTTACCTTGCTCAGCACGCTCAGTGAGATCGATGGTAAATTTCTCAAGAGCTTGGCGAGTGTCTTCGGCATTAGGGTCATCCACTTTTTGACCCCCTCGAATAGCCTTAATGGCTTGCTCAATCTTTGGCTGGGTGATGTTAAGCGCTTTGAAAATCTCGCCTAATGGGCCTTTATCTTCGCACGCAGCAAAAACAAATAGCTCGCTGGAGATATATTTATCTTTACGCTTTTGTGCATATTTATCACACAGATTGATCAGCGAAATAAGGTTATTTGAAAGCTGTACATCACCACCTACACCTTCTACTTTAAATAGCTTTTCAATGGCTTGTGACAACTTAGTATTAAGCTCGTCGGCGCTCACACCTGCTTGTGCTAATAATGCGCGCACACTCGATCCGCTCTGTTGGAGCAAAGCATACATTAAATGAACAGGTTCAATAAATTGGTGATCGCGCCCAAGCGCTAATGACTGCGCATCAGAAAGCGCAGCTTGGAATTTGCTTGTAAATCTATCTAAACGCATGATTTATTTACCCATATAAAATATCGAATTACCTTATTTATGGGTATTAACTGAACGAAGATCAAGCGTAAAAGTAATAATTTACCCTGATTATTTGCGCCAAATCAAAGTTGCCATACGGCCCGTTGTTTTGTCTCTACGATAGGAAAAATACTGCTCGGACATAGTTACTGTACAGTGTTTATCGCCGTAAAAATTTTTTACACCTTGCTCGCATAGTAACGATTGTGCAAGCTCGAAAATATCCGCAAGATATTTACCGTCTTTTTTGGCAACAAATGCCGTATTTCGTTGTGCCTCAAAAGCCTGTACTACGTCTTCGCCCACCTCGAAGGCGCTAGGGCCAATCGCAGGGCCAAACCATACACAGATCTCTTCTGGTGCACAGTTAAATTTAGCCAGAGTTTGCGAGATAATTCCAGCCGCAAGAGGCTTCCAACCACCATGGATAGCGGCCACCTCTTCACCATCTTTTGATGCAAGCAGAATGGGTAAGCAGTCTGCTGTCATGATAGCCAGTGGTGTTTGACGCAAGCGAGTGTATAATGCATCGGCTTGATGGACCTGCGCGATTTCAAACTGCTCGTCGACCACCACCACTTCTGCGCCATGTACTTGCTCAAGCCATACAATCGGGTTGGCCACATAACCATGTAAAATTCGACGGTTTTCGGCTACCTGTTCAGCATTATCACCAACATGAAAGGCTAGATTGAAGCTATCATACGGCGGTGCTGAAACACCGCCCTTGCGCGTTGTTGATAATGTCCCAACGAATTGGGTTAATGGCCACTGAGCGAGTTGCATCTTATAACGTTAAATCCGGGTTTTCTTTGGTATCTTCTCTAAGCGCTGCCACCAGTTTAATCATATCTTCAGGCACAGGCGCTTCCCATGTCATCTTCTCGCCAGTAATAGGGTGAGCGATACTCAATTTTATAGCATGCAATGCCTGACGTTTAAACTCTCTTAATTGCTCGGTTAATCCTTGAGTCGCATTTCTTGGTGGACGAGGACGGCCGCCATAGAGCTGATCGCCAATTAGTGGGTGATTCAAATACGCCATATGTACACGAATTTGGTGCGTTCTACCGGTTTCTAGGCGCAGGCGCAGGCGCGTGTGTGCTCGAAACTTTTCAGCAACACGGTAATGAGTGATAGCTGGCTTACCCATCTCATGTACTGCCATATGTGTACGCTTGGTTGCGTGACGACCGATTGGCTTTTCAATCATGCCACCCGCCGTCATCGTGCCATTACAGACAGCTTCGTATTCACGTGTGAAGTTTTCACGCGCTTGCAGATTCTTCACCAAGTGCGTTTGTGCTTGAATAGTTTTCGCCACGACCATTAGACCAGTCGTGTCTTTGTCTAGACGGTGTACGATGCCAGCACGTGGCACGTTAATGATTTCTGGGTGATGGTGCAGCAGAGCATTTAACACTGTGCCATCTGGGTTACCGGCACCGGGGTGAACCACCAGCCCCATCGGCTTGTTTATCACAAGAATGTCATCATCTTCGTAAACAATGTCTAACTCTATATCTTGCGCTTCGTATTCACGTTGTGCTTCGATAACCGTCTCGATAGCGACACTTTCACCACCAAGTAACTTTTCACGAGGGGTGTTGAATACTTCGCCATCTACGGTGACTTTATCTTCAAGGATCCAAGTTTTTATTCTTGAACGAGAAAAATCCGGGAACAATTGCGCCAATATTTGGTCTAGACGTTTACCACCGAGTTCGACTGGAACCTCCGCTTGGAGGGAAATTTGCTCTGACATCTGAAACTTTACCTAATTTACCAGTGCAAGCCGTGCTCGACTGGGTTAGAATCGTATTAATGCATAGTTTACTCGGTTTTGCCGAGTTGGCCTAGCCGAAGAAAACAAAGGTAGTAAAATAAAATGATTAAAAACTTAAGGACACACGCCTTTAGGCTGGCGTTAGCCGCGTCTGTTTTGGGTTTGGCAGCCTGTTCATCCGCACCAGAACAAGAAGATATTGAGCGCGTACCAAACAAATCCGCCCAAGCGCTTTATGAAGATGCTAAACAAACATTAGATTCAGGTTTATATGCCCGCGCCATTGAATTATTGGGCGCGATTAATGCTCGTTACCCGTTTGGCCCTTATGCAAGACAAGTTCAAATGGACTTAGTCTATGCATATTATCAAACAGGTAACACTGACCAAGCACTTGCCACTATTGATCGTTTTATTCGCTTAAATCCAAATCATAAAGACCTAGACTACATGTACTACATGCGAGGTCTGGTAAGTATTAAAGCTGACGAAAACGCATTCCAAGAATATTTCGGTGTAGACAGAGCCGACCGCGATGCCAATCGCACCCGCGTTGCTTTTCAGGATTTAACCACGCTGGTTAAAAACTACCCAAACAGTCCATATGCACCAGAGGCGAAAAAACGCTTAGTATGGTTACTAAACAAAATGGCTCGTTACGAACTGAGAGTCGCTGAATATTACTTCGAACGAGAAGCATATCTTGCCGCAGCAAACCGTGGCAAATATGTAGTAGAGCACTACTCTCAAAGTAGTTATCTGACCCAAGCTTTTGACATTATGGAAAAAAGCTACCGAAAGCTTGGTCTTCCTGACCTTGCAGATAACGTGAAAAAAGCCAAATCGGTTAACGCACGTAACAAATAAAAAGAGTGCTAAGTCACGATATCACCAATGTCGTGACGCCTCTTTCACCAGTACTCGCCTTCAAGCATTCTACAGCAGTAAAAAATACTTGTTTCCTGTACATAGACATCAGCCGTCAGCGTGTTTTTTTTGATTGTAGTTGTAATAAGGAAGGATTTAGGCTGCCCATAATAGAAGGTAAGCAGCCTTAAAAGGTAAGCATTTGACTGAGCAGCGTATTAAATTGCTTCTTCGTCCTCTTCACCTGTACGGATCCGAACCACACGCTCAACATCGGTCACAAAGATTTTACCGTCACCAATTTTGCCCGTTTGAGCGGTTTTTAGGATAACTTCAATGGCTCTGTCAACGTCTTCATCTGCGGTAACAATATCAAGTTTTACTTTAGGCAAGAAATCTACCATATATTCAGCACCGCGATATAACTCAGTATGACCTTTCTGACGACCAAAACCTTTTACCTCACATACCGTCATACCCGTGATCCCCACATCCGAAAGCGCTTCTCGGACATCATCAAGTTTAAACGGTTTAATTATTGCTTCTATTTTCTTCATGACTATCTCGATTCCTTTGGTATAGCGTCGATTTTAGACAATCCGCTTGCCCAAGGCAAACAAAGACATTGAAAGTTGAAGTGATTTCACGCAATAATATTAATCATAAATTATTACTTTTTGGTTGTGAGGCGGTAATGAAACAATCAGCAGGATTCAATCTACTAGAACTGATGATAACCATCGCTATATTGGCTATCGTGTTGGCCATTTCATTTAGCTTTGATGGCAACCTGCTGCAACGTAACCGAGCAGAGTCCTTCTTACAAGAATTACAACGCAATATCGCTTTTGCTCGTGTAAAAGCAACCGCTGCAGACGACATTGTCATTCTCTGCCCCGCGCCACCAGCCAATATTCAAGCTAGGACTGCATTTACTTGCCAAGATAATTGGGCAACAAACAGAATTAGCGTGTTTGTTGACAGAGATAAAAATGGCACATTTAGTAATGGAGATACTATCCATCGCACTATGGAGGTCGTAGACGATAACGACACTATGGTGTTTAAGAACAAAGACCAGCCTGCAGGCAATCTTCTAAGGTTTGATTCAAGCGGACTCTTAAGTGGTTCAAACGCTGGCAATTTCACCTATTGCCCAGGCGATGACAACAATAATCAGCAGCTGAGTGTTTCAACCGCTGGCACAGCATTATATCGAGGAAGTACGACAGAATCCTGTGAATAGACGCAAAACACCGATACGCAAATTATCTCGAAGTTCCAATCTTGCCTTTAACATATAAACGACTAGGCTTAAAGAAAATATAATACGAGGCAAAGGATATGCATCGTCATATGGGTTTTTCCCTATTGGAATCTTTAGTGTGTTTGGCGATTATCACCATCGTCAGTTTATTTTCTCTTCCCACTCTTACTGCTTTGTTTCAGTTTGATAAACCAAAAATAAAATTGGAAGCATTACGACGGGCCATTAATTTTGCTCGCATTCAAGCCGTTGCAAGCGGTGCAACCGTTACTTTGTGCCCATTGAAAAACAATCGCTGCGACGACAAAGAATGGCACACTCAGTTAACGGTTTTTATCGACTACCACCCTCAAGGTGAGTTTTCAGACGATGATTATAAGTTAGCGGTTGTGGACTCAGTAGACTCAGGTGACAAGCTCACCTACCCAAGAAACGCCATTATATTTCGTCATTTTGGTCATCTCGCAGGACTCTATAACGGTACTTTTGTCTACTGTAACGCAAGTTCTACTGTGGGATTGTCGTTGTCAGTTAGCTACACAGGGAAAAGCACTCTAAAAGATACTGATGAGTGTCAAAAGTAAATAACCTAAGCTTCGGATAATTAATGCCTTTCTAGCAGCCAGTTTTTGCGCTAACAGCGTTGAATTCACTTCCAATAGCCCGCTATTGGTACGTAAATTCGCCTTGCCTACAGGATGTAGGTACCTTAGCGAGAGCAGGACGCGGAAGCGGTGTTAATCCCAAAACTTTCTGGCTAGATAAGGAAATAATTTAATGTAATATTAAAAACAATGAATTAGCTCATTCCTTATCCAAACCTCAGGTTAAATAACCTAAGCTCGGGGATAGTTAGTATTAATAAAAAGGGAAGTTAACTACTTCCCCAGAAAACTAGCGCTCCCAACACCTGTCTATAGCGTCTTGATTCGTTGTCCCAGTAACACCACGAACCCCAAGTTCATCGATAGTTAAAGCAGGACACTGCTCATCACCTTGTACGGGCCCCGATGCAGCTGTTGCAACAATTCTGAAAGTATCATTGGTGACGTTTTCAAGTGTCACGTTGAAGTAGCCATTCTCTGTTGCTGTTGGTACACCGATTGCTTCAAGATCATTCGAATATGCTCTGTTGTCCACAAAAAATTGTTCTTGCTTATTCGCAGCGTCAAGTAACAAAGTCATAGCGTCTGCTCTTGCCCCCCTCCTAACGTATTCACTGTAATTAGGGTAAGCGATAGCTGATAGGATCCCGATAATCACCACCACTATCATTACTTCAATTAAGGTAAACCCTCTTTCGACTAAACAACCTACGGAGTTATTTCTATTCATCTTTCCCTTTCTCATCGCTATCTTCTCTCTTATAGATATAAAGCTGTTTAGTCTTTATCTTTGTACTTTTGGTTGTGAATATTTCAACCGGTTTTTTAACGGGTACCGGTTCACTAGGAATACTCGGTGGTGCAAATGGAGTACTTGCATCAGGTCCTGCTTCAATCCCTGGACCTGGAATATACACAATATTGTCTCTTACTATGATCGAGGGCTTATCTGGTAAGTCTTGTGATGTAATATAGGTTTTACCCGTACCATAGTGCAAGTGAAACATATAGAGCTGGCCTTTGCCGCCCGTGAGCGTACATTGCTGAGTAGTCTGGTCTGCTGGGGTAAATGACGTAAAATAAGCGACCCCACCAATCACTGTTGATTCTGCTAGCGACTTTTCTCCACCAGATAATTGATACTTCCAACCTTTAAATTGAGCCAGCTTAGCCTCTTGTTTAACGAATTTGTCCAAGTCATTTACCGCATTACCAAAAGGATCATCTTTCATTTCCATTAAATCACTGATGACTATCGGCTCTGGGATATCCTCGACAAATGACTGTGTTTTGGTATTCACATCCCTAACCATAAATAGATAATCCGTTACACTTGAGTCTGTTGGTTTTGCGCGGTTGCCGCTACCTATTACAATGGCATCAAACGGTGTATCTTTTCGCTCCATACGATAATCATTCGCTCCTGTACCGAAGATAGTTTTAGTTACCTCACTATAAAACGTTCTCGCAATCGTCGGTTTATAGAAAAAACGTCTATCCTGATCAGCGGCTGTACTACCCAGTTGTGCAAGCTCAAAGTGTGTCCACGGCTCCGTAGGATCATTAGGGTTTGGTCCAGGCATATCTATTCGCCATATACTGCCTGCGGTATCCGCTAAATATATTCGGTCGCTAAAGCCATCGTAGTCCGAATCCGTCAATGCAGGTTGCGCAACGATGCTATGCTCCCCCTTAAACGCATCCCCCGTAAGCGACCAAACGATATCAGCATTGTTTGACATAATATCGACCATGTAAATGCCAACACCTTTGTTATTCTCGTCGACTGAGCGCGATACATTATCTTTGTTGGTGTTGTAACCTGCAGCAAAAATCAATACGGGTCTATTCTTTTGCTTCTCAATAAAGCTGACGACAGGCTTAGACCACGTTTGTCCCAAATCTTTAAACTTATTTGAATCACCAGAAATAGGCCCACCCCAAAGTAATGATGGCGAATCAGGGTTAGTGATATCGAAACCATAGTACTTGTTTCCACCACGGCGCATACCAACAAAGGCCCACACCTTGTCACCAGACTCTACTTTTCGGTTTTTATTGATATCATGAAAATAGACAGTAATTGGGCCATCCATGCCATATAACTTGGTTTCTGCTTTTTCCGTTTTCACTGGGTTTAAGATAGATAAAAGTGACTTCGGAATAAATGCCCAACTTTCGCTTACACTGTTACCATTGTCTTTGAACATGTGTAACACACCAGCATTGGTGCCTACTAAGATGCGAACGTCACCATTCCCATAGTCAATTGATGCTGGCTTTGAATGAAGCGGATCTGCAAATATATCGGCTCTTCTATCCGAAGAAAAACCATCTCCATCGTCATCATCTACATCTTTGCCAATTACCCAGTTGAAGACTTCTTGTAACTGGCTTTTACTGGCACCACTTAGGCCCATCGCATCCGCTAATTGTGTTCGGCCACCGTATGCACTCTCTGCATTATCATAAGTAAATTCAACTAACGAGCCGCCGTCAAAATCCGACAGCACTTTTCTCGTTAGTTGATTTTCCAAAGCGTAGTTAACACCACCCTTTTCAATATTATTGCCATCCTTCGAGCCTCCAGCTGACCAAAAGGTGGTAATACTGTTTGAGATTGCGCCTTTTTCATCTATCGCGGGGGTACCTTCTTGGCCCACCACTTTTTTATTTTCAAATTTTAATTTTTTAAGGTTACCGCGCCAGCGAGTATGAGTTTCCGGCTTAAACTGAGTGTAGTATAAAGCATTTCCGGTTTGCGTCGGATCTTGTGCGTTGGCAGACACGGTTGGTGAACTAAAGCTTGCACTCACATTTCTGATATTGGTAATCGTGGTTTTGAGCACGTCCGATAAGTCGTTTGCGGTATGCGCATGAAGATATTGCCCACCACCTTGCGTCGCGGTTTCTTTAAGCAGATCTATGCCTGTACCCGACATACCATTACCAAAACCAATCGTGAAGACCCGTGCAAAATCGTGTTCATCAGGTGTAGAAGGATATAAGTCAACTTTAACTTGAGACGTACCGCGCATTGTTTTAGCTAATGCGGGTAAATAATTTTTAGTGACACCAGAACCTTCATTTATATCAAAGTAATTGGGATAAGAGCCATAGACTGAAAAATATTCATTCACTATGCTATTGTTAGAGCTAGTGTCACTGGTTGGATCTCCATCTGTCATTAAAATTAAATTAATTGAGGTATCGCAGCGTTCATCCGCGCCACGGGCTGGAGTAAACGCGGAGATATAATTACCACGACGCTCTATACTCTTATCTCTATCGTTTCCACCGTTTTCGCCCCAGTAGACATCTCCACCTTTAAGGTAGTTATACAACTCCCATAAGGTTTCAGATAACGGCGTTGAGCCAGAAGCAGGTAATGCATTTATTTTTTCTACAATGTCATCACTACTACTACCAATACCATTTAATATATAACCGCCACTTGAAGAATATAGGCGAGATAAACCAAATTGGATATCTGCGTTGTCTTTCACCAGTTTACGCATCGCGTTTTGCGCAACTTTGAGGCGGCTATCAGCACAGCCCTGTACAGCTTGATTGTACTCATTTGCTTGATAACAGTTACTACCGTTAAAGCACTCTGTTTCTTGGTATCCATAACGTGTTTCATAACGCCAGCCAGTCCACACGCGATATGAGTAACGCTCATAACACGCCTTACCATTTTGTGAGTCCCACGCCATACTGCCCGATGTATCAAATAACATTAATACTCTGGGCTGCTCACGGGTAGAGACATTATGTTTAACGTAAAGCTCGATATCTTCGGCCTGAACGATTTGTGTCAACGCGGACCAAGCAATTAAAATACAAAATAACTTTTTCATAATTTATATCCGAAGAAGTCTATAGTTAATTTGAAACACTGACTATTTCTTGCCCAACACCCATCACAATAGTTACATTGTGACGACCTCTATCGCCGTATTCCACCGTGGCCTGGACTTCCGTCATGTTACAGACGAACCCATCTGTGTAATCAAATTGTCGGGGACAAAATAGCTCAAGCTCTCCGTTATTTAAGTTTTTCACGGTCGCTTGTAAGCCATTGGGTGTTTGTACTGTCGCGCCACCATCTGCTAGCTGCTGTCGTGAGCGTAAAAACACATTATTGGGGGCTCGTTGCTCTTGCCTTATCAACCTTTGCATTTCACCAAACAGTAAACTCTCGGCTTCTTCTCGCTCCATCACCGCATGTGTCATTTTAATATCCAAGGTACTTGTGCTCATTAAAGTCACTGCAACCGCCATAACAGCAACCACCATCACCATCGCCATGATCAGCACCACACCTCGTTGCTTTACATTTCCCATGCTGAGCCTCCCATGTTGTACATCGAAATCGTAGTTGAGAAAACCGTTCTGCGAACGGCATCTGTATAAGTTAGCTCGCTTCTATTGGGATCATTTCCCAGATAGTAAGTCCGCTTTTGCACCCCGAAATCTGCATCAGGCTGTAGGACTCTAACTAAAACAAACAACTGCAAAGATAAAATCCCTCGCGTTCCGCTCCAATCGGCCTCAGACATATTCGCAGTGTGCCTATATCTATCTACGCGGCCGTCATAATCGGTATCTAAGCCAAACACAAACCGCATCCGTTCAACCCCTTCAATGACCAGCTCATCACTCATTCCACCACTTACCAGTAGACGTTTTCTTCTCAATACAGGGATGGTGATAGTGCGATTGTTAATCACCTGCTGCTCTTCACTTATGTAATAAACATGGTGACTATAAGGCCACAATGTGGCGTTTACACTTGGCATATTGCCAATGGTATTACCAGCAATAAACTCCGCCTGCTCTTGCTGCGCAATAAAGTAGTATCTTCCATTTTGGATTTGTGTCCCATCTGGAACTAGTCCTGTGATTTCCACTGGGTTACCTTCCAAAAACTTCACTTGCAACACTTCGGTCTCGGGTATCGCTTTGGTAATACACTCCATAGCATTAGCACCGTCGGAGAGTGTCGCTAAGATAGGTCTAAAATTTGTGGGGTCGTTGTTAGGGAAACTTCCATTATTAGGTCCATCGCTGCAATCATTACCCGGATTTGCTGGTGCACTTTGATTGGTACTTTTGAAGCCTTTGTCGTAAAAGGTTCCCCAAAAGCCAACTTGCTCGATATCGCGACGCATTATTGATAGAGACAAGCGTCCCTTTTCTTGTAATTCTCCAATTTGCATCGTGTCATTGGTGGTCGCCTTCATACCTATGTATGTTGCTATAACACCTGCTAATAACATCACACCAATGAACATGGCGATCATTATTTCCAATAAGGTAAACCCTAGCATCCTTTTCATGGCTCACTCCTAATTAAAACAAATGTTTCCATGACTACCGCTCTGCGTCTATCATCAACCGTACCACAATCCCCCGCGGGATTATCCTCAAGGGCAGTCATGGCCTGACGTCCTCGCCACGTGACAACAACCCTCACATTTACCCCGGAAGGATCGGTGGCACTCGAGGTGGGAGTAATACATACAACCGCATTATCCAACGAACCGGTATTTTCTCGTGCTCTTATGGCTCGACGCCAATTAGCAATATCCGTTTGCGCGATGCTAGCTGCACTACAATATCCGGTATAACAAGTGTCCGCTTTTGTAGTTCCGCTCTCACTATTAAACTTTACCTTATAAAGTGTCGTGATGTCGGTCGCATCATTACTACGAATACGATGCATGATGTCGCTGGCAAGCTCAACCGCTGCGGCTCGCTGCATAGAATCAAAACTTGCTTGTTTAGCTTTTGCTTGTAATGCCACAGCACCAAGCAGCCCAAAGCTCAAAATCATAAAAGCAATAAGCACTTCTAACAGTGTGAAGCCATGTTGCTTTAGCGAAAGATGCATATCTCAACCAGAATTCAATTATCCTAGTTTCAGTGTAAGCGGTCGTCTTTGAAACTCAATACGAGATAGTATGAAAGGTCTATTGAGGCGATAAACGGTTTATTCACCACTTAACACTCAAAACAATGTTTTTATTTGGGTATAAGCTCTACGGCTAACTTCATAGCGATTGGGCAGCGACTTGAGGCAAACATAGTGCTTTTGTTCATGTAGTTCTAAAGCAGAAATTTCTGTTCGCTTAACTAATGTACTGCGATGGATTTGAATAAAATGTGTTGGAAACTTATCTAACAGTGACTTGAGTGACATGTCAATTAATGCTTGTAGGCCGGAATTCAAGGTTACTCGCGTATATTTTTCATCCGCCTCGGCAACAATAACATCCGAAGCCTGAACGTAACGCAACTCACTGCCAACGTAATAGCTGAGCGTCTCCATACTCGGAAAGATAGTAGTCAATAAAGCATCAAGCTTATCACTATCTAGTGGCTTCACTAGATAACCATTGGCGTGCAGTTCAAATGCTTCTAACGCATATTCCGGATGCGCCGTTAGAAACACGATTTTCATCCTCGGAAATTGCAGGCGTAATTGACTCGCAAGCTCAACACCTGACTGACCTGGCATCGAAATATCAAGAAAAATTAGCTGTACAGGCTCCTGATTTAGTAGCGCTTCCACACCGTCAGCGCAGTCAACTTCACCGATACAACGAAAGCCCACGTGCTTTTGCATTAGTCGTTTAACGCGAGCTCTTGCCAACGGCTCATCATCCACAATAAGGTAAGATATTACTGTTTTCATAGCGGTAGCGAAAAACTGACGGTATAGCTATCTTGACTGGCTTCGGTTTTAAAATCAATGGGCTGATTGTAGTGTAAAGTCAAGCGGCGTCTGATGTTACTTATCCCAATGCCATGCCCTTGGTGCGTCGGCTTTAATTTTGCGTCATAGCTGTTAAAAATTACCACCGTTAAGGTGCGTTTACTACAGTGAATATGAATACGAATATCCGCTCCATTTGGGTTTGGCTCTACCCCATGGCTAACCGCGTTCTCCACCAATGGCTGCAATATCAACGCAGGGATAAAAACATCTCCCAAGACATTGTCTAATTCCCACTCTACCCTCAGACGCTCTGCAAAGCGCCACTGCTCAAGTGCTAAATACGCTTTGCATAAAGATATTTCACTTTCCAGCGGAACAATATTTTGTGTGGACATCGCAGCGCGAGATAAATCGGCAAGGGCTAATGCTGACTTTTCTGCTGCACTTGGATCGATATGAGTCAATTCGGCCACTGTATTGAGTGAGTTATATAAAAAGTGCGGCCGAATTCTCGCATGTAACGCTTCAAGTTCCGCTTGAGATAGCGCTTTCACCTTACGAATATTATCGGTAAAGATAGCTAAGAAATGCGCGAAAAGCGTGATAATGCAAAGACATATTGCGATGTTACGCCATAAGCTCAATTCAATTTTTGCCTCATCAATCCAACCGAGCAATGTAAAACCATAGGGAAAAGCCGTACTAGTGACAACAGTACAAAGCACGAAGACAGAAATGAGAATACCTGCTTCAACTAGATCTGAGCGCTTCTCAACAGCGTGGCGTACAATCGCTATCACGGCAAGTGATAAAAAGGCAGTGAAATGAATAAATAAGCTAGTTAACCCAAGGGATTGCCAAAACGCAGTCGCGGAAATCAGCGTGTATAAAAAGGCTAGGATTTGCGAGGCAACTAGCAATGCTAGCACACCTCGCTCACTCAATAGTGCAGACAACAACCTGATACGCGGTGTCATCGTGCTAACTCTCTTATCTGAGTTCTACAGGTACGGCAAACACGACATTTTCTTCTTGTCCTGGGTTCTCAACTACCGTTTTCCCACCAAGTTCTTTAAGTCGAGAGATAACCTGTTGAACCAACACTTCAGGTGCAGATGCGCCGGCAGTTACACCTACCTTTGCAACCCCATCGAACCAAGCTTCTTCGATGGAAGAGGCATCATCGATAAGAAATGCTTTAGTTCCCATTTTATCCGCAAGCTCTCTTAAACGGTTAGAGTTAGAACTATTTTTCGCACCCACCACAAGCAATAAATCAACTTTATCCGCTAAGTCGCGAACCGCATCTTGGCGGTTTTGCGTGGCATAACAGATATCATCTTTTCGAGGACCACTGATGTTCGGAAACTTGCTACGCAGTGCGTCAATTACATCCGCAGTGTCATCTACCGATAATGTTGTTTGACTGCAATAGAACACATTGTCAGCATCTTTCACTTCGAGTGCTGCTACATCCTCTGGTTTTTCAACGAGATAAATACCACCATTCGGATTGTCATACTGCCCCATAGTACCCTCAACTTCAGGGTGCCCCTGGTGCCCAATCAAAATACACTCAGTACCTCTGCGGCTAGCACGCGTCACTTCCATATGCACCTTTGTCACTAACGGACAAGTCGCATCAAAGACTTTTAGCTCTCGGCGCTTCGCTTCATTACGTACTTGCTGAGAAACACCATGCGCGCTGAAAATAACAATACTGTCGTCTGGCACTTCATTTAGCTCTTCAACGAATACCGCACCACGAGACTTCAGACCATCAACAACATATTTGTTATGAACAACTTCATGGCGAACATAAATAGGCGCTTCGAAAATATCGAGTGCACGCTCAACAATGCTGATCGCTCTATCTACACCTGCACAGAATCCTCTCGGGTTTGCCAGCAAGATATCCATCAGTTATTTACCTCAAGAATTTCAACTTCAAACGTTACTTTTTGGCCTGCAAGCGGGTGATTGAAATCGACAGTTACCGAGTCGCCGGCTACTTCTCGGATCAATCCAGGTAAGTCAGTACCATCAGGTTGCGTAAATGCAATGATGCTACCTACTTGAGCAGGGGTTTCTGCGCCAAATTTGCTTCTATCAACATAATAGATGTTATCAGGATTTGGTTGTCCAAACGCGTCTTCTGGCTCTAGCTCAAAAGATTTCTCATCGCCCGCTTTTAATCCAAGCAAGCACTTTTCAAAATTTTCCGTCAGGCTGCCATCACCCATAAACAACTTAGCGGGTTTATTATGAACTTTGGTAGAATCTGCTGCTGAACCGTCTGATAACTTGATTGAAAAATGGAACAAGACTTCAGACTTTGCTCCAATTAGTTGCTCACTCACGCATTTTTCTCCTGTGGTTTATCGCCACTGGTAAAGGCATCGAAAATTAATAGTGCAGCACCGCCGACAATCGCCATGTCTGCGACATTAAACGCTGGATAATGCCAGTCTTGATAATAGAAATGAAGGAAGTCAATCACATAACCATGAATAATGCGGTCGTATAAATTTCCTACCGCACCACCTAATACCAGCGCGTAGGCCAATCCCAACTTCCAATTTGATGCCGGCAACTTACGTAGCCAAAAAATCAATAAAGTGCTAATCGCCACGGCAATGCCACTTAAAAAGTAACGTTGCCAGCCACCTGCTTCACTTAGGAAGCTAAAAGCCGCACCATAGTTATGCATATAGGTGAGATTGAATATAGGCAAAATATCAATGGACTCATAGAGTTCCATTTCAGTCATAACCAGTGCTTTGGTGAAATAGTCTACTGCAAAAAGCAGTAGACTAAGCCACAACCACACCAGACCACTTTTCTGTGTAGTTTGTGTCACGTTTTACTCCTAGGCGAATTGACGCTGCTCGCCGTCACCTTCAACGTTACTAATACAACGGCCACAGATATCTGCATGTTGCTCATTCTTACCTACGTCGTCCGTATAGTGCCAACAACGATCACATTTTTTAGCCGATGTTGCCGCTACACTAATGTATAAACCATCAATTTCTGATGAAATTGCATTTTCTGGCTTGCGGTTGACTACTTCTACCGTTGCTTTCGAAGTCAGTAAAACAAAGCGCAATTCGTCGCCAATGGCGTTGAGCTGCTCAGCTAAGTCACCGCCAGTATATAGCGTTACTTCAGCCTGTAGCGTCGCACCGATCACTTCTTCTTTACGTGCATTCTCAAGCACACGGTTTACTTCATCACGTACCGCCAGTAGGTTTTGCCAGTACTCGTTATTCAACGAGCCTTCTGTCGCCCCTTCAATTGCATCATACCAAGTATCCGTGAATACAAACTGGCCACGCTCACCTGGTAATACTTCCCAGATTTCTTGCGCAGTAAAGCTCATGATTGGCGCCATCCAACGTGTCATCGCTTCGGCGATATGATAAAGCGCTGATTGACAAGAACGACGGGCATGGCTATCACTTTTCGCCGTGTACTGACGGTCTTTAATCACGTCTAGATAGAACGAACCCAATTCACCAGTACAGAAATTCATAAGCTTCTGTGTTACTTGAAGCATTTGATACTTGTCGTACGCTGTTTTGATCTCAGTTTGTAGCTGTGCAGCACGCGCAACAATCCAGCGATCTAGCTCAACCATATCTTCAATTGCTACTAAATTCGTTTTTGGATCAAAGCCGCTTAGGTTCGCAAGTAGATAACGACTTGTGTTACGAATACGACGATAACGGTCAGCTGAGCGCTTAAAGATTTCATCAGACACAGTCATTTCGGCCGTATAATCGGTAGAAGCTACCCATAAACGTAAAATATCTGCACCTAGTTTGTTCATGATGTCTTGCGGCGAGATCACGTTGCCTAATGACTTAGACATCTTATGGCCTTTTTCATCGACCGTGAAGCCATGCGTTAACACTTGCTTATAAGGTGCATGACCATTGATAGCAACTGAAGTCATCATTGATGACATAAACCAACCACGGTGCTGATCCGAGCCTTCAAGGTAAAGATCTGCAGGACCGGTTAAATCTTCACGCGCATCAACAACACACGCATGTGTTACACCTGAGTCAAACCATACGTCTAGTGTATCTTGTACTTTTACGTACTGTTGAGCATCTGCTTCACTTAATAGCGCGCTAAGCTCTAGGTCGTACCACGCCTGAATACCCTTTTCTTCCACTAATTTAGCAACGGCTTCAATAAGGGCTTCCGTTTCAGGATGTAGGCTACCGGTGTCTTTATCGACAAATAATGCGATTGGTACACCCCAAGTACGCTGACGTGAAATACACCAGTCAGGGCGACCTTCAACCATGTTTGCGATGCGGCTTTCACCCCACTCTGGTAACCACTCTGTCTTTTTGATTTCATTCAGTGAATCAGCACGTAGGTTAGCCTGATCCATGCTGACGAACCATTGTGGCGTCGCACGGAAAATAATAGGAGTTTTGTGACGCCAGCAATGTGGATAACTATGCGTTAGCGCCTTATGACGGAACAATACGCCTTTCTCAGTTAATAACTCAATGATGCTGTCATTTGCTTTAAATACGTGCTGACCTGCAAAAATCGGTGTATCTGGTAGATAAACACCATTTGCACCAACAGGGTTTGCAACTTCTAGACCGTAAGCCTGGCCCGCAGCAAAGTCTTCTTGACCGTGACCAGGTGCAGTGTGAACGATACCAGTACCTGAGTCTGTTGTTACGTGCTCACCTAAAATAACAGGCACATCGAAATCTAAGAATGGGTGTGCAACGCGCAGATTCTCAAGCGCAGCGCCTTTCGCGTAACCTAGTACGTGGAAGTGCTTGAATCCAAAACGATCAACAGCGTCTTTGACTAATTCAGAACCAAGTACAATACGCTGCTCTTGACCTTCATCTTCGATTTGTACCAGCGCATACTCTAGCGCGCCGTGTACTGCCACAGCGCGGTTTGCAGGCAATGTCCAAGGCGTTGTAGTCCAAATTGCGGTACTTACTTCGCCTTTGCCTTCGTGACCTTCGGCCAAGCCAAACGCACCAATGATTGCCGCTTGATCAGCAAACACAAATTTTACGTCGATTGCTGGCGATTGTTTGTCTTGGTATTCAACTTCCGCTTCTGCAAGTGCTGAACCACAATCCGTACACCAGTGAACTGGCTTTGCACCTTTGTGCAGGTGACCATTTTTGATAATACGACCAAGCACACGAATAGCATTGGCTTCAAAATCAAAGTTCATGGTTAGGTATGGCTTATCCCAGTCACCTAAAACACCAAGGCGTTTGAAATCTGTTTTTTGGCCATCAACTTGCTTTTTAGCATAGTCGCGGCACTTTTCACGGAATTCAGCAGCCGATACTTTCTTACCTGGTTTGCCTACTTTCTTTTCGACCTGTAGCTCAATTGGAAGACCATGACAGTCCCAACCAGGTACATAAGGTGCATCAAAATCAGAAAGCGTTTTTGACTTAATAATAATATCTTTTAGGATTTTGTTTACTGAGTGACCTAGGTGAATATCACCATTTGCATACGGAGGACCGTCATGCAAAATAAATGGCTTTTTACCTTTTTTCGCAATGCGAATTTGACCGTATAGGTCTTCTTCATACCATTTTTTCAGCATCTTTGGTTCGCGTTGCGCCAAATTACCACGCATCGGAAACTCAGTTTCCGGTAGATTTAAAGTATGTTTGTAGTCGCTCATTTATCCTACTTTCCGTATCGGCTACGTTAAAGAAAAACACTGTTTTGCATTGCTAACATCACGACTGATTTGTTCTGTTAACTGCGACAATGTTTCGAATTTTTGCTCATCGCGAAGCTTTTCAATTAGCTCCACTTTCATAAACTGACCGTAGATGGTCTCATTAAAATTAAACAGATGCACCTCTAAAAGGGCTTTCGTTCCGTTTAGGGTTGGCTTAGTGCCAACATTCGCTACGCCATAATGTGTTTTGTGATTCACAGTCGCTTTGACCGCATACACACCGCGCACAGGGCTCACTTGGCGTTTTAAGGCAATATTTGCAGTATGGAAACCAAGCTCTCTGCCTTTCTTCCAACCGTGAATAACACGGCCCGAAATGGCATAGGTATGGCCCAACATATCATGTGCTTGACGTAAATCACCAGCCGCAAGTGCCGTGCGGATCAACGTGCTACTTACACGACAATCTTGCTTGCGAAAACTTGCCGTGTCTTTTACTTGCATACCTAGCGGTTCGCCTACTTGCTTTAACATTGCAAAATCACCAGCACGTTCACGGCCAAAACGAAAGTCATCGCCGACCGTGAGCGCCTTGGTTCCAAGCTTTGTCACTAGGACTTCTTTGATAAACTGCTCTGCATCTTGCGAGGCAAATTTGCGATTAAAGTTGACGCAAATGACCCGCTCTATGCCAAGCTCTTGCAACAGGACTAGCTTATCACGTAATCGCGTCAGCCTAGCAGGTGCTTTATCTTTGGCAAAAAACTCCAAGGGCTGCGGCTCAAATAACATCACTGTGCTTGGAAGTTGATAGTGTTTTGCGTCGCTAATCAGCCCCTTCAAAACCTCTACATGTCCAAGATGAACCCCGTCAAAGTTTCCAATCGTCAACACACAACCAAAATGATGTGGTCGAATATTATGGATCCCTCGGATTAGTTGCATAGTGCCGTGCCTTTGTGCAGCAAATATCAAAGAGCCCGATTATACCCAAGTTGCTTAAAAATGCGAATCAAGCATCTCGGATTGTGCTCAATCTTACCCCTAGTATAAATAGTAAACTAAAATAGCTCACCATCGCAGTTACTAATAATCCGCAAAGTAATAGCACCTGCTCCATCAGTCCCCACTCTAGCCATTCAAAACGTGCGCCGAGAAAGTATACACATACAGCCATCACGACCGCTGCAACAAAGCATTTGGCAGTAAAACCAAGAGAAAATGCGCTTAGCTGATACACACCTTGATGTGACAGCTGACGATAAAGTAAAAACGCATTACAAGACGCTGATAATGAAGTTGCCAATGCAAGGCCGATATAGCCAATAAAAGGAGCTAAAAGCAGATTAAACACCATATTCAGTACCATCGAAATGATACCTATACGAACTGGCGTTTTTATGTCTTGTCTCGCATAAAACCCCGGAGCGAGCACTTTTATTAGCATAAAACTTAGCAAACCGACGGAATATGCAGCAACACCTAAGCTGACTTTTTCTATATTGTCTGCATTTTGAGAAACAAACTCACCGTGTCCAAACAATACTGAAATGATAAGTGGGCTTATTACCATCAACCCAAACATTGCGGGTAAACCTAAAAAAACAACGAAGCGCACCCCCCAATCCAGCGTCTTTTGGAAGTCTGAACTATTGTCTCCGGCATGCAACCTCGACAATGCAGGTAAGATGACCGTAGCAATTCCAACACCAAACAGACCTAGTGGAAACTCAATTAATCGATCTGAATAATACAACCAAGCAATTGAGCCTGTGACTAAAAACGAGGCGATAACGGTGTCTATTAATAAGTTAATTTGGCTAACAGAAACTCCAAATAATGCTGGGATCATCAAAGTTCTTACTTTGGTTACCTCGGGGCTTCGCCAAGCAAAGCGGGGGCGACTTAGCACGTTTAAACGCAGTAAAAACGGTATTTGGAATAGCAGTTGAACCATTCCCCCAATAAATACCCCTAGTGCCAATGCATATGCACCCTGCTCAAATTTATCATGAAGGAAAATAGCGCAAATAATAATCGCAACGTTCAATAATACAGGGGTAAAAGCAGCTGCGGCAAAACGATTATAAACATTCAGTACCGCGCCACTCAGAGCCACGAGAGAAACAAAGAACAAATAAGGAAAGGTCAGTTTTAATAGTGCACTTGCAAGCACAAACTTTTCACCATCTGCACCACCTTGCCACCAATCTATGAACCAACTCGTACCGAATAATGCCGCAATGACAGGCGAACCAACTACGCCCAAAATAGTGACAATAAGTAGCACCGTGCCAAGTGTACCTGCGGCTTGTGCAACAAATAACCTCACTTTATCATCGCCATGCTTTTCTCTAATTTCAGAAAGCACAGGTACAAATGCCTGAGCAAACGCGCCTTCAGCGAATAGTCTACGTAAAAAATTAGGGATCCGGTTGGCGAATAAAAAGACATCTGCGGCCAATCCAGCGCCTAATAAGTTTGCCACGACGGCATCTCGAACGAGGCCCAGAACCCGCGAAATCATAGTCATGGCACTGACAATCATACCCGATTTAAATAACCCTTTTGCCACCTTAACTCCTAAATTCAGTGAATCGCGGCAGATTATGCCACAGTCGTTGTGCATTTAGCACTAGGCGTGCCCTGTCAGCTTTGATACAATACGCGCCATTAACCTTGGTAGGCCTGTTTCACCTTGTGAAATTTGACTGTTTACTTTGGTTCAGACCTGAGATTTTCAAGGCACTTTGTGAAGCTGCGCTTTGCAAATTATTAGTGCAACTTGGGATATTACGGGTTTACTTGCCTGCTATAGAAGTAAAAATGTCGCATAGCAACGTTTTGATTTGTACAGGTTAAGAATTGAGAATAGCCCAAGTCGAGTCTTGGGTGTTGAACATTAGGCCGCGCTTGTTAATTTATATTGACTTTTGCGATTAAAACAGGCATATTCCTCGGCCTTTAAATTAAGCTTATTTTAAGATTGTTAGGAGCAAACCTTGGCTAACATCAAGTCTGCAAAAAAACGCGCTATCACTAGCGAAAAGCGTCGTAAGCACAACGCAAGCCGTCGTTCAATGATGCGTACATACTTCAAAAAAGTAATCGCTGCAATTGAAGCTGGTGATAAAGAAGCTGCAACTCAAGCATTCGCTGTTGCTGCACCTATCCTAGACCGTTACGCAACTAAAGGTCTAATCCACAAAAACAAAGCTGCTCGTCATAAGAGCCGTTTAGTTGCTAAGATCAAAGCACTTTAATTTGTTGCTGGATTGAAAAAACCGACACTATGTCGGTTTTTTTATGTCTGTAATTTATATACTTTGGTATCAAAAGATAAAATCAGTGCAGTTTTATACCAATTCTAGATCTGGGTAAAACTTCTTCAGCATAGCCGCGATTTTCTTTGGCGAAAATGGCTTAACAACAAAACCTTTAGCTCCGCGCTCAATCGCATCTTTAACATTGTCTACCGTTGAGTGGGCAGACACCATAACGACATTAATATTCGGGTTTATTTCATTTAGGGTTGCAATTAACTCTTTACCATCACCATCGGGCAGCTCAATATCTAAAAAGACAATATCAAAATGTTGCTCTTCACATGACTTTACGCATTGCGTTGCAGTGGAGGCTTCTCTTACATGATCAATGCCTAAGTGCATTAAGGTTTGATGTAAAAAGCTGCGAACTGTCCCTACATCATCGACGATTAAAATAGAGATGTTTTGATCCATAGTCCTTTCCCGTAGGCTGTAGTGTAAAAATAAGCTATTATACTTAGCATAGAAGCATTATAGAGACCTGCAACTAAAAGGCTACTTAAAGCATGGCAAAACCATCAAAAAAACAATCGCTTTTAGGTCAAGTACAGTCCAATCAAAAGAAACGCACTAGTACAACAAAAAACCGTCGACCATCGCCACAACAAATTGCAGCGATAAAGGCTCAACAAACCGCGCAAGCACGGCAAACAAATACACCTCAAACACAAGCCGCTACAGATAACGATAAACCCAAGGGTAAAGGTAAGTGGATAGTGTTTGCTGTGATTGGTGTTTTATTTATTATCCTGCCAAAACCACAACTGATTACTTATGAAAAAT
Source organism: Pseudoalteromonas sp. XMcav11-Q (assembly GCF_040104525.1). Lineage (NCBI taxonomy): Bacteria > Pseudomonadati > Pseudomonadota > Gammaproteobacteria > Alteromonadales > Pseudoalteromonadaceae > Pseudoalteromonas > Pseudoalteromonas sp. XMcav11-Q. The sequence continues at coordinate 514,685 of NZ_JBECOX010000001.1, forward strand.
TAGGCCTTGTGGCTAGTAGTGTATATTGGTCTGGTCTTCCTGGTATAGATCCTGTGCTATTTGATTCAAACTTACATCCAAAGCCTGCGCTTGAGCGCAATACACTATATTTATGCCACGATTTGAAAAACCCTGACTCCTGTCAGAAGTACCAAATCGTTAAGCAAGAAGGGTTTATTGCAGCCATGATGAAGCTGCTCCAAGGCTAAAGCGAAAAAGCAACGAAAATGCCTCTCTATTGGGGCATTTAAACCTTATACGCATTTACGAAAGGCCGAACACCTCACAAGCAATTAATGAAAAGCGCGAGCCTTAATTGTCATCGCTGCTAGTAATTCACTTCTATCGATTAACCTACCAGCAATAACATGTACCACTTCACCCTCTTTCTCTACTATACCCTTTATTTCTAATAGCTGTGCGCCCATATAGGCTTGCTTTTGTGCTCGAGCAGTACCAGACCACACAATTACATTGATGTTGCCTGTTTCGTCTTCCAAAGTAAAAAAGGTCACGCCTTTTGCGGTACCCGGGGCTTGCTTTCCTGTCACCAATCCTATCACTGTTACTAACGATTTATGCGGTCGATAAAGCAGTTCATTAGCCTTAACCGTTCGGTCTATAAGCTTTGCTTGCTCAAGTTGCTTGATTGGGTGAGTGCGTAAAGAGACCTTAGTGCTATTATAATCTTCCTGTAAGTTTTCAAACTCTGTGGCGCTAAAGTGACTATATTGCGATTCTTTCTCTTCAATATCACTGAATAGTGGCAAGGTTTTACTTTGATCTGCAAGTGACCACCTAGCCGCATAACGGCTATCTACAAAGTGATGTAAAGCATCCGCGGAAATCAGCTTTTCAATAGTGCTGTTAGTAATACCAGCTTGCTGTAACTGCACGATATTCCCAAACCCCTCTTGAGGTCTGCATTGTAATAATTGCAGTGCTTCTTCTTCACTTAACCCTTTTATAAGCTGAAATCCTAACCGGATCGCAAACGTTGCTTGTCTTGGCTCTTGTACGACTTGATGTTCGTAATCGGACTGGTTAACACAGATAGGTAAAATGCTAACCTCATGCCTTGATGCATCTTGCAACAGCTGTGAAGCCGAATAAAACCCCATAGGAAAGCTATTGAGTAGAGCGGTATAAAACATTGCGGGGTAGTAGTATTTCAACCACGCAGAGGCATAAGCCAGCACTGCAAAAGAAGCTGAGTGACTTTCAGGAAAACCATATTCACCAAAGCCGCAGATCTGCTCAAAAATCCGCTCAGCAAATTGTGCTTCATAGCCCCGATCCAGCATGCCTCGAATAAGCTTTTCTCTAAACTGCATTAGCTCCCCGGTTTTTTTCCATGACGCCATGGCTCGGCGTAGGCTATCCGCTTCTCCTCCAGTGAACCCAGCAGCAACCATAGCCAGTTTTATCACTTGTTCTTGGAAAATAGGAACCCCCATTGTCCTCTCTAATACCGATTTAACCGCTTCGGATGGATAAGTCACTTGCTCTTCACCATCCCGTCGCTTTAAAAATGGATGCACCATATCCCCTTGAATAGGGCCGGGACGTACAATCGCTATTTGGATCACTAAGTCGTAGTAATTCGCGGGTTTCAGCCTTGGCAACATACTCATTTGTGCACGAGACTCTACTTGAAACACGCCAACACTATCCCCTTTTTGCAACATCTTATAGACCAAAGGGTCGTCTTGCATACGAGTCAATTGGGCAAGATCCAGATTTCGCTTCGTATGCGCTGCAATATAGCCAAAACACTTACGGATAGCGCTTAGCATACCCAAGGCCAAGATATCGACTTTGAGTAACTTAAGGGTTTCAAGGTCATCTTTATCCCATTGAATAATGGTGCGCTCTGGCATAGCTGCATTTTCTACGGGCACTAATTCATGTAATGGGCTTTCTGAGATAACAAAACCACCAACATGCTGCGATAAATGCCTTGGAAACCCCATAATGTCATTAACCAACTGAATAAAATGCTGACCTTTTAATGAGTTTGGCTCTAACCCTAACTCCACTAATTGGGCCTGCCAGTTAAGTCCTTTATCACGGCGGTTGAGATGCTTAATAAAGTACTCTATTTGCGCCATTTCAATGCCCAAGGCTTTGCCAACATCACGCATGGCACTTTTTAAACGATACGTGATCACCGTTGCTGCTAATGCTGCGCGTTTACGACCATATTTTTTGTAGATATATTGGATCACCTCTTCACGACGTTGGTGTTCAAAATCCACATCTATATCGGGTGGCTCATTACGCTCTTTACTAATAAAACGCTCGAACAATACACCCACTTGCCGAGGGTCAACCGCGGTTATCTCTAAGCAATAACAGACCACAGAGTTAGCGGCTGAGCCTCGCCCTTGGTATAAGATTTGATGCTGTTTGGCATACATCACAATGTCATGAATAGTGATAAAGAAAAACGGATAATCAAGCGCTTCGATAAGCGCTAGCTCTTTATCAATAATGGCTTCTATATCTGGCGGCACGCCATCAGGAAAGCGAACTTGTTTACCCTTTTCGACCAACGCGCGTAAATAAGTCATTGGAGTAAAACCTTTAGGCACTAACTCCTGAGGATATTGATAATGCAATGAGTCTAAATTAAATACACATCGCTTCGCGATATTGGCACTTTCTTCAAGAAAGGTAGGTGAAAACAACTTATTAAGCTTAGAGATAGATCTAAGTGCCGACTCGCTATTGCTAATCATTTTCTCAGGGATCTCGCTTATCACACGATTCTGTCGAATGGCTGTCAGTGTATGCTGTAGCGCAAGTCTAGACGAGCAGTGCATAAGCACCCCACCAACAGCGCAAATAGGTATTTGGTAAGCTTTTGACAGTTTTACACAATGGGTAAAATAATGTACATCTTTTGCACTCAAGTTACGTCGGTAGCCAATCCATATTCTATTTTGGTGGTATTTACACAGCCATTGCAATGACTGAACATCTTGACTGTTTCCCTTTGGCAACCACAACAATAAGACATGCTTAAGCGACATAATATCCCACTCACTAAGCTGATATTGTCCCTTCTCCATTCGCTGGCGAGCATTACTGATCACTCGACATAACTCTGTATAAGCGAGCTGGCAAGGACAAAGAGCAACCAACTCAATATTGTTGTACTTCAGTAAACTCCCAACTATCAGTTTTATCTTGAGTTTATGATCTCGAATATAAGCATGAGCACGGACAATACCAGCCAAAGAGCATTCGTCAGTAATGCCTATTGCGCTATAACCTAAAAAATCTGCTTGTTTGACCAACTCTTCTGGTCGCGATGCGCCAGTCAAAAATGAAAAGTTGCTCTGGCAAAAAAGCTCGGCATAAGACATTAGCTAAATACTCCATGAATATACCAATGATTATTTTGCTCTCGAAATACCCATAACCGCTGCGCTTGTTCATTTTGTACAATAAAATAATCTCGCTGGACCGGCTCACCGTCCCACCACCCCGAAGCGATACGCTCTGGACCAGAAATAATATTGACTCTTTCACATAACAGCTGTGGCTTCGAAAATAGGATAGTAGGTCTTAATTTACTCTTGAGTGTCGTGAAATGTGGCTCGTGGCTATAAGTGCTGGCCTTTTCAGGACGAGGATCGCCTGTAAGTTGTAAACCTTGCACTGCCTGCTCACCGAGCTTAGCACATAGAATAGCCCGCAGTCCTTGCGCAGACATCGCACTTTGCTGCGTTGAGAAGAGATCTTTTATTGTGGCATGCTGCGCTTCTAGTGCATCAGCTTTGAGTGAAACACTTTGTACGGGTGCATCTAAGGTTATGGATTCTAGCTTGAGGTTTAACAAGCGCTGCCAATTTGCCGCCTTATATTCAGGCTCCGCGCTGTTTAATGTGATCTCTAAAGCCTCTTTATCTCGAAGTGCTAAGGTAAAATAAAGCGTTCGAGTTACTAAGTTACGTTGCTGTAGGAATAACGCTAAACGCGATAGCAAATGCTCGATTGGCTTTTCTAACCAAGCCATTACTTCGACTTCGTAAAGTAAAGGTGCAGTAAGCTCAAAGGTTTCCGCAGGTTGGTAATAGTTAAGGGTTTCCTTTAGTTTTCCAAACAAGCAGCCTACATAATGTACGAGTTCAGTATCAAAACGTTTGGCCAGTTCACTGAGTGAAAACAGCTCTAACTGCGCCACGTTTTTAACTCCGGTGCGAGCAAGCAACTCAATCACTTGACTGTCTAGACTTGTACGTGTTAATCCTATCTTCCCCAAGTAATGACGCTTTTGGCACTGCGTTAACATAAGCGCATTGCAATGCTCTCGCGCTAAGAGCTTAGCCATTATTGTGGACTCACCCATGCCGTAATAATAACTCTTGCCAAGTTGCGCTAATTGTCCAGATATTACTTGCCAGTAACTTGGCAAATCATGATAGAGCGACAGCATAGAATCGACTTTAAGCACAAGGCCATTAGGTTCATCGATTACAATATCTGCACTTACTTGATAAAGCGTATTGGCAATTTCTAATAGCTGCTGTCTTTCTAGAAGGTCGTCGTAGGGCAAAACATGAAGCTGTGTACACAATGCACAAGCAGTCCCAAGGCCCATTCCTATTTTTATACCTCGCTGCTGCGCTGCATCATTGAGCTGCACTATCTGGTTTTTGCGGCCATCAATAATAACAACGGGTGTAACAAAATCACCAGAAACCGTTCGCTTTGTCATTCCCTCTAGTTGCAGCATAGGAAAATAGAGATATAACCACATAACTAGCTCGTTAAACGCCGCTCATAGCCTGTAAATGCAACTATATTATCGCTAACATGAGGTAGATTTGGCTTTTCAAGCTCTGGCCAATAGTGGGGGTTTTCTAGTTTAAGACTACGATGTGCCAAGTGCCCCTTGTGCTTCTTCACTATCACATCCAAGCCGCTGTGCTGTGCTTGTAAAGCCACTGAAAGCGTAAATGGTAGAGTTTGAGCGTACTGTGCTTGATGTAAAACAAATAACCTACAACCTCCCGTCTGTGCACCTAGCTGCAAACGCTTTACAGCGGCAATAGAAAGCGCTTCGTGCCAAAGTACAAGCGCACTACACGCACCACTTTTTACACACTGCTCCGCAGCCCACAGTGCTTCTTTTTCACTTGGTGGCTGCAATATCATAAATTCACTCAGGTCTAACGATAAATAATGCAATGCCGCGGCATGTATTTGTCCTGGTGGATTAATTAATACCTTCAAACGGTTATCATCCGCAAAGTGGGGCAATATCAACCTTAACTCCCCTATTCCCATTGCAGTTTTTACACCAATCACACCTTGTTGCGGCCAACCACCACACAGCACATCATCAAGTGCAGCAAAGCGAGTACTGACGACATCATGCTGCACGGCCTTTCCACGCCCACGCCAAAGCAAGTTTTTACGCTCAAGAAGATCTATATAATTCGCCATACATCACCAAACACTGTTTATACATACAGTATATTTAAATAAAGACAGATCGCAAGTAGATCGCTAGAAAAGAGACGAGTTAAAAAGTAACCATGGTTTACGCTTTAAGTTAATCGTGTTTTGCTTAGAGGATATGAAAGTTGCAATGAGTACGGCGCGTAGATAATCGTCTTAGGCCTAGTTATCTAAGACAAGAGCTAACCAACTGAGCCTGCCACTTTGCCACAACAGGCAAAGTTATGTCGACATTATTATAAGCTTATGTTGAAAAGTGAGCTGTTTGATTGCGATGACAAAGGAAGGGCTAAAGTAAATGAGCTTTTTGGATTTTTGTAAAGGAAGCTCGCTTAGAAGAGAAAATGCAAGCAAGCCCAGTGGTCGGGATTCGAATCGAAGCGTCGAACCGCCGCAACCCCGGCGTGACAGGCCATGCCCACTTCATATTGTTAATCGGGCTTAATAGGTACAACCCATAACTCATTGGTTTAATTTAATTTAATTTAATGCGTAACACCGAATAAAAACTTTTATTTGACCACGAGTTTTGTAAAGTTTTATTTATCAGATTTTGAAAGGAATAATATTACAGTTATCAATTATTATCTGAATTCGGGTATACTTACTGCGAAATTAAATTTTCACTTATAATATTTGGTAAGTTTTTTGACTAATATTTTTTCAATCTTTTAAATATTTTACGACTAGCTTTTACCAATTTCCCAACTTTTTTCGTTCTCGGTGAATATACTGGCAACGGTTTTGAATAGTCCAATACCACAGCTTGCGCCATTAAATCTAAATCATTGTTTTGCATATACCATTTCTTCTCAAAACGATAAAAACCCAAAATACCATTATTAACCAAGTAGCAGTCAGTTAACTGTCTAAGTTCCCTGATTACTTGTGAGCCACCAGTACCTCCCTTATTCGCACTATTATGCATTAATTGTGTATTAGCATTAAGTAATTGAGCAGCAATAATGCTATCTTTTTCACCATACAAACCAATTCTTTGTAAATCCAACATATGGGCCGCTGCCATTATATCACCCATCACATGAGGCTCAGCAAGATAATCACAAGCAGCAGTCAAAGCGTTGGCAAAATCATCTATTTGTAGTTGATCATCAAATAAACTTGAATATCGTGCAGCCTGACGAAAAAAGCCAACATCAGCACGGGCATAAGCTTGATAGTTTTCAGCAACATTCCCCTCACTTTCGCGTCCCGAGCGCTGAAATGCCCCCGTAAATTGCATTTGGCGGATAAACTTACACAGGTCTGTTTGAGCCGCAACCAATTGAACAATATCTTGTCGGAACTCATCAGGGTACTTACCCACCAAGCGAATAATATCTCCAGACAAACGACCTTGGCGAATACCGTGATCTAATGGATGATTAGGCCTAAAAACTTCTACACCATACGCTTTGATTTTGTCATTAGGTTTTAGCAAATAAGGCCGACCAAAATGAAACTTAATCAAACCCAGTAACGTTCGAACAAACTCCCATTCAGTCTTAGCTCTGCCCGTTTGTTCAGCGTAGAGTTTCATCTTCTGCAATTGTTCAGGGCTATAACGACTGGTAACGGTCACTGCATTGCGATCAGGCTCTATTGAATGGAACTCATACAAATAGCCAGAGCCGAATGTACGACGGAAAAACAGCTCAAAATCAGTCTTATTAATATTACCAATTTGTTCTGTCAATTGCGGATGAGCCTGCTCAATTAAATGCAACTCAAGTCGCGACCAATTCAATTGAGTACCTAAACGCTGTGTAAGCTGTTTAAGTAATCGACTCTGTTTGACTTGGACAACAGAGCCTCGCAGCCTATACCACCAGCTAAAAATAAATAGCGATACCAGCACAATAACCAATAACACAATGGATTGACTCTCGTTCATTACAATAATATCCATAGCAAATAAAACTTAAGTGGGCCGCCTTTTACCAGAATGACCATACCACCCAACTTGCCGAATTGGTTTTTTCAACCAATATCTTACAGTGATCTCGGCTAGAAACAGCCCATATAAACCATATAAGCAACGTTTTATCAAACGAGTTTTAGCAGTGCTATGATGGGATTTATCCATCAATTCTTTAAAAATAATCTGATTAAATGCGTATTTTGCAGAGCTTTCATCCACTCTAGATAACACAATAAAATTGCTCAGAACCAAACGACGCAAGCGTTTTAGATTAGACAAGGGTGTCGCCCCCGATTGAAACTCCCCCACAGCCTGCTCAACAATAGCAATTTTATTCATAGGTTCGGCATCAATAAAAATATTAGCGAATGTAAGATAGGTATCATCACTAATAACCCCTGAATCGAATTGGTGATCAATTTTATCTAATTTAAACGCTAAATATGCTTGCGGATATTTATTAACCTTATTATGTGAATTTCGGATGCTACTCCATAGGGTTTGGCCTTTTTGCTCAATCAACACCTTACGGCAGCCTGCAAGATGGCAATCATCCGACTTAATTTTGTCCACCAACATACCCAAGCTTCCAGAAGACACTTTAATATCATCGTCACACCAACAGAAAAACAATGAGCCAGCTTGACGTGCCAATTCCACAGCAGTATTTATCGCATCAATTTTATTTGGATAATCCATACTAATGAGTAATGTAGTTAGGCCTACAATCGACTTCGATGCCAATAACCCTTGCAACAATTCAATGTAAATATCACTTTCATGCTGATGAGCAGGATGATATTGTGCAGCCACGACCAGCTGCACATCTGAGCAAATTTTCTTTTCTAGCACCAACTCGACTTCTGCAAACAAACTTTCAAGCGTTTTATACAAATCAATAAGACTATCGCTAGTAAGTAAACAAGGCACTAAAACAGTTAACTGTGCAGACTCAGCAACTCCTCCCCACTCTATTTGATAACCATTTTTCGGCGCATCATATTGATAAACTTCACCAATGACACGTCTAATTGTGTTTAACATGGCGATAACTCACCGAATAATTGTTGTTTAATAGCCTCAAGATGATGAACTTGCAAATAAGCCCATTCCATCTTAAACCAAGGAGTCACTTGCTGTTCATTAGCAGCAATAAAATCGGCGACACCATCAATATCAATATACTGATATGCAGCCACTTCATCGGTATTTGGTTTGGGCAAATCATCGCAAATAGCCCAAAACACGTGACACAACTCATGCTCATGACCAACATCCAAATATTTAGCGCGATACAAGAACTTATACAAGTATTCCACTGATGCCTCTAAGCCTAACTCCATTTGAACACGGCACTGAGCAGAATCTTTAATAGCAACACCCACTGACGGATGAGAACAACAAGAATTAGACCAACTTCCCGGCCAAAGTGGTTTTGGCGCAGCCCTTTGTTGCAATAACAACTGCCCTTGACGATTAAAAATAAATACCGAGTAAGCCCGATGTAATTGACCTTCACCCAAATGGGCCGCCAATTTACTCTGATGACCAATAACTTGATCATTTTCATCTACTAAAAGTAACTGAGGATTAATATCACTCATATTGATATTCTCCATAATCCTGAGTATAGAGGTTCTTGATAAACACACTCACACGCTCCTCAAGCTCAACTTGAGTATTTACTTTCGATTGATTGTGTATCACTCCGACATCAACACCAAGCGGCGTCAACTCCTTGGACAATTGTTCACTATCTTCCATCTTTACCACACGATAATTGTTATCATTCAAAGCCTCTCGAATTTCTTCAGGCAAAATCGCATATTGTGGAGTTAAGTGTTTAGTATGAGGATACAAATGAGGTAACATTTTTAAAGCAAAAACATCAAAACGCACCGCCCGCAATCCAGCCAAAATATCGGCTACTGTGGTTTCTAAACTAAGTTCCATTTGCATCATGGCCAACAACATATATTGGCAATTTTGAATTTGAATTTTGCCATTATCATTACGTCTACCAGCATCGATAATTTTATCTTTATAAAAAGAAACGACCCTATCCACCGGATTTCTAACCAGTTGCAATATAGGCCAACCTTCATCGAACAGCGCCTTAAATTGGGCCAAGTCAATCTCTTCAAGAGTTTGCGCGCACGTTAAGCTGGTATACATCACCTTTTTATTGGTCACCAACAATTGCCGTTGCTTTATACTTTTAAAAAAAGCCATCACATCATCCCTTAATTTTCAATGGTATTGATCACCTGTTCAACGCCCATAGACAGCACCGACTCTTTCACTGCCACCACACCGCCAAGAGCATCAATCACCAAATGATACAAGGCATCAATGTTTTCCATTCTCAGCTCTTGAGGATTAGGTGCCATAGCAGATTCAAATTGCTGGTGCACTTTAGGATCTATCGCTTTGAGTTGTCTTGCTGATTCGCGAAAGCCCTGTAGCCCCCAATGACAATGCAGACGAATAAAAGCGTCAGCCAAATTAAGCAATAGTTTTGAACAAGCAAATTCAAAAAAGCCGGGATGATCTTTAACCTGATGGATTTTGCGATGCAGGCTTTCAATCACCAGCGCTTTTTCCCGTCTGGCATCATGAGGAAAGGTCTCATCAATAGACTTGGCAGTAATATCTATAGCGTATTGCTTTAGTTTTTCAGCTATACCGTTTGGATCTGACACAATAGTGGCTTCCAACATATGTTTGATGGTAGGACCATGTCTTCGGCTAAGCAGTTCAAGTAAGAAATCTTCAGTCACATAACGAAATTCAAATTCCAACCCTTCATTAAACACTTTCTTTTTATATGAAATATCTTCGCCATCGCGTATCAAAATCAAATCAATATCGCTGCCAGATTTAAATCTGCCTTTAAAATATGAGCCGTAGCCCATCACAGCAAGCACTTCATCGTCTTGTTTAAGTTTTTCGATTTCTGCATCGAATTTTTGATTCACTAATTCTAAACCCATCTTCATTTTCCCTAAAGTTGGTTACTCGATGTTATTGCTTCTATAGTTACCACTTCGACCAATGAGTCGAGTATGGGCCTGCCGAACATGGCAATATTCTCTACCACCTTCGAATTATTTTGTTGTTTAGCCTTAGGATCGATTTTTGCCAGAATAGTAGATGTAGCCGGATAGATAATGCCATCAAAACCAGCCTGTTTAGCCAACACCGCAATTCTGCGAGTCAGAGGATAAGAAAAACGACTAAACATAAATACCATATGCAAAGCTTTTTGCAGCGGTTCGGCTGCAATACAAGTCAAATCCAGCAATTTTAAATGTGACGTCGGGCGCAATGTCGCAACAAAAAGGCTATCATTTGCCGCCGCCCGGCACTCATGAATACATATCTGAAGATTTTGCGATGCATACATGACAGGCATGTTATCCGAATCAAGTCGTCCCGAACCCAACAATTCATCTGGAGGGCTATCATATTCTGCTGAATTTTGTGGCTGCTCTGGCGATACTCTTATACGGTAAAATTGATCTGATGGGGTTAAAACCCGAACCGGATAACTCTCTAACGCTCGCAGTAGTATCTGGGAATCAGTATTCTCCAAATAGGCATCATTAATGGCATTTTCAATGCACAATATATCCTGTTTCAGGGTTTTCCCCAGACTGCTTGACAACTTTTGCTGTTTATTGCGCTCTATATTCTTATCATTGTAATAAGCAGCCTTAGCTATTTCCCCGTGCAAAAAGCACTTATCAGCCAATTCAATAACCATAGCGCCACTTAAACAATGGCCTTCAGTCGAATCGCAATGAGGGCACCCAGCTAAATCAGCGACAAACAATTCCTCAACATATCTTTTCAAACCCGGATTGTTAAAACAATCAGAACACAATACAACAGCAGACATCCGCTATACCTTATAGCCTTGGCTCAACTGCCAATATTGATTCAACATGATCAGCACCTGAGCACTACAAAAAACGTCTTCATTTTTCTTGATTTTGACATTCGGATGAGGAAATACCCCACCATGCCAGCAACCGTTTTCACTTTGTTGGCTAAGCAACCATTTAAGGGCTTTTTGAACGTTAGGATCATCTAATTGAATGCCCGTCGCCAATAAAGTTTTTAGCCCCAATACCGTATGCAAAGACTCACTGATCTGATTTTCACCATCAGTTTGGCCACTAACCAGACGTCCATCACTTTGTTGCTCAGATAAAACAAAACGTTGCGCTTTAGCAAGATAACTATCAAAACGGCCATTATCATTTAAGCGCTGCAACAACTCGCAAATTGGAGCCATCAGATAAAACGGCGTTTCATAATATTGCCAATGTTGACCCCAAGTACCATTAGCCAACTGTCCTTCAGTTAAAAATGTCAGTGCTTGTAAAAAATATTTAGGCTCAGTATCAACCCTAAGCAAAGCCAACATGGCAAAAGCGGTGACACTAGGCAAGTGCTGTACATCTTCGCTTACCGCCGGATTTTCGATTCTCCAACGACCATCATTAAGTTGTTTCTCACAGATATATTGCGCTTGATTTATCACATCGGTGCGCTGAGGAAATTGGCGTTCTAGCAAGGTCTTTAATAATTGCAGATATTCACTGGAAGTCTCAATGCAATATAAATCCGTACGTTTTGCTGAGTCTGGCACCATACCATCATCAGTTTCGCTACTGGCCAAAAACGCCATAGCGGCACTTAGCACTGCATCATTTTGCAAACTTTCCTGCTCAGTCCACAAAGTGATAGCCATAGCCGCTTCAATAGTTTCCCAAACATCAAAAGTGCCGTAATTAGCAGCTGTAATTGCTCCATTGGCTTTTTGTTGCTGACGCAAATAAGCCAACCCTTGTTCGCAGGCATCTTTGAGTTGTGTTGTAGAAATTCCTGTTGTCATATGTATCCCTTTTAAAATTCCTTCAAACTAAAATCTTCATCATTAGGCGTATTGCGATAACACTCTTGGCTTAAGCCCGTTTTAATTTTCTTACGCAAATCGGCCATTTTCTGTTTATAAGCTGCACGTATAGGCGATTGATAGCCAGTCGTCTCATCGGTAGTCAACGACTTAGCTTGTTCTATTTTTACATAGAGAGGCTCACTTAAATTACGCACCTTTTTGCAATGTACAGCACGTAAGGTAAACTCATCGTCCGCACCAATTCGAGTAGAACCATCAAATCCACCTAAAGTGTCAAAACAGCTAAAGCGCACTAATTGAGAGGGTTGATAACTGATGTATTTAATCCCCACTTTATGGGCAAGATAAGGCATCTTATAAAACCGTTTAATGTAATAACTATCGCCTTTATCTAAATCCGACATGACTTCCATATAAGCAGAGCCCAGTATATCGATATTGCTGTCTCTCATCCCATCATATAAACGGTCTAAACGCATAGCCACACTGAAGTCATCAGCATCGTGAAAGGCCAAATATTCAGTATCCAACTGCTGGATAATGGCATTTTTCATCCGATAAGTACCAACATTTTTACTGGCACGAAACAAACGAATAGGATGTTTGCTTAGTTGTTTAGTTTTATCTAACTGCTGTTGCAACTGAGCAAAGACATCATCTGATGAGGCATCGTCCATTACCAATAATTGAATATCTTTAAGACACGTCAAAGACAATGACTCAATAGCCCTACTAATCAAATGAGGTTGATTATAATGAGGAATAGCAATACTGATACGGCTCATTCGTCACCACCAGATGAAGCAGACCACACAATTCGTTTTAACGGTTTGTCTATCAGCACTCTTAAAAGCAATTCAAAAGTCACTAACAAATAACCAAAATAGAGTAAAGACTTTACAACCAGTTGACGATTAAACTTCAAAGGCCGTGCAAACAATGGTGCAAACATAATATTGTGATAAATATATTTAGCTTTAGTCTTATCGAACTTATGCAATAAGATCATATGACTAAGACTGATACGGCGAAAACGAATTAACTTTTGTTTAAGATTCAAATCGGTCAAATAATAAATTTTGGCCGCTTCAATAACCTGTATTCCATTCATAGGTTGACCATCCAAACACAGATTGGCAAATGTTAGATAGCCATCATCACTGATATCTCTTTCATCAAAGTCATGCTCAACAGCATTGAGCTTAAACAGCACACAGCCTTGGGGATATTTATTTGGTTTAGTCCTTGGAAGTTTTAAGTAACGCTGCTCAATAAAATCTTGCGGATTTTTAACTTGAACATGCACTGGACCTACGATGCAATTGTGTCGCACATAAATACTACCAATTAATGTTTCCATAATATTGTCAGACAACAGCAAATCACCATCACACCAACCAAATAATTCACTTTGTTTTTCTTTAGCACATTTAATTGCTCTTTTGATCATAGCGATTTTATTGGCTTTATTTTGCTTTATCAGTGCCACATGTACATTAGATTTAGCCAATTTAGCGCATAAATCAGCAATGATTTGCTGGTATACACTTTGTTGCCAATTTCCCTGAATGCCTAAAATCAACTGAGCACTAGAGATCAACCCACTTTCAAGCTGTGAATTCAATTGTTCACACACTTGACAAACACAACGATAAAACGCGGCAATATTATCATTTGGCAATACCAAAGGTAGTAAAAAACTCAATTGGGCAGTATCACCTTCGCGGATGAATTCAACTTGAGCATCAAAACGGCTAAAATCAGCTTGCCAAGTTTTCCCAATGAGCTTACGCATTTGATTAAATAAAAAAGACATTGATTAGCTACTTCCACAGGCGGCCAGCAACATCCCCCACTGGCGGCAAATTTTCATTTGATAACGGATAGAGTGTGCAGGATGCCAACACAGCAGCGCCAATCTAACTAAATTAACCAAAAATCTGGCGAAAATTTTTAAGCTAAAAATGAAGCCACTGCGATTTTGATGAAAAATTTTGACATTAGTTTGGCCGACTCTAAAACTACGCTTACGCACCCAACTTTTAGTTGCTCTTAGTTGATCATAATCTTCATAAGCCAAAGCCTTACCCTCATAGGCAAACTTAGCACCTAAAGCTTTAGCCCGATGGAAAAAGTCGGTATCCTCACCACCTGAAATGCCAAATTGCAGATCGAACAATTGCCCGTGCATCTTTTGATAAATAGCCTTAGTTATCAAAATATTGCAAGAACTCAACGCCATTGAATCATGACTGCTCATCAATTGATGGCGATAGAAAAAAGGCACTTGACTCATCCAAGGTTCAACCTTAACTAAAAAGTTAGGAAGTGTATTACCCTGGACAATATCCGCTTCGCTTTGCAATTGACAATTAACCAACTGGTTAAGCCAATCACAATCTACTATTTCATCATCATCTACCATAGCAATGACACTAAAGTCATGTTCTTCAAATACCATCTGCAACAACATATTGCGAGCTACAGAAATATTGGCAGGCGCAACGGCACGGGTATGCAAAGTAAAACGATAATCGGCTAACCTGCTAGCCAACAAATTAACTGCTGATTGACTGTGATTATCATTGTCCACGACAAAAACACAAAATTGTGCAGAAAATTTCAGTTGATTAATTGAATCAAGCAAACGTAACAACGACTTTGGCCGTTGATAAGTTGGAATTCCTATGGCTACCTTATGCATCACAATACAACTAGCTATAAACTACCTTGGGACAAAGCAGCAGGCGCGTTGCCACTAATTAAACCAATACCATGCAGCAACAAATTATCACTGTGTTGATAGCTTTGATGTTTAGTCCATAAATAAACTCGGCTACCATGCTGTTGCGCTCTGGCAGCAAACTGTTCAGGCCATCCCCACAAGTATTCAGCAAATTCAGGTGACACAATAATGATGCGGTTTTTACACGAATTAGGATAAGACTCACTCCAACCAACCAGCGCGTAATCAATCAGACAAGTCTTTAAATCCCGTTGGGTAATACTGTTCACTTGCGGATTGAGGCTATGAATATAATCCACAACCTGAGCATTGCCGATATGTACAATTTGTTGCTGCATTTGAGGCTCTAAAGTATCGATAAACTCCAACAAAATACGCGATGCACGTTTAGCGGTGGTTTTTAGATTCAACCAGTAAGTAACATCTGGATCTGTAACTAAAGTCTCTAACAAAGCTATTCTTAATCCTTGATTGCGATAAGGAAAAGTTTTGCCGCCATCTAGGGTATAACCGTAGCCAGCATCTAAATCTTTTATTTGCTCCCAAGTCAATTGGTGAACTTTACCTTCACCATCAGTAGCACAGCTCAAGTCATTATCATGAAACGCCACCAAACGGTTATCACGAGTTAACTGCACATTCAAATGAATATTACGTACACCGTTTTTGATTTGTTGCTCAACCGCCGCCAGCGTGTTTTCGATTAAACCACTTTCACTTGCCGTAATACTTTGAGCCATACAACCAGTTTGCTTGAGTTTAAGATAGTCCACTACCAAACCACCGCCACGATAAGCAACAACATCACCTTGGTGGCGCAATTGAAACTCAGGGCTTTTAAAAAAACCAACAATGACTGTACCAACCAATGCCAATATCAGCAGTATGTTAGCAAGCTTCTTCATCTTTGATCCTCGGAATATTTTTCATTAAAGCGCTGTTGCAACCAATTAAAGTTGTTAATGAAGCTAGCGTGATCTTCTCCTGTTGCACTACATTGACGATAAAACTCTATACCTTCAACACAACCCCGTGCAACCCATTGCGCATATTCAACATCCTCTTTAACATTGGACCACTGTCCTAAGCGTTGTTGACGTATAAATTCTTCCCGCACTCGCTTTCGCGGCACACTCAATTTAACCGACTCGCGAAACGCTGCACGCCACGCATGAAAAGCGCTAGCATTAATAATAGTGGTAGAAGCAACCACATCCACTGGCTTGTATCGCTTACTTAGCGACATTGTCATATCGCCCCAAAACTCATCGACCGTAGCAAAAACTCGTTTATTAAACAGTTTTACCCCACCATTGCCATAACACAACCCATTGACCGAATTGATACAACGCCAAACATAAGTGGTGTCGTCACACAACTGTGATTCAGGTAAGGCAAAATCAAACTCAGAATGAATTTTATTATCACCATCAACAACAAAAAACCACTCACCACTAACCGCTTGAGCTGCTAATTTATGCGCATTGAGAATACCATCAACACCATGAACCCGCTTAACTTTTGGAAAACGTCTGCGTAAATTTAGCCAGTTATCCTCAGCACACAGCTCATCATATGAAATAAAAACAATATCGTACTGCATCATAATTCTCGCAATAAACTAGCCAAGGCATGAGATTGCTTGCCTTGGTTAAATAATTGACTAACTTTAGCTACAGCCTGTTGCCCAATATGAAGACGCATATCAGATGTAAAATTAGCTATTAGTTCAATCTTCAACGAAAGCCCTTCAATATCACCTTCTGCAACCAAAAAACCATTCTCACCATCATCGACCAACTCACCAATCCCCGAATGAAAACTCGACAACACAACTTTTTTCATGGCCATAGCTTCCATCAACACTACTGGCACCCCTTCCATATCACCGTTATCCGCAGTCTTAGAAGGCAACAACAAAACATCAGTTTGCGCCATAAGCTGCAAAGTTTTGTGATGGGCCAAAGCACCGTGTAATGTCACTCGATCCTCAAGTTCTAGTTCTCTAACCGAATTTTCACAAATTAGGTTTAACTCGCCATCACCGACAATATCAAAATGAAAATTGACTCGATTAGAAACTCTGGCCAAAGCTTCAAGAGCATCCAGTATCCCCTTCTTTTGAGTCAGGCGACCAACAAACAGGACACGCAATAACCCCGCATCCATTTTATGGTACTCAGCCAATTGAGCTAGTTGTTCAATATTCACTCCCATATGCATAACATCAACTTTCTCTCGCGCACAGCCCAAAGACGTGATCTTATCTTGCATAAAACGGCAGACCGATAACACCTTATCCGCTTGAGTAAATAACTTATGATAATGTGGTGTTAAATCTTTAAACGCTGGAAGCTTAGTAAGTTCATAGGCATGTAAAACACTAACTAACGGCCCTTGTATATAGCCAAACTGCTTTAACTGTGCCGCCATAACGCCTGCTCCCCCAAAATGAGTGATGACAATCTCATCAGCTGCAATACGCTTAGGACCTGAAACAATTTTATACAGTAACTTAGTGCGGTAATGTTTAGCATTTAAATTATCCCAGCGCTGTTTAAACTTACCTTGAGAATAAGGGTGTAATAACCAACGAAGCATACGCCCTTTTGAATAAACTAAATCTTGCTCACCAATAACATCGACTTCACACCGAGCCAACAGCGGATGCTCGTTAGCCAAATCCACATGATTACTCTGTTCTGAACAAGCTACTGTGACCACTCGAACGCTAATCCCCTGCTGCAACAAACCCAATATTTCTTGGCGAATAAAGGTTTCACTCAGCTCCGGAAATCTTTCGAGAAAATAGACTATTTTCATCCGTTTAAACCAAATTTATCCAGCCTTTAACCGACGCTCTGGTAAATCTGTCGCAACACCGTGTAAAACTGGACACATGATCGAATCGGCTATATCAACATAAAAATTCGGTTGTGGCGGCTCGTTTGTAACATGAATAGGATCGCTAAACAGCAACTTGTTATGCTCAAAACGCAAATGCAATACAAAAGTTTTACGGGTACGACCTGAGAGTAAATTATCAGTGGCATGGATCAAACGACTATCATGAAAAGTCACATCACCACGCTTAGATAGATATTCCACCACATTCCACTTAATACCTGTCTTTTGGGCAAACTGCTGTCCCAATTCATCCAACGGTTTACGGAAACTGAATCCAGACACTTCGCGCTTATTCAGCGGCTCAAGTCGGTGAGAATTTTCAACATAAAGAATTGGCGCATCATCACTGTTAACATCTTCAAGAGCGATATGAGCTGTAATCCAGTGACCACTAAACAAATGTTTACCGTATTGACCGTCTTGATGCCAACTTATGTTGTACTCTAAACCTTCACCGGGCACTTTGTTAACCAAGTGAATAAAAAATGCCTGAGCAAAATCACTATTCATCAAGCGACTAGACAATACCCCAATCCCAGCTTCCATCAATAAACCAACCAAAGCAGGATCTGCCACAGTAGGATAAGAAACACGAGTAAGGTATTTTTCTGAATCTTTCGGAGGGTGAGTACGACGAGGTGGCGGATTACCACTAACATATTCACCAGCCATAATACGGTCATAACAAGCCTCTAGCTTATCTAGCATTTGCTCGTTAAGTAGCCCTTCAAATTTTACCAAGCCAGTATCATTCAATTGCTTTTGATGAGCAGACATATCATAGTATTTATCAAACACGGTTTAGTTCCTCAAATGTTTGTTTAGGCGCAGCAAAACCGACCAAATCAGTAGCAACACCATGAATTACCGGACACATCAATTGATCGGCAAAGTCCAAGTAATAACTAGTTTGTGGCGGATTATTCCGAATTAAAAACGGTTCGTTGATCACCAACGGGTTATGGCTAGTACGCATATGAATACTAAAGGTCTTACGGGTTTTACCACTGCGTAGATTGTCCGAAGCGTGAATTAAACGACTGTGATGAAAATTAACATCACCGCGCTTAGAAGTATGATACTTAACCTTCCAAGGTACATTTAAACGCTCAGCTAATACCAAGCCATGCTCAT
Organism: Pseudoalteromonas sp. XMcav11-Q; assembly: GCF_040104525.1. Lineage (NCBI taxonomy): Bacteria > Pseudomonadati > Pseudomonadota > Gammaproteobacteria > Alteromonadales > Pseudoalteromonadaceae > Pseudoalteromonas > Pseudoalteromonas sp. XMcav11-Q. Next base: position 533,792 of record NZ_JBECOX010000001.1, read on the forward strand.
ACAAATCAGCCTTAAAGGCCTGCCCAGTAATTTGTCCTTTATGTAAACCTTGTTTGAAAGTCGGCAAATGATGTGAATCTTCAATATACAATACTGGCGCATCATCTTCATTAACATCAGATAAAGTAATGTGAGCGGTGATCCAATCTCCTTCAAATAACCAAGGAGAATATTGTCCATCTTGATGCCAGCCGATATTAAACTCAGGCCCCTCGCCGGGCACCTTATTAATCAATTGAATACCCCAAGCCTGAACAAAATCACTCTCGCTTAATGCATTGGCCACAACCCCAATTCCAGCTTCCATTAATAAGCTGACCATTTGCGGATCTGCAATTGCCGGACAAGAAATTCTGGTCAAATTATCGTATGAGTCATTTGGCATATGAGTGCGATTAGTCGGTGGCGCACCTGTTAGATAATTACCTTCAATAATACGGTCAAAACAAGCTTCAAGTCTTTCAAGCAAATCTTCACCTATTAATTTTTCGAAACCAACAACACCATTATCTAGATAATGTTGCCGCTTTTGATTAAAATCATATTCGCACTCAAACAAAATGCCCCCTCCTTGCAATCAAATCACCAAATACATAAACATCAACATCTCTGTCGGCAAAATCATTGATTACATCTTCTGGTGTCAAACAAATTGGCTTGCCACGACCATTAAGAGAAGTATTAATCAACGCCCCAACACCACTAAACTTTTCATATGCTAGTAATAACTCATGAACTTTAGCATTATCTGTTGAGCTAACGATTTGCAAACGCGACGTGCCGTCAACATGAGTAGCCTCTGGGATTAAGTCCGAGTCAATATCATAATTAAACAACATATATTTTGACGGAAATATATCATTGGTGATTTTAGCCAAAGACTCTTCAGCAACTATCGCCGCTAAAGGGCGATACCATTCACGAGACTTAACCATATGATTGAGTCTATCTTTCATTCCATGAGCCTGACAACTTGCAAATAATGAACGATTACCCAAAGCTCTTGGTCCCATCTCAGATTTACCCTGATACCAAGCAACAACCTCATGATTGTGTAGATATTTTGCTAATTTTTGCGCTGTATAGTCCTCGACAATAAAACCTTGCTTTTCAAGCCAGTCACGCTCAACTGTATAGCTTTCACCACAGCTATATACAGACACAGGCTCAAGTAAATGACCTTTCAATTGTAACTGGGCAAATATCGCCGCTCCCAAACTTTGACCTGAGTCATTGCAAACAGGAGGTACAGAATAACGTTCACCATAGCGCTGCCACAGCAGAGTATTCACCATAAGATTCAATGCGCAACCACCAGACATGGAAACTGAGAGGTCCTCATCAGTAACAATGTGACTAACATGCTCAACCACTGTCTGAGCGAACAATTGTTGTAAAGTCGCCGCCAAATTAGCCTTAACTTTAAACGTCGGTTGCCCTATATATTGTTTAAACAACTTAGCTAAAAACTTAGGTCTTTCAACTACTGAATAATCATAAAGATTATGTGGTGCAGCCAAAATCATCTCAGCATATCTCGGTTCATATTCACCATATGCCGCCATACCCATCACTTTGCCTGCAGCTGAAGGAGATTTTTCTATGCCCATCATAACCGCAAGAGAAGTCCAACCCATACCAGAGCCAAACCAAGGCAATTCATTGCAATGAGTAATAGTTAATTGTTTGCCATCACGACGAACCACACAATTACGTGAAAAATGCCCCCGCCCTTCATTAACAAAACACAGCTGTTTTTCCGCAGGTTTAGCATATTGAAAGCCAACCATTGCATGGCACATTTCATGGGCAACAACAAAACATTTAACTGACTTTCCTGTAATCAGAGTTTTAGACTCAAAATAGAAGTTATGCTGGTCAATACCTTGATTCAACGTTTCAAAATCATCGATTTTTGCGACCTTATTGCTAACGTGAGTACTAAAAGAAACCACATCGACCCTTTGCAACAAATCGGCCTTATGCTCTTTTAGATAATCCAGGGTAGTTTGAATTTTTCCATCGTGTTTGACCCGAGATAATCGCTCGGTTTCAATCGACCAAATCAATTCTCCATTTTCAACAAAGCTAACAGCCGAGTCATGACCTATTGAGTGAACCCCCATAATCAACATGATGCTGCTTCCTGCGCTTGTTTGGCCGCAACCCATTGTTCATGCATCATTGCTAATAAACGCACAGTCCGATTAGTGGTCAGGCGCAAAGCTCCAAACTCCTCAATATACATTTGACTAATCTGTTCGATATTGAGCTTTTGCAACAGCAACACCAAATCCTCTGGTGAAGTAACAACTTTGTCAGTCAACTGAGCATCAACAAACATATTCATCATTGCCTTAGCGCTATCTGTCATCTCAACTTGATGCTCAGACATTTTAGCTTCAAGACCAGCAATCAGTTGAACCTTGCACTGACCTATTTGCCCGAGAACTTTTTGCTCTTCGGTAGGTGGTTGTAACCACGCTAAGTTAGGCCTTAAATTAATCGAATCACCAGCCAAATACTTCAATACATTGGTTCTTAGTTCACAATAAGCCTGTGGCGAGTCAACCAACTCAGCAATCTTGTTGTAAATATCTTTCCAATCATCTCTGATACAACCAAGTTGATGCTGCTCAAGGTACTGTGCTCCCCACTCTTCCATTGGCAATCCAGAACGCAAACCCAACACAGGTTGCTTACCAAGTACAGCTTCGATCAATGTATTAATACTACCTTTACCAACATACACAGTGCCTTTTTTACCAAGTTCGGCCACTAAAGCTAAAAAATCCTTTTGTTGCAGACCATCAAGGACTTTTGCACGGCCCGGATAATCACGGGCGCTTTGTTCAGCTACCGCCAGCTCTTCAGCATCATTGATCACAATATAATGAAGGTTTAAATTGGTGTTTTTCAACAACTCTTGATACAACAATGTATATTTACGCCCACCGCGATTACTTACCAAAATCACATCTGTCAATTCACTAACTTGCTGCGTATCAGCTAAATTTTCCATTTGCACCGAAGAGATATAACCAAAATCATGAATTTGTGTTGCAGGCACTTTCACTATATCGCGCAGATATTCAGTTGCAGCAGGTAAACGAGTCAGATATTTCATACCGCTATCAATTGCACTACGGTGAACATCCATACTAAAGTGACCGTGATTAGTCACATAGTTATATAATTGTTCCGGCATTTTCTTAATTTTCTGGGCTGCTAACATACGAGCCACCACACCTTTAGTGCAGATAACGGTCGTAGGTTTACGCTGTTCAATCGCCTCAAGCAAAGGCAAATATTCAGAAAAATCTTGCTCTTCGGTTTGCTTAGCCACCCTATGATCTAAACGGGTAACAATATTCAAATAATTATCAAATACTTCATCACTATTAGCGGCACTCTTTACCGCCATCTTAATGTCTTGACCCACTTGAACAAAATTGTCAATATAATCATCACCAGCAATCAAATCCACAAGCTGACCCGAGGTCTTAGTCAAAAACGCCTGCAACTGTTTAGCAGCCAGAAAATTCCCAAATTCTCCCCAGGACTTCATACATACAATTAAAATCATCCTCAAGTCCTCTTATTGTGCATTCATAGTAGTAGTAATGTAATCAACTATATCCAAACGAATTTGAGCAAATTGCTGCTGACAATCTTGACTCCATATGCTTTCAAGCAGTTTGCTCAAAGTACTGTATTCCCTATCAAGAACTTGCAAAGCAGCATTAATGCGGATTTGAACGTCAGATTTAGATTGCTCAAAAGTCGCCTTATCCATAACTTCAAAAATAATATTCTCACCTTGGATTTCGACATCTTTAGTAAAATCAATGGCATCATCAATCAAACAACAAATACGACCGAAATAACGGGTCGCTTCAATGAGGTTATGGTCATTTTGTTGTGGTAAAGCATCAACAAAATCTCTGGCAATCATCGCGAAGAAACTACCGATGCGGTCAGTAGAAACATATTCGTCACCATTTTCCCCCTTTGCTTGGGCTATTTTACTTTGAATAATGGAGTCGTAGAGTCCTTTACAAGTCTGCTTAATATTATCTAAACGACTTTTCTCACCGCAGCTTCTTTCAGCAATTGCTAACATCATGATGTAAAAGACATACATATCTTTATCGCCGACCCTTTCGTCGCCATCAATAAAGTCGTCGGCGATACTAGTAGACAAGCTAAACAGTAAACTTTGCATCACACTTTCAATGCGCTCAGGCCATTGCTCTTGAGGAATATCGCAAACACGAAATAAAAACCAAATTGATGGGTATCCCATGCACTTTGACGAAAAGTATTGAGCCGACTGACCCAATACAGAACTAATAAGAGGGCCGTATTCTTGCAAATGCTCACAAACCTGTTGAGATACTTGATTGCGGACAGGTGTCGCATCCAAGATGCGCTCAAGCGCATCAGAAACATATTTATCCATGGACTATTCCTTATTATCAATGACAAATTAAACGATATACGGGAAGAAAATCCCAAACACATACTCATAGAGTTTTACCCCTTCAAGGGTAATAAAGGCTTGAGTTGAATTACCATGAACTAACTTAAAGTCTTTCATATCCACAATATCAATAATCACTTCAGCACGACCATCCTTTACTCCCATAATGGTTTTAACCTTTCCTTTAATAGAACCATACTTAAGATAATTATATGCGCTGAGTTTAACTTCAACCTCTTTACCCAAGGCGATATCGAGAATGTGCTTTTCATCGACATAACCTTTGGTAACAAAGTGCTGTCCTTCAGGGTAGATGGTGTAAACCAATTCGCCTTTTCTATATTGGGTTTTGCGAATGCCATTGAGACTTTCAAACTCAACTCGGCCATCAACTTCAGCCTTGCCCTGCAAGCGGTTATGATTTTTTTCCAATTGCGCTAACTCTAATTCTTTAAGTTTTAGGCTATCGGCAAACACTTTAGCTTCGTTTTCCAATACAGATAAAGTCACCGCCATATCGCGCTGACGGGTTAAACCTATCTGTTGTTGGCTTTGTTGATTTTTTAATTGCGCCAATTTCAGCTGTTGTTGATGAATATCTTGCTCCATCTCAATGATTTCCGCTCGCTTATGGAATAAATCCTGTTGATAGCGGATTTTGCGGTCTTTAGAGATATGACTTAAATTAGTAACTCCTTCGACAAAGGTCGATTGCTTAAGATAATCCTTATTAAGTAAAGTCAATTCTTGCTTCAACCTAACCAGCAGGTCTTCGATCATGATAATCTCAGCCTTTATACTTTTGACTTCAACCTCTTCAAACTGACTGAGCATAGCCACCGAACTTCGAGTTTGCTCTATTTTCTGCTTTAAAGCCTGCGCTTGCACTTGATCGCGGATCTCTTCTTGCCGAAGCAAAACCAACTGATCCTTAAGCTGAATATTTTCCGCTTGGTACATAGACATATCGGACACCACTTTACTCCCATCAGGCACCTGATATTGATCAATAATAATATCTCGCTCAGCATAATGAAGGACAGGTTCGGGAACGATATAAATAAACGCTTCTTCCAGCACCACTCGCAATTGAATCGTTACCGCCAATGACGCCACTAATGCAATAGAAAATAACCAAAAAGTCACTTTTAACAACTTAGAGCGAGCTTTTCTCAATTCACCGTGAATATTGTCATTGACCTCATGCATATGCCACATCCTTGCGTTTATCAGTCTGTTTACTATCCGACAGACGTTTAGTTAACGTCAGAAGTTCACTGCGTTCACTATCAATAGTAAAATCATGGGCAACATAAAGAATGATACAGTTTGTTTTCTGATTAATAAGCTCACCAACAATCTTACTAGTGTGCTTATCTAAACCACGAAACACCTCATCAAACACCAATATAGGCTTATTCGACAAATACACCCTCAAAAACAAGATAATCTGTCTTTGTCCCTCAGAAAAAGGATTCACCCTATCACTAATTTGCGTATGCAATTGCTCCGGCAAAGCTGCAATTACAGACCATAGACCTATTTTCTTAAGTAAATCAACGACCGTTTCTTGTTCGATTGCTTGGCCTAAAGTAATGTTTTCCCACAGCGTAGTAGTAAACAGAATGTCATGGGGAAAGTACGCCGCACAATGGTTAATACGACGGTTTGAGTTAACCAAACGCTCGCCAATTTTAAAAGAAAATTCGCCATCAATGGGGTCAAACAAACCGACCAACGACTTACAAAAAGTCGTTTTACCTGCACCATTAGCACCAACCAATTTATAAATTCGATTAAGTTTAAAGGTAGTATCAGGTACATCACAAACAGCCTTACCATTAACCCCAACCTTAAGACCACAAACACTTACTTGCTCAATTGGCTGACATTCAACAGGTTTATCATTCAACTCCTTTTCATTGATACTGACACTATCCAAAAACTCCCGATAACGCTTTAGAGTTATACTAGTGCGCTTCAATTGCATAAAAGACATCAATATTTGCATTGTGGTTTTCATCGAAATTTCAGAAAATGCCATTAAAGTCAACATTTCACCTAAAGTGAACTTATTTAAAGACAAAATACTTATCACCACAATTGCTCGGATAGCAATACTGCTAACAGTACGGACGACAGAAGTACTAGTTTGAATTTTTTGCTGTAAAAATGACACATCCCGCTCACGATTGAGAAAATCCTCCATACGAGCAGTACATCGTTTAAAGACTTGACTTTTATAATTATTAGCGCGGATAGTTTCCCGCCCATCAACAATATCATCGACTACAGACAAAAAATCTGATTTAATTTGAAAACGCTGGGTTTCATACTCAACAGTCTTAGGAACGGCTTTAAGGTAGATCACCACCAACAACCCCAAACTGATAGCCATCACCAAACCTATCAGAGGGCTCATATACAAAATAATCGAACTAAGAACAAAGATGGTCAAAAAGCTAACGGCGATATCAACTTGCAAAGTTAAATAATACTTTTTGATATTCTGAGCATCATAAATCCTCTGAATCAAACTGCCCTTCTTATAACTGTTTAATTCAGGGATTTTGGCCGTAAGTAAGGCCACCAAATACTTATCTAAATGATGGTAATCGAGAAATTTTTCTAACACCACTCGATAACTTCTAGACAAATACCCGATAGTCAAATTTAGAGTTTCGTAGCAAGCATAAAACATTAAGAAGATTAGCAAAAATCGCATATCCCCCGACGGAATAACGCTATCGATAAGATACTGGGTAAAAAACGCCGTAAACGAGCCAATTAAACTAATTAGCAAAGCGAAAACAAACAATACCCGAATATGTTTGGAGTAAGAAAAACTAAGTTTTAAACGTTTAAAAAGCATAGACAAAACCAGATATAATACTCACAAACTAAATCGTATACTTAGTCAACATATGCCAAACGTAAGCATCTAAGTCACTCAGCGCTTGAGTATTTGGAGTATCGATTCGAGCAAGAAGAGCATGTGCCGCCTCTCGATGTTCAGCAAGAGTCACTTGAATCGCCTTTTTCACTTGTGTTCTGGTCATTGATTTTAAGTCATCTTTGTTACTGACCAAATCCACAATAGTCTTTTTACCATTTAACCGATCAAGCCCCGGCGTTTTACTTGTTTTCTCATCACCAATAAAGGCATCATAAAAATCATCTAGAATCTGCAAAATACGAGCAACTTCTCGGGCGTAATCAAACAAATGCTGACTAAGCTGTTCATTTTCATTAATCACACCAAGAATTTTCATCGGAAGAGAGATAATCGAGGAAGTTTTACCATCAATGAGTTTATAATAACTATCGAGATCTTCGGTATCAAAAGAATTAATATCCAATAGCTGACCATCAACTAATTCCATGCAAATATCACACAAATACAAACTGCAACCTGCAGCATATTTTGCCTTAACGGAATTAGCCAATTTAAATGCCAGACTAATAAGAAAGTTACCAGCCAAAATGGCAGTATCGGTACCATATTTTTTGTAAATTGTTGGCTCATTACGACGATAATCAGAATTATCCATAATATCATCATGTACTAACGCTGCCGCGTGTAACATTTCAATAGCAACAGCAACTTTCATTGCATCAGAAGCAGATTCTTGAGGTTCGTCATATACTTGGTTGGCCATGAGAACCAAAATCGCTCGAATACGTTTACCACCTTGAAGAGCATCACAAATCGGTTGATAGATATTTAAAAAACGAACCTTGTCCATTTCTTTTAAGATTTCATCATCAATTCTTTTTCTAAAAGATAACCAAGATTTCCCTTCCAAAACATCATTTGGTTGCTTAACTACGTCCATATCATCCATCATGCTTGCATATCCTTTTAATTTTCGAGACGCGGAATTATACCCAACTTTCTAAGTTTTACTACTAAAAAATCACATTTTACTTTCAGTTCACCCCTCATGCTTAACATAAAAACAACAACCAACCAAACTAAATAAACAGTCAAACAATCAAGAGTTCAAGGTAAAACAAAATTGAGCTTACTGCGCCTCTTCGCCATGTAGTGGGCTTTCCCCACCTCGCACTACTACGAGCGCTCCGGCCAATATATTAATCGATTTCAGACAGGTTCGTGGTTCAATTTAAAACATCCTTGTTAGCCCTGAACTCCGGGCACACGGTAAGTTATATCCCATGACCAAACTTCATTCGGTGTAGCAGCTGTAAAACTCGTGGGTTTAGCCACTTTTCTCAGTGCTTTGCTGCGACCACGATGATGTAATTGGTTTTCAGCCTTAAGCACACGATAGAAGCTTGACACTGAGCCAAGATAGATATTGTTATCTAACAACCTAGGCACTATCTGTGAAGGCGGTAAGCTAGCAAATTCAGGCTCATTACAAACATCAACAATGGCTTGTTGCTCATGCACGGTTAGTTTATTACTTGGCACTGGACGCTCTGCCTCTGAGCGTTTGTCTGTTTGTACTATGCCTTGCTGATACCATCGTCTATACGTTCTCAAGCTGATATCCATTTCTCTGCAAGCTTTCTCTACAGCGCAACCCGATTGTTTTGCTTCTTGAATTAAATCAATGTATTGCTGCCTATGGTCAAGCTCTGTTAATCGCCCCCTGAGTCCTCCCCGAATAAGGGCACAGACGTTATCGTAAAGGTTGCCGAAGCAAACGTGTCATCATCCTAAATCGGGTTGGCATTGAGCATAAACCTGCGATTGTTGACATTAAAACACGGTTTGGTGATTGGGAAGTGGATACTGTACTTGGCAAGCATGGCACGGGTGCAATCGTTAGTTTGGGCGAACGTACAAGTAAGTTTTACCTGATACGCAAAGTTCCAGCAAAAAGTGCAGCGCAAGTGAGCAGAGCGATGAGAGGCATGCTGTGGCGCTATCGACGTCATGTTCATACGATAACCGCAGATAATGGGAGTGAGTTTTGCGAGCATGAATATGTCTCAGATAAGCTAAAAACCGATATCTATTTTGCTAACCCCTACTCCTCATGGGAGAGAGGGTTGAATGAAAACTTTAATGGTCTGCTGCGTCAATATATTTGCAAAGGAACAGATTTACGAACGGTGACAGATAAGCAAATTGCGCATATAGAGCGGGCGATCAATGCGAGGCCGAGAAAATGTATAGGGTTTAGGCAACCTGTGGTGATATTCAATGAATTACGCAAAGCAGCCTAATTTAGCGAGTGGTGCACTTCGGACTTGAATTCGCGAGTAACAATGAAGAGAAATAAAACAAAGATAAAAGATAGATATGCTAAGAAAAAACAAAGTTGATCATGAAAACCAAACCGCATTCTCGTGACCAATGAATACCATTTTTAAACGCCCACGGTCACCAAATGGTGATCATCTGATCACAGGATCAAATAACAATACAATAGAAAAAGAAAATTAGGAGATAAGTAATTGAAATATGAGAAGAGAAATTGCAAACTGGCGGAGTGGACGGGACTCGAACCCGCGACCCCCGGCGTGACAGGCCGGTATTCTAACCAACTGAACTACCACTCCGCAGTGATAGATTTGCAAGATATCTTAAATGGCGGAGTGGACGGGACTCGAACCCGCGACCCCCGGCGTGACAGGCCGGTATTCTAACCAACTGAACTACCACTCCGCAGAGATATCTTAATGACATTATTTTACTCGTTTTAGTGTTGGCGGAGTGGACGGGACTCGAACCCGCGACCCCCGGCGTGACAGGCCGGTATTCTAACCAACTGAACTACCACTCCAGCGAGTAAACAAGCTGTCATAAAGCTTGAATATAGTTATGCGATACATTGGCGGAGTGGACGGGACTCGAACCCGCGACCCCCGGCGTGACAGGCCGGTATTCTAACCAACTGAACTACCACTCCACTGAGTATTCGCATTTTTTGCTTCGAAGTGTTGGCGGAGTGGACGGGACTCGAACCCGCGACCCCCGGCGTGACAGGCCGGTATTCTAACCAACTGAACTACCACTCCATAAGAAGCAAATGCACGTTTGTAATAAGTATTGGCGGAGTGGACGGGACTCGAACCCGCGACCCCCGGCGTGACAGGCCGGTATTCTAACCAACTGAACTACCACTCCAGCGCGACTTATTGATACCACGAAGAAATTTGGCGGAGTGGACGGGACTCGAACCCGCGACCCCCGGCGTGACAGGCCGGTATTCTAACCAACTGAACTACCACTCCGCGTCATATTCTTGCAGTGTTTGCTGTAAGGTGTGCTCCCTGACAGCGGCGTGAATAATACGAATGACCCCCTCATGAGTCAACCGTTTTTTGAAAAAAAACCGTGTTTTTTAGTTATCTTTCATTGAAAGGTTCAAAATATCACCTGATTTATCATTTTTTGAACCATTCCCTGCTGCGTTATTTTCAGATGGTCCTAAATCATCAAGATCAATGACTTCTTCGGTTTTCTTAAATGGATTCTTTGGCATTGGTACTTTTAGTCTAATTGGCTTTTTTTGCACCAGAACACGAATGGCTAACCAACCGAGCAATAATACAACTAAGTTACCAGCAACAATAATACTGACTAATAGCGCTGTACTTATAGTCGGCTCTGGTTCTGGCTCGGGTTGTATCACTGCCGGTAACGCAGCGGCTTCCAATTCAGGCACTTTTTCAATGGGTCTTTCAATTTCAAAATTGTAGTTTGGCAACGTTGCCATAAACTCACGGCCATTGATATTTTCACCAAATACGGAGATTTCTACACTATAACGCCCCCAATCATAATTCTTGATTGGCAGCTGACGATAAAGCCGTTCTTCTGCATCTAAGGTAAACATCTGCTCTTCACCATTAGGGTAAAAGATTTTACCCTGTAGCAATATGGTCTCAGGTTTCACAACCGTGTCGTCTATCGTAATAGTAAGGCCATGTTCAAGCTCGTTTTCACCCGCTAGCATCAATTCAAAGTTGAATGGCGGCTCAGCGATAACAATAGGTGATTTGATCACTCTTCTTTTTAGAATGGGCGTTTCTATGAAAAATTCAGGCTGCCACTCTCCCGCAGGAAAGTTTAATTTAAACTCACCAGTAAAAATTCCATCCAAGGGTCTTTCATCAAACTCTCGGCCATCATCTTTAAAGTCGGTCACGCTTTGCGTACCTGCACCAAAGTTGGCATATTCATCGTTATTGGTACTAGAGAACTCCACATACAAAGTCACGACATCCCGGAAGTAACCCACATCTATCTGTTTGCCATCATTAGTCACGCGCCCTGTTACCTTCAGCACTTCACCACGGAATAATAGCGGGGGCAAAGCTTCAACTTCGAGTTCAATGTCACCAAGCACCATTATGCGGCTGTTTTTTTGGATCTGTCCGATGACTTGCCAAGGGCCTGGCGTTGGGTTCTTTAGAATGATCAAGTCATAACTGACTTCGTCATACCATCGTAGTGCATCATTATCCAGTGAACTGGTCGCATAATATTTACTACCATCAGGCTTCACAAGTACCACAGCGGGAGCGCCTGGGGCGCGAAAAAACAGTAAAGTGATCTCTTCAATATTATAATCAATACGAAAACGGTTATCTAAAAGAGGGATTTCATTTACCTTACCGTCCCGCTGCAACATCGTTATCTGTGGTGTTTGAGCGCCAACAACCGTACTTACTAGCAGTACAAACCCCAAGATAAGCTGTTTTAGATTCATGTATTAACCCTACATTGCGTTGATGGCCTGAGTGATCTTTTTTTGGGACAAAGCCCCTAGTTAAGCGTCTACTCCACCCCAACGATACCGATTATATTCATAATTGTTGCCACAGACTTTGTCCACAAGCTTTGTTTACAAGCTCTAAACGTTCTGTATGTGCTTGTTCTTCATCGGCAGAAGCACGTAAAACTTTAAGTGCAGGACGATTGCTGTCTAAACGAATAATGCCACCGGCTGAGTTAGCCTGATCACCTTTATTTTGATTTGCCAAATTCAGCTTTTTTTGGCCTCCCGTCATCGACAGGTAAACATCAGCAAGGATCTCGGAATCCAGCAAAGCGCCGTGCAGCGTACGCTTTGAGTTATCGATATCGTAGCGACGGCAAAGCGCATCTAAGCTGTTCTTCTGGCCCGGATGAAGATCCCTTGCCATCGCCAAAGTATCTAGCACTTGACAATAGTCATGGGTTGCCGGAAAGCCTTGATTTAACTTAGCAAACTCGTGATCCATAAAGCCGACGTCGAACGGCGCGTTATGAATGACAAGCTCAGCTCCTTTAATATAGTCAAAAAACTCTTGCGCAATTTGATGGAAAAAAGGTTTATCACGTAAAAATTCGTTGGTGATACCGTGAACATCAATGGCTTCTTCTTCAATGTCGCGCTGAGGGTTGATATATACGTGGAAGTTATTCCCCGTTAGTCTGCGATTGACTAGCTCAACACAACCAATTTCAATGATCCTGTGCCCTGCTTTAGGATCAATACCTGTGGTTTCTGTATCCAGTACTATTTGCCGTGTGTGCATATCGTTGCTCGCTTAACTTTGCTATTATTTTGCCCTATTCGCACATTTTACATAAAAATAGGCAATTCAGTGCAAAAAACCGTAGAGATTTATACCGATGGCTCGTGTTTAGGCAATCCAGGTCCAGGTGGTTATGGTGTTTACCTTTCCTATCAAGGACATGAAAAAGAAATGAGTGCAGGGTATAAACTCACAACCAATAATAGAATGGAAATGCTTGCGGCTATTGTTGCACTCGAAACATTAAAGCGCCCCTGCGATATCATTCTGTATACCGACAGCCAATATGTTAAGCAAGGCATTGAGTCTTGGCTTGAAAACTGGAAAAAGCGCAATTGGAAAACCGCAGCCAAACAACCAGTAAAAAATGTCGATTTATGGCAAAGACTGGACGCTGCCACCAGCCGACACACGATCCAATGGCGCTGGGTAAAAGGCCACGCTGGAAATAAATATAATGAGCTTGTTGATGACTTAGCGCGTGAAGCGGCTTCAGGTCCAAACCTACTTGTAGATGAAGGCTACGAAGCCAGCGTCTAACTAAGGGATCATTCAATAACAAATAACAGCTCCCTTAAGATTTATATTAAGTAATAATACTCGTTATTCTTTATCTTGGCAGGTTTGTCTGAGTCCAGCCCCTTTCACAGCGGGTGTCCACTTAGGCTTTACATGCCACTTAGGTTTGATTGGAGTGAGCGGCATCACCCGCTTTCTTGCCACCAACATATACACGCTTCCCATCGGCTTTAAGTAATGACGGCAAAAACGACGCCATGGCGCAAAACGAGAAAGCCTCGAGCCTCGCGCTAAAGACGCATAAATAAAGCGCTCGTCACCAACAATTTCAAACCCGAGTAAATCTAGCCAATCCTTCACCCGCGATGGAGTAAAGAAGCGCCCTGACCAAGGTAGTTTTTCTTTACTAAAGGGAAGCATTTGCGCCACACCACATAAACTAAACGGATTAAAACCTGAGATCACAATATAACCTCCAGGAATAAGCGTTCGGTGGGCTTCGCGTAGAATATGATGCGGATCAGAATGATATTCTAAGCACTGGCTTAAAATACAAGCATCGACTGAGTTTTCGTAAAAAGGTAGCTCGTCAATTTCAGCAAATACTCCGACATGTTTGCCTTGTGGGGCAACACAAACTTGATGCTTAATCGGGCTGGCAGAGGTATTCATTTGACCGCTCAAACAGCCGAGTTTTAGCATGTGGTAACCAAACATTCTTGGTAGCCATTCATCCAGTCGTTTTTGGATCCCCACCTTTAAATATTCACCGTGAGGAAAGTCTTGCCACTCATCGGGTTTGGGTCCTTGTAAAAAACTTAACGCTGGTTTCATTTACTAAGCTCGTTATACTGGTGTTATTAATCACTTTATAGAGCATTGCGTTATGGTGCAAGTCGATGCAATCAAAGCATTTGATGACAATTATATCTGGGTGATAAAAGACCCTCGACGTTCAAACTGTTGGGTGGTTGACCCAGGTGACGAACAACCTGTTTTAGATTACCTCGCCAAGTTTGATTTAACACTCCAAGGCATATTAGTCACCCATCACCATTGGGATCATACTGATGGCATTGCCCCGCTTTTATCACATTTTCCCAGCTTAACAGTCTACGGGCCTAAAAATGGTAAATATAAAGGCATTACTCATGGCCTTAGTGAACACGATAAGATCACACTTTTTGATACCACGCTGAACATTATTGCCACCCCAGGTCACACGTTAGACCATATCTGTTATGTAAATGATGAACTGGCTTTTACGGGTGATACATTATTCAATGCTGGCTGCGGCAGACTTTTTGAGGGAACACCTAGCCAAATGTGGCACTCCTTTGAAAAGCTACTCACACTACCTGACACATGTAAAGTGTATTGCACGCACGAGTACACACTCGCGAACCTTGCTTTTGCTGAGGCCGTTGAGCCCACTAACCAAGCACTGATCCAGTATCACCAACAAGCAAAGTCATTACGTGCCAGTAACGAGCGCACGGTACCTACGACAATTGAACAACAAAAAGCAATCAATCCTTTTGTACGTGCCGCAAATGATGCCATTCTCACCCATGTTCCAACGCAATTTATCGCGTCAGAAAATACACCTGAAGCTCGCTTTAGTGCACTGAGAAAATGGAAGGATAACTTCTAAAATATTCAATAGTGACCTAATGTAACGCCAAAATGACGCTTTTTTGGCGGACTTACATGGGAAGTATTGAATAAATTATCCATTTTCTTTGCAATACCGCCAAAGATAAGCATTTCTAACGATTTTTAGGAAGTCGAAATAAAATAATAAAGAAGCTTTAAATGCTGATACAAACTCGGTAATATTGCCGAGTTTTTGTCCGAACCCCCAAGCAAAAGAACGCATTTATGAAAAAGCTCGCCTTTATTGTTGCTTCATTAGCAATGTTAAGTGGTTGTGAAATCACGCAAGAAACCCCGTTGGAAACTGCAACTGAACAAGTGAAGCAGGCCAACTTAGATCACGCGAGCCCTTATGATATCTCCCAAACACTCAGTACCTCATGGCAAGACGAAGATGAAGAGGCTGTGCCTGTATTTGACGACGTATGGGAGCGGATCCGTTATCAGTTATCTATCGAAGTGCCACAAAATAGACCTGTGGTCGCCGAACGTAATTACTATCAACGTCACCAAGCCTATTTAGACCGTATCGCAAAACGTGCAGAACCTTACCTCTACTACATTGTTGAAGAAGTAGAAAAGCGCAATATGCCGGTAGAAATCGCGTTGTTACCTATTGTGGAAAGCGCATTCGATCCATTTGGCTATTCACACCGCACCGCTTCCGGTATTTGGCAATTTATGCCTCAAACCGGTGAACGCTTTAACCTCAAACAAAATTGGTGGTATGACGGCCGTCGCGATATTATTGCATCAACGCAGGCAGCATTAGATTACCTCACCTATCTCCATAAAACACTGGAAGGCGATTGGTTAAACGCAATTGCCGCTTACAATTCAGGTGAAGGTCGATTGCTCAGAGCAATCCGAAAAAATCGTAAAAAGCATTTGCCTACCGATTTTTGGTCTCTCGATTTACCTCGCGAAACCACCGCGTATGTGCCTAAATTACTTGCCTTATCCGACCTCTTAAAACGCTCAGATGAGTTTAAGGTCGCGTGGCAACCTATAATCAATGCCCAAGTTGTTGATACCGTTGAGGTAGGGTCACAAATTGATTTAGCGCTTGCCGCTGAAATGGCCGATATTTCTTTAACTGAACTCTATCGCTTAAATCCAGGTTTTAATCGTTGGGCCACCGATCCAGATGGCCCACACCAGTTATTATTACCCATGGAAAAAGTTGACGCTTTTCAAGAGAAATTAGCTAAAACTGAAGTAAAAGATCGACTTCGTTGGCAATATTATACAGTGCAAAAAGGAGATAGCCTGTCGGTCGTTGCGACTAAGTTTAATACTAGTATCGGCGCCATTCGCTCACTCAATAGCATCGATGGCAATATGATCCGTGTTGGCCAGAAGTTATTGGTGCCACTCAGTGATGGCGAATTGCAAAGTGAGCATTTACCACCAGAAGTGCGCCTTGCCGCCAACAAAGTAACTAAGAACAAACTCAGCCACACAGTAAAATCAGGTGATACATTGTGGGATATCAGCCGCGAATATGATGTTACCGTTAAGCAATTAGCTAGCTGGAATAAGTTAAAAACCAATGCCGTTTTGCGCCTTGGACAAAAGCTTACTGTCTTTAAAGATGAAAAAGCAGCAAATCAAACCGTCCTCGTCAACACCGAGCGCACAATCACTTACAAAGTGCGTAAAGGCGACTCATTGGCACGTATCGCCACTAAGTTTAACGTCAGCGTGAATGAAATCGTCAAATGGAACAACCTGACTGGACAGAAGTACCTCCAGCCTGGTCAAAAGTTAAAACTGAAAGTTCAGACGAAACGTGTTTAGCGCTAAGAACCAGGGTTTAAAAATAAAAATCCAATATCAGTGATGATATTGGATTTTTACATATTAAAGCAGCACTTTTGACTCACTTTTCCTTAAAGATTACGACAGTTCTATCGTTTAAATACACAGTTTTTCAACGTCGCTTACAGCTGATTTAAACCCAAAAATTTGGTTAGGCTTCAATGCTGATTAATATTATCTAAAGGAAGTTTCATAAAGAACTGATATCGTTAGTACATTATTGGCGTACCACCAATCCTCCTGCAAATTCTCGATGCGTTATCCGCATCTCGATAATCAGAAAAAGAGTCAGCCCATAACAACTCACCATTTTTGTAACATTCAAGGTAAATTTCTTCGAATGCGGTAGTATTAGACGACATTGCGGTGGCGAAAATAGCAGATACAGCAAATAGAATCGGTTTAATCATTGTCTTTTCCTTTTCATTATTTTGAACTTTATAATATCGGTCACTTTTCATACAACCAAGACCAATGTCACACAACGTAACCGAAATGTAAATATTTATATTTTTCCGTTACTATAACTATGCTGATGAGTTTGCTATTTGAGCTGGCAACGCGGCCTATTAAGCCGCGTAAATTGAAAGGTAATGCTTGAACAGAAGATAAAACCTAAAGGTTTTTTGCCAATGATTGAAGCCAAGCCTCTGCCGGCTCCCAAGGCTCAAAATATTCACAGGCATCGATGTCTAGACGCGGTTGTGCTCGAGTGGCGTTCAACTCTTCAATCAGGGCATCAATTTGCTTTCCAGCACCACAATAAGTATCGCCATAACTAGAATCCCCCAATGCGATGACCGCTACTTTCTTGCCCGTTAGCATCGGAAATTCGCTTTGCATTTGCAAAAATAAAGGCAGCAAGTTATCGGGAATATCACCAGATCCGGTAGTAGAAGAAATAAATAAAATGTTTTCAGCTTGCGTTACATCAACGATGGAAGCAGGCTCAATAACACTTGCCTCATGACCCGATTTATTCAAAAACTCAGCACTGTCGTTTGCTAAGTTTTCAGCATTGCCGTACATACTTCCCACAAAAATGGAAACTTTTGCCATTATTTATAATCCTTCTCGTTGTCTGACCAGCCGAGCTGAGCGAAGACAGCCAATGCTTCTTCTCCCAAATCCGCGGTAATTGAAATCGTCGTGTTGGTATAAGGATGTACAAATTCCAATTTAGTTGCAAATAACATCAACCGACGTAAGCCAAAATGATCGACAAAAAAGTGGTTGTGTTTATTATCACCGTGATTGACATCACCAATAATCGGATGTGCTAAATAGTTAAGGTGGCGCCTGATTTGGTGTTTTCTACCCGTTTTAGGAAAACACTCCACCAATGAGTAGCGAATACTTGGATACTTACCAAAAGGAATTGGCAAGCTACCCTGCAATAAACAATTTATCTGTGTTTGCGCCTCCTGCGGAGCTTTATCCTGACAGGCAAACTTATCAGCAATTTTATCAAGTTCTTCTTTGAGTGGTCTGTCGATGAATCTAGATTCCGGAGCAAATCCGCGAACAAGCGCTAAATAGCGTTTTTGAATATTACCGCTAATAAAGATTTCATTCATGTCTCGCGCGGCCTCAGAGCTTAGTGCAAACAGTAGCACGCCTGACGTTGGCCTATCTAAACGGTGAACGGGGAAAACATGTTGACCAAGTTGATCACGTAGCATTTGCATCGCAAATTGTGTTTCTCGCTTATCCAAAAATGAGCGATGAACCAATAACCCTGACGGCTTATTTATCGCAACATAATGTGCATCTTGATATAAAATCTCAAGCATTACGCGCTCTTTGCAATTGTATTATCGAGGTTTTTTAAACACTGATGCACCGCATTAAAATAAAGATGTTCACTCAGCACCATTTCAGCCATTGGCGCAATCGCCATATTTTCCGGTAATGCTTCACCACTTTCTACCATTGTTCGCATTTTGCCCAAGAATACAAATTGCAACCACTGCGCGAAGGTCATCGTATCGCAGCAAAATGGCTCCGTAGAGGTAAGTGCCTTAGCCGAAATTGGCTCGTCTTGCCAAAGACCCGTCGCCTTTAAACAAGTCTCAAGTTCGTCTAACTGAATCAATAATTCCGAGTTCATCGGTCCTGTCTCTTTCTCAATTTTTTACATTATAGCAATTTGCATTATTTAGGAGCTAGCCAATTCTCTCAAGTGCACCTTTTTCATAGGCTTATCAGCGCTCCCAAAAGTAGCTATAATTGCCGCTATTGAAAATATAAGTAACATATAGAGCATTCATGACAGCGCAAATTTCAACTTTAGGTGAATTACTAACAAACGCCGGAACGCAGTGGCGGGCCTATGATCTGGGTCGACGTATCACAAAAATAGATAAGAAGCAGTTTGCGCAAATCGAGAGTACTCAAGTCCCTTATCCTTACCCGCTTGGCGGCCATGCCATCATGGCGATTCAATTTTGGGATAATGAGGCGACCGCTGATCCTTATGTGTGGTTTTTAAAGTTTCCACTGGATGAGCAAAGCAAGCTCATTATCGCCAGCCGTGACCACTTTGCCTCCATGGTACTCGAAGCATTAGGTACTCAACTCACGGGCGAAGCCGCTCAAGGGAAACTTGATAACAACCCTTATGTCTTCACGCCAAACGCGAACAAACTCGCGGCATTCAATGCGCTATTAAAGCGTGAGCTTAATCGCCCGGCTTCTCAATATTACGAGCACGCCGAACTCTATTTTTCTGGCAAGCTTGGGTTTGAACGCTGGCAAGAAATAGCGCTACAAGGTATTGCAGACTTTGCCCTACGTCTAGACCATGGTCATAACGCGAGCAACCTGCAACAGGCGTGGTCTTTTTTGCCAGCAGAAGTTAAGACACCATTAGCCGCAATGCTTGAACACGTTACGGTCTCAACATCACAAACCGAAGACTTTTTAGCCGCTTTAAACCGCGCATGCCAACAGCAAAATAAGGACGCCGTAGTCACTAATTTGCGTGCGATGTCGGGAAGTCACGCGCTTGGTCTCATCGCCCATGCAGTAGACGCCATTTTAGCATCTGAGTTGGGATCAGATGCCGATTGCTTACTCACTATTGCAGGGCGTGCTTGGGAGACACTAACCGACCAGAAAAGGCTTTTTATCTATATGGAAAAAGCCGCTGAGAATAATCAAATCGATGGACTTTTCGGCAGTATTTTCGCAGACTTAGTTGCAATACCTATGTTACGCCCACATGTTTTAGGGATTATTAGAGCAGAAAATCGCAGTGAAACTCTGTCTCGTGCAATTGGAAGGTTATTTTCTTAAATGACAACACTTTGGCTTTTTATCATCGTATCATCTGGTATCGCGCTATTTTGGTATAGCCGCCAGATCGCAGAAGCGGCAAATAGACATGCACAACATCAAACTGAAAGTTTGCAAGTGCAACTGTTAAGTGTTGCCTGTATTAAGCGCCGTTTCGGGGTATTAAAGGACGGTAAGCTTGGAATAAAAAGCCAATTTATGTTTGAGTTTAGTTCAGATGGCGAGTCAGCCTATCAAGGTAAGCTTTACTTAGAAAATGAACGATTAGTCAAAAAAGAATTGCCCGCTTATAAAATCGCAAGTTAATCCGATGGGTGCAAAAGTAGGCACTTAAATTCATATAAATACAAGTGCCTGCTCTGAATTTATAATAGTACAACTATTTTAAACATACCCTTTGACGCTTGGCCCGTAGTCGTTTTCACCAACCTCACTATCCATGGTGGTGAAATATATAATCACTAATAAACCGACGATAGGCACAAAGCTCACTAGAAGCCACCAGCCCGAGCGTCCAGTGTCGTGAAGACGACGAATAGATACTGCAACTATCGGTACTAGAACCACCAAATAATAGATACCTGTCAAAAACAGAGTGCCAAAAAGCCCGTCGACAATACCAATTGCAAAGCCTATCAACGCATTTATTAAGATAAACATCCAGTATTCTTTGCGTCTTGAACGTCCACTAAAATCGGAATATCTTTTTAATACTGTTAGATACCATTCCATTTCTTTTTCCTTAACTATTGCGCCAACATCGCGCACTAAAAAACAATACCAATTCGCTTAATTAAGTGATCTATTTTGAGGCGGGAGAATCTTAGCGATAACACCACTACCGCGTCCTGCTATCGCCAAGGTACCTACATCCATGCAGGCAAGGCAAGGCAAGGCAAGGCAAGGCAAGGCAAGGCAAAAATTTTGCTATTTAGTTGTTCTAAATGAGAAATTTTTAACGCGGTTAGCGTCAGATTTGCTCCTTAAAATTGAGCAAGTATTAAGACTAATCAGTATAAGACTAAAATGAGAGTGGAATAATCTAGCAAGGAGATCGAAAGATAAGAATGAAACTGCAAGCGGAGAGTTTTGAGAACTTCAACTAAGTTACTAGGAAAATATACATCAAATTTACAACCGTCACAAAAAACTAAGGCGCTAGCCTATCTGCTGCGCCTCAATCCTGACGATTATCCCAAGAGGTATCCAATTCCTCTGCTTTACAACCCAAAAGCCATCCGCCAATTCTTCTTCCCCTGAACGGGTATGTACTCCGACCTACCCGAATCCCATCCTTGTGTCATCCATTAGCACTTCCAATGCATCTCCATTTTAGCCACCTTGGCCTCCTCTTCGCTTCCCGCGCTCCAATGCCACCTTGGCTCCGCTTCACATAATCCCTATGTGCTCCCTATACATTGTTACGTCCAGTGTAACCCATCCACTTCGCAATCATCCAGATTGCGCTCCCTCATCCTAGAGTCTTGCTCGTCCTTATCTGCTCTTCCTTGCTCCACTACGCTTCCCGCGCTCCTTGACACTCCATGTGTCTCCTTATCCCTAGTGAAGCTCCGCTTCACACTCGCTTCCTCGAGTTCCTGATCTTCCTTGCCCTATGCAATACATCCTTCTCTTGTTGTCAAATTCCTTATCCTTTGACGCTGAGCTCCTGCTCTTGTGTTTCCTTACATTGTTAAGTTTACGGGGATTGAGCACTTTTGTTAGATAGCTCCGAACAATCTTTTTGCTGTCATTTAAAAGAAAAACAAAGTAACTTCTTTAAAAACAGAAGGGTAACTAAAAATCACACTACAAATTCGGTACTACAAAGCGCCTTAACCCACATTCTCGTACGAGATCTCTTACATGGTAATTTCCATTGTTGCTATTTGCTCTTAAATAGTAATGTGCCCTCTACTGAGCTAAACGCCATCTTTTGCAGAACTTGATAACCGTGACCCGCAAAAAACTGCGCTTGTTCTGGCTTAGTAATAAATACTGCCATCCCTTTCGTTTCTTCACTTTGTGCAATTAAATCATCCAACGCAGTGAGTAAATAGTGGCCATAGCCAAGCCCTTGAACATGTGGGTCAACGGCAATTAGAGATAAAAAGTGACACGGCTCTTGCGTTTGCAACGCTTGTCTAATCGACTTTTCTTTATCGATAAGCTGCTGCGTTTGCAAATATCCCGCACTCATCATGAGTCGTAATCGCCAATGCCACTGCCGATTTGCGTCCAATTCATCGCCATTTGCAATAACGCATGCTACCGCGACCAATCTATCTTGATGATATAACCCCACCATCGGCTGCCCCGTTTGACCAAATGCCGACAGCTCTTCTCGTATTAAGGCTCTGAGTTTTTTTTCAAAAATTGCTTCTTGTTTTGCCTCCAATACCTGCTTGAGTAACGGATCATCATGGTAAGCCTGATACAACACACTCGCGGCTACGTTGATATCTTCTGGATTTAAATATCTAACGATTAATTCATGTTGAGAAGTTTCTACTGACATCATGGTTCCTTATTGTTATTGCCCCAAGCTTCTGATAATCATGCCGAAATACTACTTAATATCAAAACCTCAGAATTTTTTCTGTGTACTTTAATAATGTACGGCTACTCGCTAGTGATAGATATTGATACAAGTCACAATTTATTCAGTCGTGGACAGGTATATTTATCCTCGCATTAGTCATTATGGTTTTTATCGATGATGACTTGCTAAAGGTTTTACAACCACCTTTACTATAGTTAGTGAGTAAAATTCAAGCAAACGAGGGAGAACGAAATGGATACTAGTCGCCACACTATGAGTACTTTATTTGCCCAACTTGGGCTCGACAACAATCCCAAGGCGATCGAAGGGTTTGTCAAACAACACCGCCTTCCTGACGATATGCTGTTAAGCCAAGCACCATTTTGGAATGAAGGGCAACGTCACTTTATTGAAGAATCGCTAAAAGAAGACGCCGATTGGAGTGAAATCATTGACGAACTAGATGCGATGTTAAGATAGCTAAAGCAATCGCTCCTTACGTAACTTGGTGCTATGATCCACTCCTATGATTAAGGCGTTTAGGAACCTCTATGCATCCTGCCGTTGCCAGAGCTATCAAAAAATTAGTCGATAGTGGGAAGACTCCAACTGTCGCGCTAACAAAAAGCAAATTAACTCAAAGCGTCGCAATGCCAGACGTTATCTCAGGCATTGCTGCGTACAAACAAGACCCTACCTGTATTGAGCACTATCAAGAGGTTGAAGAGGTCGTCAAAACAAGTTCACAAAGCCAATTAGATAGAATTGAAGCTAAGCTTGATAAGCTCATTGCCTTATTGGAGAAGTCGTAGTGTTTGTT
The DNA here is from genome assembly GCF_040104525.1 of Pseudoalteromonas sp. XMcav11-Q. Lineage (NCBI taxonomy): Bacteria > Pseudomonadati > Pseudomonadota > Gammaproteobacteria > Alteromonadales > Pseudoalteromonadaceae > Pseudoalteromonas > Pseudoalteromonas sp. XMcav11-Q. Next base: position 557,432 of record NZ_JBECOX010000001.1, read on the forward strand.
GTCGACTTAACTTTTGATTGCTATGAGGAAACCACCTTAGATGCTGCCGAGCAGGCCATTAACCGGGTGGTCAATGCGCTTCGCTTTAATGGTCAAATCATTGGTGACGAATTTCCAACTGTACTTAAAGATGGCTATTTCGTCACTCGTGTGATGTGTCCAGAAGAAGACGCTTTGCATCCATTAAACCATAGTCCTTTTGTGAAGTTTGCGATTGACCAGCTACAGCAATCAGGCTTGCTTGCACCTAAGGTCAAAGTTTTTGGGCAAGATATACATGCCAACAGCGCTGATGCCTGTCATGAGCCGTCAAGCTACATTCTCTACACCACATACGTACACACTTGTAGTCCACTGTATTGTGGCGACGACTTTTTACCAGTGCCTTTATATAAAATCCCAGCTATTGCCAATGGTGATTACAAAACACTGATCAAATGGAAAGAAGATTGGCAAGCCTGCGATCAAATACAGATCAATGGTGCGACTCGCTGCGAATTTGCTGCACTGGAGGAAATTTCCAGTACGGGTAGTGATTTGTTTAGACGTGGCATGGATTTGAGCAAACGTATTCGCTATCTCACGAAAAAACCGGTTTACTATTATCTGTATCGTGTTGGCGGCGAAAACCTCGCCGCAGAAAAAGCAAGAAAATGCCCAAGCTGTCAGGGAGACTGGTTACTCGAGGAGCCTTGGTTCGGCCTTTTCGACTTTCGCTGCGAAACTTGCCAATTGGTCTCGAATATTTCGTGGGACTTTCAATAAGGAGCGCAAGCTCCTTGATACCAACTAGCTATATTGGATAGTTGACTGTCAGTTTTTCTACAAACTCCGCGATAGAATCAGCCAAAACATGATGCTGTTTCTTACCGACAAACTCTAACCCAACTTGACCCGTAGCGACATCGACCGACACCAATAAGTCGTCTGCTTCTGTTAAGCCAATAAATACGGTTTCAGGTTGTTTGAGCCTGCGCTTCATTAAAATATGGCCGGTGATATTTTGCTGCAAGCGCTCGAAGTCATCTTCGTTCCATGCTTGCAGTAGCTCAATTTGCTTACCCTCAATAAATGCCACGATATTGCCAGCAAAGAAATCACCATACAGTCCGTTCAATCCCTCAGGAAATTGTGTTTCCAACGCTCTGGCTAAATCATTTAGATGTCCCGCTGGCGAGCGCGCTACCGCTAGCCATTTTATCTCGTTAAGCTTGTTCGGTTCACCCTGCTCACATGGGCTCGGCCAACTTTCATCATGCTCGGTACTCGGTAAATCTTTGAAGGTCTGTTGATGATAGTCTGCATAGGCTTGATGCAAGCGCGCCATATTTACGGGCTGAGTCATATATAAAGCTCTCTTTATTTTTCTCACCTCGGGCTGAATACTTGTTTCGTGTAATTAAGCAAATTGCTATTAATCCCGAGGTGAACATTCGTTATAATGACCGCATTGTAACGAGATTTGAATTAACATGACAGACTACAGTAACTCGCCAGAGCTGCAATCTTCTGTGCTTGGTAAAACCACAGAATATGCCAGTGTTTATACTCCAAGCCTGCTGCACCCCATTGCACGTAAACTCAATCGTGACCAAATCAATGTTGATGAGTCCGCTTTACCATTCAAAGGTGAAGATACTTGGACAGGCTACGAATTGTCTTGGCTCAATAACAAAGGTAAGCCTCAAGTTGCGGTTGCCACTTTTGTGTTTCCTTGCCAAAGCTCGCATATCATTGAGTCAAAATCGTTCAAACTTTACTTGAATAGCTTTAACCAAAGTCGCTTTGATACGATGGAAACCGTGCGCCAAACGCTAGCTGCGGATCTTTCCACGGCATCAAATAGCCAAGTTAGCGTGACACTATTTGGCGCAGACGAATTCGATTGTATTCCTTTCTCGCGTCTCCCTGGTGAGTGTATCGACGAGCTGGATATTGAAGTTGATAGCTACACACCAAATAGTAACTTACTACAACTTGCCTCTGAGGATGTGGTCGACGAGACGCTTCACAGCCACTTACTCAAGTCAAATTGCTTGATCACCTCACAGCCAGACTGGGCAAGCGTGGTGATAAGTTACCGTGGTAAGCAAATCGACCGAGAAGCGCTGCTTAAGTACCTAATCTCATTCCGTGACCACAACGAGTTCCATGAGCAATGTGTGGAGCGCATTTACTGCGAGCTTTGGCGCACCTTTAACCCTGAAAAATTATCGGTTTATGCACGCTATACTCGCCGTGGCGGGTTAGATATCAATCCATATCGTTCGAGTGAACAAGATCAGACTCCGTATACGGTAAGAACTAACCGACAGTAAAACGTAAAAAAGCCATGTTCTCACATGGCTTGGCTTTTTATCACATCTAAGTATTGCTATTTAACCTGAGGTTTGGATAAGGAATGTTCCAACTCATTGTTGCTAAAGCAAAACTTAGTTTTTTCCTTGTCTAGCCAGAGAGTTTTAGGGAAAACACCGCTTCCGCGTCCTGCTCTCGCTAAGGTACCTACATCCTGTAGGCAAGGCGAATTTACGCACCAATAGCTGGCTATTGGAAGTGAATTCAACGCAGTTAGCGCTAAAACTAGCTGCTAGAAAGGCATTAATTATCCGCAGCTCAGGTTATTTATTCCCCTGTCGTGTCTTCCATTTCAACAGGGACGGGGACCGAACATATATCGGTGTGATTTGGCGTATCAACAAACCAATCTCCCGCTCTATTTTTACGTGCAGCAATTAGCGACTCAAAAACCGGCGTATTTGTCTTTAGCCTTTTAAAAGAAGGTGCACCTTTTACATCAGCAAGTACCGTAACGCCTTTGATAACATTATACGCTTGCCCAGCAACTGGTTTACGATCTAGATGCTGAACATGCTCCATTCCCGATAACAACTGCCCAAACACGGTGGTGTTTTTGTCTAGGTACCGCTGCGGCGTCAACGTGATGTAAAACTCGGTACCACCACTATTAACATCGTTGGTTCTGGCCATGGCAAACGAACCAACGCAGTGTGTCATCCAGGTTTTAGTTCCAGCTTCATTTTGTCCTACGGCAAAACCATTTAAAAACCCGGTACGCGGCGCGTAGCCGTCTACAGCAGCAAGAAGTGTGATCTTCAAGGTTGATTCTGTGCTATGAAAAAACTCAGCGGCAATCGCTTTTTTTCCTTTTTGCGGCATTTTATTGTCCGACATATCGCCGCCTTGGGCCACAAAGTTTTCCACGAACCGATACATACTCAAGTTTGTGTAAAACCCCTCTCGCGCTAACGCTTTAATATTTGCCACATGATTGGGCGCAAGTTCAGGGTTAAGCGCGATATAGACCGATCCTGTTTGTAATTCTATTTTAAGAATATTTTCAGGGTCCAGCTGCTGCCAGTCGCTGCTTTTGGCCTCAGCAACGACTTCCGATGGTGACTTTGTATAAGGTTTTGCAAAGACAAGAGATGAACTTATGCCAAGCGCAATAAGTAGTAAGGTTTTTTTCATTATTATTTTCCTTGTTTATACCAATAAAATGGCACCTCCAACGGCGCACTGGGTGGCAGGTTTGGGTTGTCTAATTCTATGACTGTTTTGTTTTTAAGATCTAGCTTTTCAAGACGAGCGGAAAAGTGTTTTAAAAATAACGCCTCGAATCGGCCATCTTGCAGTGCGCTTTTAAGGCCTTTCTCAATTTGGCTATGGAGCAACGGGTTGTCGTGAGAAACAAAAAAATATACCGCCGAAGGATAGTAAAACACCACATGCTGATCTGCTACCAAATCCGTGTCACTCAGGGCAGCTTCAATACTCACTAAATCGCTTGGTAGCACATCAAAACGTTTTTTCAACAGCATGTCGTAACCACTGTCTTCTTGTGAGAAAGAAGTCACACTGAGGCCATTACGCTCAAAAATCTGATGGTCTGGCCAATCTCTGCGTAAACCAAAAGTAACTCGGCGCAAGTCGCCAATGTAGCGTACTCCGCTCAGTAAGGCTTGATTATGTTTGTGCACTAAAGGAATGCGATAACCCAAAATCCCTTTCACTAGGGGAATGCGAATTGCACTCGCGGCCTTTTCGCGCTGTGAGTTAGTCACTAACCAACTGACATCCAGCCCCCCTTTTTCTCCAAGTAGGCGCACCGCTCTGTCTTGAGAAGGAATACTTCTCACTGATACGAGCCTCGCTGACTCTACCTGGTAGGATAAACTCAAAGTAAGCAGCTCTATAATGTACGGATCGGCACCAGCGCTGATTCTAATTTCCGTTGTTTCTTGTGCTTTGAGAGGAAATATCACAAAACCTAGAACGAGCCAAAGCAGTTTCATTTATCATCCCAATCAAATTTGTATAAGAAGTCTATACTGTTGTACAAACCGCTCGTGGCTTCAACATAAAACTTCGAAAAAACACGATAACGCAGCGCAATTTCATTAATAGACTCAAATACCCCAACACGATAACTGACCTGAACATTGGGGGTGATGTAACCTGACACCTCGACCTGCGTATCGTCACCACTGCCTTTTGCTGATAGGTTAACATCCGAAAGTCCAAGCGATTCCCCCGCCTTACTAAAGAATCCTTCACTGCGGTCAATTCCCTGTGAGAGTAAAAACTGCGTGAGTAGCGCATTATTAGAGGTTTCAGACTCCCCTAAAGGCTGACCGTTAAGTAGGTATGACAGTGCCTTGGCTTGGTCCATTGCAGGCTCTGAAAATACAGTCAAACGCGGCTTAGCAATATTGCCAGTGAGCTCAACACCGGCTATCACATCATTGGCGGTTGTCGCTGGATTTCGAATAGCTCGAATGTTCAAATATGGCTTATCTAATGCGCCATTGAAGCCAATTTGTCCTGTACGGATCAACAAGTCTTGGCCAAATGCACGATATTTCCCCTCTCGCAATTGCAACTCTCCCGTTGCTAACATTGGCGACTCAACTTGCTTGTCAATTTCGATTGCACCGGTAACAAAGCTATCTAGCCCAAGCGCCTTCACCCTAAAGTTATCTTTAACGGTCAGTTTTAAATCTATTTCGTGTTGAACTGGCACCGACATCTGCTTTTTCACTTTGGCATCAACAATGACCTCATCATCGCTTGGAGATGTGACTCCCTCAGGCAGAGATTCAATGTTTACTCGGCCAAACGGCACCACAATTTCTCCAAGTACTCGCGCAATCTTATCTTTATAGGCAAATGTTAGATCCGGGCTTGCGGTTAGTTCAATCTGTGAGTCTGGTTGCACATAAATATTTTCGCCCTTTATTTTTACTTCAGCAGAGAGCTCGGGCGACCAATAGGCTTCGCCAGTTAGTGCTACCTTGCCGCCTTTTGCTGCTGTTAACTCAGCCTCAAGTTGAGCGGAAGTGGCATTAAAATCAAGATTGATGTGACCTTTATCAATTTCAACAGGCAAAGAGTCAGAAGACATAAATAAGCGCTGAGCAGTTAGTTTACCGTTCACTTCAGGGGCCGCGAGGCTACCTGAAATATTTATATCCCCTAACACTTCCCCTTGCAGGTCAAAACTTTGTTCCGTTACTCGGTTTAGTAGCGCTGACAACTTAGCCAGCTCAATTGACTCTATTTTTACGTTACCAGCTAATTGGGGGGATTGTTTATCTAGCGGCACACGCGTATCACCACTGAACTTACCTAAGATTTCGGAGGTCATGCGCCAATCAGCGTGGATTTGTTTGTTATTGGTTTTTAGTAACGCTTTAAATTCAGAAATTGAAAATGTTTGCCCATGAGTCGTAACGCCGGCATCAACAATGTTCAGCTCGCCATCGGCTCGCGTTACTTGGCCATTTTGCCACGCAAGTTTAGCCACGGCCTGAGTTTCACCAGTTACTTTGAGCTCTGCTGGCAACCAAGTTTGTAGTTTAGCAAGTGCCAATTTCTCCAGTTTAACATCGGCTTGCCCTTGTGTGCCTTGTTGCTCGGCTGCAAAACACAAATCAGTATCATCCATCCGCCAACACTGCTTTGCAATGCGTTGACTGACTTCACTGATCACGATTGCGGCAGGACTTTGCAATGCTATCGTTTGCCCTTGAGAAGTTACCTCTCCAGACGATAATTCTCCCTGCCAAGTGGACTGTTGCAACTTGCCATTGACTTCAAAGCTTGCAACCACTCGCTTATCACGAATATCCAATGTCGCGTTATGTTGCTGCTGATTGCCTTTCACAGCTAAACGAATGTCTTCAACCATTTCAGAGTCAACAATCAAACGGTCTAATGCCAGTTTAATTTGCCCAGTCACTTCATTGGCAATATCAACCGTGCCTTTCGTCGTTAAGCCATGTAGTGCTATATTCTGGTAACGCACAGAGTCAAACTTAATATCGGTCTGAATCCTTGGCTTGAGGTGGTCGCCCTGAACAAAGATTTCACCACTGCCCTTTAAGTCAGCTGGAATAAGCGTATTTGCCGCCTGCTCAAACTGAAAGTCAATATCGAGATCTAACTGCTGACCAAGCTCACCGCTTACCGTCAGGCTATTTTTGCCATAATTCAGGCGTGCATGGCTAAACTCACCTAGCAGGCTTTCATCCACAACGACCTTAACGTCCGCATTAAGTGGTGTACCCGCTACTTTACCATCGAGCTTAAAGCGCTCAACATTAACCTGCCACTGTTCACCTTGACTCATAAAATCAAACGCGAATTGCCCTGCCAGCATATCGTTTTTCGTCAGGCCTGCATCGTATTGCACTAGCCCTAGTAATCTATCGACTGGTAGCTGAGAAAAGTCCCCGTTCACTTTACCCTTCACCCCTTGCGACCAGTTCACTTGTCCCGCGATTTGCGCTTGCGCTTTTTCAAGCTGAAGCTTTGCTTTAGCTAATGTAAACGCTTGTAGTCCACCTTGCCCTTCAAGTGTCGCGGTAACATCACCAAACTGCACAGTATTAACAGCGATTGAGCCTGACAAATTGTATTTTGAGGCATCCCCGCTCAAGCCGAGTGTCGCACCTTTTAAAGTCGTGGGCTCTGAAGGAATAACTAATTTATCTATTTGACCCTGTAAATCAAAAGGCCAGTTTGTCGCTGTCAAATCCGCATGGGCTTGCAGTTTTGCAAACGCCATTCCCTCGCTATTCAAAGTAAGCGTGAGATCGTGAGGGCGACCCGCCAGTGTTAAACTGGCTAACCCCTGTGGCGCACTCAAGGTTGACCTCAGATCAATAGTCCAGTCATTAAGCAAGATTTTTGCCGCTGCTGATATAAACCATTCTTGATAGTTAAGCTGAACCTGCTCCACGTCCACATTTTCAGCCACTACAACTTGAGAAAGCTTGATATTCTCAAGTGTTTGCTCATCTACCGCGAGATTGTTAATCTTTAACTCGCCGAGCTCAGCGGTTAGCGGCAGATCTATCTTAGGCAGTTGGAGTGGCGCTATTGCATTAAATGGTGCTGGCGATTTTGCAGGCACAGGCTGTTCAGTTGCCTTTGTGGTCAACTTCACACTGTCTAACAGCAAAAAAGGGACATTAAAATGTGAGCCAGAACCTGAAAACTGCGTGTCTAAGCCTTGCAATCGCACAGTAATTTCCGGCGTGTCCAACGAGAATTGCTGAACTTGAGCACGTTTTATTGCAATTGGCAGTGGTAACTCAACTTGGCCACTTTCAGTAGTTTCCGCTTCGCTGACACTTTTCTGCTTTTGTACGATCGCTATCGTTTTTGCGTCTAGCGCAATGCAAACGCTGGCACAGGTCAACCACTCAACAGTGACTTTGGTGTCTCTAAGACGAATATCTATATTGTCATTGTGATAACGCAACGTAAGATTGGCGCCAGATAACAAGCGCTTATCTAAGCCATCGATTTCTAACCCTGAAACCGTTTTATTCGCTGTCCAAACCAGTAACTTTTGCCCAGGCAAGGTAAAGCATAAACAAACCAAAAGTAAAAATAAGCTAATAATGGCAGTAATGATTTTGATTCTTAAGCTTCTGAACTGCATTAGATTTCAGGTCCTATAACAATACTGAGACGGGTGCTTTTACTTTCTTTGGTCAGCCCCCAAGCATGATCGAGCCGGATTGGACCAACGGGGGTTAAATAACGAAAACCAAACCCAGCTCCAACTTCCCAAGCGTCCGAGAAATCGTTCGTTGCAGTACCCGCATCAACAAACAAAGCAGCTCGCCAACTTGGATGGAATTGATAGTTATATTCCACTGTACCAGTGGCTAAATATCTGCCGCCAAGTATGCGCCCTTCGTCATCGCGAGGGCCGATAGATTCATAGGCAAAACCACGGATACTCTGATCCCCCCCAGCAAGAAAACGATGGGTAAACGGAATTTGGTCAATATCCTTTGTCACAATCGCCCCTAAGTCTAAACGACCAAAAAACAAGTGCTTGGTTTCAAAGCTTCTTAACCATTCATTGTTCCATCTCACTTTCAACATATTTGCAGACGATAGTACAGAATCTGCTGCAGCTTCAATGGAGATCAGGCGCTCGTTCCCCCAATAAGGTAGCGCGCCACCTTTACTTTCTTTCTTTAAGTAGCTAATACCTGGGATCAACATTTCCGTCCGTTGTTTTTCGCCTAGCTGTTCCGTAGTTTCGTGTTCACGTTTCAAAAACGCCGTCCTCACCCACTCGTCATCCGTTAGCCATTGTCGCTGTACTTGTACGTTCCAAATCCGGCTGTTGATCCCTTCAGTTACTTCATCCTGCACCTTATAACCGCCTAACACACGCCATAAATCGTCGTTAGGATTGTCTACTGGAATGGTATAACTGGCAGTGATATCTTGTTGCTTTTGCGACAGCCTCAGATTGGATTCAAAGGAATGGCCATCCTCGGTGATCCAAGGTTTAGTCCACTTAAAACGGGTTTTTGCACCCACATCATCACTGTAGCCAGCACCCACTTCAAAGCTATTTGCGGGTTTGTCTTCAACACTCACTCGAACGGGGATCTGATCGCTCGTCCGGTCCTTTAACAGCGGATAAACCTTTATCGCACTAAAATAAGGTGTGGCATTTAAAGACAGATTAAAATCAGACAAGAGGCTAGCTTCAAACGGCTGCCCTTTCGAAAATGGGCTTAGCGAACGTATATAGTTAGCCGCTTTGGTGTTTCCCTCAATAGCAAGGTCGCCAAATTGATAACGTTTACCTGTGTTGAGAAGTAGTCGCACGCCAGCATAGCGATTCGCTTTGTGAACAAGCAACTTGGACTCCTGCCATTGATAATCAAAATATCCAAGTTCTAGTAGCTCGCTTTCAAAGCGGCTTTTCGTTGCCTGATAATCACTATGATTAACTTGCTTGCCAACTTGGATTGGTACATCTTTGATAAGCGAAACTAAATCCGCATTGTCCTTCCCCGTGCCCACAAGCTCAATATTAATATCTTTCCATTTCAGTGGTGCTTCAAGTTTGACTTCGGCTATGACGTTTTGCCCTGCTCCACTGAGTTGAATATCAAAATGATAATAACCTAAAGCATGCAAAGCGCGACGTATGTCCGCACGTACCTCTTTCATCACCCGAGGGACTTTTGGCTTACCTTTGTAAGATTTTAAAAAACCAGTGATGTTGTCTTCTACGTCGCCGTTTTCGACTTTGACTTCAATGTTGGAGATTTTTACTGATGCAGGGCGAGACTCCGCACCTGCGTTAAACGAGGAAAAGCAGCACAAAAAAAGCGCTAGTGTTAAACAAGAGAAATACGGCTTCATTAAAATAAAACGACCTAAATATCGCGACTTATGGGCATCGATAACGCCATTGTGCTTGTGAAAATGGATACTGTAAAACGACTTTTCAGAGAAAGTGCAATTTTACTGAGCTTAAGCTGAACATAGGGTGTATTTTGATGTAACGCAGTGGCTTTATCGCACATTTATTTACATTCATCCTTTTTATTTTCTTGCAGATGACGGACAATAGCAGCAATTGAACCTGCAGAGTGAAATTATGCAATTCCCAAATGATGATAACGGTGAACTTTTAGCTGAGATTGCCGCTGCTGGCGTTGATCTGACGCAAATGCAGAATATCGATTTTTATATTCTTTTCGAGCAAGCTGATGATGCTAAGCGCTTCAGTAGCGCGATTGAGAAAGATGAATTAGCACCTAAAACCCAGTTACAACAATGTCCTGATACTGGCGTTTGGGAAGTGATCACCACAGTGACTATGGTCCCTATGCACGAGCTGCTGAGTCAGACAGAGCAATACCTAGAAAGCATAGCCAATGGCTATGAAGGATATGGTGATGGCTGGGGCTTAATGGCCTCGGAAGAATAAACTTGCTACAGAAAAGCTAACTTTTGTCGGCCTTTCTGTAGCTTCCTTGATAATCAAACAGCTTTTCAGAAACCTGCCAACCAAACTTCTTGTGTAATTTAGCAATCACAAAATCCGGTGCAATTAAGTCAGTATCTATCACTTCTTCAGCTGACTGCCATTGCGCAGGTGCCGATGTTGACTTTCTCCGCTTTGCAAATTGCTGGTGGAATATAAATAGGCTCTTTTGATTAGAAAAGTCATAGACTTCACTGCAACTTGCCCCATCCTCATCAAAGTAAGTAATTTTTAATTTATTGCCACCGAGTACTTCGCTACATAGCCCGCTACAGCGTAATACCATTGCATGTTTTAAATTCAGTGCCGCGCGCAGCTTATCATCTGGGTCTGCCATTATTCCGCCGCACTGATGACATTGCCTTGCAGCAATATCATTTTCTGCACCGCACTGCTCACATTCTTTAAACTTAAAACGATAATCACATTGCTGTGAGTGACCTTCATCGTCTTCAAGCAACCCCTGACAGCGCCTACCAAAATGCTCAATAAGCTTGCCTTGCTCGTCTACCTTGCCCCAGAAAATATTGGCAAAGCCACAACCAGGACACAGCACCTGTACGGGCTCATTGTCTGAATCTGGCTTTTTACTTCCCACTTCAGGTGCAAATAAGTCAAAGTCATTGCCAGCATAATCAATGACAAAGCAAGCTTCTTTATTTTCGTCTAACCTAAGTCCTCTGCCTACAATCTGCTGATAGAGGCTCACGGACTCCGTGGGTCTCAAGATAGCGATAACATCAACATGGGGCGCGTCAAACCCGGTAGTCAGCACAGAAACATTCACTAAATACTTAATTTCTCTATTTTTGAACTGGACGATAAGTGCATCTCTCACGGCAGATTTGGTTTCACCCGTTATTAGCGCACTATATTGCTCAGGTAAATAGCCGAGAATTTCTTTTGCATGCATAACCGTCGCGGCAAAAATCATTACGCCGACCCTATTCTCACTTAGCGCTAGTAAGTGCGAGATAATGCTTTTTGTTGCACGGGTCTGAGCCTGTAATAATGTATTCATATCAGATTCTGAATAACGCCCAAATGAATCTGTACTTAAACTAGAAAAGTCATAATTTTCAACCGCTGGATCAATTTTTTTAGGTGGCGTTAGGTACGAGTTTTTTATCATATGTCTGAGCGGCAGCTCATAAATACACCGCTTAAATGGTGATTCTGCTTTCCCCCTCACAAAACCGTGATAATGCTTATGATATATCCATCCCATACCCAAGCGATAAGGTGTTGCTGTTAAGCCCAGTAACTTTAATTCAGGATTAAATTCAGTCAGCTGGTTTAAAATTTGCTGATACTGACTATTATCATCACCACTTACTCGGTGACATTCATCAATGATAACTAATGAATAGAATTGATTAAGTTGTGACAAATTTCGAGACAACGACTGCACACTGGCAAAAGTCACCTGATGCTGTAACGACTTTTCTTTTAATCCAGCAGAAAAAATGCTCGCTTGTAATCCATAGCTTTTATATTTTTGTGCATTTTGTTCTACAAGCTCTTTAACATGAGTCAACACTAATATTTTGTGCCTAGCAAGCCGTGCAAGCTCCGCAATAACTAAACTCTTTCCGGCGCCAGTAGGCAAAACAATTACTGCAGACTCGCTAGATTTACGAAAGTGGAGCAGTGTATTTTGTACCGCTTCCTGCTGATAAGGTCTTAAAACGTAAATAAGCGCCTCAGGGGATATATAATTAAGTCAAAAAAGGCGTACCTACTAAGGTACGCCTTTTATTTAAGCAATTTAAACAAAGGTTGTTCAATACCGAACCACCTTCATAATAAAGCATTATTAGATTAGATAATCATCTAGGTTAACACCTTGGAATACTTTAGGTGTTTTACCACGGCCAGTCCACTCGATTACCTCACCGTCTTTTTCAATACGGTATTTTGCTTTTACTTTAGAACGACGGTCAGCTGACGTAGTGCCCACTAAATCATCAAGCGTAAGTCCTTTTTCTTTCAGCATAGCCAATACCTCTTCTTTAGCTTGCTGTTGTTCCTTTTGCTCGTCCAGTGCTTTTTGGATAAGCTCTAACGCTTTTTCTAAATCACCGTAGCTTGCATTTTTAATAAAAGACTTGATCTCACGCATTGATACTCTCTCAATTAAGCTTAGTTTTAATATTTATATTGAATACTATATTAAAATTAATAAAAAACAAATTGTATTCTGTGAATTTTAATTTTGTTACGAAAAAAGCGCCATAATAGCGCTTTCTAGTTAGGATTAAGAAGATTTAATTACATTTTGTTTAAATCTCATTCAACTTTCCAGTCAATAGTTGTACCCGCTTTAATAGGAACAACAGATCCTTCACCTAATTTGTATGCATCAGGCACTTGCCAAGGAGACTTAGTCAGCGTAATGGTATCTGTATTGCGTGGTAAGTCATAAAAGTCCGGACCAAAGTGACTCGCAAAGCCTTCTAATTTATCAAGCTCTCCCGCGTCTTCAAATGCTTCGGCGTATAGCTCTATTGCGGCATGTGCAGTGTATGCACCGGCACAGCCACATGCGGCTTCTTTTTTATCTTTCGCATGAGGGGCTGAATCAGTGCCCAAAAAGAATTTCTTACTTCCGCTTGTCGCCGCTTCAATTAGCGCTTGTTGATGTGTATTACGTTTTAAGATAGGTAAGCAATAATAGTGAGGGCGAATACCACCAGCCAACATATGATTGCGGTTATAAAGCAAGTGATGAGCAGTGATAGTTGCTGCAACGTTGTCAGGTGCTTGATTGACAAAATCAACGGCATCTTTTGTTGTGATATGTTCGAGTACGATTTTTAGCGCTGGAAAGTTATCAACGACTTTAGATAGCTTCGTCTCAAGGAATACTTTTTCTCTATCAAAAATATCAATAGATGAGTCCGTCACTTCACCGTGCACAAGCAGCAACATGCCAACTTCTTGCATCGCTTCAAGTGCTGGATACACGTTTTCAATATCCGTTACCCCCGACGCTGAGTTTGTCGTCGCACCGGCTGGATACAACTTAGCAGCAACGATATGACCGGTTGCTTTCGCTTTTTTTATTTCTTCAGGAGTAGTGTTATCCGTAAGGTACAACACCATTAGAGGCTGAAAGTTACCTTGAGGATTAGCGGCCATTATGCGGTCACGATAAGCCAAAGCAGTCTCTGTGCAAGTTGCTGGTGGGACCAGATTTGGCATGATAATCGCGCGGCCCATATAGCGACTAATATCTCTTACCGTATCGACCAATACATCACCATCACGTAGGTGCACATGCCAATCATCTGGTCGTGTAATCGTTAGCGTTTGTTTGCTCGTCATTGCTCTCTTCCACTGCTGAATTTGCCCGATCATAGGCTGCACATGGGTGTTAGTAAAGTTTTTCAGGCCAACCGCAGATTATTTCACTTTGTGAGTTTACTTTAGCGCGTTTTCATTTTTCACAATATTGGTAAATATGTACAATTTAAGTTAACTTAGTAGCATCTTTTCATGAGAAATATGTATGCTATCTGAGAACCAAAAATTAGAATCAAAAACTGAGCAGCTTAGCATCATTAACCAGTTTTCTTCGTCGCTGCTGCATCTAACCAAACTTGACGAATTATTTGAATACGTTACGACACAGGTTGTCAACCGACTGGGGTTTGTAGATTGTGTTATCTATCTCGCTGATCCTTACCAAGAATATCTAGAAGTCGCTGCAAGTATGGGCGTTTCCCATGCTAATGGTGATTATCGTGTTGAACAAACCAAGATAAAGATTGGTTTAGGTATTACTGGTCAAGTAGCAACTACTAGAGCGCCCTTTATTTCTGGAAACGTCGCCGCTCACCCTATGTACATTGCTGACTTACGACCCGCCATGTCAGAGCTTTGTGTACCACTTGAGTATGACGGTCATTTAATCGGTGTGATTGACTGTGAGCATCCAGAGGCCGATTATTTTACCTCCGCACATTTACAGATATTATCGACGGTCGCACATCTGCTCAGTGCCAAAATCCATCAGTTACGTACCTTAGAAAACCTCCAAACCACGATTGCCCAGTTACACCAAGCACAGAATTTAGAAAAGTCCCTGCTTAAAATTGCAAACATCACTTACCGCTTTGAGAACCTTGAAGCTTTTTATGATGACTTATATAAAATCATTGCCTCTCAGCTTTGCGCCGAGAACTTCTTTATCGGCCTTTATGATACTCAACAGGATATTTTAGAAATCGATTATTTGATTGAGGGAGGCGAAAAATGTAATGCACATCAAAAAGTATCAAAAGATCAGATTAAGCATACTGCATCCTACTATATTCTGAAGAACCAACGACCACTGCTGTGTGATAACAATCAATTTAGAATGCACATTACGCGGGGTGATTTTAAAATGGTGGGCCGCTCGCCGCGCTCTTGGTTAGGCGTACCATTTTTGGTTAATGATCAATATCAGGGCGTGATTGTACTGCAAAGCTACAATAACGACCAAGCTTTCGTAAATCATGATTTATCTATTTTGACTTATATAAGTCGTCAAGTCAGCATGGCCATAGACCGGCAGCTTTCACGGCAAGCGTTAGAGCATAGAGCCTTACATGACGATTTAACTGGTCTTGCCAATCGCTATTTATTGTTAGAGCGGATCAAGCATGCCATTTTGAGGCTTGCACGAATCGAGTCCTCTAATTTGCACTGCCTAATTTATCTGGATTTAGACAGATTTAAGAGCATTAATGACTCACTTGGCCACGATGTTGGTGACCATTTCTTGATTGCTATTGTCGAGATGATAAATGGCTGTATTCGCAAAACCGATACATTCGCGCGGCTCGGGGGTGATGAGTTTGCAATTTTTATGGAAAATGTCCAAGACAGGCAACAAGTCACTCTGCTGCTTGATAGGATCACCACAGCAATAACCAAGCCCCTTCATATAGATGGTCATGTTCTGCAAGCTTCTGGCAGTATTGGCGTTGCGTTCACTGATAATGAGTCCGATAGCGCAATTAATTTACTGCAGCAAGCAGATGCCGCCATGTACGAAGCAAAATCTTCGGGTCGGGGTCAGGTCTGCTATTTTAATAATGCCATGCGCAAGCGCCTAAAACAGCAAGCCGATATTGAAAATGATCTGCAACATGGCATAAAAAACAATGAATTTGCGCTGTACTATCAGCCGATATTTTCTCTCACGACTGGCGCTATTGTGAGCTTTGAAGCCCTCGTCCGTTGGTTTCACCCCAAAAATGGTCTCGTCTCTCCAGATGCTTTTATTCCAATTGCAGAGCAAACCGGACAGATCATTGAACTTGACTTACATTTGTTGGAATTAGCAGCCAAACAACTCAAACGTTGGAAAGCGCAAAAGCTGCCGAAAACTCGTGTTACGGTAAATGTTTCATCGCGACATTTCGCAAGCTTAGAGTTCGTAGATACGATCCAGCAACTTTATCATCATTATGAGCTTACACCTGGCTCTTTATGTTTGGAAATCACAGAATCTGGATTAATAGCAAACTTAGCTCTCGCAACCAAAATTATTCAAGGATTAGAATCCCTTGGAGTGAAGCTTTATCTTGACGACTTTGGCACCGGTTACTCTGCTTTAGGTTATTTGCACCAGCTCCCCATTCATGTGCTTAAAATTGATAAGAGCTTTATTGACCAACTAACTGAAAGAGAAAACCCCCTAGTTGATGCGATTTTGAAGCTTGCACAATCACTTAACCTGACCGTTGTCGCTGAAGGTATCGAGCTCGAAACCCAGTGGCAGCTATTAAAGCAAAAAGGCTGTCAGTTTGGCCAAGGTTATATTGTTTCTAAACCATTAGCCGCAGATCAAGCGATGGCATTTTTACTGAGTAGAAACTAGGGCCTGTTGATCTTTCAAGTTTGTTTTTGCAGCAGTTTGATTGGTATTTATACAAGACAGAGCCAGCGTAGCATAGTCATTCTATGTAAGTCTGGCGATAACACAGTAGAAATGCTAATCAAGCGCTGCCCTTTGGGTTCATCTGAGTGCACTTTGTTCATTGTTGCTCAACTTTTGCCTAGATTACTAGGCGGCAAGTCGAGCGTCGCGACCAAAACACACTCAGAAGAACAAAAATCAAACAGCAAAGGTCAACAGGCCCTAGCAAATCCCTCATTGTTTATAAACAATGAGGTGTTTGAACCGGTTTAGTTTAACTTCTACCTAATTCGCTTCTAAGCTCTTTGGTTGCTGCCACCATATTCTCAAGTGCAGCCCGGGTTTCTGTCCATGCTCGAGTTTTAAGCCCACAATCAGGGTTCACCCATAATCTTTCTACTGGGATTTTCTTCGCTGCTTTGTGAATTAAATCTTTTATCCATACCACCTCAGGTACGTTTGGCGTGTGAATATCATAAACGCCAGGCCCGATGTCATTGGGGTAGTCAAAATCTTCAAAGGCGTCGAGTAAGGTCATATTTGAACGTGACGTTTCAATTGTGATCACGTCCGCATCCATATCCGCTATGGCGGCGATAATATCGTTAAACTCCGAATAACACATATGCGTATGGATCTGTGTTTCGTCATTCACACCACTTGCAGATACCCTAAACGCATATGCCGCCCACGCTAAGTAAGTTTTCCACTGACTGGCTTTGAGTGGCATCCCTTCTCTAAATGCAGGCTCATCGATTTGGATCACCTTAATCCCTGCATTTTGCAAATCCACTACTTCATCTCTCAGTGCTAATGCGATTTGATTCGCGATGCTCGGCTTATCTAAGTCATCTCTGACAAACGACCAAAATAAAATAGTCACCGGCCCTGTTAGCATGCCCTTCATCGGTTTTTTGGTTAAGCTCTGTGCATAACTCGTCCACTTCACTGTCATTGGTGCTGCACGCGAGACATCTCCCCAGATCACAGGGGGTTTAACACAGCGCGACCCATAACTTTGCACCCAACCAAACTGCGTAAAGGCAAAGCCTTCGAGTAATTCACCAAAATACTCAACCATATCATTGCGCTCTGCTTCGCCATGTACAAGCACATCTAAGTTAAGCGCTTCTTGTTCTTCAACGGCATAACGGATCTCCGCTTCCATCTGGCTTTGATAAGCATCAGTACTCAACGTACCCGCTTTATAATCACGTCGCGCCTTACGAATAGCTTGGGTTTGTGGGAAAGAGCCTATCGTTGTGGTTGGCAATAAGGGTAAATTTAGCGATTGTGCTTGTTTTTTAATTCTGGTTGCGAATTCACTCGTGCGTTGACCGTCTTTTGCTGTAAGCGCTGAAACACGCTGCTGCACCTCATTATTATTCACTCGAGTAGAAGTCAAACGCGCTTTTACAGGCTTAGAATATTCGACCAACTGGGTAATATCACGCTGCTCCAATGCATTTTTCAATAATGCCAGCTCTTGCCCTTTTTGTTTGGCAAATGCGAGCCAAGACTTTAACTCACTATCAAGCTTTTGCTCTTGCTCTAAGTCCACTGGCGTATGTAATAATGAGCACGAAGGAGCGAGCCAGAGATTATCACCGCGACGTTCATGAACCAGAGCAAGTTGCTGATATACACCTTCGAGATCCGAGCGCCAAATGTTACGACCATTCACAATCCCGAGAGACAGTACGCTATCTTGCCCAACTACTTTCTCTAACGCAGCCAAGTCGTAGTTTGCCGTTACGCAGTCAAAATGCACGCCTTCTACGGGGTAAGATTGAATATCTTCAACATGCGCTTGTACGGAGTCAAAATAACTGGCTAACAACACTTTTACTCCTTGGCCACTCAACGCATCAAAACTCCGGCGCAGCGCGCTGCGATAAGCATCGTCGATTTCCAATGCTAAAATAGGTTCATCAATTTGTACCCACTCAACACCTTGCTGTGCAAGCTTGCCGAGTACCTGCTGATATACAGCCAATAACTTATCTAATAAAACTAATTTATCAAACTCTTGACCAACGCATTTAGCTAAGTAGAGATAGGTTACCGGGCCGACCAATACGGGTTTTGCTCGGTAGCCAAGTAATTGTGCTTCTTCTACTTGAGTAAACAACTCCGTCCAAGTTAGGGAAAATTCCTGCGTTTGAGTTAACTCGGGGACAATGTAATGATAATTGGTGTTGAACCATTTCGTCATTTCACTTGCAGCACACGCACAGCCGCTTGGTGCTCGCCCTCTGCCAATCCGAAACAAAGTATCGAGATTTACAGACTCATCATTTTTGTGACGACTAGGAATAGCGCCGACAAGTAATGAAATATTCAACACGTGATCATACCAAGCAAAATCGCCGACAGGGAGAAGGTCAACACCAGCATCAGCTTGCAATGCCCAATTTTCTGCACGAATGCGCTTTCCTTCCGCGATTAAGTCGTCTTGCGTTAAGTCGCCTGACCAATAGCGCTCTACTGCAAATTTAAGTTCACGTTTTTTGCCTACGCGTGGAAAACCCAAATTATGTGTTAATGCCATGATTTTAATTCCGTCTAGGTGTATGGATGTCTAAATTTAATTATCATAATCAAAAACAACAATTGATGCTTTTTCAGATTTCATATGAATAAAATTAATTTGTAATTTTTTGCAAAATTTTTACAGAAGTAGTGACAACGCTGTCATTTTTAGTGTTATAGTGGATTTGTGAATTTTTGAACAATTCACCGTAGGTATTTAGACGTCTAGACATTGATAATAACTAAATAGAATCGTAATATTGAGTAATGCTGAGATTTGCTCACTTCAAATATGAGAATTGTTGATAATGATTGATATAAAGCACCTAAAGACTATCTCCACCTTGAAAGAAACTGGTTCTCTTGTGAATACAGCACGAGAGCTATTCCTGACTCAATCCGCTTTATCTCATCAGATCAAAGATCTAGAGAACAAACTCGACTGCCAACTATTCGAGCGCAAGACCCAACCGGTACGCTTTACCCCTCAAGGCATGTTGCTATTAGAGCTCGCCAATGATGTATTGCCTAAAGTTGAAGCAACAAAGTGTCGTTTGAAGGAAAGCCTTAACCAGCCCATCTCACAACTCAGATTAAGCGTGGAATGTCATGCTTGTTTTCACTGGTTGCTGCCAACGATTAAAGAATTCAATACCTTTTGGCCTGACATTAAAGTCGATTACGAACGAGGCTTTAGCTATGATGCGATTCCTGACCTTATTGAAGATGAGCTGGACTTAGTGCTTACTTCGGACATTCGAGAACCAGAACAGCTCGAATACGCGCATCTTTTTGACTTTAAATTAAAGTTAATCGTTGCACCAGATCACGAATTGGCCAAGAAGGCCTATGTCACAGCACTCGACCTAAAAGATGAAACCATCATTTCTTACCCTATTCCTCGCGAGCGTCAGGACATATTTAAGCACTTTATTCAAAATGCACGCTTTGATGGTACGCTAAAAACCGTCGATCAAGGTTTATTAATCTTCCAACTTGTGAGTGCGGGTATGGGGGTTGCGGCCTTACCAGACTGGTTGGTCACACCGTATGAAAGCCAAGGGCTGATTAAATCGATTCCTCTAGGCGCTCTTGGGCTAAATCGTCCAATGTATTTAGCAATGAAGAAAAGCATGAAAGATAACCCTGTTTATCGCCATTTCCTCAATACTTGCCGTAAAACCACGGCAAGATAGTTGACTGGGCTCTTTTTGAGCCCTAATTGTTATACATTTCTACAGCTCCCATCTCATGCTAGCATTGCGTCAGGCTTATCTAAATCTAAGGCATGTTTAAATGTTTGAAGTCAAAAAGGTTATCGGTCAACTTCTGATGCCGTTACCGTTATCTTTGGTTGCACTTATGGGGCTCATGTTTTTTATCGCCAAAACACGCAAAGGGCCGTATATCACAGTCTGGTTGGTCCTACTAACTACTTGGAGCATATCCACTCCTTATGTCGCGCAACACATTATCGAGTGGGATAAGGGCACGCTCACCGCATTCAATCCAAGCAGGCACAAAAACATAGACAGAATTGTTGTGCTTGGTTGTAATTTATACCCCGATGATTCCCTCCCCAGTAATGCTCAACTAGGTAGTTGCGGTTTAGCTCGACTAGTTGAAGGCATTAGACTTGCTAATATTTACCCAAAAGCCCAGCTGTATGTTTCTGGTTATGGCTATGGCAACGCAACAAGCGCAGGACTCATGGCTAAAACTGCACAGAGCTTAGGTATTTCCGCTACCCGTATCAAGCAAAACCCCAATGCCAAAGACACCGCAGACGAAGCGAAAATGCTCGCGCCCGTTTTGGTAGATTATGATGTTGCACTTGTCACGTCAGCTTCGCACATGAAACGCGCAAAAAACCTATTTGAAGCACAAGGCGTTGAAGTATTCCCTGCCCCGACAGAGTTTTATAATTTTAAGTCACTCCCATTAAGTCGGCAGTTTATCGCAAATGATAAGGCGCTAGATATAGTCACTCGAATTTGGCATGAACAAGTTGGTAGTATGTGGATCACGATACGTCGCATTATCGACCCTGAAGCACTTTAAGCGTCGAAAAAGGCATCAAAACCAGGCTAAAGTTCGATAAATTGGCGCTGAAAAACGTAAAAAATTGAAAATTTGCGCAAATATGGGTATAAATAGAGTTTAATCTTAACCCGCGTATCCGCGTACAACACGACTAGGATCTACGATGAGTAAACTAGATAAAACTGAAGTACTAAGCGCTTTCGAAGCTGCGTACGAAGCTGCACATGGCAAAAAGCCTGAAATCACTGCAAAGCCAGGTTGGTATAGCATCGATGGTGGCAAAAACATGCGTCTTGCTGAGGTAGCTGAATTAACAGAAGAGCTAACTTCAGGGTCAGCTGTAGCAAGTGAGACAACGCAGGCGCCTGCCAAAAAAGCGAAAACGACTAAGAAAGCGCCGAAGGCAGCAGCTGTAAAATCAGCAAGCTTTACTATCGTTACAGAAAACGAAGATGGCTTCAAAGCGGAAGAACAGTGGATTGCTGAACTAGCAGCAAAAGATCACGACTGTCGCTTACCTCGTGGTGTTGTGTAAGCACAGTTTCATGAGTGAAGAAACCTCGCTGCTGCGAGGTTTTTTTTGGTCAGCTGCAATTAATACCGATTCAACCTGAGCGAAGAAGAGCTATTTTTATGACGTAAATTGAGCAGGGCGGCGCTCCAAACCAGAATAATCAAGCAAGTTAGTGACACCCAGCCTAATAAAAAAGTCAACGAAGCAAGCGGCAATTCCGGCCACTTTCCTGCCATACCATAACCCGCAATTGTGCGATGGGCGTAAAAACAAATGCATAAGACCAATCCGAAACTCAACGCTAGTGATACCATTACACCTCGGTACTCATCTTTGCGGCGCAATTTAAACTGCCGCTTGATATACATGTAAGTACCACTGAGAACCAAAAATGAGAGCACAACCCCAAATATAAACCACAGTATCTTCCCCCATATCCCCGCAAAATTGCCAAAATGTAGAGGATCTGCGGTGTCGGATAATCGCCAATATAGTCCTTGGCTCGATGCTGTTTGGCTATAAACAACTTCCCCCGTGTAAGGGTTGACATAGATCTTGTTTGCCCTATCCCGAACTATCCAATCCTGCGATTGTCCTTCAGCATAAAAATACCCCCCAGAATAGCGAATAGCTTTCACCTCAAGATCGGGTCTCGTCGCTTTTACTATTGCGAATAATTCCACAACAGACAATTGGGGTTTATCCTGTCTCGGCAGTTCAGCCAAAGGATTAACGGCAAAATCCCCAACATCAGTAAAAGCTGTTTTACCATCGACCATATCCATTCGAACAAACTCAAATAGATACCAAATACTCGTAAGCGAAATAACAACCGCAAGCCATAAGCCCCACGCCCCACTTATTTTATGCATACCTGCCATCTTGGCACGTGCATCCCCGCTAAACGTAAATGCAAATAACTTTTTCCACCAGCCGCGATATACATAATGCGCACTCACGGTCGAGATACATAAAGGAACTGCAAAGATGAGCACAAGATAGTATGAAATGATGCTGTCAAACACGCCAAAAAAATGCATATGGAAATCGCGAAAAAAGCGCTGAATATTAAAAAAACTACTTTCACCTAAGATAGTTCCTGAATATGGATCGACATAAACATGTTGCCATGGACTATCAGGCATTCGCATCACGATGTCATGTGCAAAATAGCTATCAGGACCTGTAAAGGCTATCCCAATTTGGGCATCAGGATACGCCTTTTGTACCATCTCGTAAGCTGCTGCTAAGCTTATTTTTGATTGCCCGTCTACTGCCCTCACCTGATCGTTGAATAGCCAATCTAGTTCGTGGGCAATACTCGCAAACGCGCCAGTCCAACATATTATGAACAGCAACACCCCAAACCACACGCCACTCAAACTATGCCAATTGAACCATTGTTTTGCCGTCATGGACCACCTAATAGCGAAGACATAAAACGACTTCACTTCCTTGCCTTGTATTAATATTCAAAAATAGATAAGCCCCTGTGACAGCGCTATCCAACCTAATTGACATCCCACCTAACAATCAGATCCTAACAACTATGAGATTTGGGTAAGCCATTATTTTTGCAATAATTCATTTTTTGCATTACCTCTTATGGTAACAAAAAGAATTATCATTTAGAATTGAAAATAATTTCTGTTTTCAGTTAGAACCATTCAAAAGTTTGGTTCAATCTCAGAAAAATAGCTCCTACATTTCATAGGAACTTTCACCTTTATCTCTTGTGACGAAAAAACAATTTAGGAAAGGAAACACCCATGCAAACCAAAGCGCATCAATCTACAGCACTAGCTCTGATGTTATCACTCCTTTATTTTTCTCCAAATGCGGCAGCAAAAGCCGAGCGCGACAATATTGAACGGATCAGTGTTGTTGGCCAGCCAATCAAGCGTAACTCGGGTCCTACAGGACTTGACCTTACCATTAAAGAAACCCCCCAGTCTGTTACCGTGTTAAGCCACGATTATATAAAAGACTTCGAGCTGAATGACCTTGAGGACATCATGGTACAGGCAACAGGTATCTCAAGATACAAATTTGGCGCGGGTGATAATACTGAGTTTACTTCTCGTGGGTATCTCGTCAATGCATTGGTTAAAGATGGCTTACCGACCTCAATTGCTGGACCACAAGAGAGTCGCTTAGACACTATTGTCTATGACCGAGTAGAGGTTCTTCGGGGCGCTGCGGGGTTAATGGCGGGTGCAGGACAACCATCGGCAACATTAAATGTCATCACAAAACAACCAGACCGAAGTGGATTTGTTGAAGTTGGTGCTGAGATTGGCTCTTGGAATAAAGTGCGTACACACATAGATGCAACAGGCTCCCTAACGAAAGATGAAGCATTGGCCGGACGAGTTATTCTTGCCTATGAGGAAAGAGATAGCTTTGTCGACAAAGAAAATAGTAATAAGATCGTCGCATACACCCAATTACATCATTATTTCTCCGAAGATACCGAAGCCTCGCTTAGTGTTCATTACCAAGACAATGAACTGAAACTATCACCCTGGGGATTACCCATTTTTTACTCTGATGGTAGTTCCGTCGAAATAGACAAGAAAACAAATTTATCATCGCCAGATAGTCACAACGGCAATACCCACCAAAGTTATCATTTAAAATTATCTCACCAAATCAATTTAGATTGGGAACTTAACTTTGGCGCACAATACAGTAAAACAGAAGCTGACATTACCTTGACCTACTTTAGTGGTAACCCAGACAAAGAAACAGGTCTTGGCCTTCAAGGCGGTGACAGACGCTGGGTTGAAACGGTTGATGGGACTAATTTTATTTTGGGACTGGTTGGTCGGTTTGAGTTATTTGACCGCGCACATCAGGTGAATATCACCTATTTAAATGCCGATTTTGAGTCCACAGACGATCGCTTCGAAGAACTGGATGAAAACGCGAGAACAGTATTTTATCCACTCCAATCGATTAATAACCTTCACCCAGCCGCTCATTTAACTGCGACAGATAAGCAATTTATTGGCTATTGGGACAAAACGACGAAAGAACAGAGTATTGCACTCAGCAGTAAGTTAACGTTAACGGATGCCCTTCACGCCATTGTTGGTGTCAAATTTTTTGATTATGAACGTACCAATGAGCGTGACTTTGCTTGGAGCGGATTCTCAAGCGATAAAGGTGAAGAAACCGGTGAGAGCTTATACTTGGGACTGGTTTACGATCTCAATGACCAGATCAGCACGTATGCAAGTTATACCGATGCTTATGAGCCGCAACTAGATAAAGTGGATGCCAATTTAAATCAATTAGCACCAATCACCGCCCGGAACTTAGAAGTCGGCATCAAAACCACACTTTGGGATGACAAACTACGTCTAAACGTCGCTTACTTTGATAGTTTAAAAGAGGACTTCGGTGTTGTTATTCCCGAATATGCAGACCAAAGACCTGCTAAATATCGACCCGTTGATGGTGCTGAAGCCGATGGATTTGAAGTTGAATTAGAAGCAAAGCTGACAGATGATTGGCAAGTAAACCTTGGTTACAGTGATTTTGATGTTGTCGATGAGCATGGCGAAGATATTAACTTGTATGCGCCAAGACAAACGCTCAATGCAAGCACCAAGTATACTTATGGGGCTTGGCGATTAGGGCTAAATGCAACTTGGGATACAGACAGAAAAGTCGATATTTTAAACGTCCCAGGTGTTGACCTTGGACTTCCAACAGGTGGTCGTCGAGGCGCAGTGCGCGCAGATCAAGATAGCCAGCTTTTACTAAATGCACACGTCAAATATCAATTCTCTAGCCAGCTGAGTGTTAAACTGAATATCAGTAATCTCACAGATGAAAGCTATTACGATACTTACGGTTTCGTGCCGAAAAAGTACAGCGAGCCTAGAGCATACAATTTAAGTATGGAATATCTGTTTTAACGTAAAGCACTATGCAAATGCTGTGGCGTGATAGGGTTACAACGCCTTTAAAACTTAGCCGCCACAGAAAAATGCCTATAATACCAATTGAATTAATTCTCTAATCAATTTGAAGGGTGAAATAGCATATTAGCTTCGTTAAAAATTTCTCATTTAGAACAACTAAATAGCAAAATTTTTGCCTTGCTACTAAAGCTATTTCCCCGCTTCAAGATAGATCATTTACTTAATACAACTGGTATAAATAAAGCGCGGGCTTCTGACTAGAAACCCGCGCTTTTCTATCTCACACCAATTTACGTAACTATGTTTTCAATCCCAAGAGCCGAACCTCCCAAATTAAGTACTAAGTCGAGTTGCCATTAAACCTTAAATACCGACACTTGACCGTTTAACTGCTCAGCTAACGCCTCTAAGTCATTACTCACATCTGCATTACTCTGCGCACTTCGAGTAATTTCAGAAATACTGCTACTGAAATCATTAATATTTTCGCTGATTTCCGCAACCACCGTTGTTTGTTCTTCCGTTGCCGTTGAAACCTGAATATTCATACCGACGATTTCATCCACCGCCTTGTCTATATCAGTCATGATTTGAGCTGACTCATTGGCCCTATCAACTCCTGCAGCTGCACTCGACTGTGCATTCTCCATTGACGACACGGCATTTTGTGCCATGCCCTGTAACTTACTGATCATATCTCGGATCGATTCCGTAGCTTTTTGCGTGTTGTGTGCCAATTGCCTAACTTCATCAGCAACAACCGCGAAGCCTCGACCTGATTCCCCAGCTCTCGCCGCTTCTATTGCAGCGTTTAATGCCAAAAGATTTGTTTGTTCAGCCACACCTTGGATCATTAGCACGACTTGGTTGATTTCATTCGACTGGTCGTTCAACGCTTTAATTAACTGCGCGTTATCTCCCACCTCACTGGCAAGACGCTCGATGGCCTGAATATTTTGCGAAATAACATCCATCCCCTGCTTTGCAAGCTGACCCGACATCTCTGCTTTGTTTGCGGTATTCATTGCATTATGTGCAACCTCCTGAATTGCACTACTCATTTCTGTCGCTGCGGTTGCGATCATTACCGTTTGCTGCTCTTGTTCTTGTGAAGTGCCCGCAATTGACTGACTAATTCCATTTAGCTCGTTGGATGTTGAGGACAGACTATTCACCATCGTAACTAGGTTGGTAACTAACTCATGTAAGCTCGACACCATAGTATTGAAGTCGTTTCCTATCTCACTCAGCTCGTCCTGCCCCTCAACCACTACACGTTGGGTTAAATCAGCATCTCTTGCAATGTTACCAATACGCATACGCAAACGACTGAGTGGTTCGTTAATTGACCTAAATATCAACATACCAATCATCACCATTACGATCACAATAGTAACGGAAGAGATAATCATCGCCGTTTTTGTCGCACTGGCTTCTGAGCGGCCAACATCTCTTAGTGCACTTGCCTCTGCAAGTTGTAACTCAATTAGTGCATTGTAGCTTTCACTTAAGGGGTCAAAGGCGGCATAGAGATCGCGTACAAATTTATCATAAGGAATTTCTTCAAAAGTATTTGCGTTAACTCGGTTAATATAATTAGACAGCAGTTGCTTGACACTTATCTCTGCTTTTTCAACTTGCTTTACTAAGCTTCGCTCTTCGCTCGTAAGGTCCGTGGACAAATAGCTATTCCATTCTTTTTCAGCGATATTTTTAGCTTCTTCGATTTGCTTTAACGCGGCACTGTTGGATAGTTGATGGCCTCGTAACTTGTGAAAAGTATCTACAATAACCACCGCATAGTTGTCTGACACTACTTTTATTTGCCTCAGCGGTACAACTCTGTCGTCATAAATACGGTCAATGTAATTGATAAGATTTGATAATGTTCCAATTGTAAAGATAGTAGCGAGAATAAAAAACACAGCAGGTATGCCCGAAAGCGACAACAATCTGCTTTTAACTGAAACCCTATTTAGCATAGTCTGATTTTTATTGAGTAAACATAGAAATAAAGTATTACTCAAAGTTCATAGATTACAATAATAATTGCAAATTAAGCAGCGCATTATTGATATGCATCATACTTCGTAACTGTGTCTCTTAACTGTATAGGTTTGATTTTTAAACCTATTACAAAAAAAGAGGAGAAGCTTTTATCGGCTTCTCCTCTTTTATTCCACGTCGAAATCACTTTCGCTTAACACTCTTCGTTTTCAGCGTTCATGTTCTCTTTTACATCTTCACACGCGTCTTCCACGCTATTTTCTACTTCCTGAACTGTTTCATCGAAACGCTCACCAGCATCTTCCGCCGGACCTTCGCTACAACCAAAAAGTGCTAAAATTGAAACAAAACCAAATGCTTTTGCTAATGTAATTGCTGATTTCATAATCTATCTCCTAAAACCGTTTTTGTACGTTAATTCCCTTTTACCTGGGAGCTCGTGCTTTGCCAAAAATAAACGAAATAATCATAAAGGCGATAAACACAAAGAATAGAATTTTCGCCATACCTGCCGCAGCGCCAGCGATTCCAGTGAAACCTAGCACGGCTGCGACAAGTGCTAGGAATAAAAACATTACAGCCCAACTCAACATAACATTCTCCTTAGGCAGTTAGCTCTTGCAACTGCTTCATTTGATCGTGACAAGCTTGCATTCTGGTTTGAATTTGCAGTAATACACTCTTGCATTTAGGTGGAAGATCTTTGCTTAATGCTTTATCAAGCTTGCTTAACACTTTGTCTTCCACTTCTTCTAGCTGAGAAATATAGGTGTGCTCTTTGTCGGTGCTCACCATACCAACCAACTTGGTGTACGATTCACGAATGTCGATGCTAAGCGCTGAATCTGTCTCAATTTCACCTTCGTCAATAAGAACAAATGGTTGTAGATCCGAGATTGCTTGCGCTTTATCTACAATCATTTGGTCAAATACGCGGTTTAATTCGATATTATCTAGCTTCTTTTTAGCTTCAGTGTAAAAATCAACACCACCATTTAATACTTTGATGAGCTCTTTTACCGGCCCCATGTCGTAATTTGAATCTGCCATAAATAACTCCTTTCGTTGCGATATTTAATAAGTGCATTTTGCAAATATTATTTTCTGTCCCTTTCACTAATGCAGATTAAATGCCAAATCATAAACCTTTATTATATAAGGATTTTTAATCTAAGCACCTTCAGACCGGTGAAAATATTACAAACTAGATGTAAATTATTCCTGTGATAATTGCGTACTTAAGGTTGTGCTCCCTTTAGCATTGAAATCCATAGTCCTAATTGGGAAAGGAATTAAGATATCGTTATCAGCTAATACACGGTTAATGGTGCAAATTGCTTTGTGCCTGACCACCATAAAGCCCGGATCTGCTGGGTAATCTATCCAAAACCACACTAATAGATTAATAGAGCTGTCACCAAAAGACTCTGCATAGACATCTGTTTCTTTTTGGCTTACTACGAAATCAAGCTTGTTAATTGCCTCAACAATCACCTCTCGGGCTTGCTCTGGGTCGTCCGCATACGAGATACCAACTGGTACTTCTATTCTTCGCTTGCCAAGCTTAGTGTAGTTTTGTAACTCATTCTTAAAGAGAATTTTGTTGGGGATATAAGACAGCTGGCCATAAAAGTTTTCTACTAAGGTGTTTCTCAAATTGATTTTGCTTACCGTGCCAAAGCAATCCTTGGTTCTTATAATGTCACCGACCATAAAAGGTTTTCTGACCCCCATCACAAATCCAGCGATGAGGTTCTCGGTCATGTCTTGGAATGCAAAGCCAATAGCAAGGCCAATGATCCCCGCCCCAGCCAACAATGACATTACAGCACCTGATAGTTTTACTATATCTAAAGCGAAGAAAATCCCAATGGCAATAATAGAGACTTTAAATATGGAACTAATAAGTGAAGCCACTTGTTCTGTCTTTATTGCTTTTTTAATTGCCTTTGAAAACCAAATTGAAGATATTTTAGCCAAAACAGTGAAGAATATGAGTATCATTAAGGCTAGGATCATATTCGGTAGTAACTGCACACCGGATTCAAGCCAAGAGATTAACTTATCATTAATTAACGTCCAGAATTTTTCTAAATTCATAATCAAATATTCCTATTTAAGTACTCGACAAATCTAGAATGCAGTAATCATTCCTAGTTATATTAATTAGCCGTTCATGGAAAAGGTAATTATTACAAACTAATTTACACATCTTCTCGGTAAATTCTTCCTTAAAACTTACTCTATAAAAATAAATCACATAATTATCAACAAGTTAAAGGTTGGCACAACAGCTGCAACAGATAATTCGACTACGAAATTAAAGGAGTTTAATTATGAAAAAGACATTAATTGCAACTGTACTAGTATCTTCACTTACTACTGCTTCAGCATTTGCTGCTGATAACTCTTGGGAAAAAGAAGCGAGTGACGCTTGGATAGACGGTAAAGCAGAAGCAACACTGCTTTTCAACGGTGAACTGAACAACTTTGACATTAACACTGATGTAAAGAACGGCGTTGTAGTGCTAACCGGTAAAGTTGAACACTCAGTAGATAAAAAGCTGGCTGAAGAACTGGTACTAGGTATCGATGGCGTAAAAGAAGTGAAAAACGACCTGACTATCGTAGATATGTCAGATGAGCGCAAAAAAGAGCGCAATTACGAAAGCGATAGCGGTTTTACTGACGCAAAAATCGCAACAGTAATTAAGTCTCGCTATCTGTTCGACACAGATGTAGATGGTACTGACATCGATGTTGATGTGGAAGGTTTAGTCGTAACATTAAACGGTCATGTAGGTAGCGAAGCAGAGCGCAAACTTGCTGTGCAAATCGCGAAAAACGCCAATGACGTTAGAGATGTAAAAGATAACCTTCGCGTTACCACAAAATCATAAGCCAATTTTGATTTGAGGGGGGCTTTCCCCCTCCCATACTTATATTGATTTAAGGAGTAAAGATGAAACAATTAACAATTGCTGCTGCGCTACTTGCCTCTCTAGGTCTTGCATCCACAGCCGCTCACGCGGAGTCTGATTTTGGACTAGATGATTATAAAATTTACACAGGTATCGGTTATGGCCAATACTCTTTCCAATGGGAAGATCGTGAGAATGACACTTCATTCGACGACGACTCTTCTATGCTAAAAGCGTATGTGGGTACAAAAATTAATCCATATTGGAGTTTTGAACTTGCCTATGAGAACTTCGACGAAGCAAGTGACATTGACAACTCTGCTGAAATAGACGGTATTTCTTTATCTACACGTATTTCAGCTCCACTAAACGAACATTTCTCAGTGTATGCTAAAGGTGGTTGGCTTGAGTGGGATGCTGATATCTACGCGGATATTCCAGCTGTAGGTCGAGTTTCATCTAGCCTTGAGGGTGGCGACTGGCTCTATGGTGCCGGTGTTGAGTTTCACCTCAATGAAAACGTTAACATGCGGTTAGAATACACTCGCTATGAACTTGAAGACAATATCGACCCTGATATGGACGTAGCTGCCGTCTCTATCGAATATCAGTTTTAAGCAGTAATTTTGGCTCTATAGCCTCCCAATTATTTCCCCTTTGACTCAGTCCTGGCTCTTCCACAAGAGTCTGGTTTTGGCGCTACCACTTGGTAGCGCTTTTTTTGTTTTCAGTGTACGGCCTCCATATTGAATAATGTAAGTACTTTCTCGCTATTTCTTATTTTCAGGAAACAGAATTTAAAGGTAAACAACCTCTAGATGTAATAGTTGCCATTCAGTGCAAGAAATGAAATCTGTCAATTTTTCAAACTCTACACCCTGTAGGTTCTGCTATGTAACATTTACACCCTTCATTTCGCATCTACCGACAAACGATACCGGAAAACATTAACCTTATGAATTTAAACAGCTTTCAAGTTGGCAAAGGGTTTGCAACCTATATAGTGAACTAAACGAATAAGGAGTAGTTTATGAGTAATCAAGCAAACCAAACACAGACAAGCAATACAGCTAAACCACAGCCAAATGGCCAAGACTCTAGCCATCCTGTTACGGATCAAATTGCAGATACATTGCATGCATCAGTAGATTCACTGCACGCTTCGGCATCTCGTACTGAAACCTCACTACGTGAAAAAAGCCATAATTCGAGTGAAGCGATTGGTGCCAAGCGCAAGGAGTGGGAACGTGCGTGGAATACATCAGGTGTGAAAAAGTATGCAACGGAAAACCCAGTAAAAACGGCTGGTATCGCATTCTCACTTGGTATGTTAGCAACTATGCTGTTAAGGAATAAGTAATCATGCAAGACCAAGCTCAAATAAGAGACCGTCAAGCAGCAGCTCACGAGCGCACTCCAGCGCTCGCTGAGCTTAAAGATTCTGTGTCTCTATTATTCAACAGCTATCAGCAAATCGCAGAAGCACAACTAAACCTATTAGGTGCTAAGTTTAGAGCTAATCTAAAAACCTTATGTATTGCGCTCGGGTTAATTCTATTTTCTCTAATCTTGACAGCAATGGTGTGGGGAAGCTTGCATGTGTTATTTGCTTACGCGTTAACCTACGCGGGACTAAGTTGGTTTGTTTCGGCGGGTATCGTACTGACTATCAATATCGCGATGATTTATTACCTAATCATAACAGGGCTGAAGCTCTTTAATAATAGTATTAACGACCTGACGTCTGGGTTTTATACCCCAGTTGCGAAGCAGGAGGCTAGCAATGACGAAGCTCGCTGAATTCATCACTGATAAGTTGCACCAAGAAGTGGTGATTGAGAAGAAAAAGCTCATTACCGCTAAACATTTTAATCAACTTACCCAAGTGAAAGCCAAGAAGGTATTCACCGGCGCGATTAGCTCTCCTCAAGGGTTGGGCTTCATGTTTATGTTTGGCGCACTCAGCGCTAAATATGGCAAGTTTGGCGCACTAAGAAAAATCGTACTTTTACAAAGAATAGCTCAAGGTATCATTTAACTCCTTGAGCTATTCTTTGGCTCTCTATCTAAACTAGCTTTTCTTTAATTTCTTTCAAATCCACAAGTGTAATTGGCTTTAATAACACTTCATCCACTTGCGACTCAGCCAACTTTTCCGGCTCTGGATCAAAACCACTAGCAATCACAATATGCTGATTAGGATCTTGTGCTTTAATTTCTCGAGCAAGCGTAAGCCCGGACTTATCGGGCAGACCTATATCCAGTAAAATCGTGTCAAAGCGCTCAGAACCAACAAAATGCTGCCAACAAGTTTGCGCGCACTCTGCCGTAACCACATTCACTTGCAGTGAATTAAGTAACAGCTTAAGCAGATTGCGTGTATCTGCGTCGTCTTCTACCACTAAAAACTGCAATGTGCCGCTAGCTTGCTCTACGTCATTGCTAGAAGCTACCAACACCCCGCTCAAGTAGTGTGTTAAATATTCTCCTAACTCAGAGACATTAACAGGTTTGCTCATCATATCGCTAAAGCCTAATGCCATTAACTCCTCTTTTGTGCCTTTTTGAGCTGCTGCTGTCAGTGCGACAACAGGTAAGTCAATACCACGCTCTCTGAGTGCAACAATCGTGTCTCGGCCATCCATTCTAGGCATATGCAAGTCCATAAAGACTAAGTCATACTTATCAGGGTTATCCTTTAGCATCGCAAGCGCTTCAATACCATCACCCGCAATTTCAGCGGTTGCGCCAGTTTGACCAATCAAGGTACGCATTAACATTTGGATCTCACTGATATCTTCAACGATAAGGATATGCCCTTTCAAATCAGATGGAAGCGAGTTATTAGCCGCGTTGTGGGTCTTATCAAGCATTAATGGCGCCAGAGTCATTTCATCGATAGTATCAAGGTCAATACTAAAGCCAAATTCACTCCCCTCTCCCAAAGTCGACTCAACCGCCAGCTCCCCCCCCATCAATTTAATGAGTGCCGAGCTAATAGCCAAACCAAGACCTGCACCTTCGTCTGTACGAGTCGTAACATTTTGTACTTGTTCAAAAGGTTTAAATATACGTTTTAACTTCTCGCAAGGAATACCAATACCCGTGTCAATCACCTTGAATTCAAGTTTTGCATCCGCTTGTAGTGTTATCTCAACCTTCACAAAACCGGAGCTTGTGAACTTAATCGCATTATAAATAATGTTGATAAGTACCTGCTTCAACCGCGTCTTATCTACTTTTACATCCTGCGGCAATGGCGTTTTAGCCTCGATACTAAAACTTAAGCCTTTCTTAGCTGCGGCCATTTTAAACAAACTATACAAATCACTTAAAAAGCTACTCAAACACGTGCTTTGTTTATTGAGCTGTAACCGATTTTCATTTAGCTTGGATAGGTCAAGCACATCGTTTAGCAGATTAAGTAAGTGCTCACTATTATTATTGATAATAGAAAGCTCAGGCTTAACATTCTGCAATTCTTCCCGAGATAGGAGGAGATTAGTGTAACCTAAGATAGAAGTTAAGGGTGTTCTCAACTCATGGCTTAAATGGGCCAAAAAGCGGTCTTTTGCTCGACTATCAGACTCTACACGCAATCGCTCTAGGCGCTCACGTTCAAGCTCTTTGCGTGCCAAAGCGTAGCGAATGGAACGAATAAATCGTGCGCTACTGATCTCTGACTTAAGTACAAAGTCTTCAGCACCAGCTTTTAGGGCTTCGTTATCTAACACTTCGTCTGATTGCCCCGTCAGCATGATTATCGGTGTATGGACCCGTCTTGCTCGCGCTTCTTTTAACACGCTCAAACCGGTTTGTGGGCCTAATTGATAATCCAATAAGCAGAGATCGAAGCCATTGCTCTCAAGTGCTTCTAGCGCTTGATGGTATTGGCTTTGCCAAACGAGATT
Organism: Pseudoalteromonas sp. XMcav11-Q; assembly: GCF_040104525.1. Classification (NCBI taxonomy): domain Bacteria; kingdom Pseudomonadati; phylum Pseudomonadota; class Gammaproteobacteria; order Alteromonadales; family Pseudoalteromonadaceae; genus Pseudoalteromonas; species Pseudoalteromonas sp. XMcav11-Q. The sequence goes on from NZ_JBECOX010000001.1 coordinate 591,539, forward strand.
AAATTTAAAGTTAGGAATAGACTGTAAATAATCTAAGGTTAAAATATAATCGTCTTCGTCATCTTCAATGAGTAGCACATTGACTTCACTGACCGACTCCTTTGTCATACTGTCCTCCACAAATGAAGTGATACTAATTCGTTTAGGTCGCCACGTTATGTTGATACAGATATAGGACGACTTGGGGTGAGGTAGCGCTTGCTTGCACAAGCGCGATAGGATTAGTTTGGCAGCTCTACTATTTCAATCCAGTACTTGCCTAAATGTTTCATCAAATCGACTAAGCCATCAAAATCAACAGGTTTAGTAATATAAGATGCAGCGCCTGAGTCATACCCTCTCAATTTGTCCTCTTCTTCCTTTGAGGTCGTTAAAATCACCACAGGAATAGAACGTAGTATCGGGTCTTTTTTGATTTCTTGTAGTGCTTCTCTACCATCCATTCTTGGCATATTCAGGTCAAGTAAAATAAGGTTAGGTCTTGGGTACTGTTGCTTATCAGTAAACTGGCCCTCATTTCTCAAGTATTCCAAAAGCTCAACCCCGTCTTTAACAAACTGAAACGCATTGAGTACTCGGCTCTCTTCTAGAGCATCTTGAGCCAATAAACGATCATCTTCGTCATCATCCGCCATCAAAATATGGATCGGCTGAGTTTTCTTATAGTTCATTCTTCAATTCCTGAATAATTGGTGTTGGTTCAGCGAGTAGTGTTATCGTGAATTTAGCACCTTTACCATCTTCACTGGTCGCTGAAATCGTTCCGCCGTGTCGCTCAACAATGCGTCTACACACGGTTAAACCAATGCCAGTACCAGCATATTTTTTTCTGTCATGCAGTCGTTGAAAAGGCGAGAATATTTTCTCAGCGTATTCAACGTCAAAGCCAACGCCATTATCTTCCACTACAAAGGTATAGGCATCTTGACTCATCAATTGACTGTTTTCAACCGCGATTGTAATAATCGGATCGCGCCCTTCTATTCTGAATTTAATTGCATTGGAAAGTAGATTTAAAAACAACTGATGTATTTGACTGGCATCACATTTTATTGTCGGTAACACGTCCGAGTTTACGCTCGCTCTACTGTCATGAACTGCTATTTCTAAATCATCCAACACAAACTGTAAAACTTGATTAAGATCCTGATCTTCAAAAGGCTTTGCTCTGGTGGTAACTCGGGATAACTCAAGCAAGTCAGTGATAAGCGTTGACATCCGTTGCGCGGCGCTCGTCATTCGAGCCAGATAATCTCTGCCCTTATCATCAAGGTGTTCGCCATAATTCTTTTCGATGCGATCGCCAAAAGCACGGATCTTTCTCAGCGGCTCTTGCAGGTCGTGAGAGGCAACAAATGCAAAGTCTTCTAGCTCACGGTTACTACGGTTTAACTCTTCAGCATAATGTTCTAACGCTTCGGTACGCGCTTGTACCTTTTCTTCCAGGTGATCGTTCGCTTTTTCTAACTCATTCTTTGCTTTCTTTGCGCTGCGTAGATTGACAACTAAAAGTACCAAAATGGCAAAAATCATCACGGCGCTCAGCAAAGTAAATACAACGATATTCATTTGTGCTTCTTTGCGGACGCGTTTTAACTGATTAAGCTGAATGGTTCGAATATCCACTTCTGCGGCCATGATTTGAGTAAACTCTTCCCGTAGGTCGCCACCAGAGTCCGCAGCTCGGTCAAGTAATAAGTTTTCATTACCTGTATCGGTGTTACGCGCAACGATTACCGTACTTTGTAAAGTTTTAAATCGCGCTTTTACACCTTCAACATAACGATTGATTTTTTGCTGCTGTACTTCACTTTCAGAGTGATTGCTATCAACCCTAGATAGACTTTCATCAAGGTTTTGCAACGCCTTTCTAAAAGGTGCCAAATCGCTTTCTTTATTTGAGATTAAAAATGCTCGTTGTCCAGCCTCTGCATTTAGCATCGCAATATGCAGCCTGTCCAATGACATCATCACTTCGCTGGTGTTACGGATACTCTCTTGAACTTGGTTTAATTCTTTAACATTGTTAAAACCGATTAGGGCATTGGACGCGACAAGGCCAACGCTCACAACCACCGCAAACCAAATAAAATTAAGCTTACTACTCAAATTCATAAAGTAATTCGACTTTGTTTCATTGTTCACTCATCATTTCCTTGCTCCACCAGCGTTTGTAACAACTCGCTGCACTCTTTGGTTGCCTTAATAATCGTATTCGCTATCTCGATCACCTGTTGCTGAGAACCAGGCTGTTCAGCAATAAGCTTAATCAACTCTGAGTTCATTGAAATTTGATTCAAAGGTTTGCGTGCATCGTGTACTAGCTTCGCGAGCTCACCTTGATCATGTTGTGTCATTGTTCCTCCCGAAATTATGACTGTGTTTCTCCCTCATAGGCGTTTAAACGGTTGTAGAGCGTTTTTGTACTGATCCCAAGCATTCGCGCGGCCAGCGTCTTATTACCTTCTACTGATTCTAACGTTTGATAGATCAATTCTCTTTCTACTTCTTCAATCGTTTTACCAGGCTTCATTTCAGGCGTTGGTACTTGAATCGCATTTGCTCTGCTTGAAGTCCCCACCTGTGGTGGAATTGGAGTACGATTAAGCTGCGCATGCTCCATCATACGTTTAGCCTGTGCGAATGGTGAAGCGAAGTTCGCATCAAATACTAAGCTATGGTCATCGTGATCTGCCATAATATAGGCACGATGAATTGTGTGCTTGAGTTCACGCACGTTACCAGGCCAGTCATATTCAACCAAACGGCTCATATCCGCCGCCTTGATCACATATTGGCTATTACCTTTTTTATTCAAGCCTTGGAGAAAATGCTCGGCAAGCAATGGAATGTCTTCTTTTCTCTCTCTCAGCGGTGGAATATGGATTGGAAATACCGCCAATCGGAAATAAATGTCTTCTCGCAGTACATCATTGGTAGCAATATCTTCAACGCTACGGTTAGTCGCTGATATTACCCGACAGTTTACTTTTATCGGCTTTGTGCCACCGACCCGTGTCACCGTATGCGTTTCAAGTACACGTAACAAGTTTGGCTGTTGCTCTATTGGCATTTCGGTTAATTCATCTAAAAACAAAGTGCCATTTTCTGCTTGTTCAAATACTCCAACTTTTTGAGCATTTGCTCCCGTAAACGCGCCTTTTTCGTGACCGAATAGTTCGCTACCGATCAAGTCTTTCGGAATTGCACCACAGTTTACGTTAACCAAGTCCCCTGTCACTGTGCTGGCATTGTGAATTGCGCGGGCAAACATTTCTTTACCTACACCGCTTTCCCCCATCAACATCACATTAGCATCAGTACCCGCAACGCGCTCTATCATCTTATATAGATGTTTCATTTTGGCAGACTCGCCCAGCAACACACCAAAATGTGCTTGACTCTCGGTTCGCTTGGCTTTGTTCTTAGAAGGGCTTAATGCGTTTCTAAAATCGTCTGCATCAACTGGTTTAGTGAGATAATTTAACCCATCATGACAAAGCTGCGACAATGCTGATTTTACTGATGGATGTCCCGTAACCATAGTTATTGGTGTACGGATCCCTGCAGCTCTGATTTCATCAACCAAATGTAAACCACTGCCATCTGGCAGCATAAAATCAAGAAAGATATGATCAAAACTTTGTGTTTCTAGCCATTGTCTGGCCGACGCTAAGTCATTCGCTAAACACGCGTCATGGCCTAAGTATTCGACAATGCGACAGGCCAGCTCTGCAAAATCATGATCATCATCTACTAATAAAACGGTTTTCAATTGAGTCCCTCTCTCAATACTCCAATAGTGTTTCCACTTTTGATTTTTATCTCGCACACTAATGAATGGCCGCAAAATACCTAATTCGGAACCATTACGTTCAGCGCGTGTTTCTGGATCACTATCTCAATACTTTTTGCACTAAGCACTTCACCATCTAGTGCAAAGTGTTGTTCTTGTTCAAATTCTATGTTTATCTTTTCGCACTGCTCGGTGCGAATATTAGAAGGTTTGCCGTCCAATTTAGGTAAAATAAGTTCGGCTACCGTGAGATTCTGCGCACCATCCGGCTCAACCGGTAAAATCGTAATATCTAGTTTGCCATCGTCATAGATTGGCTCTCCATGACCTTGAGCAAGAATTGTGGTTTTTGGTGCTGCATTCGCTACAACCAGACTAACACATTCTATTTGAGATTGCTCAGCGCCATCAAAGCTCACTTTAAAATTAAGAGGCTTATTCTCACTTACCGCCTGCCAAAGGCCTCGAATATAGGCTAATTGCCCCGAGTTATTCTTTTCTTCACGCCCAGCCTTTTCGATCATTTCCTGACCAAAGCCAACGGCTGCTGCTAAAAGCGCGGTGCGGCCATTACAGTTCATTATATCAATAGGCTTAGTTTTACCCGCTAAAATTGCTTCACAGGCACGGTTAATGGGATCTATTTTGGACAGTGAACCAAGTAACACGGTCGCTAAGGAATTGGCAGTACCTAAAGGCAATATACCAAACTGTAAATCACTTTGATGAACACCATGAGCAACACTTGCTAATGTACCATCACCGCCTCCTGCGATGATAATATTTGGCTGTTTATCAGACATGATTTGTTTAGCCAAAGCCGCGACATCTGTCTCTTTCTCTGTAAAGTGAATGGATAAGTTATATTTTTCCGTCAGCATACCCACAATGTCGTTTTCATAGGTAAACCATTTACCCGATCCTGATACAGGGTTAATGACTAATGCCGCCTGCTCACTATGGGTAAAATTTTGACTGTGATGTAGCTTTGTCAGCCCTTTTAGCTGATGCTTGTTTAACCTTGCTGTTTCACGGCGGTTTTGAATTTTTTCAAGTGCTTCACGGACGGTATAATCGGGGTTGGTTGCAAGTAAATAAGCAGTACAAAAGAACACTGAGCGTCCTCGACCTAACGCACAATGCACCACAACCTTTCGCTTTAATTCGTGCTGCGCCGCTATCCATGCCATGCCATGCGCTAACTGCTCTGAGGTAGGCGCTTGATGATCTAACACTGGAATATTGAGGTAGTGTAAGCCTTGCTGTTCTGCTGACCAGTTTAACCCATCAAACTCCGCAGTTACGTCTAAAATGGCTTCAATCCCTTCCGCCTTAAGCATATCCACATCGCTTGGAAATAACCGACAAGCAACAAATAAATCATCGGTAAGCGGCTGAAATGCATCAACAACATCTCTACCTCTTTCAATTGCATTGTATAAATGTACACAGCCTAAATAAGGCCAAAATAGCCAAGTTATATACCAAGGAATTTTGCCTGTACCGTGCTTTCTAAATATGTGCGGATAGTTGGTTGCATAAGCAAAAGTAACTAAAGAAATAGAGACGGTAAACCACGCAAGCGGCAACATTAGCCAAGATCCAATACTGTGGATCGTGAGTGCGGCTAAACAGAGACTTGCAAACAGGTAGTACTTGAGCATTTTCATTGCCTTTCCTTAATTATTTTTGTCGCCTACGGCTTTTTATTATCGCCTTATGCGGAACTCTCTTAGGTTTGTACATATGTAACTAAGTATAGGTATGCATTTCTTAATCTGCGCTGATTCATCAACTTGTTTATGATAATCATGAAGATACTTAACTATAGCTGAGACTATTCACAAAGAAATAAAAAGTGCGTCTGGGTATTTGTAACGACTTATGCAAGTGCTGCTACATAAGTATTCAGCCACCATTAATCCATTAAAATTTCTAATGTGAAAATCATAAAATTTATCAGTTGAATGAAGCATAAATGATCACCATAATGGCGATCCTTTAAACGCATTTGGAGAACCAAACAGACAATGGCAAACGAGCTCGACTGGCTACTTAACTTAATATTACTTACTTTAGGTTTTGGTGCCTTTTTTATTAACCATAAAATGCTACTAAGAATAGCTGCTGTGTGCGCATGTGGCGTACTTTTTATCTCGTTTAGCCTTGATCTGATGAACACCAGTGTAATTTCTAACCTTAGCTTGATTTTGATAAATACTTTTTATCTATTCAAAGTCTATACCTTTGGTCAGCTGGAAGTTCACTAGTTCTTTGCAGTAACTCGTTCATAGCGACTAGTTCCCAGCGACTAGTTCCCTATTTCACTTCGGTGCGCTAAAATCATGGCCATCATTGCTTGTTAATGGAGAAGCAGTATGGCCATGACTGATGAAGAGCTATTTTTAGCTTCAATGGGCGACGTCACTCCGCTCGCCCAAGACAAAAAAGCAGAATTACGCCGTCATAAAAACGAACCTACTATTTCGCAACTCGCAAAACGCGAGGCCGCCGAGCAAGAACTTGAGTTTGATCCTAATTACTTATCTACAGAGTACGTCGATCTATTAGATCCACACGATCTACTCGCCTATAAAAAAAGTGGCGTCCAAGATGGTGTATACAAAAATCTCAGATTAGGTAAATACCAAGTTGATGCTACCTTAGACTTACATGGCAAACCCTTTCATGATGCCCGTAAAGCCTTGTTTGACTTTGTTACCGATTGCCATGCGAAAAGCATCCGAGTGTTGTTATTAAGACATGGTATCGGTTTAAACAGTAAACCCTTTCCCGCTGTATTGAAAAGCTATACAAATAAATGGCTGCAAGAAATGCCGCAAGTGTTGGCATTTCACTCTGCATTAAAATGCCACGGTGGTAGCGGCTCTACTTACGTACTACTAAGAAAGAGTGAAGAGAAAAAACAAGAGAATAGAGAGCGTCACGCTAAACGCTAAAAAACAAAAAGCCGAGTAAAACTCGGCTTATTTGCTATTTGCGGTGGGTGTCGTCCCCTGAAGTTCACTTGCACTAGCTTGATTAAACCAAGCTGATACACCTAACAAAATAACCGAAACCACAACAAGTGATAATTTCGCGCCACCTTGACTTTGCTTCATGGGTTAGACCTTTTTATTATTGTTTTTTTGTTAAATTAATGCATCATTCATAAACACTCAAGATGTTTTTTTATACAGTAGTTTATTCTATTCTCTTTACACTCTGCTCTGTGGCTAATTACAATCATTTAATCAATTAGTAACCCTGTTTTTTCTGGACTGAGTGAACGAGTGCTTTGCCCTCCTGCATCGCTAAATAGTTGTTAGCAATTTGCTGAGCAGCCGTATTCAAACTGGTTAATGCGGCAACATGTGGAGTAATACTAATGTTTGGCTGCTGCCAAAAAGCATGTGATGCAGGGAGTGGCTCAGTGTCAAACACGTCTAAAATAGCCCCGCCAAACGTCTCAGCCGCTAATGCATTGAGTAAATCCGCCTCGTTAAGATGACCTCCTCTTGCGACATTGATGAGTACGCAATGATCTGGCGCGAGTGCAAATAGCTGGGCGTTCAATATCCCTTTTGTTCGTTCAGTCAATGGCAGAAGGCACACAAGATAATCGATGTCCGAAAGAAAAACAGCTAGCTCATCTTGCCCACTGAAGTGCTCAATATTGTCGAATTGTTTTGCAGAGCCGGACCAACCTTTGATGTTAAATCCATTTACGTGTAGCTTGTGCGCGACCGCAAGGCCAAGTTGCCCCATTCCCATAATACCAACCGTGCGGCCTGCTCTTGCGCGCCTTGGCTTCCATATTTGCTGAGATTGATTGTGCCCGTACTCTCTAACTCTAAGCTTATGACTTAATAGTTGGCCTAATACATATTCAGCCATATCATTCGCTAAATTTGGGTCAACGATACGCGCAACTTCCACATGTGGTGGTAATAGCTGCATCGGAATACTATCAACACCGGCACCGTAAGAATGCACAACTTTTAAATTAGGAAGCTGTGACCATAACGTCTCTGGCGCATTCCATGCCAGCACAAACTCGACCTCCTTTAATAAGCTAACATCATCAACGGGCCATTCAAGCAAGGTTTGCTGCGGCAGCAGCGCTGCTAGCTTAGCAACTAACTTGTCATTATTACGACCAGTAACACAAATAAGTAAAGCCATATCGTTCCTTTATTTTCGCTATACGCTATCACTGCAAAATAAATGACATACCAATGCAACATGCTTGTCATTAATAGTTTTTACTCTTGCAAAAAAGCGCCAACAGGTGATGAAAAATGATCAGTGTAGATAAAGTCATTGAAGCAAATCTTCCACAACTTGAAAACTCCCCAAAGGTAAAAGGTTTAGTAAAAAAAGGACTTGGTTATCTCTTGCATGAGCAAGAGTTTGTCGCGTTTGCTGACACCTACCCCCATTTGCAGGGGCTCGAGTTTGTTGAACAGGTGCTCGATGAGTTAGATTTTGACGCTCGCTTTAAACCAAAGCAAATAGAGCATATCCCAAGCGAAGGTCCGGTGGTGATCGTCGCAAACCACCCTATTGGCTCTTTAGATGCACTGGCACTAATCAAAGTGCTGGCGCAAGTACGGCCTGACTTAAAGGTTGTTGCTAACCGGATGTTGATGTCGGTTACACCAATGCATCCACTATTACTGCCTGTTGATAACCTCTCAGGGACCAGTAAAAAGCAAGAGCTGGCAAACATTCACAAGCATTTAAAATCTGAGGGGGCGCTACTTATCTTCCCAGCAGGTGAAGTTTCTCGCTTAAGCCCAACCGGAATTAAAGACTGCAAATGGAACTCTGGCTTTTTAAGAATGGCTAAAAAAGCCAACTGCCCCATTCTACCCATTTTTATCAAAGCGAAAAACAGTCCGCTCTTTTACGGCACCAGTATGATTTATAAGCCTTTAGCCAGTTTATTATTGGTCAAAGAGATGTTTAAACAAAGGCAAAAGTCGCTAGAATTTGAAATAGGCGCCAGCATTCCTCCAGAATCTTATCTTATTGATAACCTTAAAGACAAAGAGATAGTCGCGCTTATTCGCAAGCAACTTTATCGCCTTGCCAGTAAAAAGCCACTGCCACTCAAAACACAAACCCCCATTGCAGTTCCAGAAAATCGCAAAGAACTTAAAAAGGCAGTGGAAGCGTGCGAATGTATCGGTGAAACACCCGATGGCATGCAAATATACGTTTACCAATACACCGGCAGCTCGGTGATATTTAGAGAGCTTGGACGCCTTAGAGAAATTGCCTTTAGGGCCGTGGGAGAAGGGAGTGGTAATCGTCGCGATATCGATAAATACGATATGCACTACCACCATTTGTTGTTATGGGACACGAAACAGCTTGAGTTGGTGGGCGCCTACCGCCTTGCAAGTGCCAAGCAAGTGATAGAAGAACAAGGGCAAGCCGGGCTTTATACCGACAGTTTGTTTTCGTACAGTGAAGCCATGGCCCCATACTTCGAAAAAGGCCTCGAACTTGGTCGCAGCTTTGTGCAGCCCAAGTACTGGGGTCGCAAGAGCCTAGATTACCTGTGGTATGGGATCGGTGCATTCGTAAAGCGCTACCCAGAACACCGTTATATGTTTGGTGCAGTCAGCCTCTCAAACGCGTTACCGGATGAAGCAAAAGCCATGTTGGTTTATCACTACCAACATTACTTTTCAAACCTTGCAGGTATCGCCACGCCGAACAACGAAATGAAGCTAAGTAATGATCAGCTTAACCGTTATCAACACATGTTCAGTGGCGATGACATCAAAGAAGATTTCGCAGAGCTCAAACATATTCTTGCTAATATGGGTGCTCAAGTACCAACCTTATTTAAACAGTATACTGAGCTTTGCGAAGAGCAAGGCGTGAACTTTCTGAGCTTTAGTATAGATCCCGACTTTAATAACTGTATCGATGGTCTGGTACTCGTTGACTTAGCGAAATTAAAAGAGCAAAAAGCGAAACGCTACCTAGGCGACAACCCCTACGGTTAAGCTCAAATACATTGATCCGCTGCAATAAAGATCGCTACACTGCGGTCTTTATTGTTGCCTATTGTTATCACGGGATCATTAGTATGTTCAAGCTACTTGGCCAAGCTGCCATCATTGTGCTGGTGTTTTTCGCCGTTTCAGCCTATCAAGAAAGAAACATGCTTGTCGACTCGGGAGAGCAAACGGCGCCGCCATTTCACCTACCCATTTTACAATCCAAGCAAACTTATTCGTCTATTCAGCTTAAAGGTCAACAAAGTGTCGTGTATTTTTTTGCGCCTTGGTGCGGCGTATGTCGAGTGAGCATGCCAAATATTGATAAACTACATCAGCAAGGCAAAGTCAAAGCGGTGGCGATTGCGTTGGATTATCGTTCCACTGAAGAAGTAACAAAGTTTGTCAGCGATCTACAATTAGACATGCCCGTATTGCTCGGTAATCAGACCACAGCACAAGCGTATAAAGTGCAGGCTTACCCTACATATTATGTACTTGATGAAAACTTCAAAATAACCGAGCGCTCTGTTGGTTACTCATCTGAGATAGGGATCCGAGCGAGATTGTAAGAAACCTCAGTATACCGCTTACAGTTAATTACAACTCTCTGAAATTAATCAACAATTATTTCGTTTAGGCTGACGCACATCTTAATAAAGGATGAATAGGAAGCCGACCATGCGCCACGCCCCACACTTTACGCTCAGCAAAATTTCACTCCTCGTGCTCTGCACTACCCTTACTAATCATGCATTAGCCGATGAGAAGAAAATTGAACACATCGAAGTTATCTATAAACGCAGCTCAGTTATTTCAGAAATTACCGAAGATGCGCAAAAACTCGTAGACATGCCAGGAGCCATGGGCGACCCGCTCAGGGCTGCTTTTGCTCTACCTGGCGTTGTTGCTGCGGGTGGATCTATGGGCGCACCTGCCGTGCGAGGCTCTTCTCCTGACGACAATATCTTTGAAGTGGACTTTATGCCCGCAGGATATATCTTTCACGATTTCGGCAGCTCTATTTTCAACCGCAATACAATTCAAGATTTTCAGCTAAATTCTGCTGGATTTGGTACCAGTTACAGCAATGCCACTGGTGCCGTATTTGACGTCACGCTGCGTAATCCAAAATACCAAGATATTGCCACCACACTTGATTTAACCATGTTTAACGCAGGTATTTTTGTTGAAGGTAAAGCAACTGAAAATTCTGCATTCTATGTGTCAGCAAGAAAAAGTACCTTACCGCTGTTTTTCAGTGATGGCGAGGAGCTTGAGGATGATGATGGCAAGCCAACAGGGATCACCATTAACGATCCACCGGATGATCACGACTATCAAGCCAAGTGGCTGTGGGATATCAATGCAAATAATACCTTAACGGTAAATATCAATGGCGCGGAGGATTCGGTTGCGGCTGGGTTTTCAGGTGCGTCAGATCTTGCTCTTAAAACTCCAGAATATCAGGGCGATGCTCGCTATATTCGTAAATTTAATAGTCAGAACATTTTGTGGGACCACTACGCCAAAGACTTACATATTCGCGCAGGCGTCGGTTATCTCAATCACCAAGCCACCATGCGCTACGGTCAACGCGCGACTTTATCTGATGGCTACTTTGAGAATTTTGAAGAAGAACAACTCAGTTATAAAGTACGAGCCAGTTATAAGCTAAATAAAGAGCAACGTGTCATTGCAGATGCCGGCTACTACGACAAAAAATCCACCTACCGCTACGACGCTTTTAATTATGTTTGCACTGAGTTTGACCCCGACTGTGATCTAAATAAAGGTGAAAGGATTAAGGGCACATCGAGTGCTGGAACAGATTCTGCCTTTATTGGGGTTAATCACGTTTGGCAATTTTCACCAAACTGGCAAAGTGAACTAGGAATAGTGGGTGAATATTATGACTACAGTGATGAGACGATTGTCCATCCACGCCTTGCGCTCAATTACTTCTATAACGATGACACAGTGATCTCAGCTAAGGCTGGCACTTACAGCCGCATTCAAGACCTTGAATACATTTTACCTGTTGTTGGTAACCCGGAACTTGAAGCACAGCGTTCAACTCACTATACCTTAGGTTTTAAGCAGGAGTTGAAAAATGAGTGGTCATATTCCGTCGAGACCTATTATAAAACCATGGATGATCTGCCAAAAAGCGCCCCCTTATCTCAAGTAAACTACATCAATGGGACTTCCGGTACAGCCTACGGTGTTGATTTTATTGTTAACAAAAACAAAACCGATGACTGGTATGGTTGGATTGCGGTAAGCCTTGCAAAAAGTGAACGTGAGGATGAGCTAACCGGCATTAAGCGTGACTATTATGCCGATACCCCTTTTATTCTGAATGCCGTGTTTCACTATGACTTTGGTGAAAAGTGGTCTGGAGGCTTTAACTTTACCGCTCGCAGCGGTCAAGCCTACACCCCAATTGTGGGTGTAAAAGAGAACCCTGAATTTGCGAACCGCTACTTGCCTGTGTATGGCGACCCATTCTCAGAGCGTTTTGACACTTATCACCGCCTAGATATTCGTTTTGAACGCAAAACAGAGTTATTTGGTCTCGATGGCAAGCTAATTTTGGAGCTAATGAATGCATATGGCCAAGACAATACTGCCTATGTTGACCTTGACTACGATAGAGTCAAATCAATCAATGATTTATATATAGAAGAGGAAAGCGATGACTTTGAAATGCGTCCTTCTATTGGCTTCAGCGTAACATTTTAACTTGCCATAGGCGCGCAAGCTCTGCATGATCGCATTTATTTTTTAATGAGAGTCCCTTCATGCCTAAAGCGTGCGCCTATCATATTTTAGTAAAAACCGAAAAAGAGTGTTTAGACATCAAAGCCAAACTAGCCAAAGGTGCTGACTTTGGCAAATTGGCTAAACAATATTCCCTTTGTCCTTCAAAAAAGCGCGGTGGCGACCTTGGTGAGTTCAATAAAGGGGATATGGTGAAGGCCTTTGACGATGTGGTATTCAAAAAGCCGTTATTTGAAGTGCACGGCCCTGTGAAAACCAAGTTCGGCTTCCACTTGATCAAAACCGTCTATCGGAGTTAATCGCTTTTTTGGATTAATCTCATCATTTTAATTCAATTTACCTTCATGATTAATCCTCTATACTGAAGTTAATCATTCTAGCCAGAGAGTTTTGGAGATAACCAGGCGAATTTACGCACCAATAGCTGGCTATTGGAAGTGAATTCAACGCAGTTAGCGCTAAAACTGGCTGCTAGAAAGGCATTAATTATCCGAAGTTCAGGTTCATTTAGGAGAAAGAATATGTTTACTGTTATTTTTGGTCGTGAAGGTTGCCCGTTTTGTGTTCGTGCAAAAGAAGTGGCTGAGCGTTTAACGCAAGAGCGCGATGACTTCAATTTTCGCTATGTTGACATTATCAAGGAAGGCGTAAGCAAAGCCGATCTTGAAAAGTCAGCGGGTAAACCTTGCCCTACCGTACCACAGATTTTTATCGACCAAGATCACATTGGCGGCTTTACTGAATTTGAAGCCTATGCAAAAGCAAATTTAGGCCTTTACCAGTAAATTAGCAAAATCACATAGATTAAATTTTAACCAATATCAGGCACATATAAAATAGTGTGATTTTATGCAAGCTTTTATTTTATCTTTCCTGTACAATGCGCGCCTCTTTAAAATAGTTGAGGCGCATTAATGTCAGAACCAGTTACGTTTGAATCTTTAGACCTTTCTCCTGCAATCTTAAAAGCAGTCGAAGAGCTGGGATATAAAACACCTTCTGAGATCCAAGCTCAATGTATACCGTTATTGCTAGAAAGAAAAGACGTACTGGGACTAGCGCAGACGGGTACAGGTAAAACGGCAGCATTTGCACTGCCATTGTTAAACCAAGTAGACGCATCCGTTAAACAACCGCAAATTCTTGTGCTTACGCCAACGCGTGAGCTAGCTATTCAAGTTGCTGAAGCATTTCAGCAATATGCTAAATATACTAAAGGCGTTGAAGTACTAGCGCTTTATGGTGGTCAAAGCTATGGCATTCAGCTAAGTGCTCTACGCCGTGGTGCCCAAATTATTGTGGCGACACCAGGTCGTTTGATTGATCACATCAACCGCAAGACGATTGACCTTTCTGGTCTAAACGCACTTGTACTTGATGAAGCTGATGAAATGCTACGCATGGGCTTTATCGATGATGTTGAAAGCATCATGGAGAAAACACCGGAAGAGAAGCAAACTTGTTTGTTCTCTGCGACTATGCCTAAGCAGATCCAATCAATCTGTAATAAATATTTAGACAATGCTGAACAAGTTAAGATCACTCCGCGTAACTCTACAGTATCTACGATCGAGCAAGTTTACTGGCGTGCAACTGCACACAAAAACAAAGCTATCGTACGTTTCTTAGAAGCGGAAGATTACGACGGTGCTATCGTGTTCGTACGTACACGTAATGACACTGTTCAGCTTGCAGAGCTACTAGAACGTGAAGGCTTCTCAGCTGCACCGCTCAACGGCGACATGAACCAACAGGCGCGTGAGCGCACAGTAGACCGTCTTAAGAACGGCTTGCTAGATATCGTTATCGCAACCGACGTTGCAGCACGTGGTCTTGACGTAGAACGTCTAAGCCTTGTTGTTAACTACGATATCCCACAAGACTGTGAAGCTTATGTTCACCGTATCGGTCGTACCGGCCGTGCTGGTCGTCAAGGTAAAGCAATCTTGTTCGTTAAGAACAACGAGCGTTATTTACTTAAGAACATCATGCGCCATACGCGCTCTGATATTGCACAGGTTGAATTACCAAGTGCGAAAGTCGTTGAAGAAAAGCGTATTGGTGCATTAGAGACTAAGATCTCTACAGCGCTTGAGCACAAAGACATTGAGTTCTTCTCAAAAGTCGCATCAGGCCTTGCACAAAAGCTAGAACTGAGCCAAGAAGACTTAGCAGCAGCGCTATTGTGTCTTGCACAGCAGCAAACGCCGCTGAAAGTTGAAGATATTCAAATTCAACAGCGTGAGCGTAGAGAACGTGACGACCGTCGTGGCGAGCGTCGCGACAGAGATGGTAGCCGTGGTGAACGTGGTGAACGCAAATCTCGTAGCCGTGACCGTGCATCAGGTCCAATGGATACTTACCGTATCGAAGTAGGTCGTGATCATGGTGTTCAGGTTAAGAACATCGTTGGTGCTATCGCAAACGAAGCAGATATCTCAAGCAAATTCATCGGTGAGATCCGTCTGTTCAATGAACACAGCACGGTTCAATTGCCGCAAAATATGCCAAGTGATGTACTTAGCCACTTCAAGAGCGTCCACATCTGTCAACGCCCTATGAACATGACTAAGAGCACTCACCCTGCCGACCAAGGTCAAGGCAGAGGCGAAGAGCAAAGAGATCGTAAGCGTAGCTTTAAAGACCCACGTAGTGGCGGTGGTGATAAACGCCGTCCTGAAGGTCAAAGAAGAGAAAAACGCGAAAGAAAAGAAATTAGCTTTTCTTAATCGAAGCTCTTAAGAAAAAGCCGCTCAACCGAGCGGTTTTTTTATTTTAGCTAGCGTCAGTTATGCTTTAATGTTGTTGCCAATCTCTTGGTTCAAACTGATAGTAGTCTTTTAACAAATTATATAGTTCTGGGTTTTCCTGTTTGAGTTCATGGGGCTTTTCAATAAAGGTTTCTGTTACCACGGCGAAAAACTCCGCTTCGTTTGTTGCGCCGTATGAATGAATAGCATGGGGCATATTGTAAGACAGCTGCATTTTTAAGTGCTGGTAAGCCTTTGATAGCACCCTCCCCCAGTCTTGGTAACTCATTCCTACAGGTAACGCAGGCGTTCCATTCGTCGCACCAGTTTGTTGGTCAAGTTGATGGGCAAACTCATGAAACACCAAGTTGTGGCCATCCTCAGGCAATCGATTTCCCTCAAGTACATCGTGCCAACTCAGCACTAAAGTACCTCCAGGCCAAGACTCTCCTTGACGAACTGTTTGGTGAAAACTAACCAAACCTGCACCATCTCTAGAGGTTTGTGGCGCGTAATAGCTACTGGGATAGAGTAATATTTCTTTGACGTTGGGATATAACGGCCAAGCTTGCTTAAGAACCAGTAAACAGGCATCTGCGGCAATAATTAAAGTCATCGGCCGTGACACCGTTAACCCATCTCTACCCAACACCCGTTTCTCGCCAAGAAACCATACAATATGTTTTTCCAGCTGTGCGCGGTCAACATCTGTCATCTTACGATAGATAGGCATGTATTTTAGCAATACTTGCTTATCTGAGGCGCTCAGCGTTTGATCTTGGTATTTACTTTGCCACTGCAGTCTTTGAATTTTTTCCCAGTTCCAATACAGAGAAACAAATAGAATAAGGCCGATAATAAGCACTATTTCTATCATGGCTGTTGGCCTTTATAAAATAACCTGAACTAGGAATAATAACTTGTTCTCTAGCAGTTGTTATCCCTTACTACTGCGTTAAATTTGTTTGCAATAGGCTAGCTATTGACGCACAAATTTGCCTTGTATTAAGAAAGAACATCTGGCTAGAGTTGAATAATGTTAGAAGGCGTATTTTATATCAGTTCCCTAACTTCTTATTCCGAGTTCAGGTTGAATAATCCGTCAAATATTAATTGGTACTGACTCCGACTTTTTCAAGCAAACTTTGTTACTATGGCGAAAAAATGCAAATGAACTGCTATGTCTTTACCCATTGAATCTTTACAGCCTCAGTTTACTCAAACACTAAGCGAACAAAATGCGATTGTTGTATGTGCCACAACAGGTTCTGGCAAATCAACCCAACTTCCGCTCTGGGCCTCACAACATGGCAGAGTATTAGTCATTGAGCCTCGGCGTATTGCTTGTACCTCTTTAGCTGAATATGTCGCGGCTCAAAGTGGCTCACCGCTTGGCGAAAAGGTGGGCTTTGCTATTCGGTTTGAGGGGAAGTTTTCACCAGACACTCAGGTAGTTTATGCAACGCCTGGTGTGGCATTAAGGTGGTTTTTTGAGAGCAAACTTGCAGAATTCAGCGTCGTTATGTTGGATGAGTTTCATGAAAGACGCTGGGACATGGACTTATTATTAGCGCTCTTAAAACAGGCTCAATCGCACAAGCTAATTGTTACCTCGGCAACGTTAAACAGCCAAAAGTTAGCCTCTTATTTAGGCGCCCCTATCTTAGAGTCAGAAGGATTCATTTACCCCGTTGAAGAGTGTTTTCACGCGCCCGATCCAAGAACTATGCCCCAAAAAGAGCAACTCGATACTCGAGTTTTTGCAGCTTGCCAATACGCATTGGAACATTGCCAGGGCGATATTTTGGTCTTTTTACCTGGCAAGGCCGAGATCCAAGCAAGCTTAGCTAAAGTAAAAGCGCTGCCAGCGACTATCGTTGGTTTATATAGTGGCTGCAGCCCAGAAGCTCAGCGCATTGCATTAACCGCACAAAGTACACGTCGAATTATTCTCGCAACCAATGTTGCCGAAACCTCGCTCACTATTCCCAATGTCACTTGCGTAATTGACTCAGGGCTTGAGCGTCGTACTCATTTGCGCCTTGGAAAAACCGTATTAGGCTTAGATGCGATTGCAAGAGATTCGGCAAAGCAACGTCTAGGACGCGCAGGACGCACGCAACCGGGACTATGTATCCGGTTATATGGCCAATACGCGCCATTGATAGACAGCACCCCGCCTGAGATCCAAAGAGAATCATTGGCAGAGCTTGTACTTGCGGCGGGCTGCGCAACAACGGGCATTTCGTCTATTGATTTTATCGACCCACTCCCAGAAAGCTCACTAAATAAAGCTAAACAACAGCTAATTACATTAGAAGCCATTGACGAACAAAATATAGCAACTCCGCTTGGCAAGCTGCTGTACCCGCTGCCCGTCGATTTTGAGTTTGGTTATGTGATCCATAAATTGGCTTCAAACACGCTACGCCAAGCGGCTATTGACCTTATTTCGCTACTGTCTGTGCCAGCCCGAGTCTACCAGCTACCTAATGATGTAGAGCGTTTAACAAGATTAAATAGCCGATTTACTCGAGGCTCAGATATAGAAATCGCTATCGCGGTGGTGAGAGGACAAACTGAAGAATTAATTGATATTACGCCTGAGGCGCTCACAGAAGCACAGCAATTTAGCACGCAATTGCGTGAAGCATTTGCACTACCGCCTTTAGATAAGGCAGCCAGTTTTGACCATGACAAACTGGTCATTGAGTTAGCTAAGCTAATGCCACACTGGGTTTATATTAATAAGCAAAACCGTCGCAACGGCTTTAACAATGGCCTAGCTGAAGTCATGCCTTCAAACCATACTCGCGTACCGGAACAGGCAGAAGCATTACTGGTATTAGATACTTTTTCTCTCGCAGGTAAAGGTACCAAACAAGCCAAGACGCTCGCGATGTGTAATGCGCTACTAACGAAAAAGCAATTACTTGAAATGGGCCTCGGCAACCAAACATTGCGCTCTGCCCATATTGATAATGGTGAGCTTTGGGGTGAGTTTATTACACATTACAGTGACGAGGTTTTAGGCCAACAAACTAAGCGCCTTGAAAAGCCTAAGGATGTTGTTTATGCCTTAGTATTTCTTATCCATAATAATACGCTCTTTTCAGGTTTGGCCAAGCAAATAGAAGCCAGTATTGAGCAAACTGCATTGTTCTACCAATTTCATGAGCGCGATGAACTTGTGCCCACACTCAACTCCTTTTTAAGTGACAAGCTAACGGCCCTTGGTATAGAAAGCTATGACGATATAGAACTAATCAGCGAACAAGACTTGTTATTCAAAGAAATTGAAGCGTGGGAATTAACACCGTTTATTGAAAAGTTTCCGCTAACCTGGTCAATTCCAGAGCTGACTATGGCGGTAAGCTATAACTTTAAAGGAAAAAGAATCGAGCTTACTCATATCAACGGTACAAGGAAAGGCGCACCAAAGAGGTGGGAATTGCCAGCCTGGAGTGGTTTTAAAATACGCTATCGTAAAGCGAGTAGAGTAGTCGATGTGACTTAACTTAACCTGAACTCGGGATAGTAACTTGTTCTCTAGCAGCTGTTATCCCTTACTACTGCGTTAAATTTGCTTGCTATAGGCCAGCTATTGACGCACAAATTTGCCTTGTATTAAGAAATAACTTCTGGCTAGAGTGATATTACGCTTTTGACCTTAGGTATTTTAGTTTAATAACTAACTTCTTATCCCAAGTTCAGGTTAACTTATTTTTGTCCAACCTCCACAATATTATGGTTGGGATACTGAAATAAAAAAGGGCTAACCGAAGTTAGCCCTTTTTGTATGTTAATTCATTTTTAGAATCGGATATTAAGACCAACGTTTAGACGACGGCCGTAAACATCAAAGAACTCACCTTCATCATATGTTCCTGGATTTCTCGGTGGTGTAATATCAAATAGGTTAGCTACACCAGCACGGACCTCAATCATTTCATTAACTGTATAGCGAGCATTCAATGTCCACTCAGTATATGAAGGAACGTCATTGTAGTTATTGACTTCAGCAGTCCACTTTCTATCGTTTACTGTCGAATGACGATACTTACCAATTAGACCAACATACAAATCATCGTATGTGTAGCCAATCGTCAAGTTACCTTGCCAGCGAGGGTATCTAACTTCGCCAACTGTTGGGTTAAATTCATACTCTTCGTTCGCAACGTCAGTGTTAAACTCGCGGTGCTCTAAGTATGTAGCAAGTAGACGGAAATCAAATGAACCAAACTCAGTCTCATACTTATATGTTGACTCGATATCAACACCTTTAAGTGCATAAGACGCTAAGTTATATGGTGCATTACGTACAATTGAGATCTCTTTGGTCGCTGGGTCACGGTCTACTAACTCGCAAGATGTGTTATCAAGGCTCGATGCCTCGTAACAATCGTTTACCACACGCTGCGCACCTAGAGATGCAATAGCGTCTTCTACATCGAAGCTCCAGTAATCAACAATTAACGTTAAGTCTTCTGTCGGTGTATAGATAAAACCAAACAATGTATCGTCAGAAGTCTCTTCTTTTAGATTTGGATTACCAGAATTCACACTTGGAGGTGTAACACCACGCCAATCAACAGATGGTCTCCAATTTGACTCTAAAGGACCTGGGTTAGGGATACCCGCGGCTTTACAGTTTGCGATAATATTCGATTTCTTTTCAGCATCAGCGGTTGCAATTTCAACTTGGTCACATGGATCTCTATACGGAGCAAATGACTGAGTACCCGCTGCATGAATTTGTGATAATGAAGGAGCACGAACTGACTGCGATTTAGTCGCACGGAAACGTAACTGGTCATTTACCGCATAGTTGAAACCAACCTTCCAAGCAACATTATCACCAACAGACGAGTAGTCCATGTAACGAGCTGCAAGCTCTAGGCTCAACGACTCAACAAATGGCGCGTCTGCTAGTAGAGGGATTGAAGTCTCTAGACCAATCTCATCAACCGTGAAAGATCCTTCCCAGCCATATACAAAGTTACCAAATACTAGGTTATTTTGCATCGCAGCTCCTGGTTTGTTAGAACCAGTTTCTTTCCTGTGCTCTGCACTAAGTGCAAACGATACGCCACCGGCTGGCATTTCGAACGCATAGCCAGATAGTACACCACCGATAATTTGCTGTTGTTTCACTTTCGAGATTGAAGCCGATGTAGTCACATAATCCATCGCTTCTTGAGAAGCACCGTTTAAGCCAAACAGACTAAGCGGTTGACAGCCATCCAACGCACCTAAAAGTTCACCTTCTTCATTACGGTTAGCACAACGAACAACACCATCAATCAACACAGCATCGATCGCGTTATTGTAATTTTCTTCTAGGAATTCACCATTCCAAACTGTGTCGTTTTTATTACGACCATAGCTGAAATAGACTTCATAATCATAGTCATCTAGCAAAACACCTTGGAAAGAAAGCGTCGTGTTTAATGAAGTACGATCATCTTCATAAGTACGGTTACCAAAGCCCTGAGCTAGTTTATATACTCCGATTGTGTCGTCATCTTCGTAGCCTGCCTCTGCAAACTGTGCTTTTGCATCTGGGTGCCAAAATGCGTTATCCGCACGTAGGGTACTATATAAGAAAATTGGACTACTTTCAGAATACGCACTCGCCTTAGAGAATGAGATCTCGAAGTTCATTGAGTGGTCTTCATGGTAGTTATTTACAACATTTGAAAATACGTTGAAACGTCTAAGTGGCGTTGCCAAATATTGGTGTTCAATAAATTTATAACCATTAGCAAATTCATCACCGAAATAACGGTGTTGATCGTTAGGAGCTGGCTGTGGACCTCCACCTGTCGCAAATGGAGTTAGCTCCCCGTTGTCACCAAATACAAAGTGACCATCAGGTAGAAAAGCATCACCAGCACGGTCATAAATACCTAAAGTTTGAAGTCCACCGTATTGCGCCCATTTACCATCGGCAAGTACACGCTCTGGCAAGCCATCTTTGTCACTTGTGTTGTCTGGGTTACGTAAAGTCGTTACTGGGTTACGTAAAAAGTCACGCTGTTCTGCTGACAATTGCTCTGTTTCTGAGTATGACAAACTTGTAATAAAGCTTGTTTTCTCACCCTCATCACCAAAAGTGAATGAGAAGAATTCTGAACCACCGCCACTTTGTTCTGGAGTAGATTTTTTATAGTTAAAATCGATTGTATCTTGAGACTTCTTCAAAATGATGTTTACAACACCTGCAACCGCATCAGAACCGTATACTGCTGATGCACCGCCGTGTACAACATCCATACGTTCGATCATTTCTGTTGGGATACCATTTAAGTCTACAGCAGGGTTATCTACAGAAGCACCAACATAACGACGACCATTTACAAGTACAAGTGTGCGACCCTCGCCCAATTGGCGTAAGTCAGTGGTATTAATACCCGCACCGAAGATAGAGTTTGTAGTAGTTGTTGGAGATGAACCAACACCTGAAGCTGGAAGTTTTTGAAGAAGGTCTGCAACGTTAGTAATACCTGCGTTTACTAACTCAACACCTGTAATAGAAGTAACTGGAGTAGGTGCAACTTCTGAAAAACGCTTGATACGCGAACCAGTTACTTGGATGCGCTCAACGCTCTCGCCTTCTTCGGCTTGCTGTTCTTCAGCTGAAACAGCTGTACTGGCGAATGCTGCTGTTGATGCAGCTCCGAAAGCTAATGCTAAGCGAACAGCTTTGCTTACTTTATTATTAAACATGATTGATCCCTGATTTTATTTTTATATATACAAAAACCATATGAAAACAATAATTTAATATTAATCAAATCCTGTTTCCAAAGTTGGTCGATTTATCGTATCGAAGGTTATACTACTTTTAGTACCAACATAGGGTCAACAATCATTTCATAAAATAAACGTAAAACACCACTACTTTAACATAAAATATCAAATTTCTCTTTATAACTCATGAAGTTATAAAATTAAAAATAAGTTCACTTTTTTTACCCATTTTGTTATTCATCGCAAACTTTCCTTCTTTGCGCAACAATATGGGGACAAAAATCGCACTAGACCATCAAGTGTTGCTATGTATCAGTTGTTCATTGTAAGCATCACTGTGTAAAAGCAATCAATACGCTGTTGGAGTTGTTAAGGAAAAGTGTTTAGTGAGATCGGACTCGGACTTATTTTTGAGACAAAAAATCGACCTCAACAGAGGCCGATTTGGGTCAAAATTGCTAAATTTCGGTTAGAACTTCTGAGTTACACCTAAGAAGAACTGACGTCCGAATAGCTTGAAGTTACTTTCATCAGTGTTCGCATTGAACGCTGTTTCAATATAAGGAGGTAGCTCGTCCGTTAGGTTACGAATACCGGCTTGCACCGTTGTGTTCGTGTCAAATGAGTATTGTGCTGTTAAATCGTGATACACATATGAATCAACTTTAGCAACTAAACCTGCTAGTGAATCGTAATTATCACGCTTAATGTAAGTTAGATCACCGTACTCAAGACCAGACTGATAGTTTGCAGCCCACACAACACGTAGGTTGTCTAGGTCATAACGTAGATTGAATAAGATTTTGTCTTCAAAGTAAGACGTGTCATCTTCAAATCTGCCAACGAGATCTTCAACGATAAATGTACCTGTTTCACCATCAAAGTTTTCTTCTCCACGCTCTAAGAAGTGAGTCCATGATACGCTAGCAACAAATGCACCGAAGTCTGTGTCAAATGAATAATTCACATCAAGGTCGATACCGCGAGCAGTCATACTTTGTAAGTTTGTAGTGCGGCTGTCTACACGGTCAACTGAACCATCAAAGCCACGTGAGATTTTTGCACACATATCTTCGATAAGACCAGCATAACAACCCTGCAGAATATCATCAGTTGCTAGAGAACCAATTTTACCCTCAATGTTGATATCCCAGTAATCAATAGTGACACCTAAGTTTTCAACAAAATCAGGAGCCCACACAAAACCAATAGTGAATGTTTCGCCTTCTTCAGATTGAACACCTGTGTTGCCACCTAAACGTGTACGAACTTGCGCGTCAGCACTGTTGTGACCGCCTGCTGGAGCCCCCATTTCAAGACATTTAGCCTGACCGGCTGCAGATAAACCACCAATGTTTGCCGCAGAACACGGATCTGAAGCGCTTTCAAATGAATCAAGCTCTGGCGAATACAAATCGCTTAGCGTTGGTTCACGGTATACTTCGGAATAGTTTGCACGGAACTTTAAGCCATCAAAAATGTTTGACTCAATTTTAGCCATCCAAGAGAAGTTTGAACCAGTTGTGCTAAAGTCGTCATAACGTGCACCTAGCGTTAAATCTGCAGATTCAACACCTAAATCACGAACTAGTGGGATCAAGAACTCTGCCGATGCAGCTGTGTAGTTCTTAGATAGACCTGTTAGTGGCTTACTGGTGTTACCAGTCACTGAATCAAAGAACTTACCAGAATCATTTACTTGTTCAAACTCAGTGGTGTAATACTCAAGGCCAAATGCACTTGAAACATAACCTGCTGGGACTTCAAATAGCTCACCAAACACGTCAACACGAACTTGGTGGAATGAATCATTATAGTGATCGCCTAGTGGAGCAGTAATGTAGTCAAGCATCTCTTGCGTCACAGTTCCTGGGCCACCAAATACATTTAACGATACACAATCAGAAATAGGTGCGTCAGGCGTACCACATACCACATTGCCAGCGTCATCTTTGAATGATGGGCCTAAAGCTTTTGCTAGGTGTGGACCGTATAGCTGACCAAAGTCAGTATCTTGAAGGCTATTTGCACCATAGTTGTAGTAAGCATCGAACTGCCAGTTATCGTTAATTGCGCCCTTTAGACCTGCAACTTGTTGGAAACGAACATAATCTTGTTCAAAGTAACGACCACCCTCTAGCATACGACGACGAGAGCGATAAACATCTTCACCGAATGGGTTATAGTAGTTATCAGCTGACACACCGTTAGCCGTCGAACCATTTGACAGTGTAACTACATAGCCTGGGTCATAGGCTGTGTCGAAAGGTACAGCCGCAAGTTCCTGTTTTGAGGTACGCTTATTGATGCGTGTTTCTGTATATACAACAAGGTCATCGTTTAACTCAAATGAAGTATCAACAAAGAAGTTAACGACTTCAAAAGGTGTTTGCATTAAGTTTACTGGGTTGTAGTTGTAAGTATCGTTTACTTCACCACCGCCAACAAATGGACGCATGTCGCTTAGAGAAGGCTTACCGTCACCACCACTTGGGCATTTGTCGTTGGTAAAGTTACCTTTACCTTCAACGTAGAAATTACCACAAGGAGTAGAACCAGACCCTAAAATGAATACGTTCGCATTGTCACCATCTGGAATTAAACCGTTCTCGTAAAAGCTCTTAGCACCTTCTTCTGAGAGCACCTGCCAAGGGTATTGGAAGAAGTTAACATCTTTCACGTCACCCTGATAGATTGGATCCTGCTTGGTATAATCGAAACCTACTGTGATATGACCTGCATCGAACTCTTTACCACCAACTAGTTGGAAGCTTTGCTCTTTACCACCACTAAACATGTCATACCAAGACGTTGTTGCTTTAACTTCAACACCAGTAAGTTCTTTTTTGGTGATGATGTTTACAACACCAGCCATTGCTGACGAGCCATACGCAACCGAAGCACCATCTTTTAGAATTTCGATACGGTCGATCATCGCAGCAGGAATATTCTGGAAGTCTGCACTTACAGGCTTGCGACCATTGATAAGTACTAGCGTACGCTCTGAACCTAAACCACGTAGTTCTACAAATACACCACCACTACCGCCGTTGTTACGCGTTGTTGTTGCTGGTGATCCAGACATAACTGGGTTTGATTGAACAAATTCACCAACGTTACTGATACCCATATCGCCAAGCGCTTCGCCGCCGATAACAGTAATTGGGGCAGTAGATTCAAGGTCGGTGCGCTTTAAGCGAGAACCTGTAACTTCAATACGCTCAACGCTTTTCGCGCCTTCTTCTTCTGCAACTACATTGGTTGCAAACACGGCAGCGCTAGCGCCACCAAACGCGATCGCTAAGCGAATCGCCTTAGTTAACTTATTGTTTAGCATGTGAATCACCCTGGATTGTTTTATTGTAAACAGCTTGTATTAATTATTATTTTGTCGCCTTGTTAATTTCTAAATTGGCAACATTAGGGGCAAGATATTAAACAAACACCCGAGTAATGATCAAGGTTAATTATACCATTTTTTGCAATTACCAATTGCAGGCACAAATAAATATCAACATAAAATACTGAATTAAAACAACAAAACCACATAACCGTGAGCTTGATAAAAATAAAAATCCACAAAAACGGGACTAAATATGAAAATAAGGTGAAACACACCATTTTAGTTAACAAAAAAGGAACTTCATTTTAGTGTGTTTTTGCTGATCAATTAATTTTGAGACTTGAAGGTGGCTGCAATTTGAAAGCACGATCCCTATTAAATCAAATCGAAACTTTGTTGCCCATCTGAACGAATTGATAGCTTAGATGCATTTGGAAGCATCTGATATATAGGAAGAATTTGTTTTTCAATGTATTGATAATAATCAATATCTACAAGCTTGCCTTGCTGCGCGAACTTGGGTCCATCGGTACTTAAATAATACGGTATTTGCGCCCCCTTTTTAGCAGTTTGCAACAATCCATCTTCGATAGCTTGTTTCGCAGCTTTTACCTGAGGAGGGATATTTTTTGTATATAACTCAACAGACTTACCAAGCTTCTTTTTATAAATAAGTTTTTCGTCTACTTTTCCAGCGAAAATCTCATTTATGTATTGATGAGTGATCTCAACGGTGTCGAGCCCGTCAAACAGCGCGCGAATAATTGCTTGTTGATATTCCTTTGCAATTTCCGTCCAATCACTACGCACGGTCTCCATTCCTTTAAAAACCAGCTTTTGCTCGCCAAGATCTGTGATCTGCCCAACATATCGCTTTTTAGAGCCGACTTCTTGACCACGAATGGTGGGCATAAAGAATGGGCTATAATGTGTTTCAAACTCTATTTCTAAATAACTGTGAAGACCAAAGCTTTCCGTAAGTAAAGCGCGCCAGCGCTCATTAATTTCTACCATCAGCTGCTTGCCTATTGCTTGGCACGCTTCGCTACGCAAAGACTCGGGTAAACAGACGAAAGTTGAGTCGGTATCGCCGTAGATCACCTCATATCCAAGCTGTTCAATCCAGGTTCGCGTTTGTTGCATTATTTGATGACCGCGCATCGTTATTGAACTCGCAAGACGGGGATCGTAAAAGCGACAGCCTTTTGAACCAAGTACGCCATACAAGCTATTCATGATGATTTTAATCGCCTGTGAGAGCATCATGTCTTTGTCTAATTTAGCTTGTTCACGTGCGCTGGAGAGCGCGGCGACTAAACCCGGTAAATGATGTTCTGTGCGGCTAAATTTACCTTCATTAAAGCCCTCTATGGCACGTTCAGGATGCTGTAATCCTTCTATTAACCCCATAGGGTCAATGCAAAAAGTGCGGATAATTGAGGGGTAAAGGCTTTTGAAATCGAGTACCAAAATATTTTGGTAGAGGCCTGGCTTTGAGTCCATGACATAACCGCCGGGACTGTCAAAGTTAATACCATGCTCAGATAAATTTGGTGCAATGTAACCGCTACGGTGCAGTAACGGTAAATACAAGTTGGTAAACGCAGCGACTGAGCCGCCCATTTTCTCGAGTTCCAAACCCGTCAACTGAGTTCGAGCGAGGGCAAATTCAAGTAAGTTTAGTTTACTAAAAATGTCGAGCACCAACTGACAATCTTGTAAGTTATACGCTGCGAGCGCCGGTTTATCATGATGAAACTGCCTGATGATTTCCTCAAGCCTGTCGTCCTGTGCGATAAGCTTGGTAGCACCCAAAATCTTCTCAGCCACAAAGCTCAGTTTAAATGTTTCAAAGTGATAGGTCGCATTTTTCATCATATCGATGCCATCTAGCATCACTCTCCCCGGAATAAACACCCGGGTATAGTTACCTTTGAAGGTTGACATCGCTCCGCCATCTCGCCCTATCGCAAGTGCGACGCCGTTAGCCTGCGCGCGCTCCACAAGTATTGCGGCATCGAACTCAATCACGTTCCACCCGATTAACACATCTGGGTCTAAACGATTCACTTGCTTGACCAGCTCTTCTAGTAACGCAATTTCATCTTCAACCCAAACGACATTGACGGCAGCATGTTGCGCCTCACCTATCATGATCACCAGCTTTTTGGTATCGGTCACTAAACCCACCGAAAATAAGACCCCCTCGCCGTTACATTCTATATCGATAGAAAGCATTTCAAGGTGTGGCCTATAATCATCGCAAGCCTTAAATTGCGCCTGAGTAATTTCGATATAGCCCGGTTTTTGCGTGGCTTTACCTTTGACCCAAGCAGCTCCGCGAATAAAGCGCTCCATTAAATAGCGGTCGGAATGGCGAATATCCTCTTCATATAACGCGATTTTATTTTCAAGTAGCTGTTTTGCCTCATAGAAGTGATTCAAGGTGCGAAATTTCACAACACAAACAGGAGCTTGATCGAAGTGCTTTAGTTGACTTGGCGAGATGCTAAACTGCAACTGAGCGCGACTTAGCAGCAGCTCTACTTCCGTTTTTTTATCTTGTTTAATGAAAAAGAGTGGCTGCTCATCCTCTACCCACACCTTGAGTAACTGATGTTGCGATTTGAGCCAATAACACAAGCGCAGTTGGCCATTTACCTGCATCTGCTGTCTCGATAAAATAAAGCCCTGATATATCGCTTGTGCCAACTCCAATACCACCCTAAAATAGACGAATCACTGTAATTATATCCACCTGTTTATTGAACATAAAGTCACAAACAGAATAAAACCTATCCATTAACGCAGTGATTAACTAAAAATCGAGACTCAAGTGGTAGGCTTGCTTCATATCAGAACTCTAGGCTAAATAGATTATGCTCTCAGACAAACTAAAAAAAACCATCCGCCAAGCACATCAAAATGTCGCCTCCGCTTTAGATGGCTTTCGTCCTCGTCCGAGTCAAAATTATCTGGTCGCCGAAATCGCAAAAACACTCTCTGGTGATTATCACCGCACTCAACGTATTTGCGTGATTGAAGCAGGAACAGGTACTGGAAAATCTTTAGCCTATCTACTCGGCGCGCTTCCTGTTGCACTCTCAAGTAAAAAGAAACTCGTCATCTCGACTGCAACCGTCGCTTTACAAGAACAGCTGATCAACAAAGAGTTGCCATTTTTAAAAGAACATTCAGGCATAGACTTTAAATTTGACCTCGTAAAAGGCCGTCAACGCTACATCTGTGTACAAAAACTGATGGCTGCCGTCAGCGATGATGAGATGCAAATGTCGATGATGCCGACAACCAGCAGTCCGCTTTCTCAAATGGAGCAAAGGTGCTTAAGAGAGTTAGCACTTGCTTACCAAGAAAAGCGCTGGCAAGGTGATAGAGATAGCTGGGAAGACACAATTCCAGATAAAGTTTGGAATGTTATCGCTTGTGATAAACACGCCTGCCAACGGCAACTAAAATCTCATCACTTATGCCCTTTTCATTTAGCTCGACAAAAGATTGCACAAATGGATGTGTTGGTGATTAATCACGCTTTGTTACTGGCCGACTTAGAACTAGGTGGCGGAACGATATTACCGGAACCAGAAGAAACATTTTACGTAATTGATGAGGCGCACCACCTGCCTCATATTACCAGAGATTTTTCTTCTGCAGCGGCAACGATTAAAGGCACTATCGAGTGGCTTGAAAAGCTACTTAAGTTTAGCGGAAAGATGGCAAACACCGTGGTTTCGCAAAAAGCCATTGGGCAGAATTTCAAACTGAATGATGCAGCCAATGACGCTGCGAAGTACCTTAGAGCGGTAAGGGATATACTCGATCAGAGCGACTTTACTTATAACGATGACGATACCTACCGCTTTAGTCATGGCGAAGTACCTGAAGCGCTCACCGTAAAAGCAAAAGATATTGCGGATGCCACGCAAGATGCACTGCGTTGCCTTACCAAGATGCATGATGCTCTATCGGGCGATGTTTCAGACGGCGATGTACAAGCTTTTTTAGCCGACCCGTTATTGGTTGAAAGCGGTCAATATATCAACCGACTTGAGCAACTCAACAAACTCTGGTTTAGCTATGCTCGAAAAGGCGACAGCGTGCCACATGCAAGGTGGATAAAACGCTTAGAATACAAACACCATCACGACCATTTACTTTGCGATTGTCCGATTGAAGTCGGCTATTATTTGAAGGATCACCTCTGGCGAGAGTGTGCAGGCGCGGTGCTCTGCTCCGCAACCCTCAGTGCTTTGGGCACATTCGATCATTTCGCCCACGAAAGTGGGTTGGCAAAAGAGCCTGGTGTTAAATATATCAAGGCTGATTCTCCGTTTGATTATCCCAATCAAGCGACATTGCATTTGCCAAAAACCCAAACAGATCCAACGGATAAAGCCTTTAGCGATTATTTAGCGGATGCCCTGCCAACCTATTTAGACACCAGTAAGGCTAACCTTGTACTGTTTGCTTCTTATTGGCAAATGAATCATGTGGTAGAAAAATTAAGAGGTAAAAATCTCAATATTTTGGTACAGGGTGAGCTTTCCCGTGACGCCCTACTCACTCGTCATAAAGCAAATATCGACTTAGGTCGTGGCAGTATCTTATTTGGTACACAAAGCTTATCCGAGGGACTAGATTTACCCGGAAAATACTTAGAGAACCTCGTGGTGACTAAGATCCCTTTTGCCGTGCCAACATCCCCTATTGAGGAAGCCCAGGCGGAATTCGTACAAAGTAAAGGTGGGAATCCATTTTTATCTATCACGGTACCCGATGCTGCAAAGAAATTAGTACAAAGCTGTGGTAGACTGCTGCGTAAGGAATCAGACTCCGGCCGTATCACCATCTTAGATAGACGTTTAGTTACAAAACGTTATGGCAAAGCCATGCTTGATACTCTGCCACCATACAAAAGGCAAATTGATTAATAATGTTTGAACTCGCTTTAGATCCCACAACTTGGGGGTTACTTTGCTTAGTCGCACTGGCTGCTGGATTTATTGATGCAATTGCAGGTGGTGGTGGGCTGCTAACCGTACCAGCTTTGCTTACTGCTGGCCTTCCTCCGCATTTAACCTTAGGTACCAACAAGCTTGCCGCGAGTTTTGGCTCCTTAACTGCGAGCTTTACCTACTACAAAAAGCAGTTATTCAAACCTAGCTTTTGGATTGGCTCTATTATTGCCACGGCGATAGGTGCCGTATTGGGCACATTACTTGTCGACTTTTTAAGTATCGAGTTTTTAAATAAACTTATCCCCGTTATTATCATCGCTGTCGCAATTTATAGCTTAGTCGGTAGGCTAAGCCCAACAGATTCCCATACTTTGCCAGAAGCGAATCGAACACTCAAAATCAAGCAGTGGGCGCAAGGTTTATCGTTGGGATTTTTTGATGGTATGGCAGGACCTGGTACTGGCACGTTTTGGACTGCGTCTAACAGTATGCTCTATAAAATGAGCTTACTTTTAAACTGTGGTCTTGCTCGTTCAATGAACTTTGTTTCCAACTTTATTTCGCTTATCACCTTTGTAGCCTTGGGTCATGTTAACTTTATGCTGGGTATCACCATGGGCGCCTTTTTAATGTTTGGAGCTTGGCTTGGTGCGCATTCTGCGATTAAGTTTGGCAACAAACTAATCAAACCACTCTTTAACACTGTGGTTATTGTACTTGCTGGCAAGCTCATTTTTGAGGCTTATTTCTCGTGAGCACAGGGCTTATTAAGCTTGAGCAACAAGTCAGCCGCTTAAAGCAACAAGCAGCGCAATTTGACTCCGCGAAATGGTTTGATAAGAATCGTTATATGCAGTCACAGCCCAGCTTATTTGATGCCCGTGTATTTCGAACTAAAAGCTTAAAGCTCAGCGACTATGTTGAAGAAATAGCAGAAGCAATGTCCCACCTACCGCCAAGTGCGCAGCGCCACGCCTTTACATTTGCCATCGAGCGGATAGGTTCACAAATGGAAGCCGTGTTGAAGGTGTTAAAATCAACCCCGGTCTGGGCGAAAGAAAACAAACTGAATACACCAAAAAAAGCCAAAGTGTATAAGAAGGCAGTGCAGAAGATTATGCAGTCGTCCCATGAGTTATATCAGGAGCTGTCACAAAATCATGAATTTGAGCGTCGACTGCAAGAAATGATTGATCTCAGAAGACTACAGATGGACAAAGCAGAGCCCACTCAAGCTGCCAAACTCAATGCCGAAATATTAGCCCTTCATGCCCGCCTTGGCCGCTGTAGAAAAGCCATTTCCGCCACCGAGCAAAAAATTCAAGAAGTTGAGAAAAGTCAGAGCCGTTAATGCTGTACTACCACCCTATTTATAGCGAGTTGAGCCTGCCTGAAAAGCATCGCTTCCCTATCAGCAAGTATAAAAAATTATACCAACGAATAAACGCCAGTAGATTTGCTAAATTTATCAAAGAACCCGAGCAAAAAATCACAGCTGATGCACTGCAACTTTGCCACGACAGTAATTACGTTGATGGCTTTCTAAACGGCACGTTGAGCGAAAAAGCAATTAAGAAAATGGGCTTTCCTTGGAGTGAGCAACTAGTTGAACGCACTTTGATTTCTCTAGGTGGCGGTTTAGCGGCAGCAAAGTATGCGCTCGAATATGGATTTGGAGCAAACTTAAGCGGCGGCTATCATCACGCACATCGCGATTTTGGCAGCGGCTTTTGCATATTTAATGATTGGGCGGTGGTCGCGGCAACGCTCATTGCACATCAACGGGTTGAGCGAGTGCTGATCTTTGACTGTGACGTACATCAAGGCGATGGCACAGCAACGATCGTTGCAGATAGAGACGATATCATTACCTGCTCCATCCACTGTGAAAGTAACTTTCCTCGCATTAAACCGCAATCCGATTTGGACTTTGCCTTACCTGTGAATACACAGGATGCGCAATATGTGGCAACCGTCCGCGAAGCCTTACAACTGGCGGTTCGATTATACCAGCCAGACATCATCCTCTATAACGCTGGTGCAGACGTCTATCAAGGCGATGAACTAGGACACTTTAGTGTTTCAAAGCAAGGTGTTAGAGCTCGAGATTCGATTGTTTTTGAGTATGCTCATCACCTCAATATCCCATTAGCTTTTGCTCTGGGTGGGGGCTACCAGCGCGAAGTTGATCATCTTGTAGATATACATCAACAAACCTTTTTGGCTTTGTTCGATAACCCCGCTATTATGATATAAACTTAAAAGGAATGTGCAGGAGGCTGTATGAAGTTACATGATGATATTCATAATTATTATGAGAAGCTGGTCGTCGAACATATCGTCCGTCGTAAGTTAGATAAAATTTATGATGAAGACGTAATGGCTGACTTTTGTTGTACTGTATTGAACCAACTACCATCGCGTTATATTCGCTACGATGTCGACATGGAGTTTTACCTGCCTCAGCCCGAGCGTGTAAAAATGGAACAGGCGGTAGAGCGTGCGATTGATTTTGCCATTTCACAAATCGCTAAAAAGGAACAATTTCAAGTATGAGTACCCCTTTAGAACAAGCGCCAACTCATGTAAAGCTTGCCGTCGACCTCATTATGTTGTTAGAGGAGCATGATCTTCCTGCGGAGGAAGTCATGGCTGCACTTGAAATTGTCAGATCTGACTTTCAAAACAAGCTGAATAACCAACAAAAAACTTAACATTAAATATACATTTAAGTCATACTTATTTTTTAACCTTAGATTCTAATCAATAGCGGTTGTGCAAAACGGCACAACCGCATTTATTAAGGAAAGCTGTATGACAACAACACAACTCCCTTTATTGTCCCTCGCGATTATTGCTGCGTCTGCACAATATGCTTACGCCAATGACTTTGCTGCATTAGACGAAGCCCTCCCAGCACCCTACATTATCAACGGTACTGAACCTGTGTTTGATTTTGATGGTGATGGTTGCCTGCCGAGTGCTGGGATCAGTAGAACTGGCGCGCAAAATTCAGGGCTAAAAACATCGGGCCGCATCACAGGAGATTGCAGAGATAATCAATTTTTAAATACCTCTAATACTGTGCACCGCTACGCCTGTAAAACAACAACTAACGGCGAGTATTGTGGACACTTCTATGCACTTTACTTCAAAAAAGACCAAGTGTTTGACTACTTTGGTGGTGGTCACCGCCATGACTGGGAATATGCAGCGGTATGGACTCGAGATGGGATAGTTACACATGGTAGCTATAGCGCACATGGCGACTTATTCACTAAACCTGCTAATGAGCTACCATTCGAAAATGGCCACTTAAAAATTGTCTATCATAAAGACGGCATTTTGACCCATGCACTGCGCTTTGCCAAATCAAACGAAATCGCTGAAAACAACTATCACCGCTTTGTCACACCCGCTATCATCAGTTGGTACAAAATGGCTGGAGATGGAATTTCGAACACAGCATTACGAGAAAAGCTCAATCAATATGATTATGGCTCCGCCACCTTGCCCGTTAAAGACAGTCGTTTCCTCAATAACCTCAATCGCTTTAAACCAAGTGACTACCCAACTTACGCGCAAAGTGATATAGACAACGCTCAGTAACTGCTTAGACAAACTCACCTCATCAATCGATGAGGTGAGTCGATATGCTATACCAATTGGTATTAGCCTGCGTCTTGCTTCTGCCTAAGCAACCTTGCTCGCTCTAGTTTATATTGTGCAAAGAAAATACTATCCATTTCACTTGTTTGCGGATCGATAAAATAAGCAATATCGCTTCGATATGGTTCAGGTGAGAAGTGTTTGCCATCTTCCCAATAGAGCACAGCGTGCTTTACTAATTCACCGAGATAGGTGTGATCCCACGCATAGTGACAAAAGCCATGGTGCTCCCCCAAATTAGGTGAGTATTTTTTTTCAATATCCGCCATTTGCCCGGTATTTTTGTAATCCGCAAATTGTTTAGCATCTTGCTCCGCCGATTGAGGATCAGTGAAATAGGCAATATCACGCCTAGGTGGTAAGGCTTGAGGTAATCCAAATTTATCCGATATACCATTGCACTTTACGACAATCCACTGCACAAAATGTGCCCCGATAATATGGTCCCATTTCAACGCAACGTACATATAACCTCCTTTTGAACATCATTTATCAATTATTGCAAAGAACTGATCATGCCCAGCTAAGTTTAGCCACTTCTATTGATCTTACTAGTACAAGTTCAATTGCCTTTAATTCAGATCAAAAAGTTTTTCAAACTATAAAAAAGCGTTACAAGGTATTACAGAACCGCACTTTATCGCTTATTTTTGCCAATTTAGCGCTAGCTTTAGCAAACGTAAATTTCACCTTACTGGCACTTTTTTTACATCACACTACAATGCAGAAAAAGCAAGATTGGAAACGTACCGATGAATGTGACACGCAGTTCGCTAAAAAACCCAGCGAGTGTAATTGTCATCTTGGTGTTGATTATTTTATTTGGGCTGTTAAGTATATTTAAACTGCCCATTCAGTTGACGCCAGATATTGAGCAACCACAGATCACGATTTTCTCGGGATGGCGCCAAGCCGCCCCAGAAGAAATAGAATCAGTGATCATCGAACCGCTAGAAAATGCGGTAAAAAACACACCTGGCGCACTTGAGGTTAATACCAACATCAATCGTGGTAATGGCTCTATTACGCTAACATTTGCGGTGGGTGCAAATATGCAACAAGCGATGCTAGATGTGCTAACAAGCTTAAATCAAGCCCCACCGTTGCCACTTGATGCGCTAGACCCAGTCGTATTCGCCGGCGGTAATAACGGTGAAGCAGCAGCCACTTTGTTGGTCACGCCCAAAGACTATCAGGCAAATAGTCTCGATTTTGATATGGCGCAGTTTCAAAAGCAAATCGACGAGTTTATTGAACCAAGACTTGCACGAATTCCCGGCGTGGCACGTGTCGATCTAGCGAGTGAGCGGCCAAAAGAGCTGCGTATTACTTTCGATCCGCACAAAGCCGCCGCGCTTGGTATTAGTTTAGATCAAATCAGTAATGTACTTGCAAGCTCTCGCGATACTTCTGGAGGTCTTGCCAACGTTGGGCGTCGTCAATATACCGTGCGATTCACTGGCCAATATGACCTTTCCAGTATGGCTCAAATGCGTGTCGGCTACTCTGGGGACAGGCCAATCTACTTAGGTGATATTGCAAGTGTTGAGCGCACCTTTTCAGACCGTTTGGGCATGAGTGGCCGCAATGGTAAACCGGCCTATTATATTCGGCTCTCTCGGGCCAACGAAGCAAATACCGTTGCCTTGCTTGATGAAATCAACCTTGCAATTGATGAATTAAACCAAGGGCCGCTGGCTGAAAATGGCTTATCGATTGAGCTCAGCTTTGATGCCTCCGTCCACATTCGAAATGCACTTTCTTTAGTAAAAAGTAACTTAGGCCTTGGGGTACTCTTATCTTGTTTAATTCTGTGGCTATTTTTTAGAGGCTTAAAAGCAACCTTGGTGATTGCAGCTACAATCCCCATTTCATTGATGGTCGCCTTTCTCGCACTTAATATCTTTAACCGTAGCCTTAATGTAATCTCGTTGGCGGGATTGGCATTTGCAGTAGGCCTTGTACTAGACGCAGCAATCATAGTCCAAGAGAATATCTCACGCTTAAGAGCTGAAGGGTTCGGCAACAAAAAAGCTGCTTTAAAGGGGGCTGCACAAGTGACCGGTGCTTTATTTGCGTCGACAACCACCAGCGTCGCCATCTTTTTACCAATTCTCTTTATGGCGGGTATTGAGGGGCAGTTATTCTCCGATTTAGCACTGACACTCTCGATTGCCGTTATTGCGTCAATGTTGTGTGCGATTACCCTTATTCCACTGGCAAATCATTTGTGGCCAGACTCTGAACTAAAACCAGATCCTTATCATCAATACTGGCAAAAGCTCACCAACTTCATCATGAAGTTGACCAATAACAGAGTAAAGCAACTTACTTGGATTGGCGTATTACTGGGTGGCTCGGTGGTTGCAACCATGACCATGCTGCCAAAAACTGACTTTATGCCAAGAGCCCCCACCGATGGCTTTTTCTTTAACCTAGTGACACCACCTGGTGGCAACGTACAGTTTATGGAAGAAGAATTGCTGCTGCGCGTGAAAAAACGCTTAATGCCCTATTACCAAGGCGAAAAAGAACCTGGTATTAAAGACTTTAATTTCTATGCGTTTGGCTCTAATGCTGGCGGTTTTATCTATTCAGCCGACCCTCAACGTGTTGAAGAACTGATGAAAGTGGCCAGAGAAGAAATCTTCGTTGACCTTCCCGATACTCAAGTATTTTTCTTTCGCGGCTCCATGATCCAAGTCGCCAATGGCGGCGATGGTCGCGATATCAATATTGACCTTACAGGTCCCAATATGAACGACTTAATCTCAGCTGCTCAAGTGGCTCTACAAGCTGTGCAAACCGCACTCCCTGAGGCAACGGCCAGACCTCAGCCGCGATTGGATATGGCAGAGCCAGAGCTTAGATTAACGCCTAACGATCGTCGGATCACCCAAGCGGGATTAACGCGTCGAGATGTATCTCAAGCGGTACAAGCTTATACCGGTGGATTATTCGTCAATGAGTATTTTGATGGTAACGAGCGTATGAACGTTATTCTTCGTGGTATCCCTTGGCAAAGCCCTGAGGAACTAAAAGCCTTGCCTATCGTAACCCCTCAGTCAGGAATTCAAACTCTCGGCGAGTTGGCAAATATAGAACGTACAGTTGGCCCGACGCAACTGCGGCGTGTTAATGGTCGTCGCACGGTCAGCATTGTTGTCACGCCTCCGGCTGATATGAGCCTGCAGCAAGTGCAAACCATCTTGAGTGAACAGGTGATGCCAAAAGTGCGCGCAAGCCTACCGGCCAGTGCGGGTGCTATTTTGGCGGGAAATGCACAAAAGATGAATTCCGCAATGGAAGAAATGGCGTTGAATTTTGTCCTCGCGTTGTTCATTTTGTTCTTGTTAATGACCGCGCTGTTCAAGTCCGCCAAAGACAGCGCCTTGGTATTGTTAGTGATGCCACTGGCTATCGCAGGTGGCGTGCTGGCTCTGTATATCTTAAACCTCTTTACCTTCCAGTCCTTGGATTTACTGACCATGATAGGCTTTATCATCTTGCTTGGGCTGGTCGTTAATAATGCCATTTTGCTGGTGGATCAGACTCGCGTTGCGATGGCATCAGGTATGAGCCGTGAAGCATCGGTCAGACAAGCGGTGTTACTAAGAGCAAGGCCCGTTTACTTGAGCACCTTAACCAGTCTGTTTGGCATGCTGCCACTCATGCTCATGCCAGGCGTAGGCTCAGAAATCTACCGCGGCCTTGCGACTGTCATCGTCGGTGGTATGGCTATCAGTGCTTTATTTACCTTAGTGTTGATGCCGAGTTTATTGCAACTTGGGCGGCAAACTCCGCCATCCGAAACAAACAAATCAACGGCCAAAGCCCCGCTCAGCCTAGTTGCCAATCAGTAAGTAGTGAGAACAGAATGAAAAACCCGATAAAACAGACACTTCAGGCCCTAGCACTATGTGCTGGGATCGTTGCGCCACAAGCCATCGCCGTGGTGCCAGTCACCGTCGCAGAAGTGACAAAAGCCCCTCTCACGAGCGAAATTGAAGTTAGTGGCACACTGTATGGGAAAGACGACGTGACGCTGACCGCCGGAGTTAGTGGCCGTTTGTTGTACGTAGCAGAACCCGGTACCAGTGTCGCAAAAGACGAAATCTTAGTACGTATGGACACACTTCCGCTGGAACTCGATAAGGCCCGCCAAGCCGAATTATTAAATCGAGCCAAGATCAATTTACGCTTATATCAACAAGAATTGACTCGATTAAAGAAGCTCGCAAAAGCCAGCAGTGCGGCAGAGAGTCAAGTCGATGAAATGCAAAATAAACATGACCTAGCGCTGTCGGATATCGCCTTAGCAGAAGTCGAACTTAAGGTTATTGACGATAAGTTGACTCGCGCAACGGTCCGTGCACCATTTGATGGCGTTATCAGTGAACGTTTTAAGCGCGCGGGTCGAGAAATAAACCGCGCCGATGAACTGCTCACCATATTAGATATCCATCATCTTGAGGTTCGCTTATATGTGCCCGTTAAGTACTTGAAGTTTTTGCAAAAAGGCATAACGCTGCCAATCCGTTCTGGTGATTTATCGCAGCCAGATAACACGTCAGCAAAAGTCACAGCGGTGATCCCCTCAACCGATCCGCGCTCACAAACCGTTGAAGTGCGTGCAACACTCGCAGCAGATCAAACCCATAGGTGGGCAATTGGTCAATTAGTTGATGTAGCGGTGCCGCTCACCAGCAAACAAGCCGTATTGCTGGTTGACCGGGACGCCTTAATATTACGTAAACAAGGCACCCATATCGTCAAAATAGATGAGCAAAATAAAGCCGAACAAATTCCTGTCACCGTCGGCAATGGCAAAGGCCAATGGGTGGAAATTACTCCCCGCACCAGCGATATCTTACATGCCGGTGATAGAGTCGCCGTTCGCGGTGCTGAGCGCCTGCAAACAGGACAAGACGTCGAGGTGACAAACCCTTAATAACAAACCAGTTACTAGCCCAATGAGCTCACTCATGGACGAGCGGCTCATTTTTCTTTTCCACCCCCACGATATTCTCCCTTTTTGATCTATCGTAAAACCAGTTAAACTAGCGCTATCTAAGAGTTAGGGGGTGTTATGAAACGAACCAAATTAGTGAATCAATTAACGGAATTACTAAAGCCATTTCAAATTAGCGATTACTGTCCAAATGGTCTGCAAGTGGAAGGAACAGACGAAATCCAAAAAATCGTCACGGGTGTTACCGCAAGCCAAGCTTTAATTGATGCCGCTATTGAACGAGGTGCAGATGCCATTTTGGTTCACCACGGCTATTTTTGGAAAGGGGAAGATCAATGTGTTACGGGCATGAAAAAGCGCCGCCTACAAGCCCTGCTTGCCAATGACATCAACTTAATCGCTTACCACCTTCCACTGGATGTTCATCCTGAACTCGGGAATAACGCACAGCTCGGTAAGCTACTTGGGCTTGAATATGAAAGACCGCTTGAACCTTGGAATAAAAATAGCGTAGCGGTAAAAGGTAAATTAACGACGCCAATGACTGCTGTTGATTTTGCCGCTTTAGTTGAAGAAAAACTCGGTAGAAAGCCGCTCTTAAATGTTGCTGGCGATCATCCAATCAGCACCATTGCTTGGTGTACCGGTGGCGGGCAAAGCTTTATTGATCTCGCGGCAAGCCAAGGCATTGATGCCTACTTAACGGGTGAAGCATCAGAGCAAACCATTCATTCATCAAACGAACAACAGATCCACTTTATCGCGGCTGGACATCATGCCACAGAGCGTTACGGCGCGAAGGCACTTGGTGAATATTTGGCAGCACAGTATGGTTTGGATGTTGAATTTATTGATATCGACAACCCGGTTTAATACCACTTTGCTTAACTAAGTGATCTCGCATATGGCTAGAAAAAAGCAGCAACAAAAACCGGCACCGACAGATAAAAACTTTGCTGAACTAACGTACAAGTTTAAAAACAATATCTATGGCACCAATAAAGGCAAAATCAGAGAAGCAGTGCTCAAGCGTGACTTGAGCGCACAAGTTGACTGGTTAACGCAATCAAGTGGCAAACGCATATTAGATGTTGGCGGCGGACAAGGGCAATTGGCGCTCTTTCTAGCATCGCTTGGCCACCATGTCACTGTGATTGATATTTCAGAAGAGATGCTTGAACTTGCCAAAACGCGCGCGCATGAAGCCGGACTAAATGATCTGCTGCATTTTATCCACGCGCCCCTGCAAGCGCTCGATACGCTGAACTTAGGACAATTCGACTTAGTATTGTGCCATGCGGTGCTTGAATGGCTGGTTGAGCAACAAAGTGCGCTTATGCTGCTAAAGTCGCAGCTGAGCGAAACTGGCTTGCTTTCACTCATGTATTTCAACCATGAGGCGCATCTGATGGCCAATATGGTGTACGGTAACTTCGACTATGTGCAAAAAGGCCTTAAGGTAAAGCAAAAAGTAGGTCTCAGTCCCAATAAACCAATTAGCCAAACTGACATGGCAACTTGGCTTGATAAGGCAAAACTCAGCGTTATGCAAAAAACCGGTGTTCGCTGTTTTCATGACTATTTAAGGGAGTTGAGTAAGGCGGATGAAGATTTTGACGCTTTGCTCGCCTTAGAGCTTAAATACAATCGCCAAGAGCCCTATGCGTCTCTAGGTCGTTATACCCACTTGATGTTAAAAAAAGCGTAAGTCCAGCACTGCTTACGCTTCTTCCGCTCTTAGGGTTAACACTTCAACGCCGTCATCTGTTACCAACACAGTATGCTCCCACTGCGCCGATAGCTTTTTATCTCGGGTTACCACAGTCCAGCCATCTTTTTTGGTTTTAATTTTTGCGCTACCCTGATTGATCATCGGCTCAATGGTAAAGGTCATCCCCGGCTTTAGCGTCATCCCGGTATTTGCTTTGCCATAGTGCAATACATTTGGCGCTTCATGCATTTCTCTACCGATCCCATGACCACAATACTCGCGTACCACAGTGTAGCCGGCTTTTTCAGCCACTTGCTGTACAGCCGAACCGATATCCCCAAGCTTTGCTCCAGGTTTAACCATTTTTATTCCAGCCCACATCGCTTGGTAAGTCGTTGCCACTAACTTTTTGGCTGGGAGTAATGCGTCTGGCATCACGTACATTTTGCTGGAGTCGCTGATAAAGCCATTTTTCTCAAGCGTAATATCGATGTTTACAATATCTGAAGACTTTAAGATTTGTGATTTACTCGGCACACCATGGCACACAACCTCGTTTACAGAGCTATTGAGGACGAACTGATAACCATATTGACCAAGGCTGGCAGGACGCGCTTTAAGCTCATCAACAATAAAGTTGTGCACTTTATCATTAATCTCTAGCGTAGAAATTCCGGGTTCAATCCAACTATCAATGTAGTCAAACACCTGCGTAAGCAATCGCCCACTTTCGCGCATCAATTGGATCTCATCAGCGGTTTTGAAGGTAACCTCTTGCATCTCAATTTCCTTTTAGCTGTTGTGACTTCACTCGCGTCATTTCTGCCGTAATGATCTCTGTAAACGTAAGCGTTGGATTGCGCTCGGCAAGTCGCCCAATTTTAATCCAGAACTCAGCCTGTGAATTGATTGAGCGCGACATCACAGTGCTTGCTTCACGGATCTCATCGTGTAGTTCATCTGAAATTTTTACGATACCCATTTATATAAACCATATACATATCATATATAATTCATATAATAACGGAGTTGCGGAACAATGCAAAATCTAATGCCAATTTGCTTATTATGTTGAAGCAAAAAAATTTAAGGCAAAAAAATGCACCGCCTCGGCGGTGCACTCCGTATTTTAAGCTTAAGTCACCCAAGCTTAGGTTGACTCACTAAAAGCTATAGCGCATCCCTAATTGCCAATTGAACGGTTCGCCGTGCATTACATAGCCGTCCCAAGATGAAATACTGTTGTAGTAACTTTCATCCAGTAGGTTGTTGAAGTTAAGCGACACACTAAGCTGTTCACTCACTTCATATCTTGCCATTAAATTAAGTAACGCTCCGGAAGATTGTGTGATCTTATACGCCTCGCTACCGCCGCCCGGCAATGGCCTTTGTGGTATTGCATAAAAACTACCTTGCCAATTAATTCCAAGCCCCGCAGTCAAGCCGTCAACAAACTCGCTAAAGTCATAGGTGGTATACAGGTTTATGAGCTCTTTGGGCTGATCCGTTAACAGCTCTTTGCCATCTTTTGATTCAGTTTTGTGTTTTGATAGCCCTAAGCTGATATTCCACTGCTCATTGATAGAGCCTGTAAATTCAACTTCAAAGCCTTCTGTCGTATCGCCTTCACCGCGCTGAATATATGGCCTATTGCCCTGCGGAGTTAGATAGCTGTCTGGGTAGTTTGGATCGACAATCGCAAGCCCATTTTCAACATTACGATACACCGCCGCCGTAAAGTTCAAGGTGTCATCAAGTAACTCACCTTTTACCCCGAGCTCATAGCTTTCGCCGGTGCTTGGGTCGAGCATTTTATCATTGATATCAAAGTAGGCTTGCGGCTGAAATGCCTCTGTGTAGCTCGCGT
This sequence comes from Pseudoalteromonas sp. XMcav11-Q, assembly GCF_040104525.1. NCBI lineage: Bacteria > Pseudomonadati > Pseudomonadota > Gammaproteobacteria > Alteromonadales > Pseudoalteromonadaceae > Pseudoalteromonas > Pseudoalteromonas sp. XMcav11-Q. Next base: position 634,177 of record NZ_JBECOX010000001.1, read on the forward strand.
AAACACTATATTGCTCATTAATATCAACCACGAGCCCGGCATAAGGTGTGACTTCTGTATCCACCTTTTCATGATAGCGGTTACGAAGAAACTTACCGTTATTAGGATCATAGAGGTCAATATCGTACTCCCAATTGGTGATCCTAGCGCCAACAATAAGTTTAACATCATCATGCGGGTTAACACGCACGGCCACAAATCCACCATTAGAGTCTGTTACCGTCAAACTATCACGGCCTAAATCTTTAAATGGATAGCGCGGCACGTCACCTGTCCAATCGTGAAAATTTAACCCTTCTAATGAAATAGTAGTCTGGTCGGCTTCATTACCAAATGACGTACGCTCCCGCTTGAATTGGTTATAGCTGAAAATGACATCATGCGTACGACCAAATAACTCAACCGGCCCTTGCAGTGACAAATCAATTGTCTTTTGTTCATCTTCAGAGCTACTTATTACAGCACTGTAACCGAATCCATTATCGCTGCTGCCATCTGGGTTAATAGGCCCATCAGGATAAACGAAAAAGAGCTGCCCACCTTGCATCTCAATGGTATTGTAAGTCGCGATGGCATGGAGTTGCCAATCGTTTTCAAACGCGTGATCAAGCCCAACAAAATAGGTGTATTCTTCGATTGGCCAGCTACTCCATTTTGCCGTCATCCCGGTGTCACCACGGCGTCCCTGATAGCGACTACCATCAGCGTAAAAGTAAGGTTGAGAGTGGCTATTTATCGCCCCTTTTGAAGCAGTATCAGCATATTCCACACCGAGTCGCAATAAGGTGTAATCGGTCAGATCAGCCTCAACAGTAGAATATATAGACGTTTTCTCCTGGCTATAACGCTCAATGTAGGAATCTCTTTCATAATGTGCAGCAACAAAGCGGCCGCGAATACTGCCCTCTTGGTTTAACCCACTCGCCACATCCACCTCTGCGCGGTAATTATCCCAACTACCAGCCGAAACCGCCACACTGCCCTTAAACTCATCGCTTGTTGCACGTTTTCTTACTAAGTTTACGGTCGCGGTTGGGTCACCAACGCCAGTTAATAAACCATTTGCACCACGTACAATCTCAACACGCTCATAAGCAACCGCATCACCATTTACATTTGGTCTTCGGCCACCTGGGAACTGTTGCACACCGTCTATTTGGATTAAATTGACATCACCGCCACGTACAGAAAAACGTGTCCTATCAAGACTGGCTCCCCGCTTTGCATAAAAGCCCGTTGCATGTTCCAAGATCTCATCAATGTTAACCGTCTGCCAATCTTGCATCATTTGATTTGTGATAACGGTCACCGCTTGAGGCGTCTCACGCTGTGATAAAATCATTTTTAATGCCGCTTTGTTCGAAGACTCGGTGTAATTTTTTACACTCGTACCAGTCACATAAATATGCTCTAGTTCTTGAGCCCTACCATCACCCGCGGCATCAGCAGCTAACGTATCATCAGCAACTTCAGCGGCATGTGCATTGCCGTGTAGTGAGAACAGCACAAAAGTGGCGCAAAGAGAGAGTTTTAAAGAATTATTTATTGTACGTGAAGATGAAGAGCACATCGTTTTTCCCTAAATTAACTGCATTATGAAAACGATAGTGATTATCATTTATATTACCAACTCTTTCAAGTCCCTTTTTTAGTTATATGCCGTTATTTGAAGCGCAATTCAAGTGTGGCAGTGACCAAAACTTATTAAGCTTTGCCGTTTACCTTTTGTTTTTACCCGCTACTATTTACTCAAAAAGTAGGGAGCCCCTATTTCTTCACCACAGGTAAAGACTTCGCCAGCCACTTATTCATATCACCTTCTAGGTGTTTTAAGGTGTAGCCTTTTGGCGCTAGTGCCTCAATAAAGATGCCAGCCCTACGCCCAGAGCGGCAGTACACAACGAGTGGTGTATCAGTCAATTTAGTCAGTTCTTCCTGATGCGTCTCAATCTCGTTAAAAGGAATGTTTATTGCCCCTTTGATATGTCCTGCGGCAAACTCTTCAGGGCTTCGTACGTCCACTATGGTGTAAGCGTCTGCTGACATTTGATTTACCATCAGTGCTTGCTGTGTGATCGTTTCCGATTGGGCATAGCAAATACTGCTAACAAACCACATAAAGCTAATAATCAGTTTTCTCATTTTTCAGTCTCCTTTTTGTACAATCCATCAAATACTATTTGCCACTTTTCAGCCCCTTGCTTACTCAGCCAAACCTGACGTACCGTACCATCTGGGTTCGCAGTCCATGTTATCTTATCCGTCACCTTAATACCTGCTGCATTTTTCCTATCCCCTTGTAATACCATTTTCCCTTCATGAAACTCACCATCCAACCGTAACAACAGTCCGCTATTATCCACCCAAGTTTGATGCCAACGATGAGTGGATGCATCATAAATATTGATACTCTCACCACGATACCCAAGTTCGGTGGTATAACTTTCTTTAATAACACAGCCATCATACTCACGGGTAATGCGATTACGCCCAGACTCAAGGCCTCCTACACTCGTTACCGACCAATCTCCAAGCCAAAAATCAAACTGTCTAAATCCTTGATCTTCACATTTAGCTAAGCTATTACAGCTAAAAAACAAAATACTAATAACCAACCATACCTTCATTTCACTGACTCCTTATATCCAACCTTGTTAGCTTAGCGGGGATTAACCAAACAGCTAAAGAAATCAGGAAATACTCCGATACAGTTAGAAATAGAGATAACAAGGATAACGTTATGGAAATTCAAATGAAGCCACATCACTTTGCCGGCGCACTAAACGCAAACAACGAAACACCTACTGCCACGAGTAATTCCACAGAAGAAACGGAAGAAAAACCTAAAAATGAAGCCATATTGACTGAGTTTATGGACAAACAGGCAAAGAAATACAAAGGTAACAACCCAAATTTTAAGCAACAATATGAAATGTTAGAGCAGTCAGAAGCCCTAATGAAAGAGCAAATCCAGCATTTACAACAGCTTATTAGCGAGTTAAAAAAAACACCTCTACAACGAGCCATAAAAGTATCCACAGTAAGCGATGCTGATATCCCAACAACACAAGAAAATATCCTGAGATATGAGCATACCGGCGCAAAACAGTATCGCGATAATGAAACAGAAAAAGAAATTGAGATTTTAACCCAACAACTTGATGAACTTAAATCACAGCATGCTGATATAAAGCAACAGATGATCCAAATGGTACTTGATGAAATGACTAGGCAACGAGATAAAAGGTATGAAGTCTAAATAGCTCAAGCACTTCTATTACTTCATAACGAGTTAACGAAATCAATATTATGCAGTTTTTTACAACTTAAGTTTAGGGTGAATTTTAATTCACTTAGGCTACATACCTCAACTTTGTCCTTCAACGCTATTTATAAGTCTCCATAACGTAAAGATTTTGAACAAAAAAGTAAGTGATGTGGCAAAGTTAAAAACCGGACATTTTTTAGAAAAGAAAATCACAAAAAGAGGATAAAAAACCACACCACCTTTCAGCTAAAAAATCACAAATCTAAAACACAAAATATAATCAACAAATAATACAAACTGCAAACATTAGCAAAAAACATTTAATTATTAATATCACCTGCTTTTCAAATACAATACCGCCCCTTTAAATATCAATCATCATCCATGGATTCATTGAGCTTCAATAATGCAGTTAAAAAAACTATCTATTTCTAACCAAATAACGTTAAGTTTCACCTTACTTTTTGTCATTTTCATTGGAGTTGGCTTGATGAGCTACCAAGGAATGAAAGAAGTAAACGCCAATCTGAACGACATAGTCAGAACCAGTATTCCATCGATGGAAACCATCAAAGACATTAAAATTGACTTAGCAACGATACGTAAAGATGAGTTTAGTACTGCATTAAACCCTGAAGACTCAGAGGTACAAAACTGGCTCGCTATATTAAGAGATCTGAAGAAGTCATTAAATGACAAGATAGCATTTTATCAATCATTACCGGTCAGCACAGAAGAAAAAGCGTTATTCGACGCATTTATTAAAGCTTGGCAGCGATACGTCAATGCGACCTATCATTATGAAAGCCTTATCTTAAGTGGCAACGCAAAAGAAGCAAATCGTATTATTTTGGATAGCTACCCCCTGTTTGCCAACGCCATGTCTGAGCTTAGTGAACTGGAAGCATTAAATGATAGCAGTGTTGAAAATTCTGAGCGCTCGGCTATATCAGCAGTTAATAGCACCCTATTTACTTTAGCGATTTCTGGATTACTCGTTGCAGTAACCATAGTCATTATCTGCATACTTTTGAGTAAAGCGATTAAGACACCGCTTGCTTTATCCGTGGATCTTGCGAGTAAGATAGCCCGTGGCGAGCTAAATCACGCAATTGCACTTGAAGATACAGGTAAGAACGAGCTCGGTTTATTGACCCAATCTTTAGAAAAAATGCGTTCACAGTTACACGCCTTGATCACCATGATCAATGACTCAGCCATTCAATTAACTGCGGCAGTAGAAGAAGTAAATGCCATTTCTTACCAGAATGCACAAGGTATGAATGTACAGCAAAATGAGCTGCAATCCGTCGCATCCGCGATGACACAGATGCAAGCGGCGATTAGTGAAGTGGCTAAAAGTACAGAAATGGGCGCTGAATCAGCAAATCAGGCAAGTGAAAAAGCCAGAGAAGGCAGCGACGCACTTAAATCAAATATCAATCATATTTCAGACGTTGCACAAACAGTCACATCTGCAGGTGAACTTGCCAATAATCTCGAAAAAAACTCACACAACATTAATGTGGTTGTTGACGTAATCAGAGAAATCGCGGAGCAAACGAATCTATTAGCATTAAATGCTGCTATTGAAGCTGCTCGTGCAGGTGCTCAGGGACGTGGTTTTGCTGTTGTTGCGGATGAAGTCCGCTCACTGGCCCAACGTACCCAAGATTCAACCACGCAAATTGTCGAAATTGTCAATGACCTACAAACCAAGTCGAAGGAAACCGGCGTGGCAACCAAGAGCTGTGAGCAGGGTATTGCACTTTGCGTTGAGCAATCAGAAGTCGCCGGCAATATGATCCATCAAATTGAATCTCAAATTGATAGCATCGCAGCCATGAGTACACAGATCGCGTCAGCTTGTCATCAGCAATCTGTGGTTTCAGAGGAGCTGAACAAAAATATCGAGACTATCAATTACTCGGCTGTTGAAATGACCGAAGGCGCCAACCAAACCGCGACGGCGTGTAATGAAATGAGTAAACTTGCCCACGACTTAAAGTCGCAAGTCGACAAGTTTACGCTCTAAAATACCGCCATAATGGATAAATAGCGCCTAAGCCTAGGTACGGCTAGGCGCTATATAATTGAGGCACTCTATCATCAAAAAAACAATGCTCGGTAACAGACATAGCAAAAGTTGATTGCAGCGCTCACTTTAGGACGGATTCTACAAATCTCTTAGCCGCCTCATGGTTACTATCTAATTGCAATAGCTGCAGGTAAGTAACACGTGCATTGGTTTTATCTCCTTTAATCAGATACGCCTCAGCGAGACTGTCATAGGTATTCGCGCTTTTTGGGTGTGCCGCAACATTCAATTTGAAAAATTCAATTGCGGCGTCGTAATAACCGACTTCCAATAATTGATACCCAAAGCGATTTAGTTGGCGCTCACTTAATCCCTTCCCCGTACGAGCTTGGTGCTGATAACTTTTAATCGCAACTTCAACACCGTCAGATAAAATCGTTGCAAAAAGCAGCCGATATGGACTTAACTTGGGCGATGCTGCAGCTTTACCTGCAAGGATTTCAAGTATGCCATCAACCATCAGTGTCAATGGTGCACCGCCTGTATTATCCAGTAAAATAATAACCGTTTTGTCCTCCAATACTCTTGCAATCTTAGCCCCAAACCCTGGGATTCCACCGGCATGGTGAACCAGCGTTTTAATTTGACTGTCATCTCCTTTGTTGGTGATTTCCCAGCCAAATCCGTAATTTCTGTGTTTGGAAGGGGTAAATAACAATCTCTTGATTTCAGGCGTTAATAGTTTATCTGTGTATAATGCACGCTCCCACTTATACATATCTTGCACCGTTGAATACATTGCGCCCGCGGAAAAAGGCACTGTCATGTCAATAAAATCGGCATGTTTGAACCCCTTTAACGTGGTATCGTAACCATTCGCTAGGCCTTTAATTACCTGCTTATGATCGGCAAATCCAGTTTCTTTCATATCTAGCGGTGCTAATATTTGCTTTTCAAGTAGTTGCCAGTAGCTGTTTCCACTCACAAGCTCAAGGATACGTCCAAGTATAGTGTAGCCGGCATTGCTGTAACGAAACGCAGAACCCGGCTCAAACAACAAGTCTCCTGAGCAAAAATGGTCGATAAACTCATCGCGATTATAAGGGTTGTGACTTTGCACCTGACGAAATTCGGGGTGTTGAAACACATCTGGTAAGCCTGACGTGTGATTAAGTAACTGCCTTATGGTAATTTGGCCTCCCGTATCCTTTCGGTATGTGGGTAAATAGCTGGAAATGTTGGCATCAAGCTCAATCTTTCCTTTCTCAACCTGTTGTAATACCAAAAGTGCCGTAAACTGCTTGGTCACTGATGCTAGCTTAAATTTAGTGTTGGGTTGATTTGCTATTTGCCACTCTACATTGGCAAATCCATAACCTTGCTGCAGTAACACCTCAGATCCTCGAGCAACCAAAGCGGCACCATCAAACTCTTTAATTTGGTGATACTGCGCGATATAGTCATCTAGTTGTTTTTGCAGTTGAGTCGTCGCCTGAGCGGGCATAGAAAACAGGCATAAAAATAACAGTAAATGGGGTAATGCTTTCATGTAAATCCTTGTTTATTGTTATGACGAGTCTTACTCTACGTATTTAATGTTGGCTTGCCAGTGGGCTTTGGTGACATTGCGTGACAGAACAATTAAAAGCATTTAAATCAATAAAATAAAAAATACAGGATTTATTACTTGCAGTATCAGTTGAATCAAAAATGGGATTTTGATGTATCTTCTCGCACCATCAGTCATCGCGATGTATCTCATGTACTGACACCGCTCGCGCATAGATTGTTGCTGAACCTGATTGAGCATGCACCTCACCTTGTGAGCCACCAGCAATTAGAACAACAAGTTTGGCTTGGTCGAGTCGTGACTCATGATGCGATTAAAAAACAAATAGCAAGGCTACGAAAGCTCCTTGAAGACGATGCCAATAAACCAGAATATATCGTGTCTGAACGCAGCTTCGGATACCGCTTTAGTGCAACCGTTAATAAGATAAATCATAAACCGCAAGCGCCAGCAGTAAAGCGATTTACGACTCTAGCCGGCGGAAGTATCGGCCTAGCTCTGGCGTGCATTATTGGTATATATCACTCCCCTTTTACCTCACCATTTTCTTCAACAAGCTATGACGCAACATTGAGCATCGCCCAGCAACACTTTACCCAACAAACTTTAGAAGATAATTCACGGGCGATAGCGCTGTATCAGCAAAGCATCACTACATCACAAGATGTAGATGAGAGTTATAAGGGATTGAGTCGAGCATTATTGAGCGACTATAATTTATATAATCAGGTTGCAGACGCGCTGACAAAAAGCCGGAACAATACAGAAAAAGCACTGAATTTAACACCCGATAGTCCGTCGGCAAAACTGCTTTTGGCTCAAGTCCATTCTCTTCAAGGGCATTACCAACAAGCGCAAAAAATTCTAAATGACACCGTAGCAAATACGCCTAATTGGCCCTTGTTAAAGTCACATCTGGCCGAAACCTATCTCTTGCAAGGCAATACCATTGATGCATACCCACTAGCACGCCAAGCTTATGAGGCTTCTCCCAGCGAACCCAAAGTAGTTGCTAGCTACCTCCACTGCCTGCGCAAAATGCATATGGCCAACTGGTTTAACAAGGTACTTGTCAACCCCAGTCCTGAAGTAAAGGCATCTCCTTGGATACAACTAGAACACGTCCAGTTTTTGCAGCAACAAGCGCGGCATGAACAAGCCATCCAACAACTTAATTTATTAGCCAAAGCCGCGCCAAATTCCCAGACATTAAACTGGTTCACAGCCCTTTCTTATCTAAGTAACAATCATCATGATAAAGCGACCAATGTTTTAGCGCTGACGGTTGAAAAGCACAGTAAATACGCATTATTCAGTCAATTATACTTGGCACTCCTCACTGCTAAGCATCAATCAATAAGTAAATATACCAATGATATTGCCAACCAGATAAAGACCGGCAACCAAGACCCTGAATTGGTCTTTAGCCTCGGCCTCATCAGCCTTTACCATCAGCAAAATGACAAGGCTCAGAACTATTTCAAACAGGCTATTGACCAGGGATTTAGTGACGAGTTTAGGTTTAAAGCATTGCCCTTCAACATCACGGCAGCTCAAGCTCACTTTTTAGATAACATTGTTGAGCAGCTTACTCTGGCCAACTTAAAGAAAAGAATAAAGCGCACACCAAAATAGTCTCTGTGTTCTGTATACCAATAGATTAATTGGCAGGTCTTAGCATTTCGATGACCTGAGCATCAACCCAAAAAATCTCAGCATCTCTTGAAGGTGTGGTACGGTTAAAAAACAGATATTTGCCATCGGGCGTTACACTCGCTGACGCCTCTCGCGCACTCGTATTCACTTTGTCTCCCAAATTAACCGCTTCGCCCCAACTACCGTCTTTCAAACGAAAGCTGATATAAAGATCTGAGTTACCAAACCCTGAATCTCGAACCCCGTCCCATATAATGTAAGAATCATCGGGCGCGATAAATGGATGTGCATTATAAAGGCCAGTGTTAATTTCAGGACCTAATTTAACCGGTCTTTGCCGTTGACCATTTTTCACCTCAGAGATCCTAATAACATCGCCACTTTTATAATCGTCAAACACATACGTACCACTCGCAGATGCACTTAACCGCATGATCCCCCAGCTTTCTTTATCAAACATAGGACCAAGACTTTTGGCTTCAGACCAGCTCCCCTCTCGACGCGTCATAATATATTTACCCATATGCATGGTCTCGCCATCTGGTGCTAGCAATGGCCTGCCAACTCTTGGACCTACTGTCGTTTCATACCACTGTTCACCTCGCTGCTCGTATGCAATTAAACTCCAACGGTTCACGTTCAGGTCCTTTCGCGTAAAATAAAAAGTTTTCATGTCGGGAGAGAAAAACGCATTGTGATCTCTGTGCTCTGTTGACACCGTGCCAAGCGCAAATACTTGAGGTGTGTCCCCAGGTGGTGTTTGCCCAAGATAAGGACCGGATATAAGCTGCGCATAACTCTTAGCAGACATTGATATCATCAACAGCGCTAAACCAATGTTTATTTTCATTTTTATTACTCACTTTCTTCTGTTAGAGATTATTTTATGAGAGTGGGTAAGGTAACAATTTCAGCAAAATTCTCTTGAATTTCTGATGATTTATTAATGACCTTTATCTGATTTCTACCGTTTTCCTTTACGTTTAAGCTCCTCTAATCGCTCCCGCTCCGCTAAAATCATCTTTAACATCTGGATGCGAAGTTCCGCTTCTTGCTGTTTAAATTCAGAGAGCTGCTCTTCAAGCACTTTCACTTCATCTACTTTTGTTTGGTCACGATACTTTTTACTGCCTACATGTTCGATTAAAGCTTGCTGCTCATCATTAGTCGCGTCTGGGAGTTGTTCGACCCGTAAAAAACGCTGCTCTTGGGACTGCATTAGCTTATTAATTCTCTCTTGGAGCTTACGAATTTGCGCTTGAATGAGGTCCATTGCCTTTTCTAAGTTTTCATAATCCTCTTTAAATACAGGGTTATCTTCCTTATAACCAGCCGCTTCGTCATCGAGTTCTTTGGAAAGCATCGCGGGTACCTCTTGCTTTTCCTCCACATCGCTTTGGGATTGCGATTCTAACTGGTTTGAAGCAGCTTGAGCCGAGCCCTGTGATTTCAACTCAGCCAGTTGCTTTAACGGTGATAAGCCACCTTGATGTATTTGAATATCCATTTTCACTCCTTGGGATAGACACTGATTGTTATACATATCGGAAAAGCTGGAAAAAACTTAATTAAATTTATGTTGTGCGTTCCTAATTTCGTTTCCGCTGTCTTCAAACTGACATCAACTCGCGACCAATTTGTCATAAATACCAGCAAAAATACTCGATAAGCTAACTCGGCTAGGAAGTATGTTGGTATAGCCTCTTTTTTTCGCGGGAGCGTTATGGAAAACAAGCAAATTGCAGTGGTAACTGGTGCCTTTGGTGGGATTGGTTCTGCTATTACGAAAACACTCATTGAAAAAGATTTTTTTGTTATAGCGATAGCAAGCGAAAGGCGTAATGAGGCCGACTTTGATCTCTGGCTTAACACGCTACAAATAAATCCAGCTGCAGTAAAACCTTTATTCTTGGATGTGACTAACGCTGAACAATGCCACGCAGCGATGATTCAGGTCCTACAAGAATTTGGTAATATCGATTTACTCGTAAACAATGCCGGGATCACACGCGACTCAGCGTTTAAAAAAATGACCCACGCGCAATGGAGCGAGGTGATCAACACCAATCTAAATTCCCTTTTTAATATGACCAACCCTGTCTTTGCGGCAATGTGCGCTAATAAGCAAGGTCGTATCGTTAATATCTCTAGCGTTAATGGCCTAAAAGGTCAATTTGGGCAGGCAAATTATTCCGCTGCGAAAGCGGGCATGATTGGGTTTACTAAAGCGCTAGCCTATGAAGGTGCGAGAAGCGGTGTCACCGTCAATGCAGTAGCGCCAGGCTACACGGAAACGCCTATGGTAAGCGCCATGCGTGAAGACGTATTAAATAGCATAAAAGCACAAGTACCGATGCAACGTTTAGCCACGCCTGACGAAGTTGCAGCCGCAGTTGCTTACTTAGCATCAAATACAGCCGGTTACATTACTGGCGAAACCCTGTCGCTCAATGGCGGCCTATATATGCAATAACCTAAAAAACCTCAGGTTAAATACCACCGAGGGAGCGCGCTGTCCCTGATGTTCGGTGGTGCTAACTGATCACTATCATCCATTGTGTTAATTTAATCGATAACAAGGAAAAGACCATGTACAGCGATTTATTCAAAACATTCAACGAACAAACTGAGCAATTCTTTGCACCAGCGGTACAGTTTAACCAAATCGTAGCAAAAAACATCGAAGCACTCTCAAAAATTCAGCTGCACTCGGCTGAACAGATCACTAAAACATCCATTGAGCAGCTAAAGCAAGCGACTGAAATCAAAGATGCAAAATCTATGATGGATTTTAACGCAAGTCAGTTGAACGCGTTAAACGCTCTAAGCCAACAGATGATCCAAGATGGTCAAAAGCTTTCTCAATTAGGTCAAGAATTTAAAGACAGCTTAGAATCTCTTGGCAAAGAAACCCTAAAAACCGCGAAAGCGCAATAACCTGCAATTTTGGGCGACTTAGGTCGCCTTACCCGTTCAAACAACACAAAGGATCTACCTGTATGGGCACTCAAGAAAATATTGAGCAAGGGTTAACTGCGTGGTGGCAATATAACCAAGAATTGTGGCAGCTCGCAGCGACACATTTTGGTAAAGAGAATCCATTACAAAATGCATTAAATGAGCAAAACCAAGCCGACTTACAAAGCTGGCTCAGTGCACTCAATCAGCAACCGGAAACCTTTATTAAACAGCAAAATGCGTGGTGGCAGACTCAGTTTGCAATTTTTCAAAACAGTTTTATGCCACAAACTACCGATGATAAAGAAGACATTATTAGCCCAGAACGTGGAGACAAACGCTTTGTAGACCCTGATTGGCAAGAAAATCCTTGGTTTAACTACCTTAAACAAAGCTATCTTTGGTTTGGACAATCACTACAAAACACCATTGAAAATACTCCAGGCCTCGACCCAAAACTTAAGGAGCGATTAGCGTTTTTTGCAAGACAGTCCGTTAATTCAGTATCACCGAGCAACTTTGTTTCAACCAACCCTGAATTACTTAAGCTGACGTTAGAAAGTAACGGGCAAAATCTATTCGATGGACTGGCGCGCTTAAAAAAAGATCTAGCCAAAAGTACTGAAATGCTCCGAGTCAGCATGACCAATGAAAATGCGTATACACTCGGGGAAGACCTAGCTTGTACACCGGGTAGAGTGGTATTTCAAAACCACTTGTTTGAATTGATCCAATATCATCCGACTACGGAGCAAGTACACAAGACTCCCCTGCTTATCGTGCCGCCATTTGTTAATAAATACTATATTTTGGACTTGAGAGCAGATAACTCCATGGTTAAATGGGCACTTGAACAAGGCTATACCGTGTTAATGATGTCATGGAAAAACCCAGATCCAAGCATGGCAAATATTGCGTTTGACGACTACGTCGTAGACGGTGTGTTATGTGCTTTAGAGCAAACTGAAAAACAAACAGGCGAAACACAAATCCATACTGTGGGTTATTGTATCGGCGGTACTCTACTCACCTCATGTATGGCCTATATTGCTGCTAAGCGCATGAAACAAAGAATAAAAAGTGCAACCTTGCTGACCACGATTTTAGATTTCTCACAGCCAGGTGAACTTGGCGCATTTATCAATGAGCCCACCATTAATGCGCTAGAACAGTATAATAATCAAAATGGCGTGATGTCTGGGCATCTGCTCGGTACTTCTTTTAGTATGCTGAGAGAAAACAGCTTGTATTGGAATTACTTCGTTAATAACTACCTCAAAGGCAAAGCGCCTGCCGACTTGGATTTACTCTATTGGAATAGTGATAGTACAAATCTAACAGCGGCCTGCCACAACTTTATTTTGCGGGACTTATATCTTAATAATCAGCTTATTGAAGACAAGTCTGTCAGTATTCGTGGCACTAAAATTGACCTCAGTAAAGTAAAGCAACCTGTCTACTTTCTCTCTACCCGTGACGATCATATTGCGCTGTGGCAAGGCACTTTTGAGGGCGCCAAAAGACTCAGCAGCCCGCTCACTTTTGTGCTTGGGGAGTCAGGTCATATTGCCGGAGTGGTCAACCCGCCAAGTGCAAACAAATATGGTTATTGGTTTGATGGACAAGACCACGAGAACCCCGCTGAGTGGCTTGCCTCGGCAAAGCATGAAAGCGGGTCATGGTGGTCGCATTGGGCACAGTGGTTACATCAAATAAACCCAGAGCAAGTTCCAGCCCGTGCCGCGCAAAGTGATGAACAACCGGGGATTTACGATGCCCCCGGAGAATACGTCAAACAGAGTATTTAAGAAACTTACAATCAAATCAATTAGAGGCAAGCTATCTTGCTTCTAATATTTCCCGTTATTGACACACGCTACACATTCGGTCAGTCTAGGACGCAAAAATATAGGGAAATAACATGATTGGATTTCTTCTACTTGTTGCGGTATTTGTGGTCTTTGTTGGTGTATTACAATATCAAAAAGTAAAAATGACGGCGCGTAGACGTAGTTTTATTCAAGATTACGATCTCACGCATTTAAGACCCAAACTCAGTCAACATTATCCTGAACTTACCAATGAGCAACTTACACAGGTTGAATTGGGCCTTAAGCAGTTTTTCCAAGCGAACTTATTGCTCGAAGATCAGTCCTTAGCTATGCCCTCCCAGGTTGTCGATGCGCTGTGGCATGAATTTATTTTACACACACAAGAGTATCATTCCTTTTGCTATGAGGCCTTTGACCGTTTCTTACATCATTGTCCATCTGAGGCAATGAAAGGGAAAAACAAAGCTCAACTCAGTCTGCGTAAAACATGGAGAGCCTGCTGTAGCATCGAAGGAATATCTCCTCGCAGACCGGCTACTTTACCTATATTATTCGCAGTTGACGCTTTACTTAATATTCCAAATGGCTATTACTACTCGGCAACTGATTTTCGAGAGCCCATTGCCAAAGGCGACTCCAGCAGCACAACCTATGCGGGGCACATCGGGTGTACGTCAATGGACAGTGGCGACAGCAGTACCTCCTCGTCGAGTTCTTCAAACTCAAGTTGTAATAGTGGCTCAAGTTGTGGCAGCGGCTGTAGCAGTTAGTCTTAATAATTGATGAAGTAACCTTTTACATTCGTTAACGTTAAGACCTTATATTGACGCTTAAGATTAGCTACTATTTGTACCGGTTTAACTAGTTTTCGTTTGGTGATCCGGTGCCTATTGTTAACAAATATTACAGCTTAGTATTTTCAGCTTTACTGGTGTCAGGGTGTCATCAGTTGGGTGAAGGCCAACCTTTGTGGAAAATAGCCTCTGAGGGCATTATCTTTGACGGGCAGCTGCAAACACATCTTTCCGCTGCTTCAATTCAATGCGAACAGTGTGAAGTCAAGCGCCAGTCCGATATGCGCCCTTCTGGCCCCGCGGATTACACATTGGTGTCGGAAAACCACAAACTAAAAGCGATTTGGGGTAAAAGTAGTAATGCCGCTTTATATATTCCAAATAACGCCGGCAGAACCTTAATAAATTTAGCACCAGATACCGAAACTGGTGTCTGGATAATGGATTTAGATAGCACACCAAAACCCCTAAAGGTGGGTAAGGTGAATTATGTGATGCTTGGTGCTGACACTTACCAAGTGGTGATCAGCCCAAATTCACAGCGTACAAACTTCGAGTACGCCGTCCTTGTGAAATAGCTTTTATTTCGTTTCTAAAATCGTTACTGCATCCGGTTTGAGCCTAACTAGACTCATCCCCTCAGTGACTTTGCTTGCATCAAACGCTTCACCGTTTTCGTGCGCTCTATGGGCCAAATAACGCTTCGTTTTCTCAATACCTAGCTCGAACTGCTCAAGTACACCAGTCGCATAAGCGCGCTTGCCAATGGCTGACATTGGAAAAACCATATCGCCATCCCGTACCTTTACGTTTATTTCCTCACCATTATCTACCTTCAGTGTCATCCAACAGCCACGCTTTTTGCACACTTTTACCACTTCACCTGACAGCGTGATCTCACTTCCCGTAAACTGCTCCGAGTTTTTCAATACATCTGCGGCCGCAACAAGCTTGTTCATGTTCGCACCGCCGCCAAACTCAATTGTTTTAGCATCAGCCGTTGATACTAGCAGTGTGATAACTAAACCACAGAGTAAATTGTTTATCTTCATATTTTTCCTTAAAAGTCAGAATAGTAACGCCTTTATCTATATAACTATAAGTAATTATTTATTGCAATTAGATCTTATAACAACTAACATCTTCGCCGCAATTGCAAATGGTAATTATTTTTATTAAGGATTAATAATATGAAACTCTCTACTCTCTCTTTATCCATCCTTGCAACCTTCAGCGGCTGGAATGTATATGCTGAGCCGTCTTCCCCAACCAATTCCGAAATTGAAAAAATAGAGGTGTTGGGACACAAATTATCGACCTTAAACCATGATGTAGCGGCTTCAGTTTCAGCGCTAACGGAAGAGCAAATAGCGCGGCAACAAGCATCCGATTTAAACCAATTACTCAAGACTCTCCCCAATGTTGAACTATTTGGTAGCGTGACGCCGCTCTCTGGACAACCCGCCATTCGAGGGTTGTACGGTGAACGAATACACATCTCTGTAGACAATGTGAAACGTAAGATTGATTCGGATGGCAGCCAAAATATCGCGCAAATTAATTCCTTGGGAATAAACCCAGATCAATTAAAGCAAGTGCAAGTATTACGAGGTGCCGATTCTTTAACCGTCGGTTCAGGGGCCATCGGAGGGAGTATACGACTCGTAACCAAAAACGCTGCAGATTACCTAAATGACCAGCATGGATTTGGCGTCAAAGCTTCGGTCACACATTTATCTGTATCGGATGCCAATGATATTAGCGTCAGTCTATTTCACCTGAATGATCACAGTGATACGGTCTTGTCTCTTGGCCAAGTGGAATTTAACGATATTGATGTCGTGGCAGACACCAAAGCCGCAGAAGACGAAAGTATCCAGCAGATAAGTAAAATAAAGAATCAGTCAAAACGTCAAAACCTCGCGCTTAAAAATACTTGGTACATCAACGAACACCATACTTTGAGCAGTAAAATTGATTACAGTAAAACCGAGTCAATCGATCAGCCATATGCCCAGCGCATAGACTTAGCGTTGGCCTATCCGACACTTGCAGAAGATTACAAAAATGACTATCTGGAAGGAATGCTCAACTACACGTATCAAGGTGTTAGCGAGTTGCTTGACTTAGATATACAAGCATTCTTTGCACAAAAAACCTATGATGAAATCACCAAAGGTTATATTGAACGCGGCAGCAACAAAATTAACTATGATGGAGAGAAAAATGGAGAAAGTACGCGCAAAGGCTTGAGAGTCGCTAACTTGGCTACATTCACTGGGAAAATAAAGCACAAGCTAGCCATTGAAGCGCAGTACGAATCCGAAAGCTTCGACCAACAGCAATGGGACGAAAATCCTGCTGATAAGTCAACCTACTATGGCGATAGCGACGCCTCCAATTGGTCAATTTCTGTTATCGATCAAAGTCAGTTTTTAAATGAGAGATTACTCCTTACAGGAGGTGTGAGATTCGATAAATACACCCGCTCAAGTAACCATTTTGTCGCCTATTCCGATAATGATGATTCTGAACTCTCTAGCGAGCTAGGAGTAACTTTTAAAGTCGCGGATTATCTTAATTTTTACGCTAAAGCCGCGGAGGCATTTCGAGCACCTTCGCTTCAAGAGTTGTATAAAAAAGATGAGTGGAGATGTCATATTGGTGGAAAAATTTGCTTTAGCGAACCGCAACCAGATTTAAAAGCCGAAGACTCTCAAAGCTACGAAGTTGGTTTTGGTTTGAGTTGGCAAGACTTATCCTTCGCTGATAACTTCAGTGTAAAAGTCATGTACTTTGATAGTGAGGTAGATAATTACATCGACAATGTACCTTTTATGTACTACATCGATGAGAATGGCAATAAACAGCTCGGCTCACCCGGTCCCAATCCCAGCAATGGGGTCCCTGTCGCCACACACCGTGATTATAGTGCGAAAAACATCGGCAAGTTATTCAGTCACGGTATTGAAATTGAGGCACAGTATTCATTTAAAAAATTAGACATCTACCTAGGATACGCCTCTATGAATATGGATGTCGTCGGTGTACCTAATTTCTTTTTAGGCACTATTGACCATACACGCCAGCCATATTCTGAAGCACCAGCAGATAAGCTTACTTGGAATACCAATTATCAATTGAACAGTAATTTAAATCTGGGTTTTCAATTGTTACACTACAGAGCTCAACAGCGCCTTAGCGAAGATCTCATCACACGCGGATACGGTACTGGGACCTATACTATCTACAACCTCAACGTAAAATACCAAGGTGAGGGAGTATTATCAGGCTTTTCTGCCCGACTGGGTGTAGACAACCTAACGGATAAGCGTTATTTGCGAGCGCCAGCAAGTGAAGCGAACGACCCCGCAGAGCTTGGCAGAAACATTAAAGCGACAGTAAGCTACCAATTTTGATAAAGTAAATGTGATTTTAGAACAAAAATGCCGACTTAAAGTCGGCATTTTTAACATCATTTGGGTTTTTGCTCGTTATAGTTTTTTCAGCTTCATATCAGTGCCAAATACAAGGCCATGATCTGCAACATCCATACTAAACTCAAACACCATATTTTGCTGTAAAAGTGCATCAATACCTTCGGGCATTGGTTGACCAGTCGCTTTTGCCGCCTCTAACATTGGCGCTAAAAACGCTTGCATATCCATACTGAAATGCGTCATGCCATTAGTTTCTAGTGCTTGGCTTGCCATTTTCTCAGCAATAATTGTCGCCTTTTCACCCGTAAACAGCACTAAGTGATCGCCTTTAACCGCCAACTTGATATCCATACCCAATGGCTGCGGAGATGGAATGTACTGGTTAATTGAAACCGGAGTACCATCTTCTGGGATTTGAATTTGACCCAGCATAGGTGCAAGCCCTTTCACCGTATTAACAAGTACTAAAGGATCTTCAGCAGATAATGTGACTAGCGCATCAAACGTTTTAGGTTCTGGCATGCCTTGGTCGTTTGGCTCCATAACAAGATCAAAAACGGATGCACTCACGCCTTTAACCGAGTTCGCCATGCCTGTCATCATCGCAATAGCCATTGGACTGTTTTGTTTCGCTTGCTGCTGTAGTGCAACGAGTTCAGAACACTTGAATTCAGCTTTAGTAAAGCGGCCCCAAAGGGTGTTTACAAGCGGTGCAACTTTTGCAACATCAACACCATAGCCAAACCCTAGCACTTTCTCTTCGCCGTTGGTGACGTGCGCAGGAATAAAACCACGGATAGACCCAAGCGCTTTCATCAGTTCAGCATCTTTACCCACCACCACAGTATCAACTTCAAAGTCGATTGCGGAATTTGTAAATTTGATATTCTTGGTACCCAATACCGTCGCAGGCCACAGATTGGCGATTTCGCTGTAGTCCGCCTGACACTCTGGAGCACGTACCGCTGCTAATTTCTCAGTACCACCACCTAGCTGCAATAGATTATTTAACATACGAGTCAAATCAGACTGCTTGTTTGCAGTAATACCATCGACGATAGCCACATGGTTCAGAAACGCAATTGACGAACCATCAAAACCAAACTGCGTATTGTATTGCTCAAGTTTGCCAGATTGCGCCAGTGACTGGGCTGGTTTGGCAATACCCAAAGCAACTTTTAAATCCGCTTCGGTGTTAATTGGCGTGTTAAATGTTGTTGTTACCCATTGACCTTGCACGGATGTGATAAGCTCAATTTTAGCTTCTGGCGCGAACTCAAGCTGATAACGCGTTAATGCGACACCATCAAGCGTATCTTCTTGGTATGTGATTTCGGCATCTTTTGCAGCCATTTTTATCGTACGTTGAAAAGCCTCAGGATCCGCCAGTTCATAGCGCAATGTAGGCAGCAAACCAACTGTGTAGAATACACTTCTAACCGTATCACCCATGCCTAAGATAGCTTTCATTTGTTCAGGTGAAGTCAATGCTAAGTTGTATTGCTCAAGTAGCGTTGCTACAAAGTCCAAGTGCTTATCATTTTCTTTTCTAAGCAACCCAGTTATCTCTTCGATATTTTGAACCTGTCGAAGCTCTTCAGGCATAAAAGACAAATATTTTTGTTGCTCAAAAGGCGTTAATTGCCCCCAAAATACCGCGGTATCAGCCGGAACATATTCCAGTTGTTCCATCGCGATGCTTGAAGAAGATGATGATTGAGTGGTTACATAAGCACCAACGGCAATAGCCACAGCACCTAAGCCAACGAGAAGTTTTGTATTCATAATGTGATCCTTGTTATCACCACGGAACATAGCCAAACACGTGGTAAATTTATTCTTCCCTACGAACCGCAACGATTGCGCGCGTCAGAGGTCGTTGCATAAAGACAATTGCATGTCCAAAAATGCAGCGGTATTGTACCTCGATTATTGTCTCAATTCCATTAATTGTGAATGATCAAGCTACTCTCAATATTCGGTCAGTTTTAAAATGAGCTTGATCGTTACACCAATAACCACCAAGCTCTCATTTACAGGGTTATTGACTTTCTGCTTGTAGAGTCAACCCTGAAAAAGCGGCGTAACCATAGAGCCCAATATGCCAAGTTCCCGCATTTGGATTGGTGATTGTGCACGTTTCATTATTGCCATTTTCATAAGGCCGACATTCGTAGGTATTACTATTTGGTTGTTGACCAAAACGCAGATATAAATCAGCATCTCCAGTACCACCCGATGCCTTTACTTGCAGGCTCTGTGTTCCCTGTGCCACGTCAAAAGTATAATACTGCCACTGACCTTTACTGGCGGATTGATCCAACCATTGCTGGCTATTACCTTGATCTGGAGGAGTGTCAGTATAAACCGTAGCTGTTAACGCAACGCCCGAATAACGCTCATAGCCATCAAGCATGACATAGTAACGACCTGTTTGTACTGGAGTAATTGTACAGACTTCATTATTACCTGATTTATAGGGTCGACAATCGTAGTTTTGTGTCGTTGGTTCCGCATTAAAGCGCACATACATATCTACATCCCCACTGCCGCCCGCCGTTTCAACTCTTAGCTGCGTTGTTCCTGCTGGCACATCAATGTAATAAAGTACCTGAGAAGACTTAGCACCAGTGACATTCGCTTGTGTTTGACCACTGATAAGTTCAATTGCAGCTGGCGGCTCAATAATGGGAGTTTCTATCACAGATAGATTATTGCTTGCTTTGATCAGATTCAGTTCATCACCAATTTCGGCGGCATACCACCATGTCATATTCATAGGTAACGCAAGCGGATCGGCATCTCGCTGCGCCTTAGATAAGGCAGTTGCATTGCTTGAAAACTCAGCAGTTCGAACAGTAAGCTTATCATTTGTCACACTCAACACTTTAAACTGTTGAATACTCGCAAGGTCGATAGTCCAGCTTTTTGGATCATTGGCGCTTCTCGCTGGTGCACCCCAGCTTCCCTCACCCACATAAACGGTGCCGCCTTGGGTCGTTGCAGTAAAGCCATTGCTGGTAGGCGTTAGTGCGTAAGTCAGTTTATTGATATGAGTATCGGACTCTACCACTAAGTTCATCGCATTATTATAGAAGTCTTGTGCCCACCAAGTGTGTAATATGGTGTTGTCTGACTTACCTGAATAGTGAGGATACATCGGCTTGTGATACTGAGCGATACGCCACGTTGCGCTGTTGCCCTGAGACTGTAAGTCGCTTTTCAGCCAATTGTTCATCGCTGTGGCATAGCTCGACCAGCCACTATTTTTAAATTGGCTGTTTAAGGTATAAACCCTTAAAAGCCCCGCCACGTTAAAAGCACCATAGGTATCTTTTGCTGTACACGCACCATCTTGGTCATAATCTACGCCAAATACTTCGCATAGCGTTTTGTAGTTATCGTCTTCGTGATTGCCATGTGTTGCTACAAATGGATAAGTTCGCTTGTATGCAAGGCCATCAATCAAATCATCCGAAAAGGTTAATTGCCAATCTTTTAAGTATTCACGCATTTCAGAAACGGAGTTTGCATTGGTGTAATCGCCACCATGCATAATAAATAGCGGTCGAATTTTAGCGATCAACTCATTGCCTTTACGGCGTGTTGTCCAACCCGTGCGCGTATCACCACCAGCTACAGCAGTGATCCCTGATGCCGTTTGCGGCGCAGTTCTGAACCACAAACGCTGACCGCAACCTTGTGAATCACAAACACGATAATAAACCGCACTATCAGGGGTTAAGCCGGTTAATTTCACAAATGAACTTGAGAGGCCACCATCAAAGGTATGCGTAGCGCTGACCGCAGCACTTTGCCAACTCTGCTCATCCGTTGTGCTGCCATATTTTACAATATGATTAGTGCCTGATGTAGGTGTAAACCCTATTGTTGCTGAAGTGCTTGGACTGGTGTCCCACACAAGACGGTGGTAGTCACTCGCAGCAAAACTGCTGCAAGATAGACCTGCTGCAACCACAAAAGTTGCCATTTGAGTATATTTCATTTCCTTGGTTCCTAGTTTAGAGTAACAGGCTCAGCACGACTTTGAGCCAATGAGAGTGGTGTTGATGGCGTAGCCACCAACATGACAAATGCGGCGTTTGCGTATGGGAGCGAAAGCGCCTCTGCAGATTGAAAATTCACAGCCGTTGCTCCTAACTTTTCACGCTTAAATGACTTGGGTAATGGCACGCCAGCCTCACCACTCCAATAGTCACCATTTTTAATGTGTGGGAAAAAATCACTTGCGATATGGGGTTGTCCGGGACTATTTGGCGTTTGAATTAAAGAGCGTAGCTCATCAGGTGTAGGTAAGCGCCATTCGGCACTACCACATAAAGAAGCTTGGTTGGTTTTACGGATCAGATCTTGGCTATCGCAGTGGGATGCTTCGAAATAACAATCACCTTGATCAGCATGACCAAATTGACCGTCATACCAAGAGTAACTCCAATAGCCATCGTGGATAGACTCATCATCTCGTTTTACTTCCCAGAGCAGATTAAGCTTTTTGTCATAGACACAATGCCAAGGACCCTGCCAGACAGACAAAAACTGCATGTCATTAGTGACTTTAATAAAGCGTGTATGAGTTGGAATTTCTCGCTCAGAGGGGCTGAATAACAAGTAGCTAATCGCCACAGCGGCAATCGCTAAACTAAGTATTAAACGTGAGGCTACGGTCATAGCATATACCTCAATTGAATCGCTCTGTGCTGACGAGTATGCGCGATTTGTGCGTGATCAAATGCCGAAACCCACATGCAAACACCAGAGCGCAGTTCAACATCAAGGGGAGAATGCGTTTGGTGTTTACGTACCAGCTCTAGCGTCCAATAGCCATCGTGCCACTCTCCCCTAGCTCTAACATCGGCTCTATCTCCCTCAAAACGATTTGAACGGTACAACACGGACGGGAGCTGTTCGCCAATTTTCGCCATGTCTCGTTGTGGGTTGTAGGTTTCGCTGGCAAACCAGTCAAGGACTTTGCGCTCAGTGGTATCCGGCGATGGAATTGGCATTCGCTTTGGCGTAACCTCAGTTGGTGAATACCAGCGCCAGTTCATCACATAAGCACCGCTTTCTTTGCCATCAGGTTGATACCCTGCGGTGTAGCGTCTTTGCCCAAGAGCAACGCTTTGAGGCGGCCCAAAAAAATTATCATCGGCCAAGTACATGTCATTGGTTCTCAGCGCTTTCCAGTGCCATAAGTCTCGCGTGCGGCCGTCCGTACTTGCGTGATAGCCCTTGCCATGCCAGTTACGGGGCTTGTCTGTAAGCGGCGCATCGCCGTATTGAACGGTGCCATCACCTCCTAGTTCACAGGTTGTCGATAACATGATGGCAAACTTATCTTCGTAATAAGTGCGCTCGTCAAAGCGATAAAAGCCATTTTCTTGTACTTGCCAACCGTCCGAGGTTTTTTCCAGCGGCAGATGCTCTAGGCTTTCGGTCGGATCTTGCCAGCGGATCAGAAAGAAGGTTTCATCATGGTTGCTCAACGCTTTTATTTCGACCTCACTACTCCCATCCAAGAAGTTTGCACCACCAAATGTAGTTAACTTAATAGGCTTAGCACGCAACCATTCAGGCTCGTCTCCTTTACCGTCTATTTCAAGGTGACTTTGCCTTGATAGCGGCGCAACTTCTAACCGTAAATGCTGATCTGCAACAATAAGCTTTATGCCAAGGCCGCAAAAATACACCAGAGCAATACTGCAACTGAGCAAAATAAGCGCATTTCGGGGCAATAACACGCTCAGTACTTGCTTGCCCTTAAACACCGTGTGCTTTATGCCATGTAACACCAAATACAAAAAAATGCCTGTCGCTGATAACCCATGAATGACTAAACTTAGACTCTCTGGATTGAGCCAAAGTAACCATCCTGTGGCTATACTCAGCACAATAACAAGATACCCAATGTAGTTAACAGCTTTATCAAACTTGCTTGGTGCACCACGAAACGGTGCGCGAATGGTTGCCAAAGTAAAAACAATCGCAATCAAGGTGAGTAAGCAACCAAATAACACATGCATTGACAGCAACGCGCCTTGTGGAAGCAAAGGCGAAAGAAACGCCAGAAAATCATGATTGATAATGCCTAAACGAGGACCTGTCAGTAACCCAACCAAGATAACTATTACCGCCATAACATGAAAAATGGCAAAACTACTTCGACGCACAACCGCTCCCAAACAAATAAAGTAAATTTAGTGTAAACAAATAAATTTACATAAATATTTCATATTTGGAAAGATGAGACTTTCTCATCTTGTGAATCAGCGGCAAGTGTAATGCCGTGTAACTTGATTGTTAATTAGTTTGTACTAAGGTAGTTGGTACTTCCACCGTCACGGACAGTTCAACATGAACAATAGACTAGTAATAAAATATGTAAGTGCAGCAGTGGCTTGCACATTGTTTCTCGCAAGTTGTAGCTCACCAAGTAAAAAACCTTCAGTGCCAAAAGAAACGCTCGACCCAGTTGCAGAATCTGGTCAAGTGCCTGAGCGAGTTTGGCTCAATCAAGGATGGTCAGATAAACTTCGGCAAGACTTTTGGTTCACAGGCCAAGGGTCACAAATCATTCCCTATACTTGGTTTACTTGGTTAGAGCAACCTAACAGTAAAAAGCTCTTTCGCGATAGCGAACATATGGAAATGCTGCGCTACCTGCCCAGTAAAACCGCCGCCAATAACCCTTCAGGCTTGCCCATCGGTTTTGCAGTGCATAACAATCAAACCACGGGACAAGCTTGGGTCGGAATGACCTGTGCCGCATGTCACACTAACCAAATTGACTATAACGGCACAAAAATCTTGATAGAAGGTGCGCCCACCCTCGCCAACTTTGTACTCTTCTTTAGCCGCCTAAATGCCGCGTTAGAAGCGACCCTTAACGATAATCAAAAGTTTAGCCGTTTCGCGATGCGCGTATTAAAAGAAGGGGCATCGCAAGAATTGATTGATGATTTACGAGACGATCTCAAGCATGTGGCGCTTGCAACCGCCGAGCGACAAACCGTTAATGACTTACCCGAAGACTATCCAGACGATTTTACCAGCTATGCTCGACTTGATGCGTTTGGCAATATTCAAAACGCCGGTACGGCATTTGCGCTTGACGACCTTAACAATAAAAATGCGCCCACCGCGCCCGTCTCCTATCCATTTTTATGGGGGACGCACCAGTCAAATGTTGTGCAGTGGAATGCTTCCGCACCCAATATTCCTGTGGTCGGCCCATTAGTACGCAACATTGGTGAAGTTGTGGGTGTGTTTGGTTCGTTATCCATTGAAGAAACACCGGTTTGGCAGCGCGTTTGGGGGAAACATGCTCGATATAGCTCAACGGTAGACTTACATGCGTTAGGGCAACTAGAAGCGTGGGTAAAAACACTTCTGCCACCAGCTTGGCCTGAGCAATACCTTCCAGGGATTGACACCAATAAGGCGGCACAAGGAAAAATGCTATTCCAAGCAAATTGTGCTAGCTGCCATCAATTAATTGACCAAAAAAATCTACTTAAAGATTACGAAGCGGTAAAAGTACCGGTAAAAGAGATTGGTACCGATCCGACTATGTCTAATAACGCCAGCTGCCACATGGCAAAAACATTGTTCTTGGAAGGCACAAAAACCGACATTATCGCGGGAGACAAATTCCAAGCGGTGGATAGCGCTATCGATATCCCAGTAAATGGGGTTGTGGGTCTAGTGCTAAAAGATCCCATCAAAGCAATCGAAGCGGGCTTAATAGCAGAGCGCACCGGGCCAGATGGTAAGAAAACCACCGTGAAAAAATCCATTGAAGAGCGCCTCAAAGTCTATTTGGCAAATAGACAACAGTTAACCCCCAATACTAACGAAGACTGTGTGGATGGTTTTTACGATGCGGGTGTCTACAAAGCAAGGCCGTTAAATGGAATTTGGGCAACCGCGCCTTATTTACATAATGGCTCTGTGCCAAACCTATGGTCACTACTACAATCACCAGAGTCGCGCCCAGATACCTTCTGGGTTGGCAGTCGTGAATTCGATCCTATCAACGTTGGTTATATTACTCATCAAGGCATGAACGAGTTCAAAGTGAACAAAGCCAGCGGTGAAGTGATGCCGGGCAATGATAATAGCGGTCACGTTTACGGCACAACCTTGAGTGACAATGAAAAATGGCAAATCGTTGAGTTTTTGAAAACGCTATAAACGCCGTTTAGCGCTATAAACAAAGGGCCGAATACAGGCCCTTTGACTTATAACCGAAAAGGTTATTTAAAATGACTCGTGCAACACCACCAGCGCACTTAACTTGCTTGCGCCAAACGTCATCATTTTTTCAAAATCCGACCTTGCGATGGGTACTTGCTGGCAGTCGATAGGGTTTTGGTCGTCCTCAACATCAGGGTCATTAAGATATAAGCACAACTCATCCAACCCCGTAATAAGCACCCAATGCGGCGCTTTTTTACCGTTTAGCCGATAAGTGCTGATCAAGGCCAATACCGCACTGCCCTGTAACAACCATTGTTCAACCTGTTCAAGCTTTACATCGGCTTGGTGAATAGCAATATCACGATATTCACACTCTTGACGGAATTGCTCATGAACTAAGGTCATCACCTGCTTTTTCTGCGCGCTTCTCACGCCATCTAAAAATAGCGGGCCCGCCGTATTCACCATCACCTCTGCCGCAAAACCACGGCGCTCCGCAGCCAATGCCAAACCAAATGGGTGACAGCCGCCGTGACCTGCGGTCATAAAGATGGTGGTCGCTTCACGCCATATTTCAAGCTCTAAGGCCTGATCGCCCATACAGCCTGGATCTATACTCGCCATTGCCATCATTAGCGACGCCGGTCCGCAAGTGAAGTCTGTCGTTTGCTGATACCAAGGTGCCTGATGCAACACCGCCTTTTGCGACAGCTTACGCACACATTTTTGCATTCTTAGCGCGTCATCATGATCCGCGTAATAGTTTTGATACTCGCCAAATACACGATAACCCATGCGTTTATATAAGCCGATGGCAGCGTCATTGCGTTTAGCCACTTCTAAACGCATATATAACCAGCCCATTTCACCCGCTCTGGCCTCAAGCTCTGACATCAGTTGGCGTGCGATCCCTTTACCTTGATGATGAGGCGATACCGCCAATGAATAAAGCCTTGCCAGCCGCGTTCCTTGATGCAACCAAAGCAGCCCATAGCCCACAAGTTCCCCTGCCAACTTTGCAGTGAGCAGCAGGCTATGTTCAAAACTGATGTAATGCTTGAGTTGGCGACGACTCAGTCTATCCGCACTAAAGCAGTTTTGCTCCAGCGCATTCAGTGAGTTCAAATCCTGCAGTGTCGCCTTTTCAAGCACCAACGCGGCTTGCAACATTACTTTTTACCTCTCGCTTCAAGGCGTCTTGAAAATTCAGACATCACTTGCATGTACAGCTCGTCACCGAGATATTTGTCTTCAACCCCTTGGTCAATATTCGGGTTATCATTTACTTCAAGCACGTAGGCTTTGCCGTTGTGCTCTTTAATATCAATACCATACAAACCATTACCCACAACTGCCGCCGCTTTTAACGCCGCACGTAACACCGCTTTTGGCACTTCAAAGGTTGGTAGCGTGTCAAACCCACCCGAAAAGTTGCGTTTTGACTCATGGTTATAGATTTGCCAATGGTTACGTGCCATATGGTAACGGCATGCGTAAATTGCACGGCCATTTAATACCCCAATACGCCAATCGTAGTCCGTGTATAAGTAAGCTTGCGCCAACACAATCGCAGAGACGCTCATCAGCTCTTGTAAACGCTCGCCAAGCTCTTCTTTGGTTTTTACTTTAAATACGCCTTTTGAGAACGAACTCTCAGGCATTTTAAGCACCATAGGTAACGATAACTCAGCAATGAGTTTATCGATTACTTGTTCATTACACTGACTCACAAATCGCGTTTCTAAACTTGGCACCTTCTTGTAATTAAAGGCATCATGCAAAAACACCTTATTACAACAGCGTAGGATCGAGCTTGGGTCATCAATTACCACTAAATCTTTTTGCTCTGCTTCTTGTGCAAGGCGATAAGTATGGTGATCAATCGCTGTGGTTTCACGAATAAATAGCCCATCGTATTGGCCTAAGTTGTATAACTCAGCCGCTTCTAATGGATGTACTTTAATGCCAAGCTTTTCACCCGCTTTAACAAAGCGGCTGATCGCCCCTTTATTACTTGGCGGCAATTTTTCATCGTGGTCCACCAGCATCGCAATATCCCAGCGATACTTTTTGTGACTCTTACGTTTGTTCCACTGAGTGGCATGCACATGACCTAATACTTGAGTACAAAACTCAAGCTGCGCCGCCTGTAGAGTCGAAAAGTCTCGACGCTGCACCTGCACACGCACGCCTTTATCTTGCTGCTGTAATGTCACTTTTAGTAAAGGCGCTGGAAATTGCTGAAATAAATACGCCGCCAACTTACTAAACTCAGGCTGTTGGGTTTCGCCCATACAAATGATCAGCTCAGCGTCATCGGTAATCGCAATCCCACGCTTATCAAACCAGGCTTGCGATAAAAACAACGCATTATCGCCATCACGTAAACCGTTAATAACCTTTAGACTCGGAAGTACTTGGTGATTACGCGCTTCAGCAAGTAAAGAGCAGTAATAACCTTGGCTTAAATAACGGCCACAGTCACATAAATTAATCACTCGAAGTTTTGATTCACCGAGCTTTGGGTACTCTTGCAAATACGTTTCAAACGTCACTACGTTATTTGCCAAAGGCAGTACATCTGCATTTTGATCAACAACGAATAGAGTAGATAGCATCTAAATAATCCTTAGGTGGCGATGCGTTAGCACATCAGTACATGATGCTTTAGGCACCCCACGATTTAACATAGGGTTAGTGGGCAAATTCAAGGGCCACATTAAAGTGGAGTAGTTGTAATCTTAAATATAGCACTTGGCAATTGAGTAATTTTGATTCTCAAGATAAATCTTTCTTGCTGTCGGCGTTTGGAATAAAAAGCTTTATTTTCAATCGGTTAAATAAGTTAAAGGTTCGATAAATAAGATTAATGCTAACGATGAAGAAAAATTGCATTATCAGTAAAGTTTACAATACTTAATTGATCAAAAATAAAATAACAGGACTTCCTCATGCAAAGGAAAGCAAATCTTCTGGCCCGACTTCGTATCGCATATGAAACGACTAAAAAAGAACTACTAATATTATTGTTGTTACTTGCAGTCGTTGTTGACATGCTGCCAACTGAATTATTTTTTAGAGTTGAAGTCGCCAACACCATCAAAACAGGGTTGATGTTACCTATTGCATTTATCTTGCTGGAGCTTTTGTTCAAAATATACGATGCTGTTTTGCACAATCGTAGAGAAGTAAAAATAATTAAATCCAATGACTTGTTAGGAGACATTGGTCGACTATGTGAATCTGAACGAGAAATAAATATCAAATATATCGGTGTCGCAGGAAGACATGGCTGGAGTACTGTAATTGCCAGATTTTTAGATCCAAGCTCAGAGATGTGTCTTTTGAGTAAAAAGCAAATAGTCATAGAGATAGCTTTATTAGCGCCGCAACAAGTCGGCTCAATCGATGGTGGTACGGAAAGATATTCTGTAGTCCAATCGGTATTAAAGGAAATAGAATTTACCAAGCAAAGGTTGCAAGCCGAGGGAATGAAACACGTCACGATCAAAACTTACCTTTATGAACATACTCCTAATTTTCTTGGTTTTTTGGTTAATGACAATTATTTATTCACTTCCTTAACCTATTGGGAATATGTTGGCACCGGAGAGAAGTACCTTAGAGGTGGCGGCACTGATTACATTGTTTATGATAAGAACGATGGATTCGGAGGAGCTTATTATCTCAAACGTTTTGAAAGCTGGTTTTGTCATTGCGTAGAAAGTACGCATCAAGAATCATATTGCTCTGAAGAAGCAAAGCATAAAAAGGACTAGCGGTTTAACATGATTAAAGAAGAATAATCACTACTATTCGACTTTCAACATAACGTTGCCGGTAAATTTAGGTTTAAAAAGAGAGCGAACAGATAATACCCATCCCATATTTTCACCGATACAGGGAAGGCACTTCAAAGTTGAAGCTGTCATCTTTTGAATACACAAACTTTAGGTGGGTGTCAGCACAAACTGAAGTGGAATCCCACCCTGTCGGCTACATACCTGAAAATAATTATTATGATTGGCAAATCTAGTTGTTATTGCTCTATAACAAACACAACTAACACTATGATATAATGTGATAAATTTTATTTTATTGATTTTTGTTCTTGTGAATTTTTATGGTAGTTTTATCAAGTCGCATCTTAGGACTCGTACACAGCGAGTCCCCGACTGGAATTGACTAGATTAATGTAAATGGTTCTATACTCGCGGAAGAAAAATATAATGTGAAAGCTTGCAGTCGCAGAAATAACACAAAAAATAAGAGTAAGATTAACAAAGTAGCAAATGCAAGCATATAAACAAAAAGTAAAGTGACATTTGAAGCTGGTACTATGTAAGAGCATGGGGCTTTAATTGAGTGGTTGTTAGAACCCATTTATAGCCTAAAAGGAAGAGTGAGTTAATACCTTACTTAGAAGAACCGAAATAAAAAGATTTTTCTATTTAGGCAATATCGAACAGCCTTGTTAGAAAATAAAACGGCTGACTTTAGTCAACTTTAGCGAGATAGCTAAAGCCAGCCTAATTAACAGCTCATTATCATGAGATATTGAGCAAACTAATCACCCGACACTCTTTTCTAAAAAGAAAGCAAGGCCGGATAAATGAAGTATAACATTATGTGTGAATTAAAAGCAAATGAAATTAAACAAATAAATGGTGGTAGTAGGCTTGTTAAACTGTTACGTTGGTTAGCTCTTGAATCGGACGGCGGAGCAGGAGGAGATAGGTATGGTGCTGGAGGATGGAGACCTTAATTTTAGTTAATTAATCTTAATAACAGTGATCGCTCCACAATCTTAATTGAATAGTTAAACTTAACTAACTGGAGCGACTTTAAAAATATTTAATGTTATAAATTACCTTAACACCTTATAAGTTTATAGGTGTCTGTAAAGTTTCAACCACCTCTTATTTAGTTGTTAAAAACACATCTATTATACTATAGAATTTCAAATTTCATTCGTCCATTTAATCGAATTTGTAACTTTTAGATATATAAAAATGCTGGTTAATTTAACTATTTCAGGCTTGAAATAGAGGGGCTATTGTGGTTGAAGGCGTGTATCATGAGAAATCTAACTTAGATTTCTCTATATTTGGGTGGTGTATCGCATTAAGTTTTGCACCTTCTGTACTATTTAGTTTTATTGTATCTGTTATCTTAGCTATAAATGGACTGAACATTTATGAAACAAAAGATCCTCAGATAGAGGTGATGATAGCGCTTTGGACATCGATTTTATCTCCAATATTATTTTTTCCATTACTAATATATGCCGCTGGCTGTAAAAGCATTTACGAAACACTATCCTATTTAAAATTTAACAAAGTAAAGTTAACTTATATTTTATATGTGATAATTTTTACAGCGCTTTTGGAATTTTCTTTTGATGTTTTTTTCAGTTTCAATAATATTCCTATTGATGGCTTTTCACTTGAAGTTAGAGAATTCATCAACTCATATGAGAAGGCTACTTTAACTGCATTTGCTATTTGCATTATTACCCCTATAATGGAAGAGTTTATATTTAGAGGGTGGTTATTTAAAAAGTTGATTAGTACGACGCTCGGTTCTGTTGGAGCTGTAGGGATTCCTAGTATTTTATTTACACTATTTCATTTCCAAAACCAACAGATATTGCCGCTCATAGTCCTTTTAATTTATAGCCTTATTTTAGGGTTCATTAGACTTAAAACCGAAAATATCAATTATAGTATTGTTGCTCATATGACTTCGAATAGTTACGTTCTTTTTGCACCAATATGGTTCGTTTAATGGAATCGATGATCAAGAGAAATCGATTAGGAAATCGATGACATCCACAGGAATCGATAGGAATCGATGACACCCACTACTATTTGTATCAACGCTGAATAAACTTAGGTAAAAAGGTATAAAATTACTTCAATCACTTTGGTCAAAAACGTTTATAGATAGGCTAATTTTTAGCGCTCAGGCGTATCTATTCAACAAAACAGGTTTATCGCGCACGACAAGGCGCTGTAAATACAACAGTAAGAAATTCTAGAGTTGAAAAGCTTGCTCTGCTAAGCCAACAAACGCTCGCAGTTTGTTAGGTTTGTCCGTCGTCGTTTTTGCAGTGTTTCACAGTAAGCGGTTATTGTTCGCTCTCGACCAACAGCACCGTGGAATACCCGAGAAAACTGCGTAGTGAGTTTTATCCAGTTTTCAGGCTCTATATTTAATCGAGTAAGAATAGGTTGCGCTTCGTTGATATAACCGCGTTTATCGGCGCGAATACATTTGCCCGTGAGCTCAACTAATTCAATATAGGACTTGAATTCAAAGGGCAGGCCTTTAGGCATATGTTTTCGTGGGCTACCAGCAAAGCGTAGTAGGCTTTTTGGTTGTTTGCCCAGCTTAGCGTGGTCGATGCGTTTTTTGATGCTGGTGTAGTCTGAGGTCTCAGGCGTTGCTGCGATTTTGGCTCTAATGGGGTTTAAGTCTACGTAAGCGAGACAAGCTGCCAATGCGGCCTCATCCAGTAATGCTTGGGATTTAAACCGTCCTTCCCAAAAACGGCCTGTACAATTATCTTCTTTATTTGCTCGGCGGGCGATGTCTTCGTTAAGCACTCGCATAAACCAGCTAATATCTGCGAGCCTTTCCCTGTACTTGGCGACATGCTCATCGAATATCAATTGTTCCGATTCATTGAGTGGTTCTCCCTCAACGAGCTTATGGGTTATCCAATTGCCTTTAAACAGCTTGTGCCACCGTATCACAATCGCTTTATCCGACAGACACTTAGCCTTTTTATCATCAACATATAAAACAATGTGGGTGTGATTACTCATCACGGCATAAGCACAGATATCAATACAAAACACGGAGCCCAGCATCAGGAGCTTTTCTTCAACCCAATCCCGGCGGTGTTCATATGATTTTCCAGTAAATTTATCTTCACCGCACAGAAAGGCGCGCCTTACGCAGCGGGAGATACAGTGATAATATTTGGTGTCGGTTAAACTGATTTGTTTTTTACGAGCAGTTGCCATAGTTTGGTTTCCTCAATCCTTTGAGTGCAAAATTAAAGCGTAGGCGGAATCTTAAGAAGGTGCAAATTAGTGGTGGGTGTCAGCTATTTACAAACAGTGGGTGTCAGCTATTTAACAGCTATTTCAACCCAATCACGGCGATGTTCGTATGATTTTCCGGTAAATTTATCTTCACCGCACAGAAAGGCGCGCCTCACGCAACGGGAGATACAGTGATAATATTTGGTGTCGGTTAAACTAATTTGTTTTTTACGGGCAGTTGCCATAGTTTGGTTTCCTCAATCCTTTGAGTGCAGAATTTAAGCTTAGGCGGAATTTTAGGAAGGTGCAAATTAGTGATGGGTGTCAGCTATTTAAGCTATCAGCTATTTAAGCTATTTAATTCATAGGGAGTCAAAAGTGCTCATACATGGGGCTTTTAGCGCTTGCCACATTACAGCATTGTTTAGGCTTGGAGATCACGTTATTAATATATTTAATAAATGTTTTATATATTGATTTTTTGTTTCTCCGCTGCCAGTATAGCCATTAGTAAGTTTCCGATTTGGAAACTTTAAACAATGATTATCAAGGAAATAAAATGAAACTAAGCCTTAAGAAAAGGAACATGAAAGTACTCAATAAAGACAATAGCCACGTTGTTAAAAATGTTACTTTGCAAATTGCTGGTGGTTATAATCGAGGTTATACAGACTTTTATTTTTGTGGGACAACGCATTGTCCATCTGCGTATCCAGAGTGTGAAACTATGGGGTGTAACGCGTAACCTTGCTCCATAGTTGGCGATTACTCATCAATTCATAGGTTTGTTCTGAATCTCAAACTTATGAATTGTAATTCAGTGCATTCCTATTTTATCAAACACCTTCCAAAGTGCCTTTGCGTGTACTTGCTACAACACAGAAAAATCACGACAAGTAGAGATTGACTCTCTGAGTGCTTTAAATATACGTCACTTTTATATGTTGGGCTTTGTATCGAACACTCTTTTGTAGTATGGCTTTTAACGTTTTACTCTTTTTTGATTGGTATGTTATATTGTATCAATTGCGGGCGAGCATGACAAAGGAGAAAGCGTGAACGTAAAAGTACAGTCGCTTGGAGACAAAGCAGCAATTGGGTTATCTATGTTGTGCTTAGTCCACTGTTTAATATTACCTTTTTTATTACTTGTACTTTCTCCCTTCGCGGGTTTATTAGCGCTCTCTGATGAAGCTTTTCACGAGTGGTTACTAATAGCAGTAATACCTATTAGCGTTTTGGCCCTTGGGTTTGGCTATGTGCGGCATAAGTCAGGTCTTGTTGTGGGCATGGGGTTAGTAGGCTGCACATTCTTGGTGCTAGCAACTATTTTAGGTGAACAACGCGGAGAAACCTTGTTCACAGTGCTTGGCTCTATGCTCATCACCTACGCTCATCTTCGAAACTATGCGCTGCGTCGCAATTTTCACTAAATAAAACCCTATTTGGAGTTACTATGAATAGCCTTATGCCTATAGAGCCGTTGCTTGACGTGGACTCAGTGCATCATCAGCAGTCAGAACATGCAACTGTGTTAACCAAGATTTATGAGTCCAACACCAATATTGTGATTTGGCAACATGCATTATCACCTGCTTTGAAAGCAGAGTTTGGCCACTACTTAGAAACAGCAAAAGAGATAGAATTAGCGCTACAAATTGCGACTAGCAATATCACTTGCGAAGTTAGTGATCCGTTAAAGCAGATGAATTTTAGCGATGCGATGGTGGCGCATATTATTGAAATAGTAGATATGTTTAGCTGTTTATTTGAACTTCGCATAGTTGGTTTACGGTTAAAAATGCTCGAGACTGCAATGTGCCCGAAATTTCATGTTGATAAAGTACCTGTACGACTGGTGACTACACTAGCAGGCGCTGGCAGTGAGTGGCTTAGAAACCAGCATGTATCAAGGGATGGCAACAAACTGACTGTTGTCCCGGAAGCAGACGCAATATCACTAGCCTGTGGGGATGTGGCATTATTAAAAGGCGAGCGTTGGGAAGGCAATGAAGGCCGTGGCTTAGTGCATCGCTCACCAGCAGTAGTAACAGGGGAAAAACGATTGCTACTGACATTAGATTTTATCGCATAGACTGGATTTATTATGACAACAAAATTAACTGCATTTGTATTTAGCGCTATTTTTAGCCTCTCGCTTTTGGGATGCCAGTCAGAGCCTACAAATATCGGTACTTCCGCGGTAAGTGGCCAAGCAACCGTCGCTCCGCTTAAAATCGCGACTTGGAACATGGAGCATTTAGCATATCCATCGAACACAGGGTGTAGGCCTCGTGATGAGCAGGAGATAAGCGCACTGCGCGATTATGCAAAAGGGCTTAATGCAGATGTTATTGCGCTGCAAGAAGTCGCATCGGTTAAAGCATTAGAGCAGGTCTTTCCAAGTAGTGAGTGGCAATTACTGATTTCAAGTAGAGCTGATAGCGCGACGTACGACTGTAGAGGAAGTGGCAACGTCTCTACACAGCAGAAAACCGCTTTTGCAATTAAAAATAGCCTTGCCTCAAGCAAAGTGGATAACGTGAGCGAACTTAGCGTGGATGTTGAAGGGCTAAGACATGGTCTAGTTGTGACCTTAGATACTCAGTTTGGTGAGCTTTCACTGCTTAATGTCCATCTTAAAAGCGGCTGTTTTGTTGATAACTACTCGACATCGGATAAAAAACCCTGTCGATTGCTGGCAGAGCAATTACCAGTACTCAAGTCCTGGTTGAAGAAACACGCAAATAGCAACACCATTGTGTTGGGCGACTTTAATCATCGTTTAAGCCATGGCGACAATCAATTTTGGCAGCAGTTAACCAAGCACCAAAATAACGCCTCTACACCTTTGATAAATGCAACTAAGACGCTGACAGGTTGTCACCCTCGTTACCCTGTGCCGATTGACCATATATTACTGAGCAACAAACTTGCAAACACGGTAAAATTCGCCCCCAGCGTACACTTTTTTGCGGATATGTCTGAAGAGAAAATGCTCAGCGATCACTGCGCTATTTCGGTGTCAATTAGCGTGCGTTAAGACTGTTGCTAGTTGTACTAAAAGGGAGCGCATATAGCCAACCGCTGCCGTGCAAATATTATCAAGGTCTAATCAACAAAAAAAGCAGCATCTTTAATGGCAACTTTAGTGTTGAAATTAGACCTTATTTGCTTTTGCTAACGGCTTCTGTTGTCGTGATTGGATAAAAGGGTATGAGGCTTATCTAACGGCATAGCAGGGCGACACTACGCCTTTGATCCCTTGGATCCAGTATAAAAAATTACCGAGCCGAGAGAATTAAAACAACATTTAAGTTGTCTTGAAGCGGTCATGCCTGCAATATCATGTTTGGCCTATGATAAAAATATTGTGTATTAGGGCCTGTTGCTAACATAAGCAGCTATTTGACAACCGCACTTAATGAATAACTTAAACGAAAGGAGTGTGCTATGCCATCCGCAAACTTACTTGCCTTGCTCGATGATGTCGCTGCGCTAACAAAATTAGCCGCAACCAAAACCGCTCCGGTGTTAGGAGACGATCTCGCCGTCAACGCAGAGCAACTCTCGGGCGGGATCAAACCAGATCGGGAGCTTGCAGTGGTATGGAAGGTGTTTAAAGGCTCCTTGCTAAACAAGTTTATTTTAGTGCCCGCTGCTTTGGCTTGCAGTTACTTTGCGCCGTTTATGATCCCCATTATGCTAATTTTGGGGGCGCTGTACTTGCTGTTTGAAGGTGGCGAAAAAATTCTCCACGCTATTTTTCACCGTCGGGAACAACAGCAAGAAACCGATGAGTTTGTCAAAGCGCTTGAGGATGAGCGTGTTGACTTAGTCGAGTTTGAAAAAGACAAAATCAAGGGCGCTATCGTTACCGACTTTGTTCTATCGGCGGAAATTATCATTATTGCGCTGGGGGCGATTGCTGATCAGCCTTTTGAAAAGCAAGCAATAGTCCTTTCGTTAATTGGGCTTGCACTGACAATCGGGGTTTACGGAATCGTGGCCCTGATTGTTAAGCTTGATGATATTGGTTTAGCCATGATTAAGGACGCAAGTAAGACTACACTTGCAGCGATAAAACGTGGGGTGGGGACGGGGCTGCTTTATTTTGCTAACGGTCTGATGAAGTTTTTGTCAGTCGCCGGTGTGCTGGCAATGCTTTTAGTTGGCGTTGATATTTTGGCTCACCAGTTCCACTTACTTGAAGAAATTGTTCACGCTATTGAAAATCTGATCCCTGCATTGAGCTGGCTTTTGAGTATTATCGCCAAGCTTGGGTTGGGTGCAGTGATTGGTGTCATTATTGCGGCGGTGTTAAGTCAGTTGTTGGCAATGTTTAAAAAAGCATAAATATCTATATCGCAAGTAGCCGTATATTTCAGGGCTACTTGCAGAGCCTTTCGATTACCTTCTAATCGGCACTTGCTGGTTGACTGGCTTTTGCGGTGCTTCATTGAGGTTTTGTGGTAATAAACGTTTGGCTTTACGCTGCTCCCGTAGCGTAAATTGCAGCGCTTTTAAAATCCGCGCATCCAATGGCGTTTCGCAAAACGGGCTTAACAGGTTGTTCTCTTCCGTCGGATCTTCACTCAAGTTATAACACTCGTATTCACTGGGAATGAACTGAGTGGTTGTTATTCCGTCTGGGTTGCTGACGCCAATGACATTACTCACAGACGATTGCGTGGTAGGCTCATCGTTAACACCAAGATCAACTAAATTCGGGTCTTGCTCATAGAATCGAGCGTTATCAAAATAACGCACAAACTTCCATTTCGTATCACCGCTGATATCCGGTAGTTGCGTTATTACAGCTTCGATATGGTTCGGTTGGATAATACTATTGTAAGCTTTACCGGTAAGCATATTCGTCATATCACTGCCAACTTCGATGTTGTCATCGGTCATAAAGTAAATGGCTTCTTCTTTGGGCGACGCTTCACCTAAAATGACGTTGGATAGGTTTCTGCCAACGAGTGGCTGTGCCTCACTGTGATCTTTAGCAAGCTGAGTACGAGTTTGCTCAATATCTATATCCGCTAGACCAAGCAGGGTAGGCAGTAAGTCGATATGTGATGTGGTGATATCAAGCTGCTTAGGTTGATTGAAAAGCACAGGATTAGAAATAATAAACGGCACGTTTAATACTTCTTGATACGCGGTGTACCATTTTTGATGTAGACCGCCGTGAGCACCCAGTAGCTCACCATGATCTGAGGTAAAAATGACAATAGTATTTTCATAAAAAGATGACTGCTTTAATGCGTTAAATACCTGTTCTATATGCTTGTTCACTTCTGCGATAAGGTAGTAATAAAACTGTCGATAGGTTTCATCTGGTGGCTGTGGTAGATACATATGCGGGTACATAAGCTGATAGTCTTTTTGGCATCTAGGCTTGTCCATTAAGCTTTCAGTTTGGCTTGGGGCTGGCGCAACACTTGGAAGGTTACCGGCTTCTTTTTCGGCATAAAAGTTGGAAAACCAATCTTTTTGTCCCATTAATACAATGTCATGAGGGTTTACGAATGAAGAAACCAGTAAAAATGGTGTTTGGTCGCCGTTTTGTGCCTTTTCTTCAAGTTGTTTAAGGGTTTCACAAACTTGATTGGCAAATCCCGGATCTCGAGACGTACCTGAATTGTTCTCTGCAGCGCCATGAGGTTCAGGACCTATCCATTGACTAAAGCCAAACTTATCTAGACGCTCTGCGCGCTCATAGAGAGCTTGTTTTGCTGGGTAAGGCTCTCCAGTTTCAGAGTTACTATACAGCGCTTGCTGACTTCCCGGCACGATAATATCCTCATCGGAGAGGTGCCATTTACCACGATAATAGGTTTGATAACCCGCTTCGCGAAACCAAGAGCCCATGGTTGGCACAGTATTGGGAGTCAGCCAGAACATGTTTTGATCAAATGACGACTTGCCAATTCCTGGAGTTTGGCTCACGCCGTGTAGGGATGGATATTGTCCCGTGTAAATGGATGTTCTACTTGGTGCGCATGCCGTCGCTGCTGCATTATGATTCATGAATTCCATGCCACAGCGGCGCATTTCTGCCATGCACGCACTGTGCTTGAGTCGATACTCTTTTGCTTGTGAATTTTCGTAAGGCGGAGGGAAACGCTCTTCATCTGTGGTAATGATTAGAAAATTCGGTTGTTTGCCATTAATCTTCATTACAATCTCCTTTTAACTTGCACAGGGCAAATGCCCACGGAGAGTGTAGTTGAAGATCCTTAGGTATTTGCGTTTTATGTAATTTAATTGTTTTTTATTTTAAATAATGTGTAAAAACAACATTCTGTATTTTCTCAACGGCGAATAGAAAAAAGGCCTTATCGGCCTTTATATATGCTTTGGTATTTGGTGAGTTACCAATCGCCTGGGTCGCCGCCATCTGAGTCGCTGATCTCTTCGTAAGTACCGCCGGTGTCAATACTCAGCTGTTTAAGAAACTGAAATGTAGGGGTACTAGATACCGACTGAGATGCAGATGAAACATCTAATACATACATCTTATCTTTATTAGCCAGAATATTTTGCACTGTGCCTGTATAGATTGTGGCATTGAATTGCACTGGTGGTAGCTCAAACAGGTATTTAGAGGTTACGCTCGTTTGCCAATTTGAGCCGCCACAGCTAGAGACTGGACTGTCATTTTCGCCGCCATCAGTAGAACCATACACTCTTAGCAGTGCGCCATTAGCGGCTTCCGTTGAGTAATTTGCTCTTAACTCATCAGCGCCATCACACATAGCTTGTGCAAGTGCAGTTAGCCCCGAGCACCCTTCTGGATCTAGTTGATAGAGTGCCATCATTGCCGCATTGAAACCGACAAACCCGTTAGTTAGAGATTGAATTTGACCGCCACTAGCAAACGTTTTCACATTTAACTGTTGGCCATTAATTGTGGCATCTAGAAAGAACTTTGATACTTTTTGCACTGCCTGTTGCTTTGAGAATGAACATCGGCTTTGTCCATCTGGGCGCAACGTGTTCATTGAACTACTGCGGTCTAAAAAAAGCACGCCATAAGATTCAGGCGCAGCGAGCGAATTGAAACTCGACATTGTGGTTGCCAATGCAATGGCAGATACTAAGATTTTCATCATTGTGAACTCCATGTCAAAAGGTACCATTTGCATTATCTAATCGGAAAACCTCAAGGCTGCGACAAGATATTGTTCAAATGGTGTAAGAAGTATCTGGCTGTACTGCTGATGCAGATACATGATTTGCGCAAGTAAATAAAATGAACCTAGTTGGTTGCAAATTTGTTGCGCAGCGTAAGGGTAGGGTAGATTCTGATTTTATCCATTACACCACATTACAGCGATAATTTATTTTTAAAACATAATGTTACATTGAATTGTGAAGTAAGTTTCAGTGTTTTCAGTATGTTATGTTTAGCTGCTTGATATTATAGCGGTTGCGATTTAGTTTCTAAAAAATATACAGTAGGATGAAGTAAACTGTATTCAAAAGTACGAAATAATAAAAACAATGACAGGAAGTTTTATGAAGCGATATCTATTTTCTCTTTTAGGTTTAATTGCAATCGTCGCTGCTGGTTGGAAGTTTACCCAGTACCAGTCTCATTACACTTCAGATTATGTTGATGTAGTGTTGTCTTCACAAGTGCTTAATGAAGATCGAAAGGTCTTTATTCGCCTCCCAAAAGGATATGACAAGGCACATAGTTATCCACTCATTATTCGCACCGACGGCAACTTTAATCTCGCGCGGTGGGATGAGGTACTAAGCAGCCTTGCCGAACAAGGTAGGGTAGAAGATGCCATTTTAGTGTCTATTCCCAATCAATTTTGGACTGAGACCCGCAACCGCGACTTAGTACCGCCTTATGCTCGACAAGATGTTGCGATTGAGGCTCGTCCAGAGAGTGACAATGATCCTGCCATTTTTGGTCGTGCAGATCGTTTTTTGCAATTTGTTGAAAGCGAGCTGTTACCCTATTTAGAAGCTAACTACTCAATTAACGACAACCGTGTGTTAAGTGGGTTCTCTGCTGGTGGAAGTTTTGTACTTTATACCATGGTGACTAAACCTGCGCTTTTTGATGGCTACTTTGCTTTTAGTCCTGCTGCGTGGTATGACGACTCGGTTGTCGTAAAAGAATTCGCAAAAAGCCTAGCCAATATTCAAGGCAAACCTAAGTATATTTACCTCTCCATAGGCGGTGCTGAGAATGACATCATTACGGGGTCATTTCGCGGTTTATTAGAGGCACTTGAACAGCATGCGCCTGCCAATGTGCGTTGGGGACACAGCATTAGCGAGGGCGCGGGGCATTCACAAAATCCAGTGGTTTCCGTGCCACTTGCCTTGAGTGAGTATCATCACTTTAGAAAAAATCAGTTAATGTAAGTGTTGCAATGCTTTGATTTCAGAGAGCAAATGTTTTTGTTCACTTTCACTTAGCCCTTCAAGCTTAAGCATGGCTTGGTAGGTCTTTAATAGTGATGGCTTATCTCCTTTTTGCTGATAAGCCATGGCCAATTGCTGCAGTGCATTGAGGGACGCTGAGTTGTGCTGGCTCACAAAGCTGAACAGGTTGATGGCCGCAGTGAAGTTACGTTCGAATAGGGCGCCATACCCGAGCGAAGTCAGTGCGTCGTAGGGGTAAGTCTTGAGTCCGTAAAGCGATTTAGCGATGGCAACATGATTTTCCAGCTGAGTGACACCCGCGGCCGCTACCTTCAAGGATGGCTGATAATGGTTAAAGAGGTGCTGCAGACCATGATAATAGCTTGGGTAGACGACGCTCATATGGGATTCGCCGCTAAAGTGCTGCGCTTTGAAGTCAATTCCATTTGGCTTTCGCCAAGCATCATTAAGACGTTGAAATGGCTGCGTTATGATTGCGCTTTCGTCAGCCATGCTGATGTAGATACACTTGTTGATTAACGCTTTTGCCAGTAAGTCATTTAATAATCGCTCTTTATCCCACCAAAGGCTTGGACTTGCCAACATCACACCATTAAATAAATCGGGTTTTTCAAGTAGCGCATAGGTTGCAAACAGCCCACCGAATGAGTGTCCTGCTAACGCGCGATAGCCTGATGTGCGATAATGCTTGTCTACGTAAGGGATGAGTTCTTTGTCGATAAATTGCAGTAGCATTTCTGCACCGCCCGGATTTTGCTGCCGTGTTGGACCTGCAAAATGTCCCAGTACCGCAAGGCTACCTTTGCGATAAGACGGGGTCAGATCTCGAGTGCGGTGTTCGTTGGTTTCGATGGCAACAATGATAAGTTCCGGTATTTTATGTTGTTGTGCCAAGAAGCGAGCCGCTGAAGCGGTATGTTCAAGATTGCTCTGGCCATCAGTTAGATATAACACTGGATAGCCTGTATTGCCTTGCTCATAGCTTGGTGGCAGGACGATATGAACCGTTCTTTTTTGCGAAAAATAAGCGGACGAAAGCTGCAGTGTCGAGTTCGAATCTACTGATTTATTAGCAATAGCGCTACCAATTGACAGCAACGTAAAAATAGCCACGATAACAATGTGAGTAACTAACCTAGCTTGCATAACCGCTCGTTCCTTGCTTAAAAATCATCACTAATTTAACACGAGTCAAAACGACAAGGAACGAGTTATATAGCAGCGCCTAGGAATTATTTGTGTTGTCTTGAGCCTTCTAAGGTCACTATTACTCCATTCTCATTGGTGTTTGTGTCTTCTTAAGTAATTTAGAAAAGATAGGTTTTAAGCAAAAAAGAGAAAACACTGAAACGATTGCCATCACTAAAATGCCAACTAGTGGAATAGCATAACCAAAGGTAAAACTAGCACCGACCACGTGTCCCAATATGCATTCTGCGCGGTAGATTGGATAAAATAATCCAGCTATCAAAAGTCCTAAGGCTGTATACATGGTGAGGCTTTGATAACCGAACTCCCAAAGGGCTGATTGCAACAAGCTAAAGAGTAACATCACAAAGAATGCGACCAAAAACTCAGTAGGAATAACCACGGGTGCTGTTTTTTTAATGCGCTCTGTGCCAATTGCTTTATGTAGCCGCAGTGCAGTAAGCCAAGCTAATACGGGAATTATGATAATGCCCCATGCGTTAGATACTGCTGGAA
The DNA here is from genome assembly GCF_040104525.1 of Pseudoalteromonas sp. XMcav11-Q. Classification (NCBI taxonomy): domain Bacteria; kingdom Pseudomonadati; phylum Pseudomonadota; class Gammaproteobacteria; order Alteromonadales; family Pseudoalteromonadaceae; genus Pseudoalteromonas; species Pseudoalteromonas sp. XMcav11-Q. Next base: position 677,121 of record NZ_JBECOX010000001.1, read on the forward strand.
AATCAGCTCTGTGAAGTAAGTAGTGACTCACTATTCCGCCATTTAAATGTTGCCACATCAGCGTTAGTATCACGAGCAAGATTGCCGATGTAATTAGGCCTTTGTTGATTTTGTTCGCTTTGACTGAAAGCATGTTTCTACTCCTAACTGATTAAACTGTAATTTAACTAAAAAAGACGGCTGAAATGCGTGGCCACCACATCATGACAGCGGCCGCGCAGACACCAATCGCGGTGATCACAAAACCTAGGCTCATCATCACCGTGATTATCCAAACCGGTGCGCTGACGTTGGTTTGGCGTTTTGCCCAAAAGTAGAGCTCTGCGAGTACCATTGGTAGCAGATAGCAGGCAAACGAAATAAATATATCGACAGGGCCATCTAAGGTTGCGGTATTGCCATTGAAGCCTTGATTGACCATGTACCAACCAAACAAATAAAGACGAAACGTCCACACCCCATTAACCAAGAAAAAACTATGTGCGGCATAACGTTGATGTGCGGCGATATTTTTTTGTATGGCAGCGCGCCAAGCAAAAAATATCGCAATGGGAATTAATATACCGTTGAGTGTTATCCCAATGGCACCAACATCGCTTAGCCTAAGACCGGTTACCCAAGTGAGATATAACCCTGTGAGTGCGCCCGAAATACCGAGAATAAAAAATACGCGTCCGTTGTAGCGATGAAAGCGTGGAAAGCGTTTTCGCACCGCAGGAATAAGCTGTAATAAACCGTTGGTGGCCAAAATCACAGCGGGTAAAACATGACTAAAAAACACCTTGGCATCTTTTGTGTGTCCACTCGCCGGTGAAACCGCTGCACTTTGCTCTGTGAGTCCCACGATAAGCGGGATGGCATATAGGCCTAAGATATAAACAGCAAACATCCATTGCCCGAGCAGTGCGACACACACCCAGCTCTTTGCGGCACCATTCAATACGCTAAAGGGACTAAAGAAAACCCCTGTTGTTTTGGTCAGATTGAGGGAAGACAAAATACTTATCCTTATAAATCAATAAACTTGGTATATAAAATGACAAGGTTTTGCTATCTCGTCGCTTTGATTTTGAAAATCAAAGCAAAGAAAGTAGGCCGAATTTTAAAAATGCTGGTGTTAAGTTTACTTACAAAGTTAATTTGAATGCTTTTGGTGTGGCTGTTAGAGTTTCTGCGTCTATCAATATTCCTTCAATCGCCATGACTATTGAAAACTATTACCTACTTTTGCTTAGCCTATGTTGCACTTTGGTTGTTGCTCAGCTTTTTGTAAAAGAGAAAAAAGCAGCACATTTACTCTTTGCTTTGGTGTGCGGCTCAATAGCTTTGGCCACCACCAAAAAGCTGACGCAGGACTCCTTAAATGGATATCAGTATTTAATTGGCATGGGCGCTTGTGTGACCTGTAATGGGTTTTGGTTGCTTGCAAGGGCATTATTTAGAGAAAAACATGCCATTTTAAAAAGGCATATTGTGTTTGCAATCGCCATTGCTGCCTTAGTCGTGTGGCGGCAAGGCTATTTGTTTATCGATAGTCAATTACACATGGCTGCTAGCGGATTAGTTGAGTGGCTTAACATTGCGGCGTATGAGCTTACTTTGTTGTTGTCATCTAGTGTACTCATGCTGGCATTTTGGGAAGGGTGCCGAGGGTTCTCGCAGTCTCAAGGGCAGGAAAAAGCACAAAGGGTGCTATTCTTATCCGCTTATTTTATTTGCGTCGCAGGCACCAAATTAGTCGAAAATCGCTTTGCCGATAATCGTGAGGTTCAAGAATGGGCAGTGACAAGCGCAGCTATCCTCATCATATTGACGGCGCAAGTGTTACTGTATTGGCGATTTTCATCTCAACGTACAATTACATCTGTTAGGTGCGTTGAATCAAACGAGCCAACACAAACCGAGGATGATATTGCGCTCCAGCAACAGGTGGAACACTTTCTTATCGAGCAAAAAGGTTTCCTCAAAGAAGGGTGAAAAGTCGCTGACTTAGCTCAGCAATTTAATGAACCTGAATACAAGATAAGCCGAGTGATACGACAAAACCTGCAAGCGCGAAATTTCAGCCAATTGGTCAATGAGTTGCGGGTTGAACATGCCAAAGTGCTGTTACAAGACCCCGCTAAACAGCATTGGCCAGTACTTGTCGTTGGACTGGAAAGTGGTTTTGCGTCGGTTGGACCATTTACTAGAGCATTTAAAATCGCTACGGGAACCACGCCAAATCAATTTAGAAAGCAAAATGGTCAAACGCAAGTGCTACGTGAAGCACAAGAGTAAGTGGCAATTAGGGCCTAATCTAGCTTAGTCAGTTTGTATTGTAGCTGCTGAATAGGCAGCTCTATCGTCTGTGGGTCAAGCTCTGGCGTAATATCACTGACAGGAAAGACGTTATCTATTTCCACCGAATTCGCGATAGCGTTAGTATCGCCATTGGATAAAAAAGTAAGTTGGGTGTAATCACTGGGCTGTAAGTCATACCGAGCCAGCGTTGCCTTTAAATCTATACTGTATTCGTATGCGGCTAATAGGCTACCTGCGTTATCGTTGTATCTGCAGATCCGCCATTGATAGCTACTTTCGATAAACTCCAGCGCCCAAATCCCACCTTTATCTTGGATCATTTGTTGTGGTTGTTGGCAGGGCTGTGGTAGGGGCAGTAAACGGCTATGAGACCAAAGCCCCTCGTGGTTTTGGCACAATAAGTCGCCCTTACCAAGGTCGATAATATGCGAGCTTAGACCATATTGGCAAAACTGGGAGGTGGGAATGAAAAAGGGAGCGCTGTGCTTGTTAAGCGCGCCAAACGCAATATAGCCCATTAATACCTCAGTGTTGGTCATCCAGCCAAGGTAAACATATTCATCATCTTGCCAGTTTGTTGATGCGATTTTCCCCTGTTTAACGGTGTTAGTCAGCGTGAAGTGGTCGCTTTTACCATTAAATGTACAAGTCAAACTGCCCAGTGTAGTGTCGATGTTGCATGATTGCTGAGCTTGCTCCTGTGATAGCGGCTTTATTTTAGAATTTGGCGTTTGATGAGTTAGCACTGAGGTGAACTTAGCCACAGCAGACAATTGGCCGGTTTGATCTTGTTTAAAACGACATTTAGGCTGTATCTTTGAGGAATTGAGCACGACACTACCATCAAGCACAGCAAGCTCACAGCTATTGGCTATGGTACAAGCCGTGAGCAGCATAACGCCACAAAAGGCAATCCAAGTGTTTTGCAAATCACAATACTCATCAATCATCAGCTACATCCTATAAACATAGCTGATAACACCTTGATTAAGCAATATGTGCAGCAATACCCGCTTTTCCCATGGCGACTTCGGCTTTTAGTACTTGGCCGTTGATGTAATCGCCACTATTTTGCTTTCGATAGGGGATTGGCTGTTCACTAAATACGTGTGCTAAGCGCTCTGACCAATTAGCGATTTCATCAGCTATACGTTGATTAGGCTCGCCTTTTGCGTCGAAAATAACATGGTTTTGTAGAACGTCCATACCTGGGAAAAACAAAGTCCCGTGCGTGATCGGAAATAGTAATTCGTCCATTGTGCCGTTTATCCCTAAAGGAGAGTAATCCTCGTATCCACCACCTGTGGTTACACAAATTAACGCTCGTTTTCCCTGTAAAACTCCCTCGCAGTAGCGCAATTGGTTCCCTTTATTTTGATAACCGTAAGCAAAGCCATAGGCATAGACTCTATCGAACCAGCCTTTAAGTATGGCAGGCACGCTGTACCACCAAAGCGGAAAATGAAAAATAACCAAGTCGGCAGCCAGCAATTTTTGCTGCTCTTGAATAACGTCTTCGGTTAGGGTGTTTGAGTGATATGCCTTGCCAGACGCTGCAATAATCGCAAGTGGTGCTTGAGAGTCATCTTGCGGGAAGTCGGTTGCGTCAACCACAGCCTTCCAGTCCATTTGGTATAGATCTGAAGTTTGAACTTGCAAGCCCATGCGCGTTAAGGTTTCGACACTTGTTTTGGCGAGTGTCTGGGTTAAGGAAATCGGCTCTGGATGTGCCGATACCACTAGTGCGGATTTGGTCATGATAAGTGCTCTGTAACGAATAGGAGTTGTTACTATCTCTGTAATCTTGCTATAAATGAAATTGAATATTTTTACCCTAGGTATAAATTAAATGGATAGCAAAAAGGTGGACTTAAACCTGCTTCAGACTTTGGTGGTGCTACTGGAAGAGTGCAATGTGACCAAAGCGGCAGATAGGCTGAACCTCAGCCAGCCAGCAGTAAGCACTCAGCTAAGTCGGCTGCGCGGGCTATTTGATGATCAGTTATTAGTCCCTATTCATAAAGGCATGCTACCAACTGCCAAAGCGCTTGCTTTGCTGCCGGAACTTCGCGCTGCGATGAAGCTTGTAAGTAACGTGTTAGTAGAGCATCAAGACTTTATCCCTGAAACGGCCAATTTAACCTTTAAAGTGGCATGTACCGACTATTTACAGCTGGTGGTGATGACAGAGGTGATACGGCGTTTAAAAATAGCTGCGCCCAATATCAAGGTCGTGCTTTGCCACTTAACAATAGCAACACTTGCAGCCCAGCTACAACACTCAGAACTCGATTTGGCATTAATGTCGCCGGAATGTGGGCCTGATTCGTTAAGATTTAAAACCTTATATCAAGAGAAGTATGTCTTGATTGGCAGAAAACACCATCCACAGCTAACGTCAGAAATGACAATAGCAGATTATGTAAAGCTTGAGCATATTGTGGTGTCTTTTGAAGGAAATAGCACCTCAACATTCGTTGATTCAATCTTGCAGCAATATGGTGTATCGAGGCAGGTGATGACGTCAGTGCCCTCATTTTTATTGGTGCCGGAACTGGTGAGAAATACCGAGTTGGTTGCACTGATTCCGGCTCGTCAGGCATCAAAACTCGAAGCAGATTTTACCCTCGTTGAAAATCCGATACCTGACTGTGCTTTTGACGTCGCTATGGTGTGGCACGAAGTACAGCATCAATATCCTGCACTTCGTTGGTTACGAGCGTTTATCAGTCAGACTATGGCTGAGGTTTGTTAGTTATTTCGTCCAGCTCCTCGGTTGGCTCACTATTTTGCTCATTGTCGTCGAGTTCATCGTCGTTATCGCGAGGCGTGTCTTCGTCAACGACAAGCAGCTGTTCGTGTGCTGTTTTTTCTTCGATACGCGGGTCCATGGTGGCTGCGAGCGGTGAGCTGGTAATATCAGAAGTCGCAGCAACATAGTCGCTAGGCTCTGGTTGCTCAGCTTTTTGTCTGGCGTTGATAAAGTGGAGCAGTAAGAACATGACAACGGTTAGTGCGCTTAACGAAGCATATAGGGCTTGATGACCAAAATGGGACATGATCTGTGCAATAGCGGCCGAGCCAACACAGGCACCTCCCCCAAATGCCACCAACAGTGCAGAAGAAACGCCAACACGGTCTTCATCATCAACGCGGGAGTTTGCTAGTGCCGAAGAAAGTGGATACATAGTAAATGCGAATAACCCAAAACCAAAAGTCAGCCAGAGACTGTAGCTTGGACTCAGTGGAAGCAAAAATATACAAAGAGAAATCAAACCGATAAAAACAGCGTTACTGCGCAGTAAGATACTTCTGCGAACTCGGTCAGAGATAATGCCCATTGGCCACTGCGCAAGCAAACCTGCAAAAATCGTTACCGACATATACATAGCAATTTCTTCGGCATTAAATCCTGACTGGCTGGCAAAAGTCGGGGCAAGGCCATAAAAACTACCATTAATCACTCCGGCAAAACAGACCGCCGTGAGAGACTGAGGCACTTTTTTGAAGTAGGTAAACAGACTTACTTGAATAGGCTTAAGTGGCTTAGGGTGGATCCGCCTCGTCGTTGAAATAGGGATAATTCCAAAGGATAAGGCAACAACAATTAAAAACAGCGGCGCATAGCCAAGCTCAGGAAAATTAGAAAGCGCAAATTGCCCTGTTACCATACCGAGGTAGGAGGTGAGCATGTAAAAAGAAAATACTCGTCCCCGCTGCTCAGGCGCTGCTTGTTCATTTAGCCAGCTTTCGAGCACCATAAAGTTACACATCATGCCAAGACCCACCACAAGTCGTAGTCCAAGCCAAAGATAGATATTGTCACTCACCCCATGTATTGCTACGCAGGCAGTCACTGCCGCTGTGCTTGCCGCAAACGCGCGAATATGTCCAACTGATTTGATCAGGTGATAGCCTAGTTTGGCACCGAACAACAAACCCAAGTAATAAAACGAGGTAAGCAAGCCAATCCAAAACGTACTGACGCCGTGCTGGCCTAAATAAAGCGCTAAGTAAGTAGTCAGCAGGCCTGTCCCACCGACTAAGAATAGATTTGTTAAATAAAGCGATGGAAAAGATTTCATATCGACCTTGGGACTCATTATGGATTTGCGTGTAACGCTATAATAGTAGGGGACAAATAGTTTATTTCCAAGCAATCTTTGGTGTTTGGCTTAGATTCTACCTAGTACATTTTTATTCAGGTTTTCAGCTTGTTGCTGGGGGGATCTGATAAGGCGTTGAATAACGAGAGTGAACCTTCTTTAGCGCCAGCATTTAAAGATAACTGTGCTCAAAAAGCAAAGTAACGAGTGCATAGGCGGAGAAAATGTATGAGTTAAAGCTCTTTTAACTAATTGAAATAGAAAGTTACTTTTTTATATTTACTCCAATTAACTAGCAGGACGTATAAACTGAGCTAGTGCGGTAGATTCATTGCTCAAGTTTATAAAGGAGTAACAGAATGCGTTTCAATTTTTCGCAGCGAGCAATTTATATTCAGGTCTTTCTAGCATATCTTGGAGCTATTTTAGTACAGCGACTAGGGTGGGAGTTAGCAGGATGGTTTAGTGGATCTCCACATTGGCGTAACTTTACTGAGAATTTACTCGGTGTAGTGTTTGTCATTTTGATTGCTAGATACTTAAAAGTCTGGGAAAAAATATATTGGTTAACCGTAGATGCCAAACAATACTGGTATCTTTTTGTATTGCCACTGGCATACGTATCAATCAATATTTCTCAGTGGTACCCGCATTCGTTTTCGGAAATTGCTATTGGTAGTATCTCAACCCTTTTCACTGGAATTTTAGAAGAGGTGTTATGCCGAGGTATTGTAGTGTACATATTACTTTGCTGTTATGTCAGTGGTGGCGCTCGGCGTCCAGTGTTGAAAGCTGCATTCTTCTCTGCGCTTTCGTTTGGTATAGTTCATTTGGTGAACGTGTTTGAAAAACCGGATTCAATTGGTGTAATAATTGGACAGGTTATTTATGCGACCTTTATTGGTATGGGGTTTGCGGCATGTTACCTAAGAACTAGAAGCTTAATTCCGCTTATTGTTATACATATACTCATTAATTGGTTTAGCTTTATGGGTCATGATCCTACGAAGGCTGAAGCTGCCTCTTTTATTGCCACCGTTCCTGCTATCATTGTGTGTTTTCCGCTGTTTGTTTACGGCGTGATGATCCTTTATAAATCGGAAGAAGCGGTGCTCAAGCGTTGGTTAGTGAATAAGGAAGTAAATTGATAGATTGGAAGACCTTGCCGCTATTTATTGCCAGTATTTTATACATACTACTTGCTGTGCGACTAATGCGATTGAGGTATGCTCAGCTTGATGATGAGCATACCTCGGGTCACCTGATTGGACTGTTTGTTGTTTTGGCTACTTTGTTGGCGGATGAGTTTTTTGTTCAAAACAGACTTTTGACGGAAGGTCAGGGTTATTGGGCGTTACTTATTACCAGCCTAAACCTAGTACTCGGGCCTTTGACCTATTTATATGCATCGGCACTATGTAAACGTTTTAGTTGGAGTAAAGTGCTACTGCACTTAAGTCCGATTATGATGTTTTTCATACTGAGTATTTGCGCTCAAAAGATATATCCAGAATTACAGCAAAATAGGTTGTTTCTCACTTTTTTTAGTTTACTTTTTTTGGGAAGCTTATTGCCATATCTCATGTTTACGTTTGCACTATTGAAGGAATATCTCGACTCTATTAAGGCACACTTCTCAAACGTGCAACGTCATGATGTTAGCTGGTTTAAGTGGTGGCTCTACTTAATTACGGCGATGGCGATTTTAGTCTGTACATCGCCATTTATGCCTCAGCTCTTTTGGCTTGATACACATTGGCTGTTGTTTATTTTTGCTCTGTTACTAAGCACCAAAGTTGATTTTATTGCTCCTTCTGCAATTGCCCCTTTAGATACTCAAGTGACGGTAGAAAAGGAGGCGTTAAAGGGCATTGAGAAGGTGTTTACTAAAATAGATAGCGAAGTTAAGAAGCAGAAATTGTATCTGCGCAACGGTTTAACGCTTAACGAGTTAGCCAATGCGTGTGTGATGACTACCCACGAAGTGTCTCAAGCGATAAACCTGATCTATCATTCAAACTTTTATGATTATATGAACAACCTTAGGGTAGAAGAGTCAAAGCGTTTATTACTGCGATCACCAGCCCAACAAGTTACAACAATAGCTTATGAATCAGGGTTTAACTCTAAATCTTGTTTCTATAATATTTTTAAGCAGCGAGTGGGTTGCACGCCTACAGAGTACCGTAAAAAGTCGGTATTGAATTAGCTTAAGATGACAGGCTAGTTTGCAAATTTCAAGAGCTGTGCTTGATTGGCATTTCTACATTTTGCCAGCCTGCCGGGCTGAGTGGACTGTTGTAAAAGCCAGCTTGAAAATGAACACTTCCTTGTGTTCATAAACAATAGTGATATTTATGTGGCTTAGTATCAGTCCTGTTCGAGGAATAATACCAATTGAAGTAATACTCCAATACTTAAAATAGCTGGTATAAAAAATCACACAATCAGGGCATCTCACCCTGAGCAGTTGGTATTAATTCCCCTGATTCATCTGCGTTAATTTATCACCAATGGGTTGAGAGAAGTTATAGCCATCGTATTTGTCCCAGTTAATCGACCATGTCATCACGCCACCAAAGTTCGGATAAGTCTTGCTTGGTTGGATAGTGCCACATCCTGTACCTTTGGTTAAACAATCTAAGGCATTGATGATATTGCCGATAGGCGCTTGACCTGAATTTGCCGACTGTGGACCAGAAGGTAGACCGATGGCTACTTGGTCATCCCTAAGTGGTGCAAAGCGGGTGCCATCAGCAAGATCAAATCCCTCAATCAACATTTTTGCATGGGCAACCATCATGTTCACTGAGCCCTCAGGGGCGCTTCCCGGTTCGTATGGGTTAGGTAGGCCGCCATTGTTGTATAGCTGTACGTGAAGTAAATCTAATGTATCGCGTAGCTCGTTTATAAGTGGAATATAAGCGCCCCAAATACCTGAATAGGCAATCATGCCACCATGTACATAGGGATGTTCAGGGGCCATGGTAAGTACCATATTACCACCAATATTTTGTTCAATTTGCTTTAATGCTCTTGGCAGCCGAGCTTGGATCTGAGAGCCATGCACAAGGTTCGAGCCACTCTCTAAGTCGATATCGAGCCCGTCAAATCCCCATTGTTGAATAATATCGGTGAGGCTACTGACAAATGCCGCTTCATCGGCATCCGTATTGAGGGTAATTGTGCCTTCTGCACCACCAAGGCTTAGCACAAAAACTTTACCTTGCGCTTGTAGTGCCTGCATGTCGGATTTGAATTTTACCGGATCGATAGGCGGGCAGTTAGAGCGAATGTCTTTTTCAAATGGTGTGAAGTGCACTGTGCCATTCGAGTTTCTATCATTTTCAGCAAAGGCAATATCTATGATGTCCCAAGCAGTAGACATCTGATCAAGTGGAATAGGGCAACCAGCTGGATTGACAAAGTTATGCCAATAGCCAATCAGTTTGTGCTTTTTACCGATGGGTTTGTCGATGACTTGAACAGTCACGCCGCTACTGGACACTAGATCATTATTGTCGTTGGTGGCCGTGGCATAAAGTGTTTTTGTGCCGATTGAGGCCGGTGCATAACTATATTCGTAGGGTGGCGTTGTGTCTGTATTGAGTAACACGCCATCAGCATAAAACTGTACTTGAGTGATTTGTCCAACAAAAGAGGATGCTTGTGCAATCAATTGAGTGGAATTACCCAAGGTAATTTGGCTGCCGCTAGTGGGGGCAAGTAAATCAACGGCAATCGGTTTATCTGTCACATTCACTGTAATTGTTTGCTCGCTTTGATTACTTTCGTTATCGACGGCAATGGCTTTTAAGCTCACAGGATTGAGGGCTGTCGGTGTCCAGCTGTGACTAAGTGTTTCCTGATTGGCTGTGGCGAGGAGTGTGTTGTCGGCATAGAGTGACAGCGTAGCAATACTGCCGTCTGTATCTTGAGCTCTGACAGAGATAGTGGTGGGCGTATTGACCAAAACAGTACCGTTATTGGACGGGCGTTCGAACGTTACGGTTGGCACGATTGCGCAGATCCCTAAATCGCTCCATGCATCGGTCCAATACTGGCCTGCACCTGGCTCGTATGCCCATTGCGCGTTTGAGCTACACCAACCTGCAATATCACAGCGATATTTATGATTATTATGAGCGACCAGTTCACCAGTCTGGTAATTTTGTCCAGCGCTGTATGCTCTAAGGCCTAGGCAGCCACCTCCCACTTTTGTTAGCACATCGATGGCAAGGTTTGCCTCACTTACCAAGCCTTGATTGTCCATCGCTTTTACATTTAGTTGGTTCACGCCAACTTGCTCCGCTTGGAATTGGAACTCAAAAGGAGAGGTTGTTAGGTTCGCGACAAGCTGATTGTTCACGCTAATTTCCACTCTCGCAATAGTACCGTCGCTATCTTCAGCTGTGATGCTGACCCCTACCATATCGCCTTGATAGAACTGCTGACCGCTGGCTGGCGCTACAATGGATACGTTCGGTGGTAAATTTCCTCCGCCCGGTTTTACTGTGATCCGTGCTGATTGCGAACTTCCGGTTAGCCCTTGGGCATCGGTGGCAATTGCACTGATATCGTATTCGCCAAGTACTGCGTTCCAAGTGGTTTGAAATGGCGCGGTAGTGTCCGTAGCGATAACTTGCCCATTTACTAAGAATTCGACATAAGCCAGGTCACCATCGACATCATTGGCATTAGCGGAAAAAACAGCGCTGTCATTTTCGCCCAGCACAGCGCCATTATTTGGGCTGGTGAGTACGACACTCGGCGCTTGACCTGACCCCGTTGCACAAGTCCCCAATGACCGCCAGACATCATAAGGACCGGAGTGGCCTGCTGGATTGTCGTTCTGACTATACCACTTTGCTTCATATGCTTGGTTTTGGGACTGTGTGATATCCCCTTGTCTGTAGACTTGTTGTTCAGACCAAGGGCTTAAATTACTACAGTCGTAGGCGTTTGCTTGGCCTGCGAGGATGAGAGCTCCACTCGTCCAAGCCAATCGTAATATAGAAGTTGGTTTCATACTGATCCCTTACATGTTGTTGTGTGTTTTATGAACAAAACCAAATTAGCATATAGGTAAATAATTCGTTAATCAACACTCGAGTTATGAGTAAATCTCATCGCTGCAATAACCTGAGCATCGCAATTTTAATTCGCATATTTCAAATAATCGGCTAGGTTTAGAGGGAATTTAACGGACTTTATAGGATCCATATCATGGCGACTTCTTCAATTCCCTCCGGTTATCATTCACTCACGCCTTACCTCATTGTGGCTGGTGCAGCAAAAGCTATCGAATTTTACCGAGCTGCTTTTGGCGCGAGCGTAAAGCTTCAGTTACCTATACCAGATGGAGGAATAGCACATGCGGAGCTGCTGATTGGTAACTCTTATGTGATGCTTTCAGATATGTGCCCTGATATGCACTTTAAAGATCCCAGTGAGCTAGGTGGTACGCCCGTTAGCTTGATGTTGTATGTTGACGATGTGGACACTGTGTTTGCGGGGGCAATTGAATTGGGGGCACAGCAAGTCACGCCCGTTTGTGATCAGTTTTATGGTGATAGGGCGGGAACGCTACGAGACCCATTTGGTCATGTCTGGACGATTGGCACGCATAAAGAAGATCTCACAGAAACCGAGTTACTCGCGCGTATGGCTGATTTTATGGATAAGCAACAAGATGCCTAGTTGAGGTAAGCTTATCTCATTAGATTGCAGATTTATTAATTTTTTGTTTGTTTTTGATGGTGCGTTTCTTTGAGGTGCTTGGATAGAAGTTATTATTTAACATGTGGTTAAGTGTTGTATTTGTGGTGAGTGAATTTTAAAGTTGATTTTATTGTTAATAATGTTGAATTTTTTATTTTTTCATGGCAGCTTAAGAATTAGTGATAAATTTTGATCACTAAACGACTATTTCAAGGAAATGATAATGAAATTAAAATTAAAAAAATCAGCGTTGAAGCAACTAGATAAAAACCAAAACCTACCTTTACAGCAAACCCCTCAAGTAGCTGGCGGTGCTGAGCCAAATACCAGAATCCCATGCCGTTTAACGGAAACGTTGACTGGTACGGATTATGGTCAGTGCCGTTGTTAGTATAGTCGAGCAGTGTTTTAGGTTAGCCTGATGAGGTGGAGAATCTACTTGTTGGACTATCAACCTTAAACAACATAATTTATAAATTAAGATTAACTCAAGGATAATAAGATGAAATTGAAATTTAAAAAAACAGCATTAAAACAATTAGATAAACAACAAAGCTTGCCTCAAGAGCAAACACCAAACATCGCTGGTGGTGCGACAGGTATTCGTTGTCGTCCGCCTTTGACGGAAACTGGTAACCAATACTGGCAGTGTGAGTGTTAAGGTTAGTGATAAATTAACTTGCATAAGCTCACAGTAAAGTGAGCTTTTTTATTTCCGAAAGTTACCAGTTTATTTTATTTTCATATAATTCAATGATTTACGTATTTTGTAACGCCTCAATAAGTTAAGCGGTTTACGCTTTAATCCAGCAGCAATTACGGTCTCTGTTGCAGCGAGTATGCGCTCGGCGCTTTTACCATCGCGGTAAGGGTGCACTTGCTGAATATATTGCTCAATACGTTCACTTTGTGCGTCGGAGAGGTTGAGTGCTTGTTCAACCGCTACAGATAATTGGCCTGCGTCGGTAATATTGATTAAGGCATCTTGAGGTTGGTGATTATTAAAAGTGATAACCGGTTTACCAATTAATAGTGACTCATCAACGGCGCTAGAGGTATCAGAAATCACCATATCGGCTTGCTGAATGAGTGGAATAAGATTGTCATTTCCGGCGATTTCAAAGTCGCTGATGGTTTCAAGTTCTATGTACATCTGTTGCCACTGCTGTTTCGTCTTAGGATGAAACTTAAGTTGGACTTTGTATTTTCCTGACTCTGCGAGCTGTTTGATTTGTGCATGTAATGCTTCAAGCGACGTGAGATTAGGTGAAAAAGTGGGAGCGTACAGTATGACTGGCTTTTCATTCTCTTGCTTGGTGTAATCAAAATAAGGGTCGAGTTTTGGCCAGCCAGTTTCAATCACTGAGAAATAACCATGTTTTTGTGCAAGTTGGTTAAATGGCACGGTGGTAATTGGGCCGTGAGTACAATATAAATCGAAGAAACCGCGGATCCCAAAGTGACCTTTCTTTTTATATTCCAATCCGTGAAATACTTGCACTTTGGCGCCTGGAAAAAAGTCAGGAACAACGTTTCCAGGTACAAATACTGCTCTGGGGTTAAACGCCTTGACGTCCTCTACGCTCAGTAACTCTGATTCGTCTGGTGCAAGTGAACTTGAGTTTACATCTTTACCTTTTAAAAACCATTTCACCACATCACCGTTTGCACGGATAGCATTTTGGAGGGGTCTTAGAATGGCAAAGCTATATGGCTGCTCAATGTAGAAAAGATAATGTTTAGGCATTGAAAGTCACTTATAAAATCAGAGTTTATGGCCAGCACTTGAATGGCGCAGCTAGGGCCAGAGCGATATTAAGCAAATAATACCGCTTTTACCGCATCAATACCAAACATCCGTTACTTGGCTGTACTGTTGCTGATACGTGAATGCACCTCAGTGGCTTGAGCCATCATGTTATCCATTAAGGTTTGTACTGATTCGATTTCTCGAATTAAGCCTTGAGATTGACCAATAAATTGCACGCCATGGTCTAAATCTCCGTGGATTGTGGCGGCTTCAAGCTTTTCGGTGGCGGCACCAAAGAGTGACAGCATCTTAATTTTATCGAATTGAGATAACAGTCCTAGTAGTAGCTTCCATAAGGGCATGTCGACCATTTTTGCAGCCTTGAATGATTTTATGATGGCCATGAAAAAGTTCATCGGGCGGCGCGTTGCCTTTTCAGCCATGGGGGTTTTCATTACTCGAGCATAAAGACCATCGAAGTTTTTGGAATAAATCGTCTGTTCAACGTCTTTTTCCACAACGGTATTTTTGACATGTTGATGCAAAGGGCTTTCTTTAGATGTTGCAAAACGAGAGCCCATCGCAACGCCCTCTGCGCCAAGCGCTAGCGCGGCGATAAGTCCTCGACCATCGGCAAATCCCCCTGCGGCAATTACAGGTATATTGACGATATCGACTATGCTCGGCACTAAACACAGTGAAGTTACCTCACCACCATGGGCTGCGGCTTCATGACCTGTAACTAATAGCGCATCAACGCCAGATTTTTGTGCTGCCAATGCATGCTTTTGCGTCACCACTGTGGCAATGACTTTTCCGCCGTAGGCTTTAGCTGCTTGTACTAGCCAATCGCCTTTTCCTAAAGAAAAATTGATAACAGGCACTTGCTCTTCTAATGCGACTTTGGCATTTTCTTTGGCGCCTGGCATCATTAACGTCACACCAATGCCAAAAGGCTTATCGGTGAGTTCACGAATTTTTCGTATTGCTTGACGTGTCTCGTCCTGACTGAGCGGGCCCGTGGCTAAAATACCTAAGCCACCAGCATTGCTCACTGCCGCAACAAGCTCAGGGACAGAAATCCAGCTCATGCCGGGTAATATAATGGGTTTTTCGATGCCAAATAATTCGGTGATAGCAGTTTTCATCATTGTTATTCTACTGGTCAGATGTGTTTATGAGCATAGCTGGAATTTTGCGTGAAGTGAATACTGGTTGTAAGATACCTGTTTAGAAAGAGGAGCTAAGATGAACGTAGTTATATTATTAGTGAGTTTAGTCATCGCATTGGTTGTCTTGATACCGCTGTTGGAAAAGTATCAGCAGCGCTTAGGGCTAGATAAAATGCAAAAGTATGCCAAATATGTACTGCCTTTATTAATGGTGACGCTGATCATTAAACTTATCTACGTTTTGGTAGTCGGGTAACAAGCGCCGAGCTATTTTTTGCGGCGCTTACCATTTTGTAACTTCAACCATCCTGGTTTTTGCGAACGATTTAATTCACTTAAAATAAGGGTTGCCTTTTCTATTGTGATCCTAAAGTCGGCGATATCTTTGTATACCTGAACTGCTATTTTCTTTCTTTTTACCGCCGCGCCGGCATCTAAAAATGACTCGACCAATTTATTCAAAAAGCGTGTTAGCGGCGAGCGAGCTCGGGTATTATCTTTACTTCCTAAGCGTTGTATTTGTTGCTCTAGTTTGCGCTTTATTTGCGTTAATTCGGCTTGGCTAAATTCGCTTTGGGCATTGGGCAACGCTTCGAACAAGTCGAGCTTGTCAGCTAAGTATTGGCATTCAATCGCGCTGAGTTCCTCTTGTTGTAAAATTCTACTTAAGCCATTTCTAAACTCAGTTTGTGTCACGCTGCGGTGGCTCAGACGCTCGCAATGCTGATTAAACAACTGCCACTTTTGCCACATGTAAACATAGCCCAGTCCCGCGCCTTTGATATTTTGCATGCCGACGATAATTTGGTGTTCATTTGGCAGTGCTTGTTTTGCGATGATTTGGTTTAAAGCATCAGGCTTGATGTCGCTATCATGCACTAACGTACATTTGAGAGAGGCAAGTTGCTCTGCAAGCGCTGCGGTTTGCGAAAGCCTAGTGCTCAGGTCTTCAACTTCCAAAAGCGACTGGGCAATTGTCCACGCTTCAAAACGCTTTAGAGTAGGGTGATGTGTGTCGTCCTCATTATTAAGTTGCGACTGCAGCGAGTCGAGGCTTGAAAACGCAGACTCAGGTAGCTTGTCTGTCGTAGTATTTAATGATGCGATCAGCGCATCTCGCGATAATGTGAGCCTAAGGCGCCTGAGTAAATCGCGCAGTGCGTTGTGGTCGTTATTGCTGAAAATACTGTGTAAGAGATTTTCCAGTGCAACCATAAAGTACTTAAAGAAGCCATCGATATTGGTGCCGATCACCACAATGGCATCAAAATGCAGATCATTGGCCAGAATGTTCGCAAATACTTGCGAGCGCGCTACACGGTCGTTACGATTATTAATTAATGCAACAATTTGCGCCTGCTTTCCCTGTTCGACGATGTTTAAGCGTTTCCAATTTTCTATCGTTGCTAGGCGTTCGTTGGCAGACATGCTGTTGATAAAGCTTTGACTGATTGCACCAATCTTTGCAGTCGTAAACTGCTGAAGCACGCCAACATCGGGAATAACCCTAGAAGCCGTTTCTTTGAACACATAGTCTTTATTGATGCCAATATATTGCGCCATTTTGCAGACTAAGGCGATGTTATCCGGATGCTCAACATAGGGATATTTTGCGAGAATGTCAGGCGTTATTTGATACCCATCACCCCAATGAATCTGAATGAGTGACGTGTTTTTTTGCTCCGCTGCCAAGTTGAGTACTGAAGCCATATTCTGCTCGGCGGTGAACACTTGGGTGTTGTAACCCAAAAAGGCAGACATCTCTTTTGCTACATCCAAGCCTGTTGGGCCTAAAATATCTTCATGATCTGGGTAGGCATTAGTAATGGTGGCGAAGTTATCTTTCATCCAGCGCACTAGAATTTTTACATATCTCGGAGTCAGGCCCATACATTCCCACAGGAAAACGTCCGCTTTTACCTGCTTTGCAAAATGTAGCACATCAGCTTGCTCCCAAATACTCGCTTTGTCGAAAGGCCGAAATAGTGGGATCTCATATTGCTCACCAGAAATTTTTGAATAGATAAGCATTGCTTCACAGCCCGTGGTCTTGCTCACGACTCTCAGCGCCAAACTGCTAAATAAGGCCGACTTCAGCCTCTCGGTTCCTGATTTTCCTCGTGTTCCCCAGCCGCCAATGGACACCGGAATGTGTTTTCGATTTTGTTTTATTCTTTTACTGACATAAATATGCCGAGTCCAAAAGTAGCTAATAAATGCAAGCACAAAGAAAACCAGCTGCGAAATACTATTTTGATAAATGGCATCGACGTATTCTTTAAAACTGCTCCAAATGGTGAGTAGCGCAGAGGTGACACCAGAGCGAGTATAAAGTTGCTGAATGTCTTTTGCGACAGGAAATGGCGTTTTTGCGATGTCGCCATAGGCACTAAAGTGTAGAGAAAACCCCAGCGTGTTAAGTACATCCAAATACTTACCTTGCTCAAGTTCGTTGCCCTTTCGTAAGCGGTCTAGCTCTGCAAACTGCCATGTTATGGTCCAGTACGCCTTAAGGCGTCGCCACAAAGTCGATGGCGGAGTAACGGCTAAAATACCATCCGGCGTATAGGTTTTGGCGTCTTCTTTACTGTGGTCATTGGTCAGTACACTTAGCAAAAAGTCGAGTAATGGTAGATGTGGTCGACTCGTTTGTTCGGCGATATTAAAGAGCAATTCCCCTGGCACTTTTGTTTCGCTAATTTCAGCGGTAGTGCAGCTAGGGACGTGGATCGATACGCTGGGCTTTTTCGCTTTGGTATGGGAATAGCTTTGACGTTTATCGGTACTTGGTTGTCTTATTTCGTGTATTACTCGCCATAATCTTCTTGCTTGACGATATCCTTGTTGGATACGCCAGCCAGCTTTTGTTTTTGAGGCATTAAGACTTTGACCGCGCTGTGCAATATAAGAAAGTGAGCGGCCCAGTTCATCACGAGACCAAGTTGCCAATGCGTCACTTTGTTCGTTGGCTTCAAGAGAAGCATTGAGCTGCGCGATGATGGCTTGATGATAGAAGCTACCTAGCTGTTCCCTGGCTCTGGTGATATAACGGCAAACGGCGATGTTTGTTTCGTTCGATAAGCAGTCATTTAAGGTATCAATAAACCGTTTGAAGCAGAGTTCGGCTTGATTTGATTCAAGTTGCATATTCAGCATAATACGTGCGCTTTGCTCAAGCGCTAAGCGCTTGAGCTGCATACTAAAGTCGCCTGTTAGCACACGTTGCCACAGTAAAAATGCAAAGTCCTGCTGGCAAAAGCGGTCTGCGGATAACTGTTTTATCAAGGTGAAAAGTACGGCATTTTCACTTTCTTGCTCAAACCGTTTGGCGATTAACTCTTGTGCAAAGGATGTGGGATAAAACTCGACAAACTCTAGCGTAACTTGGCGCACTCTGGGCAAGGTGTGCTCGCTGAGTGCACAAAGCATATTGAGATCTTTTTCTGTAAGCTGTGGCTGGCTGACAATAATTTTAGGAAAGATACTCAAAATATAGAGTACTTCGGCATCAACTTGCTGACTATTTTCAATGTCGTTCGCTTCTTCAAGCAAAGCCCACATGTAGGCACGAATAAAGGTGGGGCGTTGATGTATTAAGATCTCTAGAATATCGACGGTGGCTTGATAGGGCATATTGTCAGACTCAAGCAACTCGATAAGTTTGGCGATAAGCTCTGCGTCTAATTCCGAGTCGACTTCATAGTTGTTTAAGGTTGCGACCATATTGACTAGTGCACGGATCAAGCCATGACGAATATGTTGATTTTGGCTATGGGCGAGTAAATTTAAGCAAAATGGCTGCAAATCCAAACGTTGCCAAGCATTTTCTAGAGTATCGTGATGAGCACGTAAATATCGGTTAGTTAGGGCGCCAAGTTTGGCAATTAAAAACTTAATTTGCTGTTCTATCGTGGCAACTTGATGTTGATATCGAGCAACTACAGCGCCTTCGTCAAACCATCGCGAAAATGCTTTTTTATCTTGTTCTAACGCGACTTTAGTGGTGCCAAGTTCTTGAGCATAGGCGATAATATGTAGCTCTTTTTCGCTGGCAAATTCAGACTTAGCGATACGCTGTACAAATCCGGTGTGGGATACCTCGAGCAGCAAAATTTGCTCATGTAGGGTCTCAATTTTATGCCGCAAAAAGGCGATAGATTGAAGTACCAGCCAGTCGGTTTCATCCTCGTTTTCAGGGCGATTGTAAATGAGTTCCCATGCGCACAATTCGTCGATCAACGCACTGTATTTATGTTGATACAAGTTCAGCCAAAACTTTTCAGTTTCGGCAAAAAATAGGGCTTCTAATTGACTCTTTAAGGCTTCAACGCTCATGTAAATCTTGCTCTAATAAATGACTTAGCTGTAACGATTCAAAAATAATTTCATCGTGAGCATAGGGGGCAAAAGCGGTTTGCTGTAAATTGCCTAAACGTACTTGTAGCCCAACCTGATGGGTATTGTTAAACCAGTCTTGAGTCCAAGTTACACCTAACCAACCCGCGGTGTTATGACTAAAGTCAAAACCCGTTTGCCAACCCAATTGAGTTAAGTATTGCCATGTTGGATTAGGACGGTTCTGATCGGCAAATACATAGCTTGATGTTAATCCGGCGTGGAAAATATGGCCTTGATAAAATTGATACCAATCAAATGAAAACAGTGCATTGTCGAGCGTTTGCCAATCTTGATTTGACGTCAGTGTAACGCCGGAGCTGAAGTAACTATCAACCCAAGGCTGATAGCGCAGCCCAGCATGCGCTTGCCAGCCGTGCTTATGATTATTACGGTAAAAGGTGTACATATCAGGGCCAATTTGCTCATCTGCAATAAATTCGTCCTTGCTGATACTGGTGTAAGTGTAAAAAGGCTGCCACCACCAAATGCTTCTAAAACCGCTGTTATAACGGTGAATTTGGCCAAACTTTGCCGAAATACTAGAGCTTAAATGGGTTTCACTGATAGCCGTTGCATCCTGCCAACGATTACGCACCCTCGCTTCTGCAAACCAGTTCGACTGCTGAGAGAGCCAATCGTATTGACCATTGATAGAGAAGGTGTCTTGGTGATGATTATCCATCGTGTAGAAAGTATCGATGCGGTACCAGTTATTCTCATCCTTCACTCTCAACGATAAACCTAAATCGAGTGTAGTACGGCTAGGGCTAGGCTCCGTTGTTTGCACAATGTCGTCGCTATCAATATTCAAAAATCCTTCGACGCCAGTGCGACTTTCATCAGTTTCAATACGAGCTTGCTGAAATTTGGGCTCAGCATTTGTTGGTGTTAACTGTTGTTTGGCTTTTAAGAACATTGGCACTTCAGGTACTAGGTTAACGCGATGCAAAGTTGGACTTAACGTCCAGATAGACATGCGTGCTAACGTTTGCTGTTGTTGGCCAGTTAGTGAGACTTGTCCTGCCGGGTGAAAATAGGTGGCTTCATTTCTAATACCATCGGCAAAGGTTTCAATTTTAATCAGACTATCTCTAGTTAATTTCGCCGTGATTGGGGTTGTTTCATCAGAGCGATAAAAAATCTGTCTAGTATCCAATGGGATATCATGCCATTGACCTTGGCCAAAGTATTGCGGACGTACGCTAACGCTTTGCCCCGATAAAGGGTTGAGCCAACGCAATTGCAATAGTCCTTGTCGCGTCTCAACTTGTTTAATGCCGTAATAGAGCGGTTGCCTTGGCTGCAGCGAGATCACATCACCTTGACTTGGCCCCACCAGCTCTACATTAGCAGGCGGTGCCACGATTTGCTTGGCAGCAGAGTAGGCAAACTTTACTCTTACTTGAACTTGTTGATACTCAGAAAAATCAATAGTCAGTATTTCGTTTGCTCTGAGTGGCAGGCCTGACGGCTGATTTTCTGTGAGGTGTGCGGTGATCTGGTCACCAACGCTTTGCGCCGCAAGCGTATCAACTTTTACCTTTTGTGTGCCCACATAACTCGTGTATTGTTCCGCAGCAAGCCATTGACCATAGCGCATCAAGCGGGCATATAAATCGGTTAAAACGGCATCATCCGATAAACTGGGGTGCAGACGTTGAAGGACCCTGTTGTAGCTTTCGTTAGACAATGTTTGCTGACTCAATTGATACAAGGCATTTATCGCAATTTCTTTAGCACTGAGCTCATCTGCTATGTTCGCATCAGTGCTACTAACCAAGTGCGCAGACTTATCTGCAAAAGCCGGAGTGTTAGCGGTTTCTGGTTGCACCCGGATCTCTACAAACAACTCATTACTACTGAAAAGTGTGAGGCTTTCATTTGCCGCTAATTGAATATATTGCTGCGATGCAACAGATAATCGAGTCGCTTGTGGCTGCAATTGCAAGTTTGCTGCAATATCACTAAATATGGGTAAAATCCGGGTTTTGGCGTTGTGTTCATATAGCAGCCATTGAGTATTTTTGTATTCTTGTCCTTGGTACGCAGCACGTGCACTTAGCTTGACCGTCAAAGGCGTTTTAGCAACCAGTTTGATGGGTTTACCTGAACCTAGCGGGTACAGCTCAGTTTGATTATCCAGTGACTCCACGGCTTGTAGGTCATAGTGATTAAGGCTGTATTGAGGCTGGGTCAGTTCGTTTGTTTGAATTGCCGCGACTTGTTCGGCCTGTTTTGGTGTTAATGCCATTTGCTGGCTTGTCCACAGCGCTTCTTGCTGAAGCCCAGAGTCAAGCAGGTACGTCAACAGGATATCATCGCATTGATATTGCGTGATATCAGTTTCGTGGGCAGCGCATAATAGGCTAGCTTGGATATATTCATTCTGTGCTAAATATCTCGTGAGTAGTTCATTGGCAGCGTACTCTCTTAAAGATTGAGCGGTGCTTTTTAGCAGTGATTTTAGTAATACCTCGGCGTTTCCACTGCGTTCTAGCTGAGTCAAAATAGTAATATTCAGTTGCCAAGCCATTAACGCAACTTGCTCACTATGCCCACTCAAATACGGCTTCAGTTTCGCAAGTGCCATGAGTGGTTTGGTCTTTGCTACGATTTGCAGCTCCGCAAGCACTTTGGTGGCGGTAAACTGGCCGTGGCTGTCTGTCTTAACACTTAGTTCCGGTGCACTCAGCCCGCTAAGAGATAAATAGTAAGTGTCCGCTCGATTTTGTTTGCTTCTTGCCAGCAGACCTTGAACCAATGACCCTTGGCCTAGCGCTTCTTGCGTCATGGTTAAGAAGTCGGGAAATGGTTGTAAGCGGTTTATTGCTACAGCGATATCAAGCGCTTGCTTAGCCCCTTCAATCATCACAACTTTGGATGCTGGATTCATGTGTAGGGTAAGTCTTTGAAAATGACTGCTAGGCGCAACAAGCAGCGTATGTTGGCCATGCTCGCTGGTGATGGTTAAGCGTTCTGGCGTTCTTGCTCGAACATACAAGGTAATTGCATTATCAATTCTCAGTATGTTCTCAAGATGATACTTCAGTGGCTGAGGCGATGTAATGTAATTGACTCGCTGAGCGCTTGAAGTGAGCAGCACTTGCCCAGCGGCGCTGCGGCTGCCCAGTGTTACTCCACTTATCGCAACATGATGAGTGAGCGGTTGAGGGGAGCTTGGCGTTAAAAAATACACCGTAGAGGCAATATCGTTAAGCATTTGCTTACGTTTGACCGCCAGCGCCGTGTCAGAAGCGTTAAAAGTGAGTGGAGAAGTATCACCATTCATGTAAAGGGCGCTGAGCTGCTCGTTCAGCTGTTTATTCCAATACGGACTAAATAGCGACTCTTGCTGCTTTATTCCTGCATTATCGTCGTAAATACCACGGTGCATTTGTAGTAAGTTAAGGTAGGCAGGTACCGATGTTGTGATAGTGAGATAACTACCTTGCGGGACAGCAATATAATCTTGGTTAGACAAGCCGACTTTAGGCTCAAGGTACTCATCCGCTTGGATGTCTGATATTGCAATGGTGCTTATAACCTCACCGTTGACTTTAATTGTGACAGTACCATTTTGCGCAATCGCGTGTAGATCTTTTCGAACTTCTAGTTTGAGCTTTTTGGCGTGCTCAAAGAACAAGCTTGTCATTTGTGTAGGTTGTAGGTGAAACCAGCGCTCTGTATCTTGCGCTAATTGCAGTGTTTGGTCGTCAAGCCCTGGCAGTCTAAGTGCTCTTCGATACGGATCTCTGTGGCTATGCATGCTGCCTTGCCAAAGCGCGAGAGATTGAGCGTTATCACCGGTGTAAGCAACCTGAATTAAGCGGTTTTGTGCTATTGCACTCAGTTGGCAGCGGGATTGAATACATAACCAATCGGATGTTGGAATGGCACGTCGTAGCTCTGGGGTTTGCCCCGCAAAAAATTCGAATGTGTCGAGGGCACTTGGCGTTGTGACTAACCACGCGTGACTTGGCAAAAACAGCCACGCTTTTTGCTGCGGTGCAAAGTGCTTGTTAGCATTGGCTTGGATAAATTGCATACGTGACAGATCAATCCATTGGGCAGCCGTCTGTATCCCTACCTCATTGGCTCGGGATATCGTTGCAAACAGCAGTAGTGTCATTATAAAAGTGATTGCACGCATTTAGTAAACTGCTCTAGTTGTTGATTGTTATTAATTAATTGCTTTCTTGTTTGATAGCTTAGCTCAATATGGATAAAGCTATATTCAGGAAGCGCAAGCTGATGCATGATATTTTGCGTCCCGCCAAGTTCTTGCACTTCTTGAGGGTAAATCAGCGCCCGATAACCTTGCTTAACAAGACAAGACTTCAACTTCCATAGTGTGTCGTCATTTGTTTTGCCTTGGCTTAAAATTATTTCGCTTAGTTTACCGCCGTCGGTTTTTCGCTTCTTCTGACTAAACCCATGTATTTGGAACACTTTTGCTATTGGGTGTAAAGATGTAAAAGCTATGATAGCTGACGCGTGAATATTGTGAGGTTGCTTGGCGTAATCATAGGTTTTACCAGTGTCATTGTTATCGTATCTGTGTTTTGTGTTGTTCAGTAACACTTGGCAACTGTGCTGGAAAATGTGCTCACCAATGGTCAGCGTATGTTTATCATGAAAGCGATGTGGAACAGATACCACGCAAGGCCGATGCGTTGGCGCATACGTGACTTCGCCGTGCGCGTCACTTTGAGGCTTTGGCGTCAGTGTAAATTGCTCTGCTTGGTGCGTAAATTGCCAGCCATCGAGCGCTACAGGTTGGTTAA
Source organism: Pseudoalteromonas sp. XMcav11-Q (assembly GCF_040104525.1). Lineage (NCBI taxonomy): Bacteria > Pseudomonadati > Pseudomonadota > Gammaproteobacteria > Alteromonadales > Pseudoalteromonadaceae > Pseudoalteromonas > Pseudoalteromonas sp. XMcav11-Q. Next base: position 701,356 of record NZ_JBECOX010000001.1, read on the forward strand.
ACCATTGCGCCATTTTGCTGCTGTCGGGAATCGCAGCGTTAACATTCAATGACAGGCACAATGTAATGTAAAGTGCGTAGCGACTAAGGTGTCTCATCTTGCCACCAGTTTAATGTTGCATCAGGCTGTTCATTTTCCTCTAGTACACTTATCCAAACATCATGTGAAAAGTTAAGCGTCATGGTTTTAGGCGATGTTAAGTCTTGAAACAGCGGCAAAGTAATACTTGGGTACTCGTACAGCTCCGCGTGATTAGGGTTAAAAAACATCCTCGTTTGTGCTGGGTTTAGATGTAGTACAAAGTGTTTAGCTAAAATGGTGTATTCATCGCTTGGGGTGATTACCTTAGTGCTATCCAGAGCGGTTGCTACCGTAATTTCATCTTGAGGGTCGGCACTAAACACTTTGACGACCAAAGCGATAGGTTGCAAGTTATCCTCTCTAACAGCAACAGTGAGTGGCGTTGCTTTCGCTACTTTGTACAGGCGGATCTTCCGCACGGTTCTTGGGATCCCTTGATTGATGAAAAGTGCTTGGGTATTAGCTAACTCCTCTATTTGTAAGCTGTTTAGCGGAACTTCAAATAGTGTTGGTTTACGCTTTTGCTTCACAATCACACTGCTTGGGTAGCTTGTTGCTTCACCGAGCTTAAAGAGCGCAGATTTGGCTACCTGACGATATTCAAACTCCATTTGCGGTACTGAGTTATCAAAGTAAGCTTGCTCAATGGGCACCAACGCGATATCCGATACAGCTAAAAGCTGATCTAAGTCTTTGGAGCGGTATTGAGGCAGCAACTCAGGTACTTCTGGTGGCGCTTCAAATAAGCGCACCGATGCTATCTGCTTTTGTGTGTGAAAGAGGTAATGGTTGTCGGCCTTTTGGCTAAACCATGCGTCAATACCTTGATAAATTGGACTTTCAGGGTCACACACTGGGTAGCAACGATGGCTCAGGTAATTAAATGTTGGGCTGCGGGCTTGCAGCTTCACCATCGCATCTTCGGCTTCAATTTTGATTTGATTAACGTTATCTGGTATTGCCAAATAACGCTTCTCTGCGGTTGGTAAGGTTTGTCGCTCCGTGGTTTCAGTTATCAGTCTATCGAACAAAGCTTGCTCCGCCGTTGCGGTAAAAACGTAGTCCTTGATCCGCTCATTGTTGTTATAGAGGCTCACAGAGAGAGTGCTGCCCATGGGCGCGCGCCACTCTAAAGCGATATCGCTTTTAGGAGAGACTTGATAGTAAACCGGCGTTTGCGCGTTGAGCATATAATAATAACTATGCAGCGGGACTATAGGGTCGACGCCATTGCTAAATACCCGAATGCTGGTGGGGGCGTTTGCGCTAATGGTAACAAGGCCTGTAGGTAAGTTGCTCAGTCTAGATTGGGTAGTGGCTAGCATCTCAGGAGTTAGTCGCTTTGGCGCGTTGAGTTGGCGTAAATCATGCCAAACAAAAGTAAGATTTGCATTTTCGGGATGGCTTAATAAATATTCAGTGTGTTCATAGACACGAAAACTGGCGCTTAGCTGCTCCGAAATCAACAAACTGTCTAAGTCTAGCTGGGTCGAAAAATCATGATTAAGCACATTGTAGGGGAGTGACTCATATAACAAGTCAGCACGAAAGTCGATGTTAGGCACGCCCTGTGGCGCTAGCTTTTGCCAATCTAACATGACCGAATTGTATTTTTCTTCGTTGGTTAAGGCGTTTTCACCTATGGTGTGGTAATTCGTCATGCGTTCACGCCACTCAGTTGGCCTTTTCAGCCATGCTTTGGCAGGGTCGATAATACTGTTACTGGTTTGGGCATGGACGCGTACTACCACGCCTTTAAGCTGAGCATTTTCTGGTATTAGCTTTAACGTGATGGTTGCAGCCTGTTGTAACTCTTCACGATTTAAATAAAAGGATTGCCCAGACGCCACGGCCAACGCTTCACGGTTTTCAATGATCTGTTTTACTTGTTGCTGAAAGTCGTTCGAGGCGGCTTTAGCTGCATGGTGATAAGTACCGCGATAAATAATCGCTCCTTTTGCATCAAGTAACTGATATTCAATAGCATAGTTGACAGGCTGATCATCCAGTGGTTGCGATTCGAATATCCCATTGGACAACACCCGAACAGACATGGTCCGAGACGGAGAAAAGGAAAACTTCAGTGCACTGTCGGTTTTTAGCCAATGAACATTGGAGCGAATATTAAACAAGGTCGAGGTATTTGAAGGCTCCGCCGATTTTACCCACACAAATAAAGTGACGGCGAACCAAACAAAAAGTAGCAGCAAAGCTGTAAAAATAGCAAATCGTAATATCTGTTTAATCCAGTACATAACGCCCCTCATGAACTGCTTTTGCATAAGTGGCTAAATCAATAACGCGATTTCTTCTTGGTAAGTATAGCGCGAGCAGTGCGTTATCTCGGGTAAACATTAATCCCAGCTCACCATTTCTATGCGTGCTAAAGGCGCTTATTTTACACTGGCTTTCAAACTGACAAAGTGCTTGGAGCACAGGTAAATGTTGGGTGGTGGCATAGCGCCCTGTGGCCACTTTAAGTGCGTCAATAAATTGCGCACTGGCTTCATGCCAATCATTTGGAGAGAGAGTAAGCAAATCGATTACTTTGAGCCTAGGTGTGTGTGCAACGGCTAAAAGGCGTTGCAATAAAGCATCGTTGGTAATGGCAAAGTGCGATTTAAAATCCGATGCCAACCACAGTGCCGCTAACTCACTTTTTGGTGCGAACAGCTGATATCCCGACTGTGGTGTGGTACCGAGTTCTAAGCCTCTGGTTGCTTGTTGTCCTGAAACGGTTTGAGTATTAACACCAAGATCAGCTAGCACCCTTTGTAGTGTAGCAATGGTGTCATTATGAATAGGGTTAGGCGTTGTAAATTGGTACGCAAGCGCTGAAGGTCTGATGCTTGCAGGCGCGCTATGACTGCGGATCTGTAAATTAAGTAAGGGGTTGTCATAAAAGTAGCGCTGTGCACTTTGATACACCACATTAAATAATGACCGCACGTTGTCGGCTGCCATTACATTTGCATCTATGCTGGTATACGGATGAGCACCAGCGATTGCCAGTAACTTTGCATGGGTGGCCGTAAACAACTGCCCAGAGAACTCCAGCGTGTTACTTTCAAAGAGTGGTCTAGGCACCGCAATGGTGAGGGATGGTTTGGCCAGCAAGGCAATAAAGTACACCCCTTGACCCAAATCATAGGCAGATTTGGTATCTAAAGGAGAAAGCGCAACGAATTGCCCTTGATTATTTTCAACTAAAGTTAATTGGTACTGTAATAGGTTTGCTACGCGATTTATCTGACTCAGCCTTACCTCAAGCGTTTCTGGCGTTGTTACTATCTCAAGGTTTTGGGTGATAGCAAATAACGGCCTTAACACTTCATATTCCCACAGTGCAGCACTGGTATCGCTCAGTGCACTAAATGCACCGCTGCCTTTGGCGCTAATGTGACTAGAAAATGCTTCAATAAGTGCCTGTATGCTCTCATCGCTTGTGCTTATTTTATCCATGTCTTTGTCGATGCGTTGCAGGCCATATGCGCTTAGCAACGACGAATAGCTATCCGAGCTTAAATACGCCTCAATCATCTGTCCATGGAATTGGCTGTAAGGTAAAGGCGCATTTGCCGCGAGACCAAAGTGTGCATCGTTGATGTTAAACAAGGTAGCAAGTTCAGATTGTTGCACTGAGCTTGGCACACTGTTAAATATCCACATCTGTGCGTCTTCTTTTAAACTGTGTTGGTGCATCAATTGGCTTACTTGCCGATTAATTTCTCTGAGTTGGACGACCTCTGGAATATCCATCGCCATAAAAAAGTCACTGTAGAACTCGCTTTGTTTACCGTTCTTATCGCCACTTTGGTTAGGTCGCGCATTGCCAAACGCCATTGCCTGGCTTTGCCAGTAGGAAAACAATATCCCACCAGCCTCACTGGCAAGCCGCTCTGCAGTGGGGTAAGGCACACTGATGATATGGGCTTTTTGAGCAGCTAAATTAATGATAAACAGACCGCGTTTATGATCTTGTTGATTGTCTTTTATTACTAAAAATTGTGTTGTACGTTGCAAAGAAAAGTCGGCTTGACGCAGTAAGGTGGCGGCCTCGGCATAGTGTGACTCACTATCCTGCTTAAGCAACCTAATTGCTTGTTTAAAGTGGCTACGTTGCTGCTCGGTCACATATTGGCTGACATTAACGTTAGCCGCATTTTGAGTATACAGCTGGCTCTTGTAATTACTGATCACTTGGCCGAGCGTTAAATCGCTGGCTGTTTCATTTATCGCTAATGTATTACTTTGTACGAATAGGCTTGGAATAACCATAATTGCAAAACCGATACAGATGGCGATAAAGCCACCAACAATTGAAGTTTGAAAAGTTGCACGGATCACAAGGCCTAGCGCATTTTTTTGGTAAATTTTAAGGGCGAGTAAGGTCGATAGCATGTAGCCAAAAGCAAAGGTATCGGTCACTTTTAAGGTTGGGAAGTAACCGACGACAACGTAGTTTAAAATCAGTTTGTAGACAAAGCCGATATTAAAAAACAGCAGCATGAGTCGCGCGCCTTCGATATTGGCGTGTTTTAAACGAGTAAAGTTTAAGACTACATATCCAAAGACTAAAATAATCGCTGTTTCTACGAATGATGTGAGCAGCTTTGTGGGTTGCATCAGTTGCAGAGCTAGCAGCGCTGGCAGCATAATGCCATTAAATTCCCAGCCGTACTTTAAATTAGCCCTTGATGCGATAAAAGCAGTGATCACCAAGATAATATAAGCTTTAGGGGCTGCAATAATGGAGGCCGCAACAGCTTCGTACATGACGGCAAGATTGGCAATGCTAAAGTTGGTAAACGTCATTAATCCAAAACGAATGATGATATAGGTAACAACCAACTGAATAGCGGTGACTTTTATGCCATATTTAAAGCCGCCATTCCACATCACATTGGCGGTCAATGCGATGATAATCAGCCCGAGGCTATACAGCTGTGCGGCGTAATCAAAAGTGATGTCCCATTGTGTTAAGTACGCGGCGACCAGCGGCCAAAACAGCACATCCATGGTAACTCGAACAATAATGCTTAACAAAACGATGGCAAAAAATCGGTCACGGCCAAACATTTCTGCATAGCCCAGTCGCTCAACAAGTGTTTTGGCGAAAAACCGCATTAAGCCATAAACAACAATGGCCTCAACAATGATCACCCAAGCCGATGTTGGGCTCACGATAAATAAAGGGACTAGGTAACCTGGAACCACTAAACCAGTTAACGGGAAGCCAAACCTAAGATTGAAAAATGCAACAACCGCGATGCCTATCCAAACACACGTGATAACGGATTGCCCAAGTCCGCCCGCACTTGGGAATAGCATTAGCGTCCAGTCCATTTATTCGTCATCCCACTTTTCAGGCAAAAGTTGCTCGTTAACCGCAAGCTGCTCTGACAAGTGTGTTAAAAAAGCTTCTTTATCATCTAGTTGAGATAATTGCTCGCCAAGGTCGATAAATTCAAACAACACCCCGCTGGTTTCAAATGGGGTACTGGTGTTAAGGCTGGTTGATTGTTTGAGTAAGGCGCGAATGCTTAGTAAATAAGTTCGATTGTCTAAATACACAGGTAATACGATTTTGCCACGTTTTAGGGTTAAATAGCGCAACTTTCCTTTAGCTTGTTCACTATCCATCTCGGTACAGCGGCAAAGTAAGTCTAAGGCGGACATGTCGAAAATAGACAGCTTATGTTCTCTAGCAAAGCGTTCAAGAGATTCATTTACCTGCACAATTTGGCCAAATAAGTTATATAAAATACTGGCACTGTGAAGCTGGTTGAAGACATGCTCCAGTGAGGTGAGTTTTTGATCCATCTCACTAATTGCATTTTTGATTTTATGACTTAGTGGCTCCTTTAGAGAAAAAGTCAGCGCCCGAATCAGTGTGCTTTTGAGGTTTTTTTGCTCAGCAGCAAACACCTTATAGTGGAATAATAATTCACCAATTTGATGCGCAAAGAGATTTACATTTTTAATAAATGCTTGCTCATCAAAGTTGTCTTGAGGAGTGACGGTTAGCGCCCAAAAACCCCGAACATCTCCTGCGTACATTAAGGGGGCGATGTACTGCTGCTCATCTTCCGCTAGATGTTGGAAGAAAGGGCGGGTAATTTTGATGGCACCAAACGCTTTGATTGCATCTGAATAGGGTACTCGCTCGTAGTCTCTCCGCATCTCTAAGATATCGCTGAGCTGACAGTGTATTGCACGTATTTCAGTTACTCTGTGGTCCCCCTCTAAGCGGGTGAGAAAGATACTTCTTTTCAGGTTGAGCTGTTGATTTACAAGTTGGATGATTGCATCCCAAGGTTCATTATGCTCAAGAAAATGTCGTGGTAAGTATCGACCCATCATACGTTGCTGGATTAGGGCTATCAGTGATTTTAAGTTTTCCTCTTCTGACCACTTCAGTGAAATAAACACCCAAATTAGCGATAGCCATATCAAGGAAAACAACTCACCAAGCGGCAATAACACGGAATACCAATGATGCGCAGCAATGCCACACATAATAAGTAACATGCTGGTGAATACTGCAATGACTACATTGGTTTTTGTCGCATTTCTTTGGTAGCCCACTAAGAAAAATATTGATGCCAGTACCATCACTGCGATTATTGTCACTTTATTTAAAGGTTGGATAAAACTGTCGGATGCAAAGCTATTGGCAATAAATGCTTGTAGGTAAACAGGCGGAAGTTCTTGCGCACCAAAATAAGCATTACTATTCAAGCGTGAAAATTTTGAGTGCTGAGCAACTAAGATGACCTTTTCGCTAAGTTGTGCGGTGAATAAGTCACCATCAAGCACTCTCTGCGCACTAAATTTTGGTAGTGAATAATAAGGCAGCGAGTAGTCTATGATTTTGTTGAGGTATTCACCATGCTGCGGAAATATTTTATCCCACAATATGTCACACGCACCTGCAGGTGGTGCAAGGCTGATTGCGCTGCCGTACCAATTTTCTGTCTCCAATAAACAAACCGATTGCGTATTGAATGGATAGTAAATTGAGTCATTGTTTTGTTGTGGCGAAAGTTCGGTATTTGCAAAGAACACAACGGCTTTTGGTTGATAGCCAGAGAGTATTTTTGCTAACTGCTGATGTTGTTGCTGTAAGTTTTCCGCTTCAATCACGACTACTTGCGTTGCTTGCGTGGTGTTGAGCTTGGAAAACCATTGTAACCCAATTAGGTTTACCTGTTTATATAAGCCTGATGCTGACGCGATCAACAAAATAGCGAATAAACTCATAAATAGCCAAAACTCACGTTGGCGTTTTATAAAGTTTAATTGACTAAAAATCGACATGCTTTTTCACTCTCTTATTGCTGGCTGAAAGTGAGAGTCAGCTCAGTCGTCTTCGTTGTTTTTACTTTAATAAATTCTAAGCCATGAATTTGCTCGCTTTGCCACTGAGCGCTCTGAAGTTGCACTGGACGCTGCCACGAAATCATCGCAATATCATCTAAAAATAAGGCACTTTCACCGCTACTTGGTGGCGCCATGGAGAGGCCAAACTGGACGCCACGAGCGGGCAATCCTTCTTCGCCAAGCACAACGGAATCGTCAGGTAAGGTAATATCTTGTCTAAATGTTTGCCACTCATAACTACCTGCAGGTTTTAATTGGGGCGTTGACTCAGAAAAGATAAGGCTATCTTCTGATGTTAAGATACGAATATCAGCCTTAAACTCACCAGCGTTCTCTCCTTTGGCATAACCAAAGAGCGAGAGCTCATGGTAAGCCTGTGCCGTGCTCGGCGCTGGCGTAATCGGCATGGTACGAATTGTATGTTTGAACGGCACACGCGTTGGCGTTTCGTTAAATTGTGTTCGTTGTAGACAAAGCCCTTGTACGCCACGATATTTGCCGACTAAGCAGGGCGCGATATCGTCGGCCTCAATTAACCAACGAGAGACTTCCCCCTGTTCGTTATCGCTGTCCCAGTCTTCAAAATCCCCAAAGAACAATAAGTCCCGTCCAAGCACAATCTCTGCTTGAGCATCACTAGCCGTGAGTTTGCTAAGGAACTCAGCACTGCTTGAATATTGGCGTAAATCGACAATATGCTCACCAGCTTCCAAGGTAATGACTTTTTGCTCGGTTGCTTTTGCTTGAACCGGTTTATCAAAGGTGACTTCTGCAAATCCCGAGCGCAATGAGATACCAACTTCGGGTGAAGAAAATTCAGCGATGCGTTTTAGTAGGGCATTGGCAAGATCGCCACTTACAAACTTAGGAACATAGTCTTCTAGATAAACAGGATAGGCTTTTAATGCACTGATTTTAGGTGTGCCTGCGGTTTCTAACTCTACCACAGCTATCAGTCCTAAAAAGGTTTCAAGACGATTTTGTTCAAACACAAAATTGCCTAGCCCAAGTATGCTTGGTACGCCATTGTATAAGCCAAACCCTTGCGCAACGTGAGGATGATGCGCAATCATCAAGTTAGCACCATTTTTGGAAAGTAAATCAAAGCGATTTGAAATATACGCCGTTGGTGCGTATGAATACTCATCGCCACCGTGGAGCTGAGCCACAACAAAGCGGCCGTTGGTACTGGCTTGCATCACCGTTTCTTTCATGCCATTGGTATCTGTTAGATCGGCAGCTCCCCCTTTAGCGTCTGATGCCACATAAGTGACGGTATGTTGATCGCCTGTAATAGAAGTCGCAGACACAAAGTCTATCGTTGTTTCACCAAGGCTTAGGCTGTAGGGCTTAAATGCCTCTGCCGCACTTGTGCCTGCGCCACTGTGTTTAAGTCCCGCTTGCTCGACATACTTCAAGGTATCGTTCAGTCCAGGTGCTCGATAGTCATAGACGTGGTTATTGCCAAGTGCTACATAGTCAATACCCAAATCATTGAGGGCAATTAATGACTCCGGCAGACTAAAAAATGCGAACTCTTTGCTTGGGTGGACCGTGGTTGGGTTTTTTAGGATTGGAGATTCCAAGTTAACCGAAGCGAAATCGACATGTTTAAATAAAGGATGCATAAACTGCACTAGAGCTTGGGCATCAGGCCCTGCGCTTTGGGGCTGGATAAGTCCGTCAGGGGTGCTGGGCAATGAATTCCCCATGGTAATGAGGTCAGGGTTGAAATAACGACGCCCAAACATGGTATCACCGGCAAAAAGTAAGGTTTTTAGCGTGCTCGACTTAGCTTTTAGTTCAAGCGTGAGCTGCTGCTCATTGTTATTTTGATTCGCTAAGGTAAAAACCAAGGGCAAATAATCTGGGTGGGATATTTCTGCGACATAAGCGCCGTATGCTAAAGCCGACAGGTCAAAGATACCATTGTTATTTGAGGTAAATAACTGATCATTTATCGTGAGGCTAGCATTGGCAATGGGGGTTGCATTTGCGTCGTGCAAAAGTATGCTTAAATTGGGCGTCTCGCTATCCCTATCTTGTTGGCTTTTATCTTCATCCTTATCTATTTGTGAAGGACCTGTTTCATTTGGGTCCTCGACTGAGCAGGCTGTGAGTGCAAATAGCAATACTACATTTAAGATTTTTTTCATTGTGGCCAGCCTGCTTTCAAAAAAGATACATTATTTAATTCTTTAGTATTATATCTGTAACTCTTTATGTGTTGCAATCCTTTGAAATGGAATGTAAGTTTCCAAATCAAAAACTTAACAAGCGCTGAAAAATGCCTTGAAAAACAACTTTTTTCAGTTCTTCATTAGTATAGGACAAGAATTTACGAAGATAGCTAAAATTCTGTTCAATATTCTTTACGTTTTTCTAGTCGGACAGCTATTCTTAGAGTATGATCTCGTCAATTGTGAAAACCCGCTTTGAGGAACAAATGCGTCTAGAGATACATTGCGCTGACCGTATTGGTATTGCCCAAGAAATTCTCAATATCTTGGTGAGTTACCGTGTCGACTTGAAAGGTATAGAAGTCGATTCAGTAAATTGTCGAATGTACGTGAGCTTTCCACCCATCGAATTTGAACAGTTTCAGAAAATTATGCCTGAGATCCGCTTAATCGATGGCGTTGAAGATGTTCGTACTACAGCGTTTTTACCGTCAGAACGTGAACATAATGAGCTGAATACTTTGCTCAGTGCGTTGCCTGATGGTGTAATTTCTATCGACGCTAAAGGCTGGGTACGTCATTGCAATGACGCAGCTTGTCGCGACCTTAACATGGTTGAAAAGGAAGTGATCGGTGCCAACATTAACAACCTTTTGAAAGGGTTTAACTTTACTCGTTGGTTAGAAGGTAAAGAGGTGTTAGGCCAGACAACCCGTGTCGAAGTGGGCGGGGAAGATTTTATTGCTGATATTTTGCCAATTTCGGTGCCCCAAGGGATTGAAGGCGATGTATTAGCCGGTGCGGTGATTAACATTAAATCGCAGTCGCGATTAGGACAGCAAGTCAGCGCATTTCGTCGTTATGGACAAGAAAGTTTTGCGACCATCCATAATCACAGCACTGCCATGCGTAGAGTCGTGCGTGAAGCCAGAAAAATGGCGCAGTTAGAAGCGCCAATTCTGATCACAGGTGAAACAGGTACTGGTAAGGAACTGCTTGCCAGAGCATGTCATTATGCTTCCAACCGGTCATTAAAGCCTTTTATCGCACTTTCTTGTGCTTCGCTGCCTGATGACGTTGCTGAGTCCGAGTTGTTTGGGTATGCAGGATATGAAGAAAATGCAGCGCCAAAACGCGGTGTATTAGAGCAAGCGGATGGCGGCACGGTATTCCTCGACGAAGTGGGTGAAATGTCAACCCAGTTACAGACTAAGTTACTGCGTTTCTTACAAGACGGTACTTTCCGAAAAGTCGGTGATGAGAATGAAGTTAAGGTCAATGTTCGCATCATAGCTGCAACGCAAAAAGACTTGCCAGCAATGGTTCAAGAAGGTGTATTTAGAGAAGATCTCTACTATCGTATTAACGTGCTAACGCTCGAAATTTCACCGCTGAGAGATAGAAAAGCGGATATCGGTCCTTTGGCTGAACACTTTGTGCAAAAATATGCCCAGCAAAATGGTCATCCAGCGCCAACATTTGCCAGAGAATGCATTGAATTTTTAGAGAATTACCCGTGGCCTGGTAATGTGAGGCAGTTAGAAAACGCTATTTATCGTGCGGTTTCGTTGCTTGATGATAAAGAGCTTCGTACTGAGCATCTAAACCTACCGACCTTTACCCATGACTTAGGTTATTTGGAGTCTGATTTTGAAGGGACGTTAGATCAAGCCGTGAAGAGATTTGAAGCAACCTTGTTGCGCAAGCTTTACCCCGCTTATCCAAGCTCAAGGCAACTGGCTAAACGTTTGGGATTAAGCCACACAGCCGTTGCCAACAAGCTGCGTGAGTATGGGATAAATAGAAAAACAGTCAAAGTATGATATATAAGGCTACGCAATGAGTGTGGCCTTTATGATTTAGTTCCCATGTCTTTTGTCACGCCATCTACCTTAATATTCTTAACGCCATCTTCTTCAAAAGAGAGTGTGATGCTCACGTTATCTCGCGCAAAGAAGTAATCTATCCCATTTACCGTCAAGACGTAATTACCCTTTACAGAGTCGCTAAACTCTTTTTTCACAAGAGAGATTTGATGATCTGCAATTTGCCACTTAAATTCAGAAATAAAACCTTGATTGAATTCTTGGATCCACACGCGGGTATCGTCTTTACTCAGTGTAATGGCAACTGAGTAAGACTCTGGTAGTTCAGACATATCATAATGATTTGCACCGATGCGAAACTGTTCAGTCTGTTTGTTCCAAGCAAAACCAAACTCAAACGCTTTCTCTACACCGGTTGGGTAGGTTAGTGTGCCTTCCCCTTTAAAGTCAAAGTCTGCGTAGCACATACTGGAAAAGGCAAATAAGGTGGAACAGGTAACAAGGGATAATTTTTTCATCGACTTCACTTCAGTTATTTTACTTAATTTGAGGTTCGCGTATGTAGTAACCGAACTCATTGTTTTTAAGCTCATTTTATAGGCCTTTTTGGTCATGCTAGAAAGGCGTTCATTTTTTGAAGCTCAGGTTATTAATCTAGTTTACCGACTGCATTACTGCAACTAAGGGCAAAGTAATGTATCAGTTATAGACGTAAGCGTAGCAAAATAATCACTTTAGAATATGAATTGCTATGCTAGAATCGAAAAATTATTAACTGGTAAGACCATTGTTATGAATTTATATTTTCGTTTACTGCTGTTGTTTTGGAGAATAAGACAGAATAAACAAACAGCAGATTCCATTTTGTCTCCGATAGATATTGAGTATCGCGCCCTGCCAAGCGATTGCGATATTAATATGCACTTGACCAACTCACGATATCTCGCATTTATGGATTTAGCGCGTACTTGGATGACAGAGCGAGTTGGGTTATTTGCAGCTGTGATGAAACGCCGCTGGTTCCCAATTGTTAACGCTACAGCGATTACCTATATTCGCGATATCAAGCCGCTGCAAAAATTTACCATTACCACTAAGGTGGTGGGATGGGATCATAAATACTTTTACATTGAACAGCGTTTTCATTCAGAGCGTGGGCTGCATGCAATTGCTTATGTGCGTGGGGTATTCAAGCGTAAGGGTGGGGTGGTTGCGGTCGAAGAAATGCTCGAAGTAGCTGGGTTTAACGGTGAAGCACCTATTTTATCTCCTGAGATTATGCATTGGAAAGCCATGTTAGAGGCAAAGAAAAACAGTAATCTATAAACTATAAAGGCCACATCTGTGGCCTTGGGGATTGAGAAAGTAACAGTAAATCTGTGATTTAAACCATTTAGGTATTAGAACTTATATTTCACACCGAACATGGCCACAATTGGGTCAAGCTCTACGTCTGAAGTTAATGCTTTTACGCCGTTTGCGTACACTGTTGCATCGGTATTGATATCCATTTTAGAGATCATACCATGTAGACCCCATTTTTCATTTAAGTCGTAGTTAAAGCCGACTTGTAGTGCGATACCAAAAGAACTATCCAAATCAACTTCTACATCGTTAGTCTTTAGTGTTGCTTTTAGTGCAGCACTTGGCTCTTCATCGAAGAATACTGTGTAGTTTAGACCCGCGCCGATAAATGGACGGAACTTAGCGCTTGCATCAAAGAAGTGATACTGTGCAAGTAGCGTTGGTGGCAAGTGTTTAATGTCTGCGATTTCCGCTCCTGCTAGGCCACCAGCACCGTCAACTGTGTGAGAAAATGGTGTTGCCGCAACTAGTTCAAATACGATGTTATCGCTGTAGTGGTAGTCAAGCGTGATACCTAGCTGAGTATTTGAGTCAGCAACCAAACCAAGAGAGTTATCTTGGTCAATGGCAGAAGCCGTGTTGTCAGGGTTTACGTTAATAGCACCAACATTAACACTGAAATTTGCGTGTGCGAATGGAGCAGCAACTAGCAGAGTAGATAAAAGTGCAGCGCTTAAAGTTTTCATTTTCTTCTCCTAACCCTATGTGAGGACATTTTTAAACTGTGAAACAGTGTGTGTTTTCAATGAAGCCATCTTAAAAGGGTTCAAAAAATGAAAAACTGTTCTAGATCAATTTTTAAATTGTAAGATTTCAGAAATTTTTGAAAGTTTGATTTAGATTAAGTTTTCTCGATGTCATTAATTTGCATTAAAACTGCAATGCTGTGGTCAAAGTTTCATCTTTAAATAATTGCTAGATTTCACCTACAAGTCATTCTCAGTTATGTCATTAGCAACACAGAATCAAAATCTTAGCGCGTCTCACGCAACCGAGATATTAACGCATTTGATCCAAGCGCCTTCGGTTACACCGTGTGATGCAGGCACTATCGCTTTTATGTCAGAGCAACTCGCCGCGCTGGGTTTTACTATTGAGCAGTTTGAGGTGCAGGGAGTAAAAAACTTGATTGCAAGTTATCGTTTCTCTTTGGGACCAACTTTTGCTTTTTCTGGTCATGTGGATGTCGTGCCTGCAAATAATAAAGGCTGGATTGTGCCGCCATTTAGTGCGCAGATTATTGATGGCGTGATGTATGGACGTGGTGCTGCTGATATGAAAGGTGGCGTTGCGGCAATGCTTGCTGCAACCAAAACATTACTACAGCATCGTGAAAAATTACGAGGAAGCTTTTACTGGTTACTCACTTCTGACGAGGAAGGTGAAGCGGAGTTTGGTTCCAAATTGATTGCAGAGCGATTAGCTGAAAATGGCATCGAGCTAGATGCTTGTTTGGTAGGTGAACCGACTTCACATCAAGTAGTGGGAGATACGGTTAAAAATGGTCGTCGCGGTGCGATTTCTGGGCGTATTCAGGTTAAAGGAAAAACGGGGCATGTGGCTTATCCAGAACAAACGGTTAATGCAGCTCACATCGCAGGCCAGTTGGTTAGTCAACTCGCGCTTTTACCTTGGTGGAAAGATGAAGCGGGATCGCAAACCACGCTGCAAGTTACTGGGATCACAGTTCCAAATATCGTGGATAATTTAGTACCAGCAGAGTGTGAAATCACCTTTAATATTCGTTACAGCCATGCCTATAAGAGCCAAGAAGTTGTGCACTATATTCAAGAGTCGCTGGCTAAATCCGGTGCTATGTTAGCGATCAGTTGGGAGCGGCCTTGTGAGTCGTTTTATACCGGCGCGAGGCAAGAAAACTGTTTCTTAACGCTGGTAGAGCAAGCAATCCAGGAAACAACGGGGCAGTATCCGAGCTTAAGTACTGCAGGCGGCACCTCCGATGGTCGCTTCTTTGCGACCGGAAAAACGCAAGTGATCGAATGTGGGGTAAAGAATGATTCAATTCATCAAGTGAATGAACATCTATCCCTCAGCGATCTACATGCGATAGAAAAAATATACTTATCTGTTTTAAATAGGTTTTTTAAAAAAGTTGAAAATTTTTAAAAGAATTTTCTTGAAAATAAATTTGCTGACCATAAATAGCTTTATGAGGACGCCGACAGGGCCTTATGAATTAAATAACTATTTGTTTTAAAAGTGCTTATTGGTTCTTTTTTGAAGAGTGAGCACCTATGTATAGCTTTAAGAGGATACAAAATTATGCGTACAGTAGATTTATCACCATTATATCGTTCATTTATCGGTTTTGATCATTTAGCTTCTATGATGGATGCTGCTGCAAGAACAGATAAACAACCTAGCTATCCACCATACAACATCGAAGCGCTAGGTAAAGACAAGTACCAAATTACCATGGCTGTTGCAGGGTTTACCGAGCAAGAGCTAACGCTGGAATCAGAAAACAATACGTTGACCGTAAAGGGACAAAAGCAAGCAACTGAAGAAGCCAACGAGCGTAAATTTATTCATCAAGGGATCGCCGAGCGCGGGTTCGAGCGCAAATTCCAACTTGGCGATCACGTCAAAGTATTAGGTGCAGACTTAGCGCACGGCTTACTGGTTATTGACCTTGAACGCGAGATCCCAGAAGCACTGAAGCCAAGAAAAATAGAAATTGGCTCGGGCAACTTGCTTGAAAGCAAGTAATATCAATCTAATTTATTGATTTCCAACCCGCCGCCGTCAGGCGGCTTTTTTTTGCCTAAATACAAAGCATTTGTTATTAGTAAAGTTATGCTTCAGTCGTTATCCCCCAGAAAATGAAACTTGGACTAAGACAATACGTAAAAAGACGAAATGGTGTACCACTGGGTCATAGTCAGTCACTAGGAAACATGTTTCGGCGGGCTTTCGGCGCTCGGTCTTTCGATGGTTTCTGGGTGTATTGGAATCCTATCTGGAGTTATTACTTGGCGCGCTTCGTATTTCGTCCATGCGCAGCGAAAGTGGGGGAAAAACTTGGCTATTGGTTTACTTTCATAGTGAGTGGCGCATTGCATGACGTCATTGTTGGATTAGTGGTGGGAGAAGCGATTTTTACATTTAGCCCATTCTTTGCTGTACTTGGGGCTACTGCGCTTGGATTTAAAGTGACGGGCTATCGTTATTCGAGTCAGCACTTTCTCATTGCACCTTTGTTTAACGGTTCGATCATTGTGTTTAGTTTTTATCTAAGTAGTGTTTTTAGCGAGTTACTTGTATGGTAGAAGAAAAATATTGCGTTGAGATGAAGAATGGAATTAAAAGATAAGCTGATATTGTTGTTGAAATCAGGTGGGTTATCGTTACTCATCGCGGGTGGATTTTATACTTTGTTGTTTTACATGTCTGCACAATTTCATCACCAAGTGCAATTTTCGCCCTTCTCGCAGGATATTGGCGTAAACGCGATGCTAATTTATAGCTTCTTGGTTTTTCTATTTAGTGCCATTTTTAGCTATTTCTTTTTGAAAATGCATGCTGCCCGTCATGATATGCATGTCGATGGCTTAGTTCTGAGCATAAAATATACACACTTAGTACTTTGGGGAGGTGTTGTCAGCATTGCGATTTATATCTTATTACACATGAATCAACATGTTTTGGTGTTAAAACAAGCCAAAGACAGCCACACTTCAGCTCAGCAACTTGAAGCGTTGGTTTCTTATCTGCCTGAAAGTGGTGATGTGATAGATCTTGCTGTTGCACAAAATCCCGCGACGGCATCAAACACGCTAACTTACTTGAGTCTAAAACGAGACTTTGCTACGCACTTAGCACTTGCCATGAATCCAAGTACTCCCAAAAAAGTGCTAGAAGAAATTATTAGCTATTATCACGGAGGACAACAAGATGTAGTCCTCAATGCGGTGATGAAAAACCCTAATGTGGCTAGCGGCAAGGTTCAGCTGCAGGTACGTTAATCGTTTTGTTCTATGACTGAGCGTATGGGAGACGCGAGAGGAGCCACTGCCTAACTTTATTTGTTATCACGTTCGCTCAATTCAGTACGTAGTTTACTTTGCATGTCTTTAAGTGCTGTGATTTTATCTCTTGCTTCTTGTAACTGTTGCTGTGGTAATCCCTCTTTAATCCCACGTGCTAGCAGCGTTTCTATTTGTTCTACTTTGCCATCAACAGCCGCAATATACTGTTGTTTTAGCTTGGTGTCTTTTTGATCCAAATATGCTTGGTAAGCTTCGGTATCCGACAAATCGCCATGAAAATCATCTATTTGCTTTTCGGCTTGGCTTATTGGCGGCAGATATTCAGGTTTCGTGATTGGCTTAACGGCTTTGCGTGAGGTCTCGGCATTTGGTTTGATAGCAGTATAAGTATTGATAGGGGGACTTAATGCTACAACTTTTTCCTCTTGCTCAGGCTCAGCCTGCGAGGGGGCGTTATATGTGGGGTTTTGCCAATCTATGTTGGCAAAACGCAGTGTGAATACCGCGATCACTGCTCCAAGGAGTATGACAATCAATGCTTGCCAGTACTTCATATCACCGCTCCGTTGTTTGCCGCTTTCCAAGCCATATAATCTCGCTCGAATTTGTGCTGAGCAAACTCTTGGGTCAGTGCTCGCAGCGCTTGATAGCGTACTGTCTCACTTTTCACATCGTAGTAATCATATACCGGTGACTGGCTATACAATACTAGCCACTCGCCATTTGGCGTGCGAATACTAGGCGTGATCTTGCCCTGTTTACTACTAAATGCCAGTTGTGTTTCCCATTTCGGCGTGCTTTGGCGTGTCAGCGGAATTAATTCAGTCTGCCATATTAATGTAGGAGTATATTTAGCGACGGCTTGTTGCCATGAGTGTGCATTTGCATATTCGTTAAATTGCTGTGCGGTTTTTTGTTCGGGAAATTTCGCTGCGCTCGCACTCACTTGCTTGACGTATTTAAACCTCTTCTTATGACGCTCATAATACTTCGCGATGGCACTATCAGGAATTTCACTTTTTAGGGTATCGATATACTGGCTCGTTGCACCATGCATCTCTTCCTTAACACCAAGAAATGCCAGCATGCTCGGCCTCAATAGTTCTGCGGTTACCACTTGTCGTAACTGTTCTATTGTCAGACCTTGCTTTGCCACATAAGGTTTTGCGGCAATAAATAGCGCCTGTTGATTGAGATGTTGATTGACAATAGCTTGCAATAACGAGAGTTCTCCTTGGTGAAGTTTAAAGCGGTTTTGCATTGATTGGCTATGTAATACTTGAGCAAGTGTCAGTGGCGCTGATTTTGTTAGTTGCAGCTGTTGCCATTTGAGTAATTGCTCAGCAGTGTATTGCCCGTCAGCGGGGTACTGTCCTAGTAAAGACAGCATCTGATCCTTATCAAATACCAAAGGGTAGTGCTTCTTTTCAAGCCGAGTAAGTGCAGGAAACCAATGAAGGAGTGAGCTGGCGAGAAACTTATCGACATGATATTGGGTGCTGAAACCGACTCTGGATTGGCGCTCTAAAACACTTGGATTAAGTTGCTTTGCTTGGAATAGCAAGAATTGATTTTCAAGCAATTGCGCAGTAGTTTGCTTTTTTGATAACTCTCGGCCTTGCTCAAGATAGAGTTGATGAACTAAATGCGTCAGAGATTTAGGTATGCTCGGTGAGGCAAAACTTGGTAAGCAAAAGCTACTTACCAAGAAAAATAGAACTAGACGCATTACCTAACGTCCATCGCATGATTTATCAAATGAACGACCATGGCTATTGCGTGAGGGATCACTTGCTTACCTGTATTTACACGATCGTAATGATCCTCTGAATTTAACACGATACCACCTTGTGAATAAGAGAAAGAACCGCCTTGTGTTAGTAATGGGCGAATATCTGTTGAGTTGCTATCAACAGCGCTGAAACTATTCATCGCTTGCTTTACTAAGGTAAAATCGTTCAATGATTCTTGGTCATAGTAGTCTTTCACCCAAGACTCCCAACCTGCATGATTCAAATCTGATGTTGTCCAAGTATGATGCGGTTGAAGTAAATCTGTAGTGTGAAAAACAAAGCCTAGTACCTGTGGGTTACCGCTCTGTACATAGCTTTGATACCAGTACTGGCCTAAGTTATCAATTGGCTGAAAAGGCATTTCTTCAAAATCATCGTACATGCTATACGTTGAGTGGCTATCGATACGATAGTGTTTTTCTGTGATCCCATAACTATCATATTCAGTATCATCAGCGCTAAACCAACCTGTTTCGCCGCCATGACCATCGTCTAAATAATCGCCTTTCAGCCAAGTGGCAGCCATTGAATCAACAGAGCCTGATACGGTAAGTTTCTGATAATTATAACCACCGAAGTCATTGCCGTGAGTATCAGCACCTTGAGTATGGTTTTGGAAGTGCCAGTAACTGGTGTATTTCACGATGCTTTCAGCTGCACCCCAAAGCGGTGCTTGTACACAGTCACCCGTAATGGCGCCGCAGAAGAATGTATCCTCAAAATCATCAACATCATACGCAGCTTGGCCCAGTAAATTGGCTAGTTGAGAAACTGACATGCCGTTAGCTTGAGCATATGCTTGTAACTTTGCGTACTGTGTTGTAGTTGGATTCTGTGCCATGTAATTTACGGCGTCGATGACGATGCGCTTATGTGTCTCTTGACTAAACGCGTGGCTTTGCCCTGCTGCGACTAAAAGGGCTATAGGAAGTAAATAATTTTTCATGAGTTGCCTCTATAAATTTTAATTTGTGTGAACGCAATTTTTCTACTTAAAAAACGAAGTGCGATATTTAAAATAATTTATGTGAATTTTTGATTAAAATAAAGTTAAATTTTGATTGTGTTAAAATTCAAAGAAGATGCTTGTTGGTCACAAATGGGTCAGGTATGATCTCGGGGAGAATTTAGGCACACCTGCGCTAAACGAATGGAACTATGAAAAAACTACTTATAATAATCAGTTTATTGTTACCGTTTTATGGAATTTGCGAAGAACAAAGTGACGAACTTGATGACGAGTTTGCTTGGCAGCTGAGTGTCGGTGCCTTTTACGTTGATATGACAATGCCTGCTTTAATTGGCACGGACTCGACATTCAAACATGGCACTTTTTTAGTCGATGCAAAGGTAGAGTATAAAAGCTTTTACTTGAATACCCATTCAGGTGATTTTTTTGGTGGCTCGGATATAGGTTACCAAATTATCAATAATGGAGAATGGGGTATAGATGCTATCTATGGCAGTTATATGTTGCCTTTTTCTGAACGTGGTTACTATGACACTGATGATGTCGTGCCTGAACTGAGAGGAATACGTAAACGCGATCAAGATAATTCATTGGGCTTTTCCTATTACCGTCATGTTGGTGAATTTCTTGCTGTTGCTGAGATTGTTTACGATGTCTTTGGGGAAACAAACGGTTGGGTTTTTCACCTCGAAGCGACACGTAATTTTGAACTGAGAAACTGGGATTTATGGCTTAATTTTGGCGCTAACTATTATTCTAGTAATTTTCATAATTACTTTTATGGTGTTTTAGAATCCGAAGTCAATGATTATTTAACCCCCTATAAACCTGGTGCTTCAGCTTCTGCGTTTATGCAAATGCAACTTAATTACCCAATTGCAGAGGATTGGGTGTTTAGCGCAGGTGCATCGTGGTTAGTTGGTTCTCAAGATACGTTAGATAGCCCCTTAGTTCGCTCTCGTCACGCCAGAGTATTCTTTACTGGGGTGAAATATGTTTTCTAAATTAATCACATGGACAGTGCTGTTTTGGAGTATTTCACTGAGCCAACAACTCCGTGCTGCTGAAACTAATCCAGTGGGAATACTTCATGCCGTGCCGAGCAAGTGTGTAGCCCTGAACCAAGGGCGAACTTGCTATGCGGATGTCAAAGTAACGGTGAATGCGCCTTCTGAAGGGGATTACTGCATTCGAGAAAGTTTATCGAAGAAGATCCTGCAGTGTTGGGCCAAAGCGGATACCTTTAAATATGAGCTAGACTTTAGTTCGGATGAAAGTTTGAGCTATGAGCTTATCTCAAAGCAGTCTCGAGATGTGCTAGCTGTGACCACTATTGAGGTGAATTGGGTTCACAAAGTAAAAACAAAAAAAAGGCGTTGGCGCCTCTTTTGATCCGAAGGCTGCGTGCGTAGCCTAAAGTTGCTCGATGTTATCTAAACACCACTGAGCCCTTGCAAGCACCTCTTGCCGTGTTTTCTCATCTTGTTTTTGCCAATTTCGATAGATCATACCAATACGGTGGTTATTGGTAAACTTACCCTCATGGCGGTGCATAAAATGCCAATATAGGCTGTTAAGAGGACATGCATCATTGCTTGATTTTTGCTTGACGTCGTAGTGGCAGTGCTGACAATAATCACTCATTTTTTGTATGTAGTTACCACTTGCGGAGTAGGGTTTGGTTGCCACTATGCCGTGGTCTGCAAATTGTGTCATGCCTCTGGTGTTTGGCATTTCGACCCATTCAATGGCGTCGATGTATATACCTAAATACCATTCATCCACTTGATCAGGGTGTATTCCGGTTAGCAGACAAAAGTTTCCCGTGACCATTAATCTTTGAATGTGGTGAGCGTAGGCATAATCAAGGCTTTGATTGATAGCTTCACTTAAACAGCGCATCTTCGTTTTTCCATGCCAAAAATAGCCTGGCAAATTGCGCTGAGCAAGCAAGTAATTTTTATGACGGTAGTCCGGCATATTGAGCCAATAGACGGCTCGGATATACTCTCGCCAGCCCAATATTTGCCTAACAAATCCCTCAATCTGTGCAATATCAATTTGTGAGTTGTCTTGGTAAGCCGCTATCGCGCTATCGATAACGTGTTTGGGGTGAAGCATTTTTGTATTCAACGCAAAAGAGAGTCGTGAGTGATACAGTGTCCATTTATCGTCACTTTTACAGGTCATTGCATCTTGAAATTGACCGAATAAAGGCAATAGGTGTTCACAGAAAAAGGCCAAAAGATCGTGAGCTTGCGCACGGTTAGCCGGCCACAGCAATGATTCTTCGCTGTTACCAATGGTCTCCACTTTATGCCGTTTTATCCGCTTTAAAATGTCACTAACATCGTTGGCAAAACAAAGCGGCTGTGGGATAGCGTCGATGTCTTTTGACTTGAGCTTATTACGGTTTTTACTGTCGAAATTCCATTGCTTGCCAAGCGGTTCACCGTCGTCCATTAATACATTAAAACGGCGCCTGAGCTTGCGATAAAAAAACTCCATTGTGGTGTGTTTTCCTGGCGTTAAATAATCATCCAACTCTTCGTAAGGGACTAGAAAATGCTCAGTGTCATAGCAACGAACCTGTAACTGGTCGAGTGTTAATTCCATCATTTGCTTCAGTAAGCGATATTCATCAGGTCGTTGATAGTCAAAGCTCGACACTTGATATTTATCACATAAATGAGCAATTAAAGCGGGGAGATCAGAATAGTCCTGAGTCTCATCGAGGGTGAGATGTAGCACATGAAAGCCTACCTTATTCAGTGCGATGGCGAAATTTTCCATGGCTTTGAAGAATGCGCATACTTTTTGTATATGATGTTTGGTGTAGTCGGCCTCTTGTTTGAGTTCTGCAATCAGATAAAGGTACTCAGCTTTATCGTCAGCAAACCAACTATGCTTGGCGTTGAGTTGGTCGCCAAGAATTAATCTGAGGCCTTTATATTGAGGCTTTTGTTGTGTCATTAGTTATCCTCCAAAGGCCAACCAACATGATCTTGGCTGTCGAGTTGTAGAGTGGCTTCTCCTTGCCATAATTTTATATATTCACCATCTGGGTCAAATAGTGCTTGTTGCTTTGTGATATTGAAATGGCGACCGCCACGAGGATCTGCTCCAACACCAGCGATATACTGCCAATTACCCCAGTTCGCTGCGACGTCGTAATCGATAAGATGTTGCTCGAAAAAAGCGGCGCCGTAGCGCCAATCTAGCTGTAGCTCATTAACACAGTAGCTCGCAGCTATTTGTCTCGCTCTGTTGGAAATCCAGCCGGTTTTAGTCAATTCGTGCATAATGGCATTGACTAGCGCGCTGGGCGTTCGGCCTTGGCACCACTTTAAAAAGCGCTCTGGATAGAAACTGGTTTTTGGTGTTTTGGCTTTGACGCCTGAAAAGCAAAATAGCGTGTGTTGATGTTTGAGCGCATACCAATAAAAATACTCACGCCACAACAGTTCAAACCAAATCCAATAGGTTGATTCATTTGCGCCTCTTTGCTCCTCAAATTGAGTAAGTGATTGCTTGATCTGTCTAGGACTGATAGCGCCAGAGGCTAGTATTGGACTAAACCGAGTGGAAAAATGATCACCGAACAAGGCGTTTCGAGTTTCTTTGTATGTGAAAGCCGCATCCGTTTGGAAGTATTGTTGTAGCTGTTGCTGGGCTTGCGCTTCGCCTGCGGCTACTTTGATATTGTATGAAGAGTTTACTTTAAATTCAGCTAAATCTAAAACCCGATTCGGTCTTGGTGGAAGCGTAGCGGTTGCAATAGGTGATTTAGGTTCAATTTCCTCTACAGCTTTGCGAAATGGCGTAAAGCTCGGTGGCAGCTCACTGATTTTGAGTGGTAGTGTATCTGGTTCAAACAGCGTACTAGAATAAGCGCTAACGTATTGAATGTAAGGAAAGTTATCTTGTAATTTTAACCAAAGCTTTTGTTCATCGAATCCTGGATGAGCTGCGCGGCCAATATGAGTTACCTGCTGTGTATGAATAATCTCAGTCAGTGCTTTGAGCTGAGCTGTGTTACGTAGCATATACAGCTTCTGTTGTTGTGACGTTAGTGATTGATGCAAGGCGTTGAGCGTCTGATTGCGATAACATTCGACAGCAAAAGAAGTTGAGCACTGCGCTTTGCGAGCCGTCCAAAGGTTTACAGTGGGTAGATAAATGCAGATAAGTGTATCAACTAGAGACGCCAGCTTTGTAAGTGCGGGGTTATCACTAAGGCGGCAGTCGTTTTCAAATAAATAGAGTCCTACTTTCACGTTTATTCTTAACAGTCATGAACGAATAAGACTCTATACGTAACGATCAACTAAATTGCTCAGTTAGTTTGGCAAGATTCTATAAGTGTACGCAAGTGAGCACCAACGTCTTGTGTTTTGGTTTGGCCTTGCTCAAGTAAGTGGCTCGCTTGCTGTTTTAGTTCCGCCAAATCATACTGCTCGAGCAAAGTTCTTAAATATCTAACTGTATCAGCACCTTGCTGAAGCAAATCAGGAAATTGTTCGATGGAAATTTCCTGTTGGCTTAGGCGAGAAATAGAGTTGAGTAGGTCGCTTAAATTTGCACTGTCTTGCAATGCGCCTTCAACCGCAATAAGCGCGCCCATCGGATCGGCATCTAGATTATTTGCAACGCAAGCTGCAACACTGCCAGCCTCTGCTGATGCTTGCACTGACTCAATTCCTTTATCACGGATCTGCTCAACCACTTGTTGTAGTTCTTGATGTTCAGATAAATATTGTGCCTCGATTTGGGCTTTAGAGTCTTCCAGCATATCGCATGCGGTAAGTGAAACGACCATAGTAGACGCAAAGGCAATCGCTCTTAGCATTTTATCACTTCCTATATAAAGATTTTGTGAAAGTCTAAAGAGCTGAGAGCCAGAAGTCACGCAGAGTTTGGTTTTGTAAGCTCTGCATGACTTTGATCTTAGAGTAATGTTTAGTGGCTACCGTTGTCTCTTCGTTTAGCAGCTCAAGTTAGTTTGCTTGTTGCTGCGCTCTTTTGAACTCTTGTAGACCAACAATATTGGTTTTTTTGAATAATTCAAAGCGCAGCATATTTTCGATGAGTAACAGTGCTTTGTTCCAAGCGTTTTTTGCTGCTGTGGTAAAATGCCTGCCAAGATGACTTTTCAGCGTTGCTGTAAAGGTAAACAACAAGACACTGATATCTTTTTCTGACGTTCCCATAAATAACAGCGTACCGCGTTGTTTTTGCAGATAATGTAATAAGTTTGACTGCTGTGGGATACGCATCACACAATTTTGAACAAAATCAAATATTTGATGCTCCCAGATTATGAGTTGTCCCACATTTGTTGGAATTTGCATGCGCAAATCGTAATGTTGAATTTGGTTGTACCAAGAAGTGCAAAAGCCATGGAAATTCGGACGAATACTCGCAAGCGTTTGAGTTAAAAGTTGATATTGATAGGGAGTAATGCTCATAGACGCCTCTTCAAACTGATGAAGAGCGGATCCTTTGCTCAAAAACAAATAGCCTAAGTCTGAGTATAGCTGTTTTTTTAAAATGCGAGACTTTTTAATATTTTTTTGTGAGCTTTTTCTTACGTTGCAATAATCAATTGAATTTCAAT
The DNA here is from genome assembly GCF_040104525.1 of Pseudoalteromonas sp. XMcav11-Q. Taxonomy (NCBI): domain Bacteria; kingdom Pseudomonadati; phylum Pseudomonadota; class Gammaproteobacteria; order Alteromonadales; family Pseudoalteromonadaceae; genus Pseudoalteromonas; species Pseudoalteromonas sp. XMcav11-Q. Next base: position 726,581 of record NZ_JBECOX010000001.1, read on the forward strand.
ATGCTGGACCTAGCTATAGTAGGCCGAGATTGAGTAACGGCCCACATTGATTTAAAAATATTAGTGCTTAATTGGTGAAAGCAACTGTGGATCTGTCACGAGTTTACGAATGCCATGCGCATGGTCCTCTTCAAAAGCATTGTCTTTACACCAACGCGCGAGACTATTTATATCAACTTTGGCACAGCTTGGGCGTACACTCCAACTTACCTGTAAAGGTGAGCACTGTTGGTTGTTATAGCTAGGTCCAGTCGTCGAACCTAAAAACTCAACTGGTGTGCCTGTATTACTTGGTAAAACACCTGCTTGATGGTAACCGCCAACTTGGCCTTGATAATCAAGCTCAGTGAAGTCTTGCGCATTTTCATCATTAACCACTAAAAACACCTGAGTTTCGACGCGTAGATTGGGGTTGGCGCAGCTGTCATTTAAGCAAGCACCGAGGGTCGGGCCTGGTTTTACATCACAAGAGCTATGAACCCAGTGTACTTCAATCGTATCGCCGGGCTTTACGTTGTTACATACTTTATCTTCTACAGGATCAAGCTCTGCTGGGGTGAGGCTTGCAGTTGCATTACATTGGAATCCGCCGTACTTTGGGTCATTGGAAACGACAGAGAAGTCTTTGGCTTTATGTTCTGCATTTTTATGAAAATGGATGTTACATAGGTTGAGTTTTTCTTTTGGTGGAGCCATAGCAAAAACCCGTTTGTTGTGACCCTGCAAACTATCAATATCTCTCGGTGTTTGTGGTCCTGCCGATTCGCATTGCGCTGCAAATGCTTCAAAGCTAAATATAGACAGCGCTGTCAATTTACTTGGTTTTATAACCGTTCTCATTTGGTTTTCCTTTCTTTCGTGATTTTCTTGTCCCCAATTATGGATTAAATATTTCTTTTTTGTTACAAAAAATGAAAGGAGACGAAACTGGACCGATGAGTTGGGCATCACGGTGTTGTATGTGAAAAGTAAAATACCTGATTACATCTCAGCAACGAGCTGAAACGTCAGAAGATAGTTCTAAATCAAGGTTGCTATCTAGGCATACTGTCTTTATAATACGTAGCATATTTAGTCAATCGGACTGAAACTTTCGTTTTTCAGTATAATTGGCTTTAAGTATGGGCAATACATCGCCCATTAAAATGGCATTTTTTAGATGCCACTTCTTTTGAAAAGTAGAAGTAAAACAATTTTATGTTTCGGTGTAGAATGAAGTTGCTTGATAGATGGTCGGGCGCTTGATTTGGTAAAGTGCCGAAGGTCGTCGGTTCAAATCCGATTACCACTTCTTTGAAAAGTAGAAGTAAAACAATTTTATGTTTCGGTGTAGAATGGAGTTGCTCGATAGATGGTCGGGCGCTTGATTTGGTAAAGTGCCGAAGGTCGTCGGTTCAAATCCGATTGCCACTTCTTTGAAAAGTAGAAGTAAAACAATTTTATGTGTTGGCGCGGGATGGAGCAGCCTGGTAGCTCGTCGGGCTCATAACCCGAAGGTCGTCGGTTCAAATCCGGCTCCCGCAACCAAGTTAAAGATTGAGTTCTTTGATTTCGCGCATTCCTTGTAATGCGCGTTTTGCGTTTAAGCATCGGCTTTTTTGTTTAAGTTGATGATTAATTTGGCTGAGATAGCTCGCAAACCAAGCACGGCCTTTGGCCACACAGTTTGTTATTCGTGTGACGCCCCGCTTGGTTCGGGGCGTTGTTGTATCTGGCGCAAGGTGTATTCTGAGCCCAAGATCAAGCAGCTATGATTTGGGGCTTTAGGCCCTTTTTTTGTTTGTATGGAGGAGTTCTGTGTCAAAACTCGAGCAAGATTTGACTGAAATGTTGGAGCCTGCAGTTGCTGCGTGTGGCTTTGAATTACTCGGTCTTGAGTTTGTGCAAGCTGGTCGTCATTCTACACTTCGTGTATATATCGATCATGAAAACGGCATTAATGTAGATGACTGTGCGGAAGTGAGTCGTCAAGTTAGTGCAATTTTAGATGTCGAAGACCCGATTACGAACGAATATAGTTTGGAAGTATCTTCTCCTGGTGTTGACAGACCATTATTCAAACAAGCTCACTATGAAGCAGCAGTGGGAGAGGAAGTACGTTTGCGTACTAAACTTCCGCAAGAAGGTCGCCGTAATTTTAAAGGCGACTTAGTAGCAGTTAATGGCGATATGATCACGTTAAAAGTTGACGCTCAGGAATTTATCCTGATGTTAAGCAACATTGAGCGTGCCAATATCATCGCAAAATTCTAACTTTGAGTGCGAAGGACAAGGGCAAGCGAGGCATTACCTATGGCAAAAGAAATATTGTTGGTGGCAGAAGCTGTTTCCAATGAAAAAGCGGTCCCAAGAGAAAAGATTTTTGAAGCATTAGAGTTCGCACTAGCGACAGCAACAAAAAAGAAGCACGGCGGTGAGATCGAAGTACGCGTTACTATCGACCGTAAAACGGGCGAGTACGATACTTTTCGTCGTTGGAAAGCGGTTGAACCACAAGAAGACGGTTCACTAGAAAATCCATATGCGGAAATCACTATTGAAGCGGCGCAAGTTGATGAGCCTGACGTTCAATTAGGTGATTACGTTGAAGAGCAGATCGAATCAATTAAATTTGACCGTATCACCACACAGATGGCGAAACAGGTAATCGTACAAAAAGTACGTGAAGCTGAGCGCGCATTAGTTGTTGATGCATATAAAGATCAAAAAGGCGAGCTAGTGACAGGTGTTGTTAAAAAAGCAACGCGTGACGCTATCGTTATCGACCTTGGTAACAATGCTGAAGCGGTAATTTACCGTGAAGACATGCTACCACGTGAAAGCTTCCGTCCGGGTGACCGTGTGCGTGGTCTACTTTACGAAGTGAAGCCTGAAGCGCGTGGTGCTCAGCTATTTGTTACGCGTTCTAAGCCTGAAATGTTGATGGAACTATTCCGTATTGAAGTTCCGGAAATCGGCGAAGAAATGATTGAACTTAGAGGTGCTGCACGCGACCCTGGTTCTCGTGCTAAAATCGCTGTAAAATCAAACGACAAGCGTATCGACCCTGTAGGTGCATGTGTTGGTATGCGTGGCGCACGTGTACAAGCTGTGTCTTCAGAACTTGGCGGTGAGCGTGTTGACATTGTACTTTACGATGATAATCCAGCACAGTTCGTAATCAACGCAATGGCACCGGCTGAAGTAGCTTCAATCGTAATGGATGAAGATACGCGCACGATGGAAATTGCAGTTGAAGCTGACAACCTAGCGCAAGCGATTGGTCGTAATGGTCAAAACGTACGTTTAGCTAGCCAACTTACTGGTTGGGAACTAAATGTAATGACAGTGGAAGAGATGGAGCGTAAGAGCTCGGAAGAATCAGATAAATTGGTTAATCTATTCACTGAAAATCTAGACATCGACGATGATTTTGCAACACTACTGATTAACGAAGGTTTCTCTTCACTTGAAGAGGTGGCTTATGTACCAGTAGCTGAATTTTTAGAAATCGACGGTCTAGACGAAGAAACCGTTGAAGAGCTACGTAACCGTGCGAAAGATGCACTGACTACGAAAGCACTTCGCGATGAAGAAAGTCTTGAAAATGCAGAACCTGCAGAAGACCTACTAGCACTTGAAGGACTTGAGCGTCATACCGCTTTTGTTTTTGCTAGCAAAGGTATCGTTACACTTGAAGACCTTGCAGAGCAAGGTATTGATGACTTAGTTGAAATTTCTGAGTTATCAGAAGAGCAAGCTGGTGAGTTAATCATGGCTGCACGTAACATTTGCTGGTTCAGCGAAGAGTAATTTATTAACGGAGGTAACATCACATATGGCAGAAGTGAGCATTAACAAACTAGCCGAGAGTATTGGTACAACTGTTGATAAATTACTACAACAGTTAAAAGATGCAGGGATCACCAAAGCCGAGGGCGACCAAGTTACTGAATCCGAAAAGGCGACGTTGCTTGATCACCTAAGCAAGCAACACGGTGGCACTGGTTCAACCGGCCCTGAGCGTATGACTCTACAGCGTAAGAGTAAAAGCACGTTAAGTGTTAACTCATCTGGTAAAGCAAAGTCTGTATCTGTAGAAGTCCGTAAGAAGCGCACTTACGTTAAAAAGAGCGCAATCGAGCAGCAGAGAGAGGAAGAACGCTTAGCTGCAGAGGAAGCTGCGCGCAAAGAAGCAGAGTTAATGGCTCAGCAACAAGCAGAGCAACAGGCCAAAGTAGAAGCTGAGCGCAATGCGCGCGAAGAAGCGGAACGCAAGGCCGATGAGGAAGCCGAGCGCAAAGCTAAAGAAGAGGCGAAGCGACAAGCGGATGCTGAACGTCAAGCCAAAGATAAGCAGAGTAAAGAAGTGGATAGCGCGCAACAAATTAAAGAACGTCAAGAAGCTGAGCGTCTGCGTCAAGAAGCAGAAGCAGCAGCCCTGAAAAAGGCAGAAGAAGAAGCGAAACGTCAAGCGGAAGAAGCTCGCCGTCTAGCGGAAGAAAACGAAGCACGTTGGAAGGCGGAAGAAGAAGAGCGTCTTCGTCGAGAAGAAAGTGCTGATCACCACCTAACAACTTCTACTTACGCTCGTGAAGCGGAAGATGAGTCTGACGCACGTGAAGAGAAAAGCGCACGTCGTAAGAAGAAGAAAAAGCCAAGTGCGAAAGAAGAAGCAGCAGAAGCGAATGCGAAGAGGCTGAAAGGCAAAAAAGGTCGCTTAAAAGCGCCAACTTCATTACAGCATGGTTTCCAAAAGCCAGCGGCAGAAGTGAAACAAGAAGTACGTATCAGTGAAACTATCACTGTTGCAGAACTTGCTTCTCGTATGGCAGTTAAAGGCGCTGAAGTTGTTAAGACAATGATGAAGATGGGTGACATGGTTACCATTAACCAAGTTATCGATCAAGAAACTGCGCAGCTAGTGGCAGAAGAAATGGGTCACAAAGTTATTCTAGTGAAAGAAAACGAGCTGGAAGAAAAAGTACTAAGTGACCGCAGTGAAGAAGGTTCTCTTGAGCCACGAGCGCCGGTAGTAACGGTAATGGGTCACGTTGACCACGGTAAAACGTCAACGCTTGACTACATTCGTAAAGCAAAAGTTGCTGACGGCGAGGCCGGTGGTATTACTCAGCATATCGGTGCTTACCATGTTGAGACGGACAGTGGCATGGTCACTTTCCTAGATACTCCTGGACACGCGGCGTTTACGTCGATGCGTGCTCGTGGTGCGAAAGCAACCGACATCGTTGTACTTGTTGTTGCAGCGGACGATGGTGTAATGCCTCAGACGAAAGAAGCGGTACAACACGCGAAAGCGGCCGAAGTACCACTTATCGTTGCTGTGAACAAAATGGATAAAGAGGGTATTGACCCTGACCGCGTTAAGAATGAGCTTGCTCAACTAGATGTAATCCCAGAAGACTGGGGTGGTGAAACGCAGTTTGTTCATATCTCAGCGAAGACTGGTCTTGGTATTGATGAGCTACTAGAAGCTATCTTAATGCAATCTGAGCTATTAGAATTACAAGCTTCTAAAGAAGGCATGGCGTCTGGTGTGGTAATCGAATCTCGCCTTGATAAAGGTCGTGGTCCAATCGCTTCTGTACTTGTTCAATCAGGTACCCTAAACCAAGGTGATATCGTACTTTGCGGTCTTGAATATGGTCGTGTTCGCGCGATGAAAGACGAAAACGGTAAAGACATTAAATCAGCGGGTCCTTCAATTCCAGTAGAGATCTTAGGTCTTTCTGGCGTACCAGCTGCTGGTGACGAAGCGACAGTAGTTCGTGATGAGCGTAAAGCACGTGAAGTGGCACTATACCGTCAAGGTAAGTTCCGCGAAGTGAAGCTTGCTCGTCAGCAGAAAGCGAAGCTTGAGAACATGTTCTCTAACATGACTGAAGGCGACGTATCTGAAGTGAACATCGTACTGAAAGCAGACGTTCAAGGTTCTATCGAAGCAATCGCTGATTCATTGACTAAACTGTCTACAGATGAAGTTAAAGTGAAGATCGTAGGCTCTGGTGTTGGTGGTATTACTGAAACGGATGCAACACTTGCAGCGGCTTCTAACGCTATTATGGTTGGCTTTAACGTACGTGCGGACGCTTCGGCACGTAAAGTTATTGATACTGAGAACCTAGACTTACGTTACTACAGCGTTATCTACAACCTAATCGAAGAAGTAAAACAAGCAATGACAGGTATGCTTGCACCAGAATTTAAGCAAGAGATCATTGGTCTTGCTGAAGTTCGTGACGTGTTCAAGTCGCCTAAGATCGGTGCTGTTGCAGGTTGTATGGTAACTGAAGGTGTGGTTAAACGTAGTGCGCCAATCCGTGTACTTCGTGATAATGTTGTTATTTACGAAGGTGAGCTTGAGTCACTACGTCGCTTTAAAGATGACGTTGCTGAAGTTCGTAGCGGTATGGAATGTGGTATCGGCGTTAAGAACTACAACGACGTTAAAGTCGGTGACCAAATCGAAGTATTTGAAACTGTACAGGTAGAGCGTACGCTTTAATTGTAAGTTATTAAAATACTTGAGATGGGGGCACTAGCCCCCATTTGTGATCTCATAGATTTTGAAATTTTAAGTGGTGAAAATGAGAGAATTTTCTCGTACAGATCGCGTAGCACAGCAAATTCAAAAAGAAATTGCGGTGATCCTACAGCGCGAAATTAAAGATCCAAGATTGGGTATGGTAACAGTGTCAGCTGTTGAGGTATCACGCGATCTTTCTTATGCAAAAGTATTCATTACTGTGTTGAATACGAGTGATGAAGACAAAACTAAGCAAAGTGCGGCTATTCTGAATGAAGCAACCGGTTATATCCGCTCGCTTCTTGGCAAGCGTATCCGTGCGCGTATCATGCCTGAGCTTAAATTTGTTATTGATAACTCCCTAATGGAAGGTATGCGTATTTCTAACTTGGTTGACTCTGTGATCAGAGAAGACAACGCAAAGCGTGGTCCTGAGTCTGGAGATAAAGACCAAGAGGAAGAGTAATGGCGCGTCGCACCAAAGGCCGTGCGATCGACGGCATTCTGTTATTAAATAAACCGCAAGGTATTTCTTCTAACAAAGCACTACAGCAAGCAAAGGGCATTTATTTCGCTCAAAAAGCGGGCCACACCGGTGCTTTGGATCCGCTGGCAACAGGTATGTTGCCAATTTGCTTTGGAGAAGCAACTAAGTTTACCCAGTTTTTGCTTGATACTGACAAAACCTACGTGGTGAGAGCGCAGCTGGGTGAGCGCACGACGACATCAGATTCTGATGGTGAAATTGTTGAAACGCGACCAGTAAATGTAACACTTGAGCAGCTAGAGCAAGAAATTGCCAGCTTCTTGGGGGAATCTGATCAGTACCCTTCGATGTATTCGGCGCTCAAATATCAGGGCCAACCGCTATACAAATATGCCCGCGAAGGCATCGAAGTACCGCGAAAATGTCGCAAGATTAATGTTTATCGTATTACGTTAGATGAATATGACGAGCAAACTCAACAAATTCAAATGACGGTGCATGTGTCTAAGGGCACTTATATTCGTACGATAGTCGATGATTTGGGGGAAAAGCTTGGCTGTGGTGCGCATGTCATTATGTTACACCGTAGTGAAGTTGGTCATTACCCTAGCGACAAAATGATTACCTTAGTCGAGTTAGAAGCGTTACTTGAGAAAGCAAAAGCGGAAGAAGTTGCGCCTTCGACTTATCTCGATGAATTATTGTTGCCGATGGATACCGCTTTGGTCGATTTGAGCGTTGTTGATATTAGTGCTGAGCAAGGCGTTGCTTTTGGTCATGGGCAAACCGTTGCTGTCGAAAATTTACCAGACGGTATTGTTAAAGTGGTTGCCGATGGTAAGTTTGTTGGGATTGGCGAGCGTAATCCACAAGGATTATTGAAAGCAAAACGCGCGCTATCTTCCGCTCAGCCGGAATCACAATAAAATCTTCCTATGCAAGGGGAGTTTATGCTGGTATAATCCGCCAGCTTCCGCTTTGGCTGAATTAGTGATCGGCTGAAGCATTACTAAACTTATTTTGGAGTTATTATGTCACTAAGCAATCAAGAAAAAGCAGAAATCGTAGCAAAGTTCGCACGCGCAGAAGGTGATACAGGTTCACCAGAAGTACAAGTTGCACTTCTAACTGCTGACATCAACAAGCTACAAGGTCACTTCGCTAACCACAAGCAAGATTTCCACTCACGTCGTGGTCTTCTACGTAAAGTTAGCCAACGTCGTAACCTTCTTGACTACCTAAAAGGCAAGAGCGTTGACCGTTATGCTGCACTAATCAAAGAGCTTGGCCTACGTCGCTAATATTTTTGATTTCTTGTTGGAAATTTATCCAACAGTAAAAAAGGGGCTAATTAGCCCCTTTTTTTGTGGCTGTTCTATCAGTATACTTACAGCCGTTTAAAAATACTTTTAAACAAGCGTCAATCGGATTTCCAATTGTAGTGCTTAAGTAAATTATGGTGAGTTTATTTAAGACTGTGATTGGTCCCCGTTGACGTTGAAAACAATTTAGTAAGGAAAATATTGTGCAAGCAATTATTAAAGAATTTCAACTAGGTCAACACACGGTGACTCTAGAGACAGGTGCTATCGCACGTCAAGCTGACGGCGCAGTACTTGCAAGCATTGGTGATACTTCGGTACTTGTTACTGTTGTAGGAAGAAGAGAAGCGGCTCCTGGCCAAGACTTTTTCCCACTAACGGTTAACTACCAAGAAAAAATGTACGCTGCGGGTCGTATCCCTGGTGGTTTCTTGAAGCGTGAAGGTCGTCCTTCAGACGGTGAAACACTAACCGCTCGTCTAATCGACCGTCCAATTCGTCCTCTATTCCCAGACGGCTTTGTAAACGAAGTTCAGGTTATCGCGACAGTGGTTTCTGTAAACCCTGAGATCCAACCAGATATCGTTGCTTTGATTGGTACTTCAGCAGCACTAGCTATCTCTGGCATTCCATTCAATGGCCCGCTAGGTGCCGCGCGCGTTGGTTTCATCGATGGTCAATACGTACTTAACCCTACGTTAAAAGAGCTAGAGACAAGTAAGCTTGACCTAGTTGTTGCTGGTACTGAAAACGCAGTACTAATGGTTGAATCAGAAGCTGAAGTGTTAACTGAAGAAGAAATGCTTGGCGCTGTTGTATATGGTCACGAGCAATCACAAGCTATCATCAAAGCAATCGAAGAATTCCGCGCTGAAGCTGGTAAAGCGGCATGGGATTGGACTGCACCTGAAAAAGATTTAACACTAGCTGAAAAAGTCGCTGCAATTGCAGAGCAAAAAGTAGGTGATGCTTACCGTATTACTGACAAAGTTGCACGTAAAGAAGCACTTTCTGAAGCAAAAGCGGAAGTCATTGAAAAGCTAGGCGCTGAAGTTGCTGAAGGCGAGTCACTAGACGAGCAAGTGGTAGGTAAAACATTCAGCTCACTTGAGAAGAAAATTGTACGTAGCCGTATCATTGCTGGCGAAAAACGTATCGACGGTCGTGAACCAGATATGGTTCGTGCGCTAGACGTGATGACGGGTGTACTGCCACGTACTCACGGTTCTGCAATCTTTACTCGTGGTGAAACTCAGGCACTTGTAACAGCAACCCTTGGTACTGAGCGTGACGCGCAGATGCTAGACGACCTAACTGGTACTCACAAGCATCACTTTATGCTTCACTATAACTTCCCTCCATTCTGTGTAGGTGAAACGGGTTTTGTAGGGTCTCCTAAGCGTCGTGAAATCGGCCATGGTAACTTAGCTAAGCGTGGTATTGCGGCAGTAATGCCAACACTGGCTGAGTTCCCATATTCAGTACGTGTAGTATCTGAAATCACTGAATCAAACGGTTCATCTTCAATGGCATCAGTATGTGGTACTTCACTTGCGCTAATGAACGCTGGTGTTCCAGTTAAAGCGTCAGTTGCTGGTATCGCGATGGGTCTAGTGAAAGAAGGCGAAGATTTCGTTGTACTTTCTGACATTCTTGGTGATGAAGATCACTTAGGTGATATGGACTTTAAAGTAGCGGGTACAGCAAACGGTGTAACTGCACTACAGATGGATATCAAGATTGAAGGTATCACCAAAGAAATCATGCAGATCGCGCTTCGCCAAGCGAAAGCTGCGCGTCTACACATCCTAGGTGTGATGGACCAAGCGATTTCTGCACCTTCTGAAGAGCTATCTGAGTTTGCTCCACGTATCTACACTATGAAGATCCCTGCGAAGAAGATTGCTGAAGTTATTGGTAAAGGTGGTGCAACAATTCGCCAGCTTACTGAAGAAACAGATACAACGATTGAAATCGAAGACGACGGTACTATCAAGATCGCTGCAACGAATGGTAATAGTGCACAAGCTGCTATTTCACGTATCGAAGCGCTTACAGCAGAGCTTGAAGTTGGTACGCTTTACACTGGTAAAGTTATCCGTATCGTAGACTTCGGCGCGTTTGTAAACGTACTTCCTGGTAAAGATGGCCTAGTGCACATCTCACAAATCAGTGAAGAGCGCGTAAATAACGTTTCAGATCACTTAACTGTTGGTCAAGAAGTGAAAGTTAAAGTACTTGAAGTTGACCGCCAAGGCCGTGTTCGCTTAAGTATCAAAGAAGCACAAGAGAAAAAAGCTGAGCAGCCTAAAGAAGAAGGCGCTGAGTAATCTTTGCAATGCTTTGCATAGAATAGAAGTGTAAAGGGGCTGAATAGCCCCTTTTTTTATGCTTTAATGCTGTTTGACTCAAAATGATGAAACAAAACTGAGTTTATCTGGTCAATAGAGAACTAGGCAAAGTTATAGTACATAACCTGAGCTGCGGATAATTAATGCCTTTCTAGCAGAAAGTTTTAGCGCTAACTGCGTTGAATTCACTTCCAATAGCCAGCTATTGGTGCGTAAATTCGCCTTGTTTTCCCTAAAACTCTCTGGCTAGACAAGGAGAAAACTAAGTTGTGCTTTAGCAACAATGAGTTGGAACATTCCTTATCCAAACCTCAGGTTACATAATCAGATTGTTGGTATACCTGTGCAAAGACTCTAAACGGGCAAATGCCATTGAATGAGGAAGGAAATGAAGTTAGCGAAAATAGTTGTGCCATTAGTGCTAATGGGGCTGGTAGGATGTAAAAGCACGCAGCCAGAGGCCACTAAAAACATTGTAAATGTTCCGCTTGCAGTACCACTTCAAGCTAATTTCCGTAATGAAATTGCCATTGCTCGATTTAACGAGTTACTCTTGCAGCCGGATATGGCAAATGAGCAACGCGCGCAGCTACTATATAATCGCGGTATGCTGTACGATAGCATTGGTTTGCAAACCCTTGCTCGTATTGACTTCAATCGCGCCGTAAAAATTAAGCCAGATCTCGCTGAAGTATATAACTTCCTAGGTATTCACCAAACGCTAGAGCAAAATTATGGCCGGGCATATGAAATGTTTGATGCTGTGCTAGAGCTCGACGAGCAACATGAATATGCCTATTTAAATCGTGGTATCGCATTGTATTACGGTGAAAGAGCCGATTTAGCTGTAAAAGATTTTGAAGCCTTTTTGGCGCGTGCTCCAAAAGATGCGTACCGTGCTATGTGGCTGTATATTGCTCAGCAGCAAGTAGACGATGCGCTTGCTAAGCAGACATTGGCGGCAAATAGCCAAGCATTAGACCCTGACGAGTGGTCGTCTCAGTTAGTTGCATTGTATTTGGGGACTTTATCTGAAGAAGCATTTCTTGCGCAGATCTCTGAGGGCGTGAGCACCCAAGAAGAGTATGCGCAGCGTCTCTGTGAGGCCTATTTTTATCTGGCTAAGCAATATCAGACGCAAGGGGACTTAGCCTCTGCGATTAGCTATTTTAAGCTCGCATTGGCAACCAATGTATATGAGTTTGTAGAACATAAATACGCCCGTCTTGAGCTTGATTTACTTGCCCAGTTGAATGTCGAACAAGACGCGAGCTAAACACCTTTTTATTTTTATGCTTATAGGGCTGCTGTTTTCAAGCAGCCCTAATTATGCACACCTCTCTATCGCGCAAAAATCAGCACTTGTCGTCGCCAATCCAAATAGCTATTTTGCCATTGCACCGGCGCTTGAGGTGCTACCCTCACAAGCAAGTGCACAATTAGTAAAAGCCATTGCAGGCCTAAAGCAACCAAGTTGGGAGTTTGAACGGTTACAGCGCGATTTGAGTGCTCAACAGAAAAATAGCACTAAGCTGCTTTTACTTGATACTTGGTCTCGTTTAAATCGTCAGCAGCGTCAGCAAGTGTCCGAGCAGTTAGTATCACTTGGCCGATATCACTTGCTTTATGCGCTTTCAAAACGCTACGCGTTAAACCCAGAACTCACTTCGTTGCTCGCGGTGTGGCAAGGAAAGCCTGTTACGACATTTTTGAATAATCCCTACTTAAGACTGTTTCAGACTCTCTCAGAGCGTCAGCATTCAAGTGCGTCTTGTCAGTTTAATCTCGCATTAATCGCCAGTAATTTAGATGGTTTGCAGCGTTTACAAGTGCTTAAACATGCTTATGAGCAACAACCAGAGCCAGCCAAAGGCGTATATTGTTTATCTAAACCGATATATGCGGCGAATAAGCTCAGTTGTAAGAGGCAAAGGGGATTTGCAATGTGCGACTTACGATACGAGCAGGGCTTGTCAAAATACGATCACTTGGTGTTTATGGCAACGGAGGGGCTTGCTAATGTCAGCGGTAAGCACATGACTTTGAGCGGCGCCAGCACTTACAACACGCTGGTACACGAGCTTATGCACTTTAGTGGTTTTGAAGATGAATACCCAGTACCAGCTAAAAAAGCAAAATGGCTTTGCGCGACTTCAGGGCAAAAGGCACCAAATCTTTACGTTGGTGACCATGCACCGAACAATTGGGTGCCAAGTCGCACCTGCGAGTTAGGTAAATTTTCCTCATATAAACCCTCGAATAGTCACTCTTTGCTCGAATATCAATCAATTAAGTTAGATGCAAATTACCGTCAAAGGTGGTTAGCAGTACTGAATTCAATACGTTTAGAGGATAAAATAGCGGTTAATTCGGCTGAATAGTTTTGAACTTATTCTGAATAGTTTGTTAAGGTTGGCTAAAATAGCATCAGCTAGAAAGTGAAACTCTAGACAACTCAAACACTAATCAAGTATAACAGGGTTCATGTACGTGTGGTTGATGTGTACCGATCGCTCCAACTTGGAAGGGGGAATGTCACATTAATCTAAACGAGCCATAACGACGCAAATAAAAGGTTTCATCTATGACTTTATTTTGGATACCCTTGCTATCCTTAATTGGCAGTTTTATCTCTGCATTTACGGGAAAGCTTTCTCGTAATCAGTCGACTGCTATAACCTTAGTAGCGCCAGCAGTGGCAATTTTACTTGCTGTTGATCTCGCTCCTGCCGTTTTCGCAGGAGAGACTATTCGGTACACATTTGAATGGGTTCCGCTTCTAGATATTAACATCGCGTTTAGACTGGATGGTCTTGCGTTGCTGTTCGTTTTCATGATCTTGGGCATCGGTATGCTGGTTATCTTCTATGCCAGATACTACCTGAGCCCCAATGATTCCATGCCTAAACTTTATGCTTACTTAATGCTCTTTATGACCGCCATGCTTGGTATCGTTATGTCTAATAACGTATTACAGCTTTGGTTATTCTGGGAGCTTACCAGTATTAGTTCATTTTTACTTATTAGCTATTGGTGGCATAAGTCAGAGGCCCGCAAAGGGGCGAAAATGGCACTTGCGATCACTGGCGGTGGCGGTTTAGCACTGCTTGCCGGCTTGATGTTGATAGGAGATATTGTAGGTAGTTATAACCTGGATGTGATTTTATCTAGTCGTGAGCTTATTCAATCCCATGCATTATATGAAGTGGCGTTAATCCTTGTGCTACTGGGCGCATTTACCAAGTCCGCGCAATTTCCATTCCATTTCTGGCTACCGCACGCGATGGCTGCACCAACACCTGTAAGTGCGTACTTACACTCTGCGACTATGGTGAAAGCTGGGATATTCTTACTGGCGCGCTTTTATCCTGCGCTGGCGGGTACAGAGCTGTGGTTTATTCTCGTTGGCCTAACTGGCTTAGCGACGCTGCTCGTTGGCGCCTATATCGCGTTATTTAAACATGATCTAAAAGGTCTTTTGGCGTTTTCGACGATCAGTCATTTAGGCCTTATTACTTTATTACTTGGTCTGGATACTGAGCTTGCGACTGTTGCGGCGGTTTTCCATATTATTAACCACGCAACGTTTAAGGCCTCTTTATTCATGGCGACGGGGATCATCGACCATGAAACGGGCACTCGTGATATGCGTAAACTCAACGGTATGTGGCGATTTATGCCCTATACCGCAACGCTTGCGATGGTTGCCGCTTCTGCGATGGCTGGGGTGCCGCTACTTAATGGTTTCTTGTCAAAAGAAATGTTCTTTGCCGAGACGCTACACCAGCAACTTCTGGGCTCTATGTCGTGGTTGATTCCAATTTTGGCGACAATCGCCGGTGCATTCTCTGTTGCGTATTCGGCGCGATTTATTCATGACGTATTCTTCAACGGAGATCCAATTGATTTACCCAAGGAGCCGCATGAAGCGCCACGCTATATGCGTTTTCCAATCGAAATCTTGGTCGCTTTATGTTTGATAGTCGGCATGTTCCCTAACTTTATCGTTGATGGCATGTTAAAGACAGCATCAAGTGCGGTATTAGGGGAGGCTGCGCCAACCTTTGAGGTTGCTATTTGGCATGGCTTTAACTTACCACTGCTCATGAGTGGCCTTGCGGTATGTGGTGGCTTATTAATTTATACTCAGCGCAAATATCTATTCCAATTCCAAGCTTCATTACCGCCGATGAACGCTAAGAAAACGTTTGAACGCACTATGTACAACATAGTGTCTTGGAGTCGCGCGCGTGTAAACGCAATAGAAAATGGTTCGTTACAGCGTTATCTGATGCTGATGTTTATCGTTGTGCTGGTGAGTGCAGGCTGGCCATTGTTTGAAATGTCACAGTTAGTGGGTAATTTAGAGCCGACGCCAATTGACGTACATAACGGTATTGGTGCTGGTTTATTAATGATTGGAGCGATTGGCACGGTTATCTGGCATCGTACTCGTATGGTTGCACTGCTAATGATTTCGGTTGTTGGTCTCATGGTGTCGGTTGCCTTTACGCGCTTCTCAGCACCGGATCTGGCGCTTACTCAGTTAACGGTAGAAGTAGTGACCATTATTCTGTTGATGCTTGCGTTATTCTTCTTACCGCAAAGAACGCCGAAGGAGTCTAGTTCTATTCGCGTACTCCGTGATATGGGTATTGCTTCAGCAATTGGTGTGATCATCGGAAGTATCAGTTACGCCTTGATCACAAGGCCATTGGATAGTATTTCTGAGTTCTTTATTGCAAACGCCAAAGTTGGCGGTGGCGGGACGAATGTCGTTAACGTTATCTTAGTGGATTTCCGTGGTTTTGATACGCTAGGTGAAATTACTGTACTGGGTATTGCGGCACTGGGGATTTATAAGTTACTGATTAATTTACCATTATTCATGCCTGGCAGTGACAGTGAAGGCAGACCTTGGGCGAAAGAAAGATATCCGCTACTGCTGGCAAGTATTTCACAAAGCTTATTGCCTTTGGCATTGCTGGTCTCGGTTTATATTTTCTTGCGCGGCCACAATCTACCGGGTGGTGGATTTATCGCGGGCCTAATCACGGCGATAGCCTTTATTTTACAATACATTGCTCATGGTTCGAATTGGATTGCAGAGCGCTTTGATGTCAATTACCGCAAGATTATTGCAACGGGTATCGCTATTTCTCTAGCAACCGGTGTGGGAAGTTGGTTCTTTGGCAAACCATTCTTAACCTCATGGTTTGATTATTTTGATATCCCATTGGTAGGTAAAACTGAGCTGGCAAGTGCCATCGCATTCGACCTTGGTGTTTATATCACCGTGGTAGGTGCAACGCTGATGATTTTGGCGAGCCTAGGTAAAGTAACGGCAAATGCGCCCAAAGAAGAGGTGAATATTTAATGGAATTGCTTTATGCATCGTGCGTGGGCTTGCTAGTAGCCTGTGGCGTATTTTTGATTCTACGAGCAAGAACATTCCCTGTTGTTCTTGGTTTAACTATGTTGTCTTATGCGGTCAACTTGTTTTTGTTCGCATCGGGTAGATTGACCTTAAACAAAGCTGCAGTGCTTGGTTATAGCAGTGAGTATGCAGATCCACTGCCGCAAGCCTTGGTATTGACGGCAATTGTTATCGGGTTCGCGATGACGGCATTTGTCGTGATCTTAGCTATTCGCGGTCGTTCTGATTTGGGTAATGACCATGTAAATGGCATTGTTCCTGACAAAAAGGGTAAAGCATGATCCAACATTTGACTTCTTTACCTATTTTATTACCTATGTTGGCAGGGGTGATCCTGCTGATGCCACCGTGTGGTAAGAACTTAGCGATTAGGCGTAAAGTTTCAGTACTTATGTCGCTAATTACGTTTGCAGTTTGTGCCTCACTTTTACTACATGTTCAGCAGTCTGGCATTCAGGTTTATGCGATTGGTAACTGGCAAGCACCGTTTGGTATTGTGTTAGTTGCTGATCAACTTTCGACTCTGTTAGTCAGCTTAACCGCTTTGTTGTGTTTTGTGTGTTCGCTGTATAGCTGTGCCGGAGACGACGAACGAGGAAGTTTCTTCCATCCGTTACTGCACTTTTTGGTGATGGGGGTAAATGGCGCCTTCTTAACTGGTGACGCGTTCAACTTATTTGTATTCTTTGAGATTTTGTTGATAGCGTCTTATGCGCTGTTAATGCATGGTGGTGATAAGCACAATACCCGTGCTTCACTGCAATACGTGATCCTAAATCTAGTAGGTTCGTCGGTATTTTTGATTGCATTAGGTATCTTGTACGGTGTGCTTGGTACCCTAAACATGGCGGATATGGCATATAAGATCACCTTCTTACAAGGAGATGATGTTTATCTTGCTAAAATTGGCGGCTTGTTATTATTGGTTGTATTTGCGCTAAAAGGCGCCTTGCTACCGCTTCATCTATGGCTGCCAAACACCTATGCAACCGCGTTACCTGTTGTAGCTGCTTTATTTGCAATCATGACTAAAGTGGGTGTGTATTCTATGATGCGTGTGTATACACTGATTTTTGGCGATCAAGCTGGTGAATTAAGTCATATGGCACAAGAGTGGCTATGGTGGCTCGCTCTGGCGACTATCGTCATGGGTGGGATTGGCGTACTTGCTAGTCAAGATTTGCGTAAGCTGTCTGCAAATTTAGTGGTGGTGTCAGTTGGTACCCTAGTGGCATTAGTCGCCGTACAAACGGTAAATAGCAGCGCTGCAGCCATTTACTATTTAGTGCACTCGACATTAGTGTCTGCTGCTTTGTTCTTACTTGCTGATTTAGTGGGGAAACAAAGGGGTAAAGTTGCTGACAGGATCACCGCGGGTCGCCCAGTAGTTCAACCTATGTTACTTGGCATCATGTTTGCGATTGCGGCAATCACTGTGATTGGTATGCCGCCGTTATCAGGCTTTATTGGCAAAGTATGGATCTTAAAGTCGACCATCGAGTCGAGTCACACGTATTGGTTTTGGGCGGTGTATTTGTTAGTAAGCTTAGCGGTATTAGTAAGTGTCTCAAAAGCTGGTAGCACAGTGTTTTGGCATCATACAGGTAAGGTTGATACACAATCGGCAGAAAAAGCGCACCCAGCCCAAATTATCGCAATTCTTACCTTGATAACTTGTGCGCCGTTAATGGTGATTTTTGCCGGTCCATTGACTGATTACGCATTGTCGGCAGCCGACTCTTTACACGACTTTTCTAGCATGACGAATGCTGTGTTAAAAGGAGCGAAATAGATGCGTTTAGAAGCAAGGTTTAAATGGCTACCAACTCCATTTCGCAGCTTACTGCTATTTACTGTGTGGTTATTGATGAATAATAGTGTGTCAGCTGGGCATATTATTCTCGCGACTATTCTAGCGATTGTGATCCCGCTTATTACCTATCGGTTTAGAACTAAGCAGCCACTGATCATTAAGCCATGGCGTGCGTTTACTCATTTGCTTTTGGTACTTTACGATATCATTACCGCCAACGTTGAGGTTGCGATAAAGATCTTAGGACCAACGAAGAAATTGCGCCCCGGTTTCGTGTTGGTGCCGCTCGATATAGATCAAGCTATGCCAATCACTATTTTAGCCAGCACGGTATCTTTAACTCCTGGCACCGTAAGTGCTGAGGTATACCCTTGGCCTGAGTCTGAAAAAAGCGGCGAAAAACCAGAACGTAAATACTTATTGATCCACGTGTTAGATCTTACGGATGAGCAAGCGTTGATTGATACTATTAAATCTCGTTATGAAGCGCCATTGAAGGAGATTTTTGAATGCTAGAAACTGTAATTCTTATTGTCTTTGCGATGATAGGTGTATCACTTTTGCTAAATCTTTGGCGTTTGGTTGTTGGACCTTCAATTCCAGATAGAATTTTAGCGCTCGATACCATGTACATAAATACCATTGCGCTTATTATTCTTTACGGAATGAGTATGGGAACTGCATTGTACTTTGAAGCCGCATTATTAATAGCAATGCTTGGTTTTGTAAGTACGGTTGCGGTATGTAAGTATTTGCTACGCGGCGACATCATAGAATAGGAGAGCGATATGTCGGAATGGATAATTTCCATTTTATTACTGTTAGGTGGTGCGTTTGTATTGATAGGCTCTATTGGTCTTGTGAAAATGCCTGACTTTTTTATGCGTCTCCACGGTCCTACAAAGGCCACAACGCTTGGAATGGCGTGCTTATTGACCTCGGCAATGGTGTATTTTAGTACAACGACTGATGGTGTGAGTGTAAAGGAAATCTTGATTTCAATATTTTTGCTGCTCACTGCCCCTATTTCTGGATATATGCTGATTAAGTCAGCAATACATCACCGCTTGCCGAGTAATGAAAAGACGACAGGCAAAGACAAGATAAAAAAATAGTGCTTCGGCGCTATTTTTTTTACCCATCACTTTATAATTTATTCCCTAAATAATCCCACTCAAGCATCATAAATTTCAGTACGTTATTAAATTTTTTGCTACAGTTAAAAAAGACTTCATAGTCGCCGATAAAAATAGGGGTCACTCGTTTTATCAAGTTGATGATGAACGTGCAGTGCAATTTGTTTGCATACTAAGTCTAAAAACTGGGAATGTTATGAAACAAGCTTCGATTAAAAACAAACTCTTATTCTTTGTAACAGCATTAGTAACGAGTTTGGTTGTTATATTAGTGACAACAATGTGGTTTCACCTTGCAGCAGAAAATACCAAGCAAAGTGAAGGGGTCCAACAAGCGATTTATGATGAAATATCCCAAGGTCTTATCGCTAAAGGCAATCAATATGGGCAACGTGTGGCTGGCTTTATCAATGAAGCCTATCGTGTTCCTTATACTTTGGCGGGTGTACTATCTCATACCGCCGAGCAGGATCCTCTGAGCCGTGAACAAGTGCAAGAAATTGTCAATGG
This sequence comes from Pseudoalteromonas sp. XMcav11-Q, assembly GCF_040104525.1. Classification (NCBI taxonomy): domain Bacteria; kingdom Pseudomonadati; phylum Pseudomonadota; class Gammaproteobacteria; order Alteromonadales; family Pseudoalteromonadaceae; genus Pseudoalteromonas; species Pseudoalteromonas sp. XMcav11-Q. The sequence continues at coordinate 746,163 of NZ_JBECOX010000001.1, forward strand.
TGCGCTAAAGCAAAATCGCTTTGTGTCTTCTATGTATGCACAGTTTGAACCGAATGGTTACGATGGCAATGATGCCAGTAATCAAGGTGGTTCGAGTCACTCTGTGCCGGGCGCTGGTACCTTAGAGCTCTACTTTACTCAAGAAGCCAATGGTCCGATGCAACAAAAAGTTGAGTCGGCAGAAGAAAAATATGCCGATGCAATCAATGAGTTTGGCCTACGAGAAGCCGAGTGGTATCTGTGCGCAAAAGATAAAGTGGCGCCGTGTATCATGGAGCCCTATTTATATGAAATTTCTCCGGGCAACAAAATGCTGATGACCTCATTGACCACACCAGTCGTGGTCAATCGTCAATTTAGAGGCCTAGTGGGCGTGGATGTAAATTTGCCGATTTTCCAAACCATGGTCGACGAGCTCTCAAACTCGCTTTACTCAGGAGCCGCTAAGGTAACCTTGTTAAGTGAGTTGGGTCTTGTTGTGGGTTCTAGTCACTACAAGAATTTAGCCCGCCCACTTGCTGAGTCGACAAAGTCAGATAGGGCTGAGGTGTTAAAATCGCTGCACACAGGTTCTGGGATTAAAGAGCTTGGTGAAGACTTAGTCGTAGCGGTACCGATTAAAATTGCGTTACCAAACACCACTTGGTCTCTAGTAATCGAACTACCTAAGGCAATTGCACTTAGTTCTGCTACAACGCTGCAAAGTCAGCTGGAGGAGTCGACAAACTCCGTTGGTCGCTGGATGCTCATTATCGGTATTGTTATTGCTGTTATTGGCATTGCCATTGCGGTGGTATTAGTGAACACAATTATCGGCCCGCTTACGCATATTCAGGAGCGGGTAGAGAACTTAGCTTCTAGCGAAGGCGATTTAACGCATGAACTAGAAGTGAGTCATCATGCTGAGTTGATTGCCTTGGCACATGGCTTTAACCGCTTTACTGACAAACTACGAAAGATGATTGATGACCTCAAAGGTCTTGCTGAATCTTCCTACGAGCAGTCGCATCGAACAACAGAAGCCGCGATAAACATCAAAAACAAAGTCGCTAATCAGCACTTAGAAATAGATAGCGTAGTTACTGCAATTAACGAACTCAGTGCAACTGCTTCAGAGGTGGCTCGGGCATCGGAAAAAGCGGCTGCAAGTACGAATCAGGCCGCAGATCAAGTTCAGCAAAGCGAACAAAGCATCATTAAAACGACCGAAACGGTGCAATCAATGGCGGATCAAGTCATTGATGCAAAACAAGCGGTCGTGAAGGTATCTGAGCGCAGTGATGATATTTCTAAAATACTAGAAGTGATCAGAGCTATTGCAGAGCAAACTAATTTACTGGCCTTAAACGCGGCAATTGAAGCGGCAAGGGCAGGGGAGCAAGGGCGTGGTTTTGCGGTTGTTGCAGATGAAGTTCGAGCTTTGGCGTCAAAAACACAAGCATCGACGGACGACATTAGTAAACTAATAGATAACCTACAGAGTGAAGTCGCGAACTCAGGCCGGATCATTGAGAGTTCTGTGCAGCTAGGTGAAGACGCAGTGAGTTATTGCCAAGAATCGGCTAGGTTAATGAGTACGCTAGTTGCTGAGCTGACAAGCATTTCTAACGAAGTAACACAAATTGCTACGGCTGCGGAAGAGCAAAGTATGGTTACCGAAGAAATTAATACGAATACGACGGGCATTTCAGATGCCGCTGCTGAGCTTTCGAAGTTTGCAGATGAAGTAGAGCAAGCGGCCAGTTCAATGACGCTGATAGTCGAACAAAAACATAAGCAACTTAATTTATTAAGAACGTAAGTTTGTTGGTTTGCAAAGAGACTGGAGACAGTCTCTTTGCAGCTATGGTGTTTTTCGTCAAAATTCACTATGATAACTGTATCTATATACAGTTAAGCTAATCATGAAACTCTATATCGCAGAAAAACCCTCTTTAGGCCGAGCAATCGCCGATGTCTTACCAAAACCACATAAAAAACAAGATGGTTATATAGAAGTCGCGAATGGTGATGTGGTTTCTTGGTGTATAGGTCACCTGTTGGAACAAGCAGAACCTGAAGACTACGACGTCAAATACAAAAAATGGCAGTTTCATGATCTACCAATCGTGCCGACTCAATGGCAGTTCAAAGCAAAGCCAAAAACAAAAAAGCAGCTTAGCACTTTAAAAAAGTTACTCACAAAAGCCGATGAAATCTACCATGCTGGAGATCCTGATCGAGAAGGGCAATTGCTCGTGGACGAAGTATTTCAATTTGTAAACTTGCCTGAACGGAAAAGAGCAACGATCCGACGCTTGTTGATCAGTGATTTAAACCCACAAGCTGTGAAAAAGGCATTGGCTTCGACACGTTCTAATCAAGAATTTGTTCCTTTAAGTGTATCTGCACTTGCAAGAGCTAGAGCGGATTGGCTATTTGGGATGAATTTAACCAGAGCATTTACGTTGGCCGGGCAAAAAGCGGGAGTGAATACTGTTTTGTCGGTTGGCAGAGTGCAAACTCCGGTACTTGGTTTGGTTGTTAGAAGAGATCTAGAAATAGAGAACTTTGTATCTAAACCATTTTATGAGGTGATTGCACACATCAATAAACCAAATTGGGGTGTTTTTGAAGCTAAGTGGGTACCAAGTGAAGCATGTAAGCCCTATATGGACGAAGATGGGCGTGTTCTGGTTAAGGCCTTAGCCGAAAACGTTGCGGATCGGATCAGTCAAAAGCAAGCAACAATAAATAAGGTTGAAACAAAACCAAAAAAGATAAACCCGCCGTTACCCTATAACCTTTCTTCTTTGCAGATTGACGCAAATAAGCGCTACGGTTTATCGGCTCAGCAAGTGTTGGATATTTGTCAGGCACTTTATGAGAAACATAAATTGATCACTTACCCTAGATCAGATAACCGTTATCTACCACAAGAACATTTTGTTGAAAGAGAGCAAGTCATTGCGGCTGCCGAGCACAATCAGGGAATAGAAAGTAAGTTTATTAAGTTAGCTGACATGAATCTAAAAGGAGCGTGTTGGAATGATAAAAAGGTAGAAGCGCATCACGCTATCATTCCAACCACTAAAAAGCTCCGCAGTGCTCAGCTTGGGCATAGAGAGTTACAGGTCTATCAACTCATCTCTGTACAGTATCTTGCGCAATTCTTTCACCCCTACCGCTACAACGAAACTAAAGTGGAGTTGGAGATTAGTGGTGGTCAATTCAAAGCACAAGCGAAGCAAATAACAGATCAAGGATTCAAGATACTGTTTAAAGGTCATGAGGTCGAGAAAGAAAGCCTATTGCCGGAGTTACAGGTGGGAGAGCAACTTTTATGCGAGAAAGGTGAAGTTAAAGAAAAACAAACTCAGCCGCCAAAGCATTACACTGAAGCTACCTTATTAGGTGCGATGACAGGTATTGCACGGTTTGTTTCCGATCAATCTATCAAAAAGGTATTGAAAGACACTGATGGGCTTGGCACTGAGGCGACGCGGGCCGGAATTATTGAGCTTTTGTTTAGACGGCAGTTTCTTAGACGAGAAGGTAAGACGATATATTCTACGGCGCTGGGAAAAGCATTTATTCAAACCCTACCTGAGTCACTTTCATTACCAGATAGAACAGCGCTCTGGGAGTCATTGCTCGGAAAGATCGCCAATAAGGAAACGTCGTATAATCAATTTATGCAACCGCTTTGTGATGAGTTAGGTGGATTTATTGACAGCGCTCAGTCTATCAATACGAATGCACTGAAAGGTGTTCCTGTACCTGCATTTAAAAAACGTGGGGCAAGAAAGGGGAAATTTACCCGAAAGAGAAAGCCAAGCTCTGCATAATTGTTTTCTTGGCTTGGTTGTAAATTCAGATAGTGTCACTATATCAACCATATTAATTACTCAGACAGAAAATAGAATATGAGCAATAAAATCCAACTAACCCCTGAAAACATTCAGCAAGTAATAACCGATCCAAATCCAGAGAAAGTGTTATTGCTGACCTTTTATAGCAATCAAAATCCTGAATGTGTTCAGCAAGACCAAATATTGGAGAGGATAGCGGCAGCTTATAGTGAGCATATAACCGTAGGCGTTATTGATTGTGATGTCCAACAAGCGCTGGCATCTCAACTCGCTCAGCAAATTGGTTTACAAGCTTTGCCAACGATTGTGATTTTAAAAGGTGGTGCGCCAGTAGATATGCTGGCAGGGGCAAAAACAGAAGAAGAAATTAAAGAAGCTTTGTCTGAGCATTTACCATCACCTGAAGTTATTTTACTTGATCAAGCGAAGCAGTTCCTCGCAAGCGGTGACCTAAATAATGCCTTTGGTTATGCGAAGAAGGCATACGACATTGACAGTAGTAACACTCGGGTTAAGTTGGTGTTTGCGGATATCTGCATGCAAATTCAAAAATTTGATGAAGCTCAAGCGTTATTAGATTCTATAAATGAAGAACAGCGAGACCCGTATTACCACAATTTAGTCGCTAAATTGGCGCAAGCTGCGGCTGCACAAGATTCACCAGAGGTAAAGCGTCTAGAGCAAGCGGTGGAAGCTGAACCTGATTCATTAGACTTACGTTGTCAGTTAGCTCAAGCTCAGTTAGATGTGGGTAAAAAAGAAGAAGCATTGGCAAGCCTACTTATGGTGCTTAAGAAAGATATGAACTACGGTGAAGCCAAAAAGGGATTTTTAGATATTATCGCTTCGCTTCCTGATGGCGATAGTGTTGCTTCAGCATATCGACGAAAGCTATATAGTCTTCTTTACTAAAAGAATAGATAGTTGAATACCAAGATACAGGTGAAAATTTCTTCAACTGTATCTTGCATCCTCCCAAATTTGATCAATACTTATGATCCCTTCGCGAAAACTGGTGACAGTTTTATGAAGAAAATATTTCATTAATGTGGTTTTTAAGTGGTTTTGTGTATTTTCTGTTCGAACAAACCTTTTTTATAAGTTTTAATGAAAAAAGGGGTTGCACTAAAATCGGATTTCCCTATAATGCGCATCCACCGACACGGGGAGTAGCGCTGAAAAGCAACAGGCTAACGAGTTGGGAGTCAAGTGAAACTTAGGTTTTGAGGATTCGAAAAGAAACTTAAATCGATAATCGAAGTGATTAAGTGTTGACAAAAAATTGGGAATGCTTAGAATGCACATCCCTCGAAACAACGAAATGTTTCGAAACGTTCTTTAAAAATATGAAGCAATCATCTGTGTGGGCACTCGTACAGATTGAGTTCTAACAGCAGATTCTAGTTCGCTAGATGACGCAAACAAATTTAGAGTCTCAATTGTAACTGAGTGACTATATAGTCAATTCGTTTTGATTTTACTTTTTTGAAAAGTAGAAACAAACAATCAGAATTCAATGAGCACGAAGCTTAGGCTTCAAAAAACTTTTAATTGAAGAGTTTGATCATGGCTCAGATTGAACGCTGGCGGCAGGCCTAACACATGCAAGTCGAGCGGTAACATTTCTAGCTTGCTAGAAGATGACGAGCGGCGGACGGGTGAGTAATGCTTGGGAACATGCCTTGAGGTGGGGGACAACCATTGGAAACGATGGCTAATACCGCATAATGTCTACGGACCAAAGGGGGCTTCGGCTCTCGCCTTTAGATTGGCCCAAGTGGGATTAGCTAGTTGGTGAGGTAAAGGCTCACCAAGGCGACGATCCCTAGCTGGTTTGAGAGGATGATCAGCCACAC